>NZ_JACVOR010000002.1 GCF_018882295.1 Polynucleobacter sp. 80A-SIGWE
CTTAAGCGGCACAATCACTTTAGGTGCAACCAGCAATACCTTCTCAGTAACGGGCACACAGTTAACTCTTTCTGGAGTGATTTCAGGGGCAAGCAGAGGAATTACTAAAGAAGGTAGCGGCATCTTGATATTGAGTAATACTAATACCTACACTGGAGATACAACTATCAATGCCGGTACGCTAGCTATCACCAATGCCACAGGTCTTGGTACTACTGCTGCCGGTACCACGATTGCTAGTGGTGCAACTCTTGATCTTCAGAACGTAGCTGTTCTCACAGAAGCAATCACTATTAACGGTGGTACCTTAGCCACCTCAACTGGCACAAGTTCCTTAAGCGGCACAATCACTTTAGGTGCGACCAACAATACTTTCTCAGTAGCGGGCACACAGTTAACTCTGTCAGGAGTGATTTCAGGTACTGGTAGCGGATTTACTAAAGAAGGTAGTGGCATCTTGGTATTGAGTAATGCCAATACCTACACTGGTGCCACGACTATCAATGCCGGTACTCTCTCCGCATCTTCATTGGCTAATGGCGGCACAGCGAGCGGCATAGGACAATCAACAAGCGATGCTGCGAATTTAGTAATTAATGGCGGTACGCTGAAATATACCGGAAGTCAAATTACTATAAATCGTTTATTTACGATTGGTGCCAATGGTGCAACCATAGATAATTCCAGTTCAGGTTTAAATTTTGGCAATTCCGGTAGCTTGGTAGTTTTAGGTACATCTCCGATATTGACCTTAACTGGATCCACGATGTACTCAGCATCTTTAACTCCAGTATTGGTAGATCCAAGTGGCGGTACTTTATCAATCGTAAAAAATGGCACTGGCACTGGCGCTTGGGTTTTAAGTGGTGCTAATACCTTCACAGGTACGGCGATTATTTCTTCGGGTACTCTAGTGCCAGGCCTATCCTCATTAACTAATGCGAGTTTAGTGCGGGTTGATAGCGGTGCTTTTTTGAGGCTTCCTGATACAGCTATAACCTCATCGCCATTTACAAAAGCAATTACTCTGAATGGGGGAACACTTACCGGCGGAACAACTGGTGGTGTGTTATATGTAATGAATGCGCCAATAACACTTACGGCTGATTCTCAAATAGCAATGACTGGTGGTAGTGGTTTAACTCTAAAGTCGTTATCAGTTATCAGCGGTGCTTATGGCGTTTCCTATAACGGAATAATTGGAGGCACCTCCTATTCATCACCAATAAATATTGATAGTTCTAACACTTACACTGGTGTAAGTACTGTTTCATTTGGAACTTTTACAGTTAGCACTTCAAATGCATTTGGTAGTTCAATAGGCCAAATACTTTTAGGAGGATCTTCCGGCACAGCTTTCACTAATTTATATGCAACGGGCGGTATCAATATTGCTCGTGATATCACTGTTCAAGCCGGTAGTACTGGTTCTGCGACTATAGGAATTAGCGGGGCAACGACTGCGACCTTTAGTGGCAATATTATTCTCAATAAGAAGTTGGTTTTATCGGGAGGTGCTAACTCAAATGGCTGCTATGTAAATTTTAGTGGGGTAATTTCAGGAGCTAATCAATCTATTGATATCACTGGGACGAATAGTTTGGGTGATGGTGTAATCCTTTCAAATGCCAATACTTATAGTGGCGCTACAACTATTGTCTCGGGGCGACTTAAGCTCGCAAACGCTAATGCACTCGGAAATAGTCCTAGCGTTTCAATTAGTTCCGCTACCGTTGTATTTGACTTAAATGGATATGATATTGCTAAGCCAATCACGCTTGCAGGTACTGGCTTTATTACCAATACAAATACAGGCAGTACCTCCAGAATAACTGGTGGTATTACTCTTGGCGGTGCTAATGGATATTTAAGTCCAAAATCAGGTGCAACGTTGATCGTCGATACTTTGCCGATCCTGGGTACTCTCACGAGTGTGTTAAATATCGGTACACAAACTACAGCCCTTTATGATGGTAATGGAACCGTGATTATTCAGGTTGCTAACAATACATTTGGCGGCGGTACCATCCTTCATCAAAGCCCAGTTTTAAAAATTGGCGTAAATGATGCGCTTGCAGGAACTGGATCCATTTCTGTTGGTGATGGTACCTCGGCCTCAAGAGGTAACTTAGATTTAGCAGGCTTCACTGTTTCAAATGCAATCAGTATTCCTACATCGACTACCTTAGCTTTAATTTATAGTAGCCAAGGTTCTGCTAACTTAACTGGTGCTGTCACAATTTCAACGGCGACTGTTGGGGCTGTAACTTTTGGGGCATATGCTGGATCAAGCTTAACATTTAGTGGCTCAATTACTGGTGGAACTTCCGCCATAAAAATTGGTTATGCATCGGGGGCTTTCCCAACTAATACGAGTGTTGGGGCAGGTGCTGGTACGGTTATATTCTCCGGATCTGCTGTAGTTAATGGTTACTCGGGTTCAACGACCATTCTTAATGGATCGACCTTAGATATTAAATATGATTCTGCGACTACCTCAACAGCAGACCCTTTATTTACTAGTACCTACTTACTTGGTACTGGCGGCGGTAACGTCATTATTGAGCCATATACAACTGGCGGAACAATATCCCTGGGTTCAACTGGTTCGACTTTAAATTTACCTGTTTATCTCTTTAATGGCGTTGGAGGTACTCGTAAATTTGCAGATGGATTTACCAATATCACTATAGGAAGCTCCACTGCGGGTAACATTGACGTTTCAGGCACGGCAACATTCACCGATTCTGTGGCATTAGTGTCTGGTGGCAATATTACGATTAACTCAGGTGCATCAATTTCGGATAGCCAAGCTTCAGGTAACTTGGTTATTGCTGCACTTGGTAATTTTATTAATAACGCTGGATCTAGTGCACTGGTAACGACTGATGCGGGAGCGACAGATCGTTGGGTTGTTTATAGTGCAACTCCTGCTTCAGACACATTTGGTGGATTGGTAAGTGGTAATAAGGCGTATTGGGGTTCAACATACCTATCAGCGCCCCCAGCAGTCATTGGGGCTGGGAATAGATATGTATTTGGTGATAGCCCAACAATTACAACTACAGACGCTCAAAAGACATACGGGAATACGGTTGATTTAAGTACAAATTACAGCTTAGGTGGAGCGTATCAAACTAACCCAGCAACTTATGGCAATGTATATCTAGCTGTTACCAGCTCGGATATTTTTGCTACATTGCCAACTATCTCTTCTACCGGCTCTAGTTCTGGCGCCTCTGTTGGCACATATGCAATTACTGCATCTGGGGCCTCTGCAAATACTGGGTATGGATTCAGCTATGCAAATACAGGCATTTTGACTGTTGATCCGGCAACTATTGTGTTGGGGATTGTAGGTAGCAAAACTTACGATGGCAATAAAACATTTGCCGCCGGACCGGATTTAGTTGTTTCGGGTTTAAATGTGGGTGATGTATTAGCTACTGCTACGGCAAATAGTGCACAAGTCTCAGATAACGGAAGTAATTATTTTGTTTCATTTACCCTCTCTAGCGGTACTGCTTCAAACTATAGTTTAGTTAGTGGCTACAATGCAGCTACAAATTCAGCAACAATCAACAAAGCCAATGCCTATGTGATCATCGGTTCTGGTCAGAGTAGTACCTATGGCAGCACACCAACGATTACTTACACCTTTAATGCCAATGCTGCGGGTACGGGTAGTGCTATTACGACTGCGACCACTGGTACGGCAGTCATTACCAATGCGCCAAGTGCCACCTCAGATGCCGCAACCTATAGCCTGACTTATGCAAGCGGTCTGAACTCAACAAACTACAGCTTTAATCCAGCAGCAAGCGCCGTGAACTATATTGTTAATCCAGTGTCTTTAGTAGTCACTGGTGCTAATAACAGTGTGGCCTATAACGGTTCAGCACAAACGAATAGTGGTGCTACTGCGACTGTGAATGGTAGTGCGGCGACTATCACCGGCAATACGATTGCTACTGGTATCGGTAGCCAAAGCTTCACGCTCTCTGGTTATGGCTCCGGTACGAATGCTAGTGCCACACCTTATGCTGATAACCTCCAGGCAACAGCAGGCAGTGGCACTACTGCAAGTAACTACAACATTAGTTACACCAATGCCGGCCTAACAATCAACAAAGCCAATGCCTATGTGATCATCGGTTCTGGTCAGAGTAGTACCTATGGCAGCACACCAACGATTACTTACACCTTTAATGCCAATGCTGCGGGTACGGGTAGTGCTATTACGACTGCGACCACTGGTACGGCAGTCATTACCAATGCGCCAAGTGCCACCTCAGATGCCGCAACCTATAGCCTGACTTATGCAAGCGGTCTGAACTCAACAAACTACAGCTTTAATCCAGCAGCAAGCGCCGTGAACTATATTGTTAATCCAGTGTCTTTAGTAGTCACTGGTGCTAATAACAGTGTGGCCTATAACGGTTCAGCACAAACGAATAGTGGTGCTACTGCGACTGTGAATGGTAGTGCGGCGACTATCACCGGCAATACGATTGCTACTGGTATCGGTAGCCAAAGCTTCACGCTCTCTGGTTATGGCTCCGGTACGAATGCTAGTGCCACACCTTATGCTGATAACCTCCAGGCAACAGCAGGCAGTGGCACTACTGCAAGTAACTACAACATTAGTTACACCAATGCCGGCCTAACAATCAACAAAGCCAATGCCTATGTGATTATCGGTTCTGGTCAGAGTAGTACCTATGGCAGCACACCAACGATTACTTACACCTTTAATGCCAATGCTGCGGGTACGGGTAGTGCTATTACGACTGCGACCACTGGTACGGCAGTCATTACCTTTAATGGTTTTAATAGTGTTACCGCGACTTCAAATTCAGGAACCTATGGCCTTTATTACACCAGTGGTTTGAGTTCGACTAACTATACATTTAGTCGTGCTACAGGGACAGTGAATTTCGTTGTGAATCCTGCAATTCTGAATTTAACGATTAGCAAAACTTACGATGGATTTTCTAGCTTTTCCTCCACTAATACCTATACGCTTAGTGGTACCTTGTATAACGGTGATTCATATCCAACCATTACTCCTGGAAGAACCGCGCTAACTAATAGTGCAAATGCTGCAACCTACAGCAGTTTTACTAGCAGTAATCTAACTTTGCTCGATGGAAACTACACCCTAACTGGAGGTACTGTTAGTGCAACTATAGATAAAGCCAATGCTTATGTGATCATCGGTTCTGGTCAGAGTAGTACCTATGGCAGCACACCATCCATTAACTACACTTTTAATACCAATGCTGCTGGTAGCGGAAGCTCAATTAGTAGCCCAGCTGCTTTAGTTGGATTATCTGGAACTGCAGTAATTACAAACGCGCCTACTTCAAGTTCTGGTGCGGCAAGCTATGACTTAACCTACAGTACGGGTTTGACTTCCACGAATTATATTTATAACCCTGCTTCAAATAGCGTCAATTTCACAGTAAATCCTAAGCCAATTACGCTTACTGCTAATGCCCGCAGTACAACTTATGGAACTGCTTTAAGTTTAGGGACAACCGCCTATAGCATTACCAGTGGCGGATTAAATATAGGCGAAACGATTAGCTCTGTAACGCTTAAATATCAGGGAAGTGATACCGTAGGCGATACAACGAATGCTGGCACATACACCAGTGGGATCGTAGCAAGTGATGCAACAGGTACCGGCGGCTTTAACTCTACTAATTATGCAATCACTTATAGGCCTGCTAATTTAACGGTCAACAAAAAATCCGTAACCATCACTAATAACACTAGCAGCACTACATATGACGGCGTATCGACTTATGCCGATCTTGTTGGCTCTGCTAGCTTTACAACTACGGCACTGGCAGGTTCTGATGCTGTTGGATCGGTTACTCAGCGCACTACTGTTGGTGGAAATCTAGTTAGTGGCATAGCTCAAGCCGGCACCTTTATTTCTACGCCGAGTGCAGCTGTGCTTTCAACTGGTACAGCGAGCAATTATTTATTCACATACACTCCGTCAACTAATGTAGTTGTTAAAGCGAATTTAAGTGTGACAGCTACACCAAGTATCTCTGGGAATGTCTATAACGGCAATGCTTATACGGGCACTTATACAACTACCTTGCTGGGTGCTGATGCCATCACCGTGACTGGTTTGGCAACAGGTACTAATGCAGGGACCTACACCTCCAATTTGCAAGTGAGCGGTACTGCACTAGGAAACTACAACACTCCAACAATTACCAATGCAAATTTAGTAATTAGTCCTAAGCCCCTTCTCATTTCTGGTCAGACTGCAAGTAATAAAACATATGACAGTACAACCGATGCCTTGCTTAACTCTAATAATGCTGCCTTGGTTGGTGTTGTGGGTTCAGATCCCGTTGAGCTGAATGCCGCTGCTGCATATGGAAGCTTTGCGAGTGCAGATGTAGGCAATAGTATCCCTGTAACCGTACTAGGCAATACTTTGAGCGGCTCTGCTGCTGGCAACTATACGTTGTCGCAGCCTACGGGTCTATCCGCAAATATTACCAAGGCACCATTGACGGTAACGGCCGATAATGTAGCAACATTCATTGGCCAGGGCCTACCTAGCAGCTATACCGTGAGTTATTCTGGCTTTGTTCAGGGGCAGACAGCAGGTAATTCTGGTGTCATAGCAGGCTCTGTTGCAAATAGCGCAAATATCAGTTCAGGCGCTGGTACTTACACTCTGACGCCGTCAGGTTTTAGTGCAAACAATTACAGTATTTCTTATGTGACTGGCACATACACAATTGCTCCAGCAGATACATTAGTGGTGCAAGCCGGAAGTCATGCAATTACTTACGGAAATAATGTGAGCCTAACCCCGAGTTCTGTTCAGTACTATTTAAACGGCACGGGCGTTGTAAATCTAAATTATGTAAGTAGTGTTGGTAACACCTACACATATAACGATAATCGCGGTGGAAATGTAACGTTTACACTTTCCCCGGCTAATGCAGTGATGAGTTCTAGTAATAACCTCAGTTTTGGCTCTTATCAGATTTCTGGTGGGAACTTGATTCAGAGCGGCACAATTAATCTTATTGGAGCAGGTGTCTATACCGGCAGTTTGTCTGTAGGCCAACAAGCAGTCACAGCTAGTGCGTCAAGCGTATCCAAGGTTTACGATGGCACGACAACCATGAATGGCCTGTCAATTTCACTCTCACCAGTAATTTCTGGTGACCAAGTGACTGCTGGCGGTTCAGGTGCTTTTGCTCAGAAAAACGTAGGCTCAAATATTAATTACAGCGTTTCTAACTTAGCTCTGAGTGGCGTAGATAGTAATAACTACTATCTGGCTGGGGGTACTAACTTTAGTGGTTCAAATGGCGTGATTACACCGGCCACCTTAACTTATACTGCTGCCCCAGCTAGCAGCACCTACGGCAGCATACCTAGTGTGAATGCTGGGTCGGTCACAGGCTTTGTAGCTGGTGAAAACCAAGCCAATGCCACTTCTGGTGGATTGCTGTTTAGTACGACTGCTACGAATTTAAGTAATGTAGGTAGTTATCCAATTTATGGCTCTGGATTGGCTGCAAATGATGGAAATTACAACTTTGGACAGGCCGCTGGAAATGCCACTGCATTAACTGTTAATCCAGCAACGTTAACTTACACAGCAACGCCAGTTTCTGCTGTGGCAGGGACCCTCCCGAACGTAAATAACGGCTCAGTTATTGGTTTTGTAAATAATCAGAATCAATCGATTGCTACTACAGGGACCTTGTTATTTAGCACTAATGCATCTTCCACCAGTGGGGCTGGGACTTATTCAATTAATGGTTCGGGTCTTGTTGCAAATAATGGCAATTACATCTTTGTGCAGGCGCCAAGCAATGCGACGGCTTTAACAATTACACCAGCACCAAATCCAACCCCAGCTACTGGCTCAGGCTCTGGAATATCAGTGACGGGATGTATTGTGGGTATGGATGAGGTTAAGGACCAAATTCTTATTCAAAGCGGCTTGTGTGTCGCCGTGAAGTAAGGCTAGCTACATATGGCATAAATATGTCTGGGCATCTCTAAAGGTGTTTTAGTCTCAATTTTGAGCCTTTTTAGGGGCCATTCTTCTTAAGACCTTGATTTTCATAGGCTTTCGAGTTCAATCACGGGTATCCAGAGTTCAATCCTTAGAAAACTCCAACATTTGCCCTTGAATTCCCTCGAATCAGACCTATATAATCAGCACTCCCTACACGCGAGTGCTAAAACAGGCTTATTCAGCTGAAAAGCTTGTTGCCTTCGTGTTAAGAGATTGCAACATATTGATTTATATTGGTTTTTTAATTAGTTAACACTTACTAACATAGGAGAAGGAATGAATCTGCGTCCTTTACATGATCGCGTAATCATTAAACGTTTAGATCAAGAATCAAAAACTGCTTCTGGAATCATCATTCCGGATGCTGCTGCTGAAAAGCCAGACCAAGGCGAAGTATTGGCAGTTGGCCCAGGCAAACGTGATGACAGCGGTAAGTTGAATGCACCAGACGTCAAAGTTGGCGATCGCGTGTTATTTGGCAAATATGCAGGTCAAACAGTTAAGGTCGGCAGCGACGAGCTTCTCGTAATGCGCGAAGAAGACATCATGGCTGTTGTACAGAAGTAATCGGTACCTAAGAAAGGAACTCAATCATGGCAGCAAAAGACGTCGTATTTGGAGATAACGCCCGTACCAAGATGGTAGAAGGCGTAAACATTCTTGCGAACGCAGTAAAAACAACTTTGGGACCAAAAGGTCGCAATGTAGTTATCGAGCGTTCATTCGGCGGCCCAACCATCACTAAAGATGGTGTGTCCGTAGCAAAAGAAATCGAACTCAAAGACAAGCTCCAGAACATGGGTGCTCAGATGGTGAAGGAAGTTGCTTCCAAAACCAATGACATCGCTGGTGACGGTACAACTACAGCTACTGTATTGGCTCAGTCTATCGTTCGCGAAGGCATGAAATACGTAGTTTCTGGTCACAACCCAATGGACTTGAAGCGCGGTATCGACAAAGCTGTAGCAGCTGCAATCGAAGAGCTCAAGAAAATCAGTAAGCCTTGCACAACTACTAAAGAAATCGCTCAAGTTGGTTCAATCTCAGCTAATAGCGATCACAGCATTGGTCAGCGTATCGCTGAAGCAATGGAAAAAGTAGGTAAAGAAGGCGTTATCACTGTTGAAGATGGCAAGTCATTAGAAGACGAGCTTGAAGTGGTTGAGGGTATGCAGTTTGACCGCGGTTACCTCTCCCCATACTTCATCAACCAGCCTGAAAAGCAAGTTGCCGTATTGGAAACACCATACGTTCTCTTGTTTGACAAGAAAGTTAGCAACATTCGTGATTTGCTCCCAGTACTCGAGCAAGTAGCGAAATCTGGTCGCCCATTGTTGATCATTGCAGAAGATGTTGAAGGCGAAGCCTTGGCAACTTTGGTTGTGAACAACATTCGCGGCATCATCAAGACTTGTGCCGTTAAGGCCCCAGGCTTTGGCGATCGTCGTAAAGCTATGTTGGAAGACATCGCGATTTTGACTGGCGGTACAGTAATCGCTGAAGAAATCGGTCTCACGCTTGAAAAAACAACTCTTGAGCACTTAGGTCAAGCGAAGCGTATCGAAGTTGGCAAAGAAAACACCATCATCATTGACGGTGCTGGCGATGCTAAAGCAATCGAAGCGCGCGTGAAGAACATCCGTGTTCAGATCGAAGAAGCTACTAGCGACTACGACAAAGAGAAATTGCAAGAGCGCGTTGCCAAATTGGCAGGCGGTGTTGCAGTGATTCGTGTTGGTGCTGCTACGGAAGTTGAAATGAAAGAAAAGAAAGACCGCGTTGATGATGCATTGCACGCAACTCGTGCAGCGGTTGAAGAAGGTATTGTTCCTGGCGGTGGCGTAGCATTGTTACGCGCGATGCAAGGTATCAAGGGCTTGAAAGGTGATAACGCTGACCAAGACGCAGGTATCAACATCGTATTGCGCGCAATGGAAGAGCCAATCCGTATCATCGTTTCTAACGCAGGTGATGAAGCCAGCGTAGTTGTTAATGCAGTATTGGCCAGCAAGGGCAACAACGGTTACAACGCAGCAACTGGTGAGTACGGCGACCTCGTAGCTCAAGGTGTGATCGACCCAACCAAGGTAACAAAAACTGCATTGGTTAATGCAGCTTCTGTTGCAGCCTTGTTGTTGACTACCGATTGCGCAATTTGCGAAGCGCCAAAGGATGATTCTGCTGGTGGCGGCATGCCTGATATGGGCGGTATGGGTGGCATGGGTGGAATGGGCGGCATGATGTAATGGCTGTAAATTTCCTCAGCTCCCAAGCTGTAGAAACTAAAACGCCTAGTTCAAAAGACTAGGCGTTTTTTTTAATTAAAGAGGATGAGTAGCCTTTATACCCGTTTAAATATTGTGATTATGGATAAATTATTCATATTAGACTTATTCGATAGCGTCGCATCACAAAAAATCTTGTATTTTTCGAGAAAAAATACGGGTCGAAGGTAGAATTATCCATCGAACTATTAATCGCCATTTCAATAATATTTTTTCTGAATGCAGCAAATGCAAAATTTTTTAGAATCTATGATTCGCCATGCAGTTAGCGATTTTGAGGCCAAGAATTATGACGCTTCTGAGAAGCTTCTTATGAAAGTATTGCAAGCGCAGAAAAATAACTTACCTGCGCTGCATATTATGGGATTGATAAGGGCTATACAAGAGAGACATCCAGAGGCGGCAGATTGTTTTAAGAAAGCTTTGGTTATTAGCCCACAAGAGCCTTCTTTGTATTACAACTTAGCAAAAGCTTTATCCTCTTATGGGCGAAACCTAGAGGCAATTAAATATCATCAAAAATCAGTAGAGCTGGCCGGCAATAATCCTGAGGCTTGGGTTAATTACGGCAATAGTTTGGTGCTTCTAGGGCGTGAAAATGAAGCGATAAAAATGTTTGAAAAGGCGCTGACTTTAAATCCAGCATCAATAGATGCGCTTTTGAATTTGGGCGAATGTTATCGCCAGCTAGAGATTTATGAGCGAGCATTGGAGTACTTTAAAAGCGCCATTCAACTTGATGAAGCATCCCATCTGGGTTGGTTGGGTCGTGGAAGAGTTGAAGCTTCTCTTAAGGATTCTGAATCTGCAATCAAATCTTATATCCAGTGTTTGCATTTAAACCCAGAAGGTATTAATGGCTACTTAGAGTTAGGGTTAATTTATCTTTCCTTGATGAGGCATGCAGATGCTCTTAGTTGTTACCAAAAAGCCCATAAAATGTATCCCAGCGAAGAATTTCTTTTGGGCAAAATATTAAATCTGTCACTGGTAACCTGTTCATGGACGGTATTGCCTGAGTTGATTTCAGAAATTTCTTTAAAAATAACTCAGGGTTTCAAGATTGCTTATCCATTTACGGTCCTATCTGCCATTGATAGCCCAGATTTGCAACTGAGAGCCGCTCAAATTTGGGCTGAAAATTTCCAGTTAACTAGTCCTCTTAAAAAAGAAAAAATATCACTTAAAAGTAGGGGAAAAATCCGCATCGGATATTTTTCAGCAGATTTTTATAATCATGCTACTTTGCATCTGATGGCGGATTTTTTTGAGAAGCATGATAAGACCCGATTTGAGATATTTGCTTTTTCATACGGGAAAGAAATAAAAGACAGTATGTTCGAAAGAGTGGCCACTCAATTTGATGGGTATTACTACATTGGCAATGAATCGGATGAGGAAGTGGCTAAGATGGCTCGAGAGATGGACTTAGATATTGCGGTCGATTTAAAGGGCTATACATATGATGGCCGCCCCGGAATTTTTATGCAGAAAGCTGCTCCATTACAGGTCAACTATTTAGGCTATCCCGGAACACTGGGGACCTCTAATGTTGATTACATCATTGCCGACCCTATTTTGATACCTGAAGCTCTGCAGAAATTCTATTCAGAAAAAATTATTTATTTACCAAATAGCTATCAAATTAATGATCCACAGCGTCTAATTTCAACAAGAGAATATTCTCGAAAAGAATTGGGATTGCCTGAGGATGCATTTATATATTGCGGATTTAACCAGCACTACAAGATTTTGCCGGCCATGTTTGATGTATGGGCAAGAATTCTCAATAGAGTTGACGATAGTATTTTATGGTTGTTAGTAGATGACGATGTTGCTAAAAATAATCTAAGAAATGAAATTGAACTCCGGGGAATCAATCCCAATAGACTCTTTTTTGCTGACAAAATCCCAACTGCCGAACATTTATCTAGAATGAAATTAGGCGATTTATTTTTGGACACATATCCCTGCAATTCTCATACCACTGCTAGTGATGCATTATGGGTAGGTCTTCCCATCCTAACCTATCAAGGCGATTCATTTTCAGCAAGAGTTGCTAGCAGCTTATTAATCGCAATTGAATTGCCAGAGTTAGTTACAAGCTCTCTCAATGACTATGAGAATCTAGCAGTGGAGTTGGCTGTTAATCGAGATAAACTTAAGGATATTAAATGCAAGCTCGAAAGCAATAGGCTAACTACAACCCTTTTTAATTCCACTCTAACAACTCATCATATTGAAAGTGCATATGAAAAGATTGTGGATTTGGCTATAAATAAAATGCAATCAAAAAACATTTATATTAATTAATAAATCAAGCAGATGATCACTAACGATGAATTACCAGTGCGTGTTGTTTGTGCCACCAAATTAGATCAAAACGATTTTTTATCTAAGACGCATACCGGAAGATCAATTAGGGCATTTATTGAGACCTCAAAAGTTGAGGTTCGACTCTATGCCAGCAATTCAAAGGGGTTGGGCGAACTTTATAATAAGGCTATTGAAGAGGCTCTTCTTAAGCCTGCAATCCTAGTCTTCATCCATGATGATGTTTTATTATGCGATTATTTTTGGGTGGACAGAGTCCGAGAGGGGCTAAAGCGTTTTGAATTGCTGGGGGTTGTTGGAAATACTAGAAGGTTGCCGCGCCAGCCTGGCTGGATAATGACAAATACTGAGGGCAATCTGGATGATAAGAAATATTTAAGCGGAGCTATAGGTCAAGGCAATTCATACCCCCCGCTAAGACTTGATGTATTTGGCGCGCCTGGACTTGAGTGCAAGCTGATGGACGGCGTTTTTCTTGCTATCTCAAGTAAAACTATTGAAAAATCTAAATTGCGGTTTGATAGCAGATTTAATTTTCACTTTTATGATTTAGATTTTTGCAGAAGCGCTGAGATGCTAAATGTAAAAATGGGGACTATTCCTTTATCTATCGTCCATGCTAGTTATGGTGGTTTGGATAAGTCCTGGTTCGAGTCCTATGCTACGTATATAGATAAGTGGAAAGAATAGCTTTAATTAATAAATATCATGAGATATAACATTTGCATTATTCAGCCGAAAGATTATGTTCATACGCAGGCGTATACAGAGCTAGCTGAGGCAATTAAATTCTCCTTGATCGATTTGGGGTTTGAGGCGACCCTGCAATACCGTCAGATGGAAAAAAATGCTGTAAATATTTTAATAGGGTGCCATCTCCTGGAGTTGGAATATATTCCAAAAATTCCCAAGGAAACTATTATTTTAAATACGGAGCAAATTTACAATACTGATATTAAGTGGAATTCCACCATTTTCGAATGGGTAAAGCATTTTCGTGTCTGGGACTATAGCGAAAGAAATATTCTCAAGTTAAATGAGTTGGGCATTCGAAATGTTGGCTTACTTAAGCTGGGCTTTCAAAAAGAATTAATAAAAATTCCCAATTCTGGATCTAGGGATATAGATGTTCTATTTTATGGGTGGATTAATCCGAGAAGGGCTGTAATTATTGAGCAACTTAAGTCTCGCGGATTGGTTGTTAGAACTCTTTGGGGTGTTTATGGTGATGAAAGGGATGCTCTGATTGCAAGGTCCAAGCTAGTTTTAAATCACCACTTCCATGATTCTGAAATATTTGAAGTGGTGCGTGTTTTTTATTTGATGAATAATTCTGTTGCAGTTGTTTCTGAGGTTAATCCGACTACATCTATTGATGAGATGTATCTTGATGGGGTGAATGGTGTGCCATATGATCGGCTGGCTGATGAATGCTCTGAACTTATTCAAAATCCAATAAAGCTGCAAGAGTTGAGGCGTTTAGCTTTTCAGACCATATCTCGCTTTCCGCAATCTGAATTCACAAAAGCAATCCTTTAAATGCAGCGTCTGCGAGTTCTTTAAAAGCATTCATAGATACCTGATGCGGTACTTTAAATTCCGCAGTCACCTGATCGTTGAGGATATAACTCCTGCTTCACAAGTTTAGACATTTTTTATTTATTACAGTAAATCAATGAAGAGGTTCTACCCACTATCTTTAATTACCCTCCTACTTAGTGTAATAAAAAACCGCCCGAAGGCGGTTATTTATTTGTAGCTGGTTAGATTGATCTTTAGGACACTGATTTCACCATGTCTTCAACTACTTTCTTCGCATCACCGAAGACCATCATGGTTTTATCCATGTAGAAGAGTTCGTTATCAAGACCAGCATAACCTGCAGCCATGGAGCGCTTGTTCACAATAATTGTTTTAGCTTTGAAGGCTTCCAGGATTGGCATACCAAAGATTGGGCTACCGGGCGTGCGAGCAGCAGGGTTCACCACGTCGTTTGCGCCAAGTACTAGCACCACATCAGCCTGACCGAAATCGCTATTGATGTCTTCCATTTCAAATACTTGATCGTATGGAACTTCAGCTTCAGCCAAGAGTACGTTCATGTGACCAGGCATACGGCCTGCAACTGGGTGAATCGCATACTTCACGGTAACGCCATGATGGGTGAGCTTCTCTGTTAATTCTTTCAGGGCGTGTTGAGCACGGGCAACTGCCAAGCCGTAGCCAGGAACAATCACAACAGTGTCCGCATTCTCCATGAGGAAAGCGGCATCTTCTGGGGAGCCAGTTTTGTAGTTCTTTGGACCGCCATCATCAGCACCACCAGCAGAGGCTTCAGCACCAAAGCCACCAAGCAATACTGCCAAGATGGAGCGGTTCATCGCCTTACACATGATGTAAGACAGAATTGCGCCAGAAGAGCCTACGCAAGCGCCAGCAATAATCAATACTGGGTTGTTCAATGTAAAACCAATGCCTGCAGCCGCCCAGCCAGAGTAGCTATTGAGCATGGATACAACGACTGGCATATCTGCGCCACCGATTGGGATGATCAAAGTCACGCCCAATACCAAAGCAATCGCACACATTGCCAAGAATGCTTCGTGGCTACCTGTCATGAAATACATGACGCCACCAGAAACCATGCCGATCGCGAGGATGAGATTGAGCAAATGCTGACCAGCAAAAGTCACTGGCTTACCACTAACTTTGCCGGATAGTTTTCCGAATGCAATGACAGAGGCGGTAAAGGTAATGGCACCAATAAACGCGCCAATAAAGAGCTCAATCTTTTGTGCGCCAGTATGGTCATGGGCTGGGTTATATACCGCTGCAATCGCAATCAATACAGCTGACAAACCAACAAAGGAGTGCATGAGTGCTACGAGCTCAGGCATCTTCGTCATCTGTACACGCTTAGCTGCGAGTGTTCCTATGATGGCGCCGCCAACAATTGCACCAATAATCAAAGAGAAGACTGGCTTAAAGTCGGGAATCATGAAGGTAGTGATTACGGCAAGCAACATGCCGATCATGCCGAAGGTATTGCCTTGGCGTGATGTTGTTGGTGATGACAATCCACGCAAGGCGAGGATGAAAAGCACCGATGAAATGAGATAGGAAATCGCGGTTATGTTTGACATTATTGTGGTCTCTATAAGATCTTGTTCTAGTTTTATTTAGTTCCAGTCGCATCAGCCTTTGGAGCTTTTTTCTTGAACATTTCAAGCATGCGACGGGTGACCATAAAGCCACCAAAAATATTGATTGATGCCAAGAAGACTGCCACAGCACCAATGATGCTGGTGAGAGTGATCTCATCGCCACCAATTACTTCAGTTTGAAGTAGGGCACCAACAATAATGATTCCAGAAATAGCATTAGTAACAGCCATGAGTGGAGTGTGAAGTGCAGGTGTGACGTTCCAAACTACGTGGTAGCCAACAAAAATAGCTAATACAAACACGGTGATGTTTTGGACTGTGAGGATGCTTTGAAACGCAGCGAGATCCATGATATTTCCTTTGAAAATTCTTTATTAGTTTTTACGGACGGCTTGGCCATCACGACACATGAGGCAGGCGGTTACGATGTCATCATCAGCGGGGATAACTAACTTCGCTTCTGCATCAACGATGAGTTTCATGAAGTCGAGCAAGTTGCGTGCGTACAGGGCGGAGGCATCTGCGGCCACCATGCTTGCAAGATTGGTGTAACCAATAATCTTCACACCATTCTTATCAACAATCTTGTCTGCTTCTGTCAAAGGACAGTTACCCGAACCGTTATCGCCACGACCAGCCGCTAAGTCGATCACGATAGAGCCTGGTTTCATATTGGCAACGGTATCGCTGTGCAATAAGACTGGCGGTTTGCGACCTGGAATTAAAGCGGTGGTAATCACGATGTCAGCTTGTTGAGCGCGCTCTGCAACCAAGGCTGCTTGACGCTTCATCCAAGCTTCTGGCATTGGACGGGCATAGCCACCAACACCTTGAGCGATTTCACGTTCTTCATCTGTTTCATAAGGCACGTCAACAAACTTGGCGCCGAGAGATTCAATTTGTTCTTTGGCAGCAGGGCGTACATCAGATGCTTCGATGACGGCGCCTAAACGCTTCGCAGTCGCGATAGCTTGCAGACCGGCAACACCGGCACCCAAGATCAGTACACGCGCTGCTTTAACAGTTCCTGCAGCAGTCATGAGCATTGGCATGAAGCGTTGATACTCATTTGCACCAACCATCACTGCTTTGTATCCGGCGATATTCGCTTGTGAAGACAAGACGTCCATACTTTGTGCGCGAGTAGTGCGTGGGGCAGCCTCTAATGAGAATGCAGTCACGCCTTGTGCAGCCATGGCCGCAATATTGTCGTTATCAAATGGATCGAGCATGCCAATGAGTACGCTGCCAGATTTAATTTGCTTGAGCTCTGCAGCTTCAGGTGCACGCACCTTGAGAACGATCTCCGCCCCAAAGGCGTCAGCTGCGCTTCCAATAGTTGCGCCTACTGCTTCATATGCAGAATCTGGTTGGCTGGCTTTAACACCTGCATCCTTTTGAATAACGACTGTGTGGCCTTGGCCAATCAGCTTTTTAACTGTTTCTGGTGTGGCGGCAACGCGAGTTTCCCCGGGTCTGATTTCCAGCGGTACGCCTATGCGCATGGCATGTCTCCAAATGCTAATGTTTCAAAAAATCTATTTTAGGTATATATACGCGAATACACATATATATGGATACCCTTATGTTTTATCTCATCTCATTTCAGCTGTTGAGGCTAACTTGAGTTAAGGCTTCTACAATGGGGTTTTAAGCTTATATTGAATTCTCGCATTTTTTGATGATCCCGCTCAATTCTTCCGCAATACCAGCCTCAAAACCATCCAAAGTCGTCGTTGGCATGTCTGGAGGGGTAGATTCGTCGGTAGCAGCCTTGCTGCTTAAGCAGCAAGGCTATGAAGTAATTGGCCTTTTCATGAAAAATTGGGAAGATGACGATAGCGATGAATATTGCTCCGCACGCCAGGATTGGCTAGATGTCGTTTCCGTGGCTGACATGATTGGTATTGATGTCGAGGCAGTCAATTTTGCTGCTGAGTACCGCGAGCGTGTTTTTGCCGAGTTCTTGCGGGAATATGCTGCTGGTAGGACACCTAACCCAGACGTCTTGTGCAATGCGGAAATTAAGTTCAAAGCCTTTTTAGATCACGCCATGAGTTTGGGCGCGGATGCCATCGCCACTGGCCACTATGCGCGGGTTCGACATGAAGGCGGTCAAGTGCAATTGTTAAAGGCATTGGACGCTAGCAAAGATCAAAGTTATTTCTTGCACCGCTTAAGCCAAAGCCAATTGGCAAATGTTCTTTTTCCTTTGGGTGAGATTCCTAAAACGGAAGTTCGTAAGATCGCTGAGCAAATTGGTTTACACAATGCGCGTAAAAAAGATTCCACAGGAATTTGCTTTATTGGTGAGCGCCCTTTCCGAGAATTCTTAAACCGCTACTTGCCACGTACTCCAGGTCCCATCAAAACTCCTGAAGGTAAAACCGTTGGAGAGCATATGGGGCTTGCCTTCTTTACCCTGGGACAGCGCAAAGGCATTGGCCTGGGCGGTAGTCAAGATGGTAATGGGGATGCCTGGTATGTGGCACGCAAAGATGTTGTTAACAACACTCTTTATGTTGCTCAAGGCCATGAGCACCCATGGCTATTAGCTAATCAGCTATCTGCGATTGATGCTAGTTGGGTTGCGGGCGCAGCTCCTACGCCAGGACAATATTCAGCAAAAACCCGTTATCGCCAAGCAGACTCTGCATGTACGCTTGCCGCAGGATTGGAAGGGCCCCTCAGTTTTGAACTGGCTTTTCCGCAGGCTCAGTGGGCGGTCACCCCTGGCCAGTCTGCCGTTTTGTACGACGGTGACATTTGCTTAGGCGGCGGCATTATTTCCGCCTAAGGATTTAGGCCGCTGGGGGTGCTGTTTCAGCAAAAGAAGGCCTTTGCATTAACTTTTGATACAAGGCATCCAGGTTGGGGTATTGAGCTTGCCAAGTGACATCGGGGAAGCGGAACAGCATATAACCTAACGCACAACCCACGGCAATATCAGCCAAAGTCATCTGGTTGCCATGGCACCAGGCGTTTTCGCCTAATTCACGGGACATTTGGGCTAAAGCTGCGTCAATTTTGCCCATTTGGCGCATAAGCCAGTCCGGACTTTGCTGCTCTGGAGGGCGCAAAGTCACCTCTAAGCGAGCCAAAATACCTGCATCTTCGACCCCATCTGCCAGGGCTTCCCAGGTTTTAACCGTAGCGCGTTCGCGACTACCTGTTGGAATAAGCTTGCTGACGGGGCTGAGGGTGTCGGCATACTCAGCAATCACCCGAGAGTCATAAATAGCCTCGCCATCATCCAAAATCAAGCAAGGAATCTTGCCCAAAGGATTGTTATGGGCAATTTTGGTGTCTGCGGCCCAAACATTCTCGAGTTCTAGGTCTACATCAACCTTTTTTTCCAAGAAAACAATGCGTACCTTGCGTACGTAGGGGCTAGTGAGGGATCCAATGAGTTTCATGTGGCTAAGTATAGCCATCCCAGCCAAATTGGGTTGCCCTCAAGAACGATTAAAATCAGGGTTTATTGACACATTCAATGTAAAGGCAATATTCGTGAGTCAGCCGATTTCTACCCTCAACGCACTTTCCCCTTTAGATGGCCGTTATGCAGGAAAACTAGATGCCTTGCGCCCTTGGTTATCCGAGGCTGCATTTATGCGTCAACGCGTGTTTGTGGAGATCCATTGGCTCTTGGCCTTGGCTTCCGCAGGTTTGCCAGATGTTCCAAAAATCAGTGCAGCCGATGAAGCGTTTTTATTGTCCCTGCCAGAAAACTTCTCGGATGCGGATGCTCAACGCATTAAGGACATCGAAGCAGTTACTAACCATGACGTCAAAGCAGTCGAATATTTCTTAAAAGAAAAAGTAGCTGGCCGTCCAGACCTATTGAAGGCCAGTGAATTTATTCACTTCGCTTGTACCTCTGAAGATATCAACAATACCTCGCATGGTTTGATGTTGCGTGGGGCGCGTGATGAAGTGTTGTTACCGCAACTCAGAAAAGTACTTTCTGTATTGACGGATTTGGCGATTGAGAATGCTAAGGTACCTTTGTTATCACGCACTCATGGTCAGCCCGCTTCTCCAAGTACATTGGGTAAAGAGTTGGCAAATATTGCTAAGCGTTTAGAGCGTGCGATTGCGACGATTGCCGCAGTTCCGCTCCTAGGAAAAATGAATGGTGCAGTTGGTAATTACAACGCGCATTTATCTGCATACCCAAATTTTGATTGGGAAAACTTTTCAAAAAATGTAGTTGAGAAGCGCTTGGGCCTTACATTCAATCCCTATACGATTCAGATTGAGCCGCATGATGGTATGGCTGAGTTGTTCGATGCGATTGCTCGTGCCAACACTATCTTGTTGGATATGGACCGTGATTTCTGGGCTTATATTTCTATTGGTTACTTTAAGCAGCGCACTAAAGCGGGTGAGATTGGATCTTCAACCATGCCGCATAAGGTGAACCCAATCGACTTTGAAAACTCTGAAGGTAACTTGGGCGTAGCTAACGCCTTGTTACGTCACCTAGCTGAGAAGTTGCCTATTTCTCGTTGGCAGCGTGATCTGACTGATTCAACTGTATTGCGTAATCTTGGCCCAGCTTTTGGCCACAGCGTTTTAGCTTATGACAGTGCCTTGCGTGGTTTAGGTAAGTTGGAGGTAAACCATGCGGCGATTGCTGCTGACTTAGATGAGTGCTGGGAGGTATTGGCAGAGCCAGTGCAAACCGTTATGCGCCGTTATGGCATTGAGAACCCGTATGAGCAACTTAAAGAGTTGACTCGTGGCAAAGGTATTAACCAGGCTGATTTACAAACCTTTATTCGTGGTTTAAAAATCCCGGATGATGCAAAAACTCTTTTGCTTGAGATGACTCCATCTTCTTATTTAGGTAAGGCGGTCGAATTGACCGAACGTCTAAAAAAGTGAGTTTGACTCCAAGCCTTGGGCGCGCACCGCAGGATTCGCAATACGGTGCACGCCCCAAGTTCTGGTTTGCTGTTTATCAATTGCTTTGGCATCTACTCTTGCCATTCGCATTTATTCGCCTGGCTTGGCGCACGCGCCACTCATCTGAATATTTAAGTCATTTCGCTGAACGCCTAGGCTTTGCTTATGGGAAAAATATTACTCAAGGCTCAGTATGGATTCATGCGGTATCCGTTGGTGAGACTAGAGCCGCTCAGCCTCTGATAGAGGCTTATCTAGAGCATGGTGAAGCCGTTCTGCTAACCCACATGACTCTCAATGGCCGTCGCACTGGCGCCGCTTTATTTGCAAAAGAGATTGCCGCAGGTCAGCTACGCCAAGTCTATTTGCCTTATGACCTTTGTTGGTCTGTAGCCAATTTCATTCGCGCATTCAAGCCCAAATTCGGTTTGTTCATGGAGACTGAAGCTTGGCCAACTGTGGTGTTCTATTGCGCGGAAATTGGCCTACCCTTATTGTTAGTAAACGCGCGTTTATCTGAACGCAGTGCTCGTCGAGTGAATCGATTTGGTAAAGCCGGTAGATCTTTATTTCAGGCGTTTGCAGGTATCTTGGCTCAAACACAATTCGATGCTGACCGCTATCGCAGTCTTGGTGTCAAAAAAGTGGAGATTGTTGGCAACCTCAAGTTTGATGTACCGCTTGATCCAAGCCTAGTTCAACAAGGTAAATCTTGGAAGCAAGAGATGCATGCAAATCAGCGTCTGATGGTCTGCGCTGCCAGCACTCGCGATGGTGAAGAGGAAATCATTCTGAAGGCTTGGAAGGATTTGCTTCTTAGTAATTCATTTGATATTGCCCCAGTGCTTTGCTTGGTGCCTCGTCACCCTGAGCGTTTCTCGGAAGTAGCCAATCAAATTCATGATGCTGGTTTGAAGTTTCGACGCCGCACAGAATGGATGGAAACGCCAAAGAGTGATGCAGAGATAGATGTCATTCTCGGTGACTCGATGGGTGAGATGCCCATGTATTACAGCGCTGCTAATTTAGTGGTGATGGGTGGAAGCCTGCTCCCCTTTGGCGGCCAGAATCTGATTGAAGCTTGTGCTGCTGGCTGCCCCGTATTGCTCGGTGAACATACTTATAACTTCCAGCAGGCCGCATTAGATGCAATAGAGATGGGTGCTGCAAAGCGTATCAAGGGCAAACTGCTATTGAGTGAGCCAATTGCCCTTAAGGAAGCTTTAAAAGAATTGCTATTGAATACTGCTGAGCTGGCAAAGATGTCGAGTGCTGCAACGGCCTACTCGATTGAGCATCAAGGTGCGACTAAGAGAATATTAGCCGCCCTTGAGCATCAGAATTTCACACTTAACTAATTAATTAAAGCTTAAACCTGTGCCCCAAAGTTTGGGTCATCATTGCGGCTTGTGTCTTCAGGCTTGCGTTCGCCTTTAACTAAATCCTCGCGGGTTACTCCAAGCCACATCGCTAGAGCCGCTGCCACGAACACTGAAGAGTAAATACCGAACAAGATACCAATGGTGAGCGCTAAGGCAAAGTAGAAGAGGGTAGGGCCACCAAAAATCAACATAGCCAAAACCATCATCTCAGTACTACCGTGAGTAATCACGGTACGGCTGATTGTGCTGGTAATCGCATTGTCAATAATCTCACGGGTATTCATCTTGCGGTACTTGCGGAAGTTTTCGCGAATACGGTCAAAGATCACCACGGACTCGTTTACTGAGTAACCCAATACTGCCAGCACCGCCGCCAACACAGAGAGTGAGAACTCCCACTGGAAGAAGGCGAAGAAGCCAAGAATGATCACAATGTCATGCAAGTTCGCGATGATGCCGGCGACAGCAAATTTCCACTCAAAACGGAAAGAGAGGTAAACCACGATGCCAATGATTACAAATAGCAGCGCCATCAATCCATCGATTGCCAGCTCACGCCCAACCTGTGGGCCTACGAACTCGACACGTTGCAACTTCACGCCAGAAGTTGCTGGTTCAAGGGCCTTCATCACTGCTGCACTTTGATCTGCAGAGGAAATCATTTTTCCTTCAGCATCTTTTTGCAGTGGCAGGCGAATCATCACATCACGTGAGCTACCAAAATTCTGAATTTGGGTATCGGCGTAACCCAATTTTTCTACATTTGACCTAATGGAGTCTAAGGGGGCTGTCTGGGGATAAGAAACCTCCATCACCGTACCACCTGTGAATTCAATCGATAGATGCAGTCCGTTATGCCAGAGGAAGAAAACAGCAGCTAAGAAGGTGATTAGAGAAACCGCATTGAGCGCCAATGCATGGCGCATAAAGGGAATATCTTTTTTGATCCGGAAAAATTCCATGGCTTATTTCTCCTGTGGACGCCAAACTTGGCCGATAGCGAGTTTCTGAACTTTTTTACCTCTGCCGTACCAGAGGTTAACCAGGCCACGTGAGAAAAAGACTGCTGAAAACATTGAAGTCAAAATACCAAGGCAATGCACCACCGCGAAGCCTTTGATTGGGCCGGAGCCGAATGCGAGTAATGCAAGACCAGCAATTAAGGTGGTGACGTTTGAATCCAAGATGGTTGCCCAAGCTTTATCAAAGCCAACTGCAATGGCTGTTTGCGGGGCAGCGCCATTGCGCAGCTCCTCACGAATACGTTCGTTAATCAAGACGTTGGAGTCAATCGCCATGCCGAGTGCCAAGGCCATCGCAGCGATACCTGGCAGAGTTAAGGTGGCTTGTAACATCGACAACACGGAAATCAAGAGTAGCAAGTTCACTGCTAGGGCTACCACTGAGAAGGTGCCAAACAAGAGGTAGTAGGCAATCATGAAGACAGAGATTGCTGCAAAACCAATGATCAGGGATTTGAAACCCTTTTCAATATTTTCTGCACCAAGACTTGGTCCAATCGTGCGCTCTTCAATGATTTCCATTGGTGCTGCTAATGAACCTGCGCGTAACAAGAGGGCTAAGTCATTTGCACTCTCGGTAGTTGGCTGACCGGTGATCTGGAATTTAGAGCCGAACTCGCCTTGAATCGTAGCAATCGTGAGAACCTCACCCTTGCCTTTTTCAAACAAGATCATGCCCATTGGCTTGCCAATGTTTTCACGAGTTACTTCTTGCATCACGCGACCACCAGCAGCATCTAAGGAGATATTGACGGCAGGGCGTTGGTTTTGATCAAAGCCAGCGCTCGCATCGGTAATGCGATCACCACTGAAGATGACGGATTTTTTGAATACACCTTGGCGAGTTTCCCCAAAGCGGAAAACATCCATGCCTGGAGGTGGAGTCTCACCAATTGCAATCGTGGAAACGATTGGGTCAGCTAGTCTAGATTCAAGAGTTGCAGTACGACCGATAATGTCTTTTGCTCGAGCAGTATCTTGCACGCCTGGTAACTGAACAACAATACGTTCTGCGCCTTGCTGCTGAATGACCGGCTCTTTAACAGCCAATTCATTCACGCGCTTATTGAGCGTCACAATATTTTGTTTTACGGCGTTGTCTTGAATTTCTTTCAAGGCAGTAGGTTTAAATTCGCCGACCAACTTAGGAGACAGGCCGGTTGGCTTAATTTGCCAAATGAGCTCAGGCTGGCTAGTCATCAAAACAGAGCGCGCCTTTTCTGCGTCTTCAATGCTGCCGAAAGTCAAAGTAATGGAATCTGAACCACGCTCAATACCTTGCTGGCGAATCGATTTGTCGCGCAATTGGCTGCGAATATCAGTTGCTAAAGAAGTTACCTTCTTTTGAACTGCGCCCTTCATGTCTACTTGCAGCAAGAAGTAAACGCCGCCACGCAAGTCAAGACCAAGTGGCATTGGTAAAGCATTTAGCGCATTCAACCAGCTCGGAGTATTAGAGAGCAGATTTAATGCAACCGTGAAATTGGGTTCGTTCTGATCGATATTCAATTTCTGTTGCAATAAGTCGCGCGCACGCAATTGGATATCGGTATTGTTAAAACGAATTTTGATTGAACCTACATTGCCTGCGGATTCAAAGAAGATGCCGGTATTGCTGATGTTGTCATCAGCCAGAATCTTTTCGACTCGAGACTGTGTCGCCAAATCAACCTTGATGGTTGGCTTGGCGGACGAGACTTGAACCGCTGGAGCCTCTCCGTAGAAATTGGGTAATGAATATAGTCCTCCGATTAATAAAGCAAATAGGATGACTATGTATTTCCAGAGAGGGTAGCGATTCATATTGAGATACTTTTAAACAAACGTATTAAGCGGACTTCAGTGAGCCTTTTGGCAATACTGTTGTGATGGCGCCTTTTTGCATCTGCACTTCAGTGCCAGCAGAAATTTCAACAGTAACAACTTGATCTTTCAATGCAGTTACTTTGCCGATGATGCCGCCAACAGTCACAACTTCGTCGCCAACAGATAAAGACTCAAGCATTGCTTTAGTTTCTTTTTGACGCTTCATTTGTGGGCGAATCATGATGAAGTACAGAACTGCAAACATCAAAATAAGGGGAAGGAAGCTCATCAAGCCACCAGAATCTGCACCCGCGGCTGGAGCCTGGGCAAAAGCGTTACTAATCCACATACAAAACCTCCATTAATTACCAATTGGAAACTGCTTCAGTTTTAGGCTTTTAAAGCTAAGCCGTAAACCCGCAATTCTAAACTGTATGGGGCTTTGAGGGCTGATTTACTGCCCTAGGGGTATTAATCCTGCCCGGGCTCTACGCCCCGTTGGCGATTCCGATGAAATTCCTCGCGATAGGCGCTAAAACGGTCTTTAGCTAGGGATTCTCTGACCTCTTCCATCAGCTGGAGGTAGTAGGAGAGATTGTGGATGGTATTGAGCTGCGATCCGAGGATCTCATTCGCCTTTTGGAGGTGATTTAAGTAGGATCTGGTGAAGTTTTTACAGGTGTAGCAGGCGCAGGTAGGATCAACAGGGCGATCATCGTCCTTGTACCCTGAATTACGCAGCTTCAGGTCGCCAAAGCGGGTAAATAGCCAGCCATTGCGGGCATTGCGAGTCGGCATCACGCAGTCAAACATATCAATACCCAGGCTGACGCCTAGCATCAGATCTTCAGGTGTCCCAACCCCCATCAAGTAATGGGGCATGTGCTCTGGCAGCTTGGGGGCCGTGAAATTCAGAATGCGCTCAAATTCGGGCTTGGGTTCTCCAACGGAGAGGCCACCAATAGCAATGCCATCAAAACCCTGTTGGCTGACGGCATCCAAGGAGAGTTCCCGCAAATTCTCAAACATGCCACCTTGTACGATGCCAAAAAGGCCGTTGCCTGTCTCGAGCTCCCGAAAGCGTTTTAAGGAGCGATCACCCCAGCGTAGCGACATTTCTAGTGAAGCACGCGCAGTTTTTTCTGAAGTTGCCTGTCCTTTAACTTCGTAGGGCGTGCACTCATCAAACTGCATGGCGATATCACTATTGAGTACTGCCTGTATTTCCATCGACACTTCTGGCGACATAAATAATTTATCGCCATTGATTGGGGAGGCAAAGGTCACACCTTCTTCGGAAATTTTTCTCAACGCTCCCAAGCTAAAGACCTGAAAGCCACCGGAGTCAGTAAGGATGGGCTTATCCCAGCCCATAAAGCGATGTAAGCCGCCATGCTTTTTAATGACATCTAAACCAGGTCGTAGCCACAGATGAAAGGTATTACCCAAAATAATTTGAGCCTTAGCTTCATGTAAATCCCGTGGTGTCATTGCTTTCACGGTGCCATAAGTTCCCACTGGCATAAAGATCGGTGTTTGAACACTGCCGTGAGGAAGGTCAAGCTGGCCGAGGCGTGCGGGGCTCGCAGAGTCACGCGCCAAGATATTGAAGTGAACGGGTTTAGTCATGAGCTTGTCTAGTTAAGAACATCGCATCGCCGTAGCTAAAAAAGCGATATTCATTTTGAATGGCATGTTGATAGGCATTGCGGATATTGTCTACGCCAGCAAAGGCGCTCACCAACATTAATAGGGTTGATTTTGGCAGATGAAAGTTTGTAAGCAAGCAATCCACAGTTTTAAATGTGTAGCCAGGCGTAATAAATAAATTCGTTTCGCCGCTAGTTTGTTGGCTTTGAGCCTGACTCTCTAGGGCGCGCAGGCTGGTTGTCCCGACCGCAATGACTCTGCCACCTGCTTTGTGAGTAGTCTCAATTGCCTCAATAGTTTCTGCTGGAACCGAAAACCACTCGTAATGCATTTTGTGTTTGCTGAGGTCTTCTTCGCGAACCGGCGTAAAAGTGCCTGCGCCCACATGAAGGGTAACGGTGGCCTGCTGAACTCCGAGTTCATTGAGCTTCTTGAGAATAGCTTCGTCAAAGTGCAATCCTGCCGTAGGAGCCGCGACAGCACCAGGATTTTTGGCAACGACGGTTTGATAGCGATTAGCGTCTTCTTGATCTGGCTGATGCTCGATATACGGTGGTAGTGGTAATTCACCAAAGCGCTCAAGCAAATCAAATACATTCTCAGGGAAGCGCACTTCATAGAATCGGCCGTCATAGCCAATCATTTCTACTGGGAAGGTTTCCCCAGCCTTATTGTGTATGTGAACAATGCTGCCGGTCTTAGGAACCTTCGAGGCTCTAATTTGTACCCAGGCCTGTTTATCGCCGCTAATGCGTTCGATCAGGAGTTCAACATTGCCCCCAGTCTCTTTTTTGCCATGCAGTCGGGCGGGAATGACTTTGGTGTCATTAAAGACAAGTAAATCCCCAGGCTTGATAAGGTTAAGAATGTCGGGGAACTGCCGATCGATCAATTGGGCGGCATTACCCCCATTCGCTCTCAGTTCTAGGAGGCGACTATCCGTTCTATTAGCCAGGGGATGCTGGGCAATTAGTTCGGGCGGGAGGTCGTAATTGAAGTCGGAAAGTTGCATAGCATTACCATCAGGTATTGGATTTTAACGATGACGACTAAGCGACCACCAACTGCACTCGAAAAGATGGGTTTAAACAGCCCTATGGCACTTGCTTTGCACCTGCCATCCCGTTACGAGGACGAGACTGAGCTCTTCACTATCGAGGAAGCTTTGGGGCTTGGAAGATTTCATTCGATTCAGACTCAGGGTGTCGTGATTCGCAATCAGGTCATGTTCCGCCCAAGAAGGCAGCTCTTAGTCACGATTGAGGATGACACTGCTTCATTGCAGCTCCGATTCCTCAATTTCTACCCGAGTCAGCAAAAGCAAATGGCGGTGGGCGCTCATGTGCGGGTACGAGGCGAGGTTCGCGAGGGTTACCAGGGTCCTGAGATGGTTCACCCCACAGTCCGTGCGGTTACGCCAGACTCTCCATTGCCGGCAAGCTTAACCCCGGTCTACCCAGCTAGTGCTGGTATCTCACAAACCATTATTCGCAAGGCGGTATTACAGGCTTTACGTGACGCTAGTTTGAAAGAAAGTTTGGCAGAATTTTTGCCGACCAAGCTCATGGCGGAAATTTTGCCAACAAATGATTGGCCGCCGCTGCAAGACGCAATTACCTATCTGCACCAGCCACCCGCTGATGCTAATACCCAATCACTTCTGGAGCGGACTCATCCCGCATGGCGCCGGGTGCAGTTTGAAGAATTGCTCGCCCAGCAGATTTCTTTAAAGCGAGCCCATGCCATTCGAAGGGAAAGACGTGCCCCTAGTTTTGAGAAAGCAATCCAAAAAGCTACCAGTATTGAAGACAGCTTACTCAAAGTCCTGCCGTTCAAGCTGACTGGTGCTCAAGCCCGCGTCTGGTCTGAGATTGGGCTTGATTTATCCAACACCTTTCCAATGAACCGTTTATTACAGGGTGATGTGGGTAGCGGAAAAACAGTGATTGCAGCATTGGCTGCTGCGCGTGCGATGGATCATGGCTATCAAGCCGCCATCATGGCGCCCACAGAAATTCTTGCTGAGCAGCACTATCTCAAAATGCAGGAATGGTTTGAGCCTTTGGGAGTAAAGATTGCGTGGCTCTCTGGCAGTTTGAAAGCTAAGGAAAAAAGACTGGCACAAGAAATGATTGAGAGTGGTGAAGCTCAACTCATTATTGGTACTCATGCCCTTATTCAGGATAAGGTGAGTTTTGCTAAATTGGGTTTAGCTGTGATTGATGAGCAGCATCGTTTTGGCGTGAGACAGCGTTTAGAAATTCAGCAACGGGTTGGTTCGGAATTGTTTTATTGCCACCAATTAATGATGTCGGCCACTCCAATTCCGCGGACCTTGGCGATGACCTACTACGCCGACCTAGATGTTTCTGTCATCGATGAATTGCCTCCAGGGCGCAAACCAATTGCCACCAAAGTGGTAAAGGCAGCGCGCAGGGATGAGGTGATTAGTGGTCTACACGACTGGCTTGCCAAGGGATTGCAAGCCTATTGGGTTTGTCCTTTGATTGAAGAGTCGGAAGTATTGCAATTGCAAACCGCTGTTGAAAGTTTTGAGCAGCTCACACAAGCGTTACCGAATTTCAAAGTGGGTTTAGTGCATGGCCGCTTGAAGAGTGAAGAGAAGGCTGCGGTGATGGCGGCTTTCAAAGCCAATGAAATCCAGCTCTTAGTTGCAACTACCGTGATTGAGGTCGGGGTTGATGTGCCCAATGCAGCGCTGATGGTGATCGAGCATGCGGAACGTTTTGGTTATGCACAGATTCATCAGTTGCGGGGACGCGTGGGGCGCGGTTCAGCAGATTCAGTCTGTATCTTGATGTATGCAGAGCCCTTATCTTTGGCGGCTAAAGAACGCTTACAGACTTTACGAGAAACTTCAGACGGATTTGTGATTGCGGAGCGCGACTTATCGCTTCGGGGTCCCGGTGAGTTACTGGGGGCAAAGCAGTCAGGCGATGCGATGCTCCGGTTTGTAGATCTTCGACGCGATGCCTGGTTAATTGAGTTGGCGCAGACTGCCGCAGAGCGCTTGCTGGCAGAGCATGGTGATTTAGTGGAGCGACATCTCGAGCGCTGGTTAGGCTCCCGCACAGAATTCTTAAAGGCTTGATAATTTAGCTATGAATATGAAAAGAGATTTTCTCTGATGCGCGATCGTATTGTTGCTTACGCTTATTTGATCCGTTTGGATAAGCCGATCGGAACCTTGCTTCTATTGTGGCCAACGTTGTGGGCGCTTTGGCTAGCGAGCGGCGGCTTCCCCCAATGGCATCTCCTAATTATTTTTATCTTGGGAACTTTCTTAATGCGTAGTGCGGGCTGCGCTATCAATGATTATGCAGATCAAGATTTTGATCGCCATGTCTTGAGAACTAAAGATCGTCCCATTACCAGTGGCAAGATTTCTGGAAAAGAAGCGTTGATGGTGGCTGGCAGTCTTGCTCTAGTAGCCTTTCTACTGATTCAACCCCTGAATGCGCTAACCAAGGAACTTTCTTTCTTTGCCTTGGCGGTTGCGATTCTCTATCCCTTTACCAAACGTTTTTTTGCTATTCCGCAGGCAGTTCTGGGCATTGCCTTTGGCTTTGGGATTCCGATGGCCTATGCGGCGGTATTAGACTTTATTCCGCTGGAGGCATGGGTTTTGTTTGTCGGCAATATCTTTTGGGCTATCGCCTATGACACCGCCTATGCCATGGTTGATCGTGATGATGATTTGCGCTTAGGTTTGAGAACCTCAGCCATTACATTTGGCCGCTTTGATGTGATCGCAATTGCCCTGAGTTACGGCGTGCTATTTCTGAGTCAGATTTGGGTTGCGCAGTTGGCAAACCTCAGTAATTACTTTTGGGTGGGTTGGGCCTTGGCGCTTGCTTGCGCTATTTACCATTTGAAACTAGTTTCTACTCGCAAGCGCGAAGAATGCTTTAAAGCATTTCGCCACAACAACTGGCTTGGCGGATTCCTATTTCTAGGAATCCTATTGGGTCTGACTCGCTTTTAGCTCTTTCCTAGCTCATCGCCCATGGCTTTGCCACGTTGACTGGCAGCATCAATCGCTTTTTCCAGTGCGCCATGCCAATCGAGTTGCTTAAGCATATCTAGTGCGGCAGCTGTAGTGCCACCCTTGGAAGTGACTCGCTCGCGCAATACACCTGCATGCTCATCGGAGTTATGGGCGAGTTGTGTAGCGCCTTCCAAAGTTGCATAAGCAAGTTTGCGAGCAGTAGCCGCATCAAGCCCAAGCTTCTCGCCGCTCGATTGCATAGCTTCCAAGAAAGCAAAAACATAGGCAGGGCCGCTTCCAGATACAGCGGTAACGGCATCCATTAGTTTTTCTTCGTTAACCCAGACTGCTTGTCCAACTGCATTGCAAATGGTTTCAGCTAGGGTGCGATCGGATGCGTTGACTGCGGCATCTGCAAATAAACCGGTAATGCCTTTGCCAATGAGGGCAGGGGTGTTCGGCATAGCGCGAACGCAACGCTCGTGGTCAAGCCAGCGACTCATATCTTTGAGGCGGATGCCTGCGGCAATACTGAGGATCAATGGACCTGGTGCTGTTGCATGCTTGAGCTTTGCGCTCAAAGATTTGGCAACTACATTGAAATCCTGAGGCTTGATGGCCATGACTACGACATTGTTTTTGGAGAAGTCAAAAGCGATCTGATCTAGTGAACCAATGATCTGCACGCCAAAATCTTGATGTAATTGCAGGCCAGTGCTTGCATTGGCTTCAACCACAGAGAGTTGGTTGGCTTCAAAGCCATTGGCGAGTAATCCACTAATTAATGCGCGACCCATATTGCCACCACCAATAAAGGTGATGTGGGCATTTTGGTTTGTTTGTTGTGTGCTCATGCTTTTATCTTATCGCGCTTCCCAAAAATGGCGCTTCCTATACGTACCATGGTGCTGCCTTCAGCAATTGCAGCTTCCATATCATCAGACATCCCCATCGAAAGAGTGTCAAAGAAATCATAACCAAGATCATGGCTATGTTTTACTTTAATCCCGGCAAAGCACTCCCTGACTGCAGCAAAGGCTTGGCGTTGCTGGTTTATATCTTCGCTGGGCGCAGGGATAGCCATGAGGCCGCGAAGCACGAGATTGGGGAGTTTGGCAACTGCATCGCAAAGCGCCTCTACTTCCTCAAGGGCTAAACCGCTTTTGGATTCTTCTGCGCTCACATTGATTTGAACGCACACTTGCAAGTCACCCAAGTCTGGAAACTCTCCGCGCTGGCTAGATAGACGTTCAGCAATTTTGAGCCTATCGATACTGTGAACCCAATCAAAATGTTCTGCGACATCGCGAGTCTTATTGCTTTGCAGTGGGCCAATGAAGTGCCACTCGAGCCAAGGACGCAATTTAGCGAGTTGCTGAATTTTCTCAACACCTTCCTGCACGTAGTTCTCACCAAAAGCAGTTTGCCCGGCATGCATCGCCTCTTCAACTGCCAGGGCGGGAAAGGTTTTGCTTACCGCAAGCAGCTGAATATCTTCGGGTTCGCGCTTGGCTGCCAGTGCTGCTAATTCAAGACGCTGCTTTACCAACATTAGGTTGGTGGTAACTTGACTCATTATTTAGTTCGGCCTGCTTGGCTGACGAGCTGGTCAACGATCTCGATCCAATGTAGGACTGGAGTATCTTGCTGCTGAAGATGGGTGATGCAACCAATGTTTCCAGAAACAATTACCTCAGCACCTGATTCCTCACAAGCGGCATTGAGGTGCGCAAGTTTGTTCTTGCGTAGTTGCTCCGATAGCTCTGGTTGGGTAACCGAATAGGTTCCCGCGGAGCCACAGCAAAGATGGCTATCAGCACAGAGGCGAACACCAATACCAATACCGGTCAAAAGACTTTCAACTTTGCCCCGAATTTGTTGTCCATGTTGCAGTGTGCAAGGCGGGTGATACACCACGCCAGGTTTAGGATCTGCTCCTACTAGAGAAATAAGCTCACCTTCAAGTGCTGGCAAGATTTCTGAAATATCTTTAGTGAGATCAGAGATCTTCTTTGCTTTACTTGCATATTGCGGATCATTAGCAAAGAGATGCCCATAATCTTTGACCATCACGCCACAACCAGATGCAGTCATAACGATGGCTTCTACGCCTTGCTCGACTTTTGGCCACCAAGCATCGATATTTTGTTTGGCGTTATCCAGACCGCCGGCTTGATCATTGAGGTGGTAGCGTAATGCGCCACAGCAAGTAGCATTGGGCGCACTAATTAATTCAATCTTGAGTGCGTCTAAGACACGAGCTGTCGCAGAGTTGATATTTGGCAGCATGCCTGGTTGGACACATCCCTCGAGCAATAGCATCTTGCGAGAGTGACTTGCTTGTGGCCTGGCGTAGGGATCGGTATTGCTAGCCAACGCTTTATTTTTAGCTTCTGGAATCTTACGTTGGATACCAGCGGGCATGAGTGGGCGAACTAAGCGCCCAATGGTCATTGCTGAATTAAATAACTTGGGACTAGTCAAACCTTCTTTAAGTGCCCAGCGGGTCAGGCGCTGACCAATGGGACGCTCAGGTGTATTTTCTTCTGCCCATTTGCGACCGATATCAACTAAGTTGCCGTATTGCACACCGCTTGGGCAAGTGCTTTCACAATTGCGGCAAGTTAGGCAGCGATCTAAATGCATGCGCGTTTTTTCAGTCGGGGCTTGGCCTTCTGCAATCTGCTTGATTAAGTAGATGCGACCACGTGGTCCATCGAGTTCATCGCCCAGAATTTGATAGGTGGGGCAAGTGGCAGTACAGAAGCCACAGTGAACGCATTTTCCAAGAATTCTGGCGGCCTCTATACCTTCAGGAGTATTGGCGAATTGGGGGGCGAGTTGAGTTTGCATATAAAGACTTAAGGAAGGCGTGAAGTAGCAAATACGCCTGCTGGATCAAAGGCGGCTCTTAGGCGTGCTTGCACTGCCTCTAAAGCAGTTGAGTGCGCTTGCTCACTCAGAAGGGTAAAGCGTTGCTTGCTTGGGTCAACGCTGCTTCCTTGCTTAAAGCGTGTCGCATGTCCACCGTTGGAATTAGCTAAAGCTTTAATGGATGCAAAGGTAGCATCATCACCAGGCGCTGCCAACCAACGTTGTTGACCATTCCATTCCAAAGCGATGTCACCACTCGTATTTTCAAGGGTCAGCGGTCCGCAGGCAGCGGGAAGCGCGAGGCGATACAGGGTCTCATTACTACTAAGTTTTGAGAAAACAGGGAGCTGCTGTTCGCGCAAAGCTGCCCAAAATTCTGTAGCAACTTTAGGATCCAATTCTGTTGCATTGACTGCTGCACCCATCAAAGGTATCGCTGCTTTGACTGCGGCAACTGCGCCAGCTAAACGAATGGTGAGTTCACCATCACCACCCTTGGAACTTCCAATCCAGCAACTAGCTGATAGCGGCAGTGGTTGTCCTGCCCATTCATTTAAGAGTTGCAGTGCGCGTGCCTGAGTAATATTGCAGCGTAGGGATGTTGTGGCGGCTGGTCGTGGCAGCACCTTCACGGAGGCTTCGAGTAGTAGTGACAAGGTTCCCATGGATCCAGGCAGCAAGCGTGAAACGTCATATCCAGCTACGTTCTTCATAACCTTGCCACCAAAAGATAAATCTTGGCCTTTGCCATCCAGGATGCGCGCACCCAGAACAAAGTCACGTAAGTTACCAACGCTAATTCGTCCAGGCCCTGCTAAGCCTGCGGCAATGGCGCCACCAAAAGTAGCGGTATCGCCAAAATGCGGTGGTTCAAAAGCCAGAACTTGATTCTTCTCAGCCAGAGCTGCTTCAATTTCTTTTAAAGGTGTGCCTGCACAAGCCGTAATCACCAACTCTTCAGGCTGGTACTCCAAGATGCCAGAGTACGGACGGGTATCTAACTTGGCATAGGAATTGGCATTGCCATACCAAGACTTCGTCCCACCACCTTCAATTGATAAAGGCGATTTATTTTTGGCTGCCGCCAGAATCTGTTCGCGAAATAAATCAATGTGCATATTGTTGGCTGTAGACATTAGAAGCGCTCCAACTCGGGATGCGGTAAGTTGCCGCCACTAATGCGCATGCGACCGTATTCAGCGCAGCGATTTAAAGTCGGAATGGCTTTATCGGGATTAAGGAGTTTTTCTGGGTCAAATGCTGCTTTAACCCCCCAGAAAGATTCACGTTCACCTTCGCCGAATTGAACACACATCGAATTGATCTTCTCAATGCCAACACCATGTTCACCAGTAATCGTGCCATCGAGCTCAACGCAGGCTTCTAAAATTTCAGTACCAAACTCTTCCGCACGGTGCCATTCTTCTTGATCGGCACCGTTAAATAAAATGAGTGGATGCATATTGCCATCGCCCGCATGAAATACGTTCAAGCAAGCAAGGCCATATTTCTTCTCCATGCCCTGAATGCGTCTTAATAGGGTGCCGATATTTCTGCGTGGGATCGTGCCGTCCATGCAGTAGTAATCAGGCGCTAAGCGTCCGGCTGCAGGGAATGCATTCTTACGACCGCTCCAAAACTTCAGGCGCTCGGCTTCATTCTGAGAAATCTGAATACCGCTAGCACCTGCTTGTTCGAGCACTTTAGTCATGCGCTCAATTTCTTCAGCAACCTCTTCAGGCGTGCCATCTGACTCGCATAGGAGAATGGTCTCGGCTTCAAGGTCATATCCTGCATGAACAAATTCTTCTACTGCACGAGTAGTAGCTTTATCCATCATCTCTAGGCCCGCCGGAATAATGCCGGCAGCAATGATGGCAGCAACTGCATCTGCACCTTTTTCAATATCGTCAAAGCTTGCCATGATGACGCGTGCTAATTTCGGCTTAGCAATTAATTTCACCGTAACTTCAGTGACAACTGCAAGCATGCCCTCGCTACCCATCACGATTGCTAATAAATCAAGCCCCGGGGAGTCTGGAGCAAGACTGCCAAATTCCACAATCTCGCCGTTCATCAAAATGCCGCGGACTTTTAATACGTTGTGAAGCGTGAGTCCATATTTAAGACAGTGCACACCACCAGAGTTTTCATTCACATTGCCGCCAATAGAGCAGGCAATCTGTGATGATGGATCTGGCGCGTAATAGAGGCCAAGATGGGCAACTGCTTCGGAGATGGCCAAATTCCGTACGCCTGGTTGCACCACCGCAGTTCTGGTGAAGGGATCAATGCTGACGATCTTTTTGAGCTTAGCTAGTGAGAGTACTAAACCCTGGGAAATGGGCATGGCACCACCAGATAGGCCCGTGCCAGATCCGCGTGGGACGATGGGCACTTGCATTTCAAAGCAAATCTTCAGAATCTTGGCAACCTGTTCCTCAGTCTCCGGAAGGGCAACTGCCAGTGGCATGCGTCGATAGGCTGCTAAGCCGTCACATTCATAGGGAATCGTGTCCTCAGGCTCCCATAGCAAAGCATGCTCTGGGAGGATAGGGCGCAGGGCCGATACCAGTTTGGATTGAAGGGCGGTAATAGCCGCAAGCTCGGGGGGTGGGGTCACCATATTCATAGGAATCATTTTAGCCATTTACCTATAATTAGTTTTATGGGAAATCGACTTTCAAAAATAGCCACCAGAACTGGTGATGCAGGCATGACCGGGCTTGGCGATGGTAGCCGAGTGGAAAAGGATCATCTGCGCATCTGCGCTATGGGTGATGTAGATGAATTGAACTCTGAAATCGGTGTTTTGATGACGGAATCGATCCCTGAGAGTTTGGCTGAAGAGTTAAAAGCTTTATTTTTGCAAGTGCAGCATGATTTATTTGATTTGGGTGGCGAGCTTTGTATCCCTAATTACACCTTGCTCAAACCAGAGCATGTGGCTCAGTTGGATATTTGGCTTGAAAAATACAATGCCACTTTGCCCCCTTTAACTGAATTTATTCTCCCGGGTGGAACGCGTGCTGCTGCTCAGGCTCACGTATGTCGAACAGTTTGCCGGCGTGCCGAACGCTCGATTGTGCGTTTGGGTTGGGAAGAGCCTTTGTACGACTCACCTCGTCAATATGTCAATCGCTTATCCGATCTCTTGTTTGTATTAGCACGCGTACTCAATCGTGCCGCAGGTGGTCAAGACGTTCTTTGGAAGCACGAAAAAAAAGAGACTAAATAAATTAGTCTCTTTTTAATTCAATAAAGCAACCTCGCTTTATTTCACAACTTTTTATTTCTTAGATTTTCTGCGATTCTTTACGGCCAAAGCTAAGCGTTGCAACACATTAACTGAGTCTTCCCAGTTAATGCAGGCATCAGTAATGCTTTTGCCGTACTCCAACTTGCTTGGATCATCTTTTCCAGGTGAGAACTTCTGAGCACCATCATTAAGGTGACTCTCAATCATCACACCGAAAATTTGATTTGAGCCAGATTCAATTTGCTCGGCAATATTGTCTGCCACCACAATTTGACGCTCATGTTTTTTGCTGGAGTTTGCATGCGACAAGTCAACCATCAAACTGGCTGGAAGCTTTGCTGCTTCTAGCTCAGAGCAGGCTGCTTGCACGTATTGAGCTTCGTAGTTTGGCTCTTTGCCGCCGCGCAAAATAACGTGACAGTCTTTATTGCCTTTTGTTTCTACAATAGAAACTTGACCGTTCTTATGTACTGATAAGAAATGATGAGGACGGCTAGCCGCTTGAATTGCATCGGTAGCAATCTTGATATTGCCGTCAGTGCCATTCTTAAATCCGATTGGTGCAGACAGACCTGAAGCAAGTTCACGGTGAACTTGGCTTTCAGTTGTACGTGCTCCGATGGCGCCCCAAGAAATGAGGTCAGCAATATATTGCGGAGAAATAACATCCAAGAATTCGCTGCCTGCAGGCATGCCAAGGCGATTAATTTCCATCAACACTTGACGAGCAATTCGCAAACCTTCTTCAATGCGATAGCTTTCATCTAAGTACGGGTCGTTAATCAAACCCTTCCAACCAACAGTAGTCCGTGGCTTTTCAAAATAGACGCGCATCACAATTTCGAGTTCACCAGCAAAACGATCGCGTTCAGCAAGCAGTCGTTGGCAATACTCTAGTGCCGCACGTGGATCATGAATCGAGCAAGGTCCAATGATGACAAGAAGGCGATCATCTTTTCCATGAATGATGTCGCGAATCTTTTTGCGTGTCTTGCTAATGAGTGCTTCAGTAGGTGTTCCCGAGATTGGGAAGAACCGAATCAAATGCTCTGGCGGTGGCAGAACAGTAATGTTGTGAATGCGTTGATCATCCGTGTCTGACGTTTTATCAACGGCAGCGTACCAGTTTGCGGGATTAGTATTTTGTTGGCTCATACGGCTATTTTAAGCCGTATTAAGCGGTTCCTCCGACAGTCAGGCTGTCGATACGTAAAGTTGGCTGCCCAACGCCCACGGGGACGCTCTGACCTTCTTTGCCGCAAACCCCAATGCCGCCGTCTAATTTCAGGTCATTTCCGATCATGGAGACCTGTTTTAGGGACTCGGGACCACTTCCAATAATGGTGGCACCTTTTACTGGGTATTGAATTTTGCCGTTTTCTACCCAATAGGCTTCCGAGGCTGAAAACACGAATTTACCGCTAGTAATGTCGACCTGACCACCCCCAAAGTTCACCGCATAGAGGCCGCGTTTGATGCTGGCTACGATTTCCTGGGGATCATCTTTGCCAGCCAACATGTAGGTATTGGTCATGCGCGGCATTGGTAGGGAGGCAAAACTCTCACGCCGTCCATTGCCGGTCAGAGGCATATTCATCAGTCTTGCATTCAGACTGTCTTGAATGTAGCCCTTCAAAATTCCATCTTCAATAAGAGTGGTGCACTGGGTAGGGGTGCCTTCATCATCAATATTGAGTGAACCACGACGACCAGAGAGGGTTCCATCATCTACTACGGTGACACCCTTAGCGGCAACACGCTGTCCGATACAGCCAGCAAAAGCAGACGAGCCCTTGCGATTAAAGTCGCCTTCAAGGCCGTGACCTACTGCTTCATGTAATAGCACTCCAGGCCAACCGGGACCCATGACTACGGTCATTGGTCCGGCAGGAGCGGGGCGAGAGTCTAAGTTAATCAGTGCGCCATCCACAGCCTCATCAACATATTGATTAATGAGTTCCGTATTGAAGTAATGGTAATCATGGCGAGCGCCACCACCTGAAGATCCAGACTCGCGCCGACCATTTTGTTCGGCGATCACATGTACTGATACCCGCACTAGCGGACGTACATCGGCTGCCAATAAGCCATCAGCTCGAACTACGAGCACCACATCAAACTCACCAGCCAAGCTAGCCATAACTTGAATGATGCGCGGATCACGGGCTTTTGCGCGACGCTCAATACCTTCAAGTAAGGCAATCTTTTCTTGTGGTGCCAACGAGTCTAAGGGATTTAAATCTGAGTAGAGTTCATTAGATACGGGTGTAAATATTTTGCTCGCAACAGCACGTGTACCGCCTTGAGGCCCAATCACGCGGGTAGATTTAGCTGCCTTGTTGAGAGCTTCTAAATTAATTTCATCAGAGTAAGCAAAGGCGGTTTTATCACCATAGATCGCACGCACCCCAACACCCTGATCAATACTAAAGCTACCGGATTTCACAATACCTTCTTCTAGGCTCCAGCTCTCACTGCGGGTATGTTGGAAGTAGAGATCGGCATCGTCGAGCTGGTGCGTAAACATATTCCCGAATGTGTGATGCAAATCTTGCTCAGAAAGACCGGTTGGCTCAAGCAAAATAGATTTGGCCAGCTTAAGAAGGTCGGCCTGTTTCTTGGGCTTAGTCCAATCACTCGGAAATAGTGCTTCTGGTGCTCTCATCTTGATTTAGCTGAACTTTCTGTATTAAAGCTTGCGGTGTTTTAGTGCGGGTAGCTTAGAGCGTACCTCTTTTAATTTATCTTTGCTGAGTGTGCCTTGAATAAAACCCTCGCCCTCAGGAAGCTTGCTCAATATCTCTCCCCAAGGGTCAATCAGCATACTTTCACCCCAGGTGCGGCGATGATTAAGATGAATGCCGCCTTGGGCTGAAGCCAGGACATAGCATTGGTTTTCAATAGCGCGGGCGCGCAGCAGAATTTCCCAATGATCTTTGCCGGTAGTGTAAGTAAATGCAGCTGGAATGATGTGGCAATCCACTTGCCCAAACGAGCGATACAGCTCTGGAAAACGTAGGTCATAACAAATGCTTAAGCCAAATTGCCAGTCAACCTCATTCAGTTTGATTGCAAATTGACCTGGTTGATTACCTGCAGTAATAGTTTCAGATTCTTCGTAACGCTCCGTTTCAGTCTGAAAACCAAACAAATGAATTTTGTCGTAGCGAGCGATTTGCTTGCCTAGAGGATTAAATACTAGGGAGGTGTTGAGAACTTTGTTCGACTCTTTAGCCTCTAGAGGTATGGTGCCAGCAACTAGAAAGATCTTATTGTCTTGCGCTATTGCTGCCAGGCGTTCTTGAATTGGGCCTGATCCTGCAGCCTCTCTCGCATTTACCTTATCAGTATCTTTCAAACCCATCAAACAAAAATATTCCGGGAGAACGGCAAGTTGTGCTCCGCTGTCTGCAGCTGCTTTAGTTAAACGGGCCGCAACTTCGAGATTCTCACTGAGGCTAGGGGTTGATACCATTTGTATCGAGGCTATGCTGAGTTCAGAAGAGTTTCTTGGCATGTTGATGTGCTTAGCCTGGCATTTGGGTAGAAAGACTTTGGTTTATTGGTGGGCTTACGGGCGCAGAATTGGGTAAGCTAGGTTTCGTTTGCTCTTTCAAAAGATTTTTAGTGCGAATCGTCTCTAGCGTTTTCGCATCAAGCGGTTGCCCCTTTTGGTCGAGCGGAATTACCTCTGGATTATCCCAAGATCCCTGAATCAAGTAATCCGTTTGCAAAGTGCGATTAATTTGATTGGTAATAAGGTACTGACCCACTACCGCTCCCAGGCCAATGATAGGGTTGATCACGAATGCTGCTAGTGAGCCGGCGGTGGCATCAATGGTGGGGAAGATGGTGACGCGAAGATCTTGCGTATGTTCTGGAATATTAATTTGACCAGTCATAGCTACACGTGCCTGATCCAGAATCATTGTGAATTGCTTGGTTTGAGCGATTCCCTGTGTGATCTCAAAGTTGCTATTGATCGAGTTAAAGGGCGTGCCTTTGGTTGCCAGATTGCCTAGACTACCCTTTAAGTCGAAAGTGGCAAATCTAAATAAACTTTGCAGACTTAGAACGTCTAGTAACTTTGCCCCATCAGTATTGACTTCAAGTAGTCGACCTTTTGTCAGGTTAATGCTCACATCGCCGGCCAATGAATCATAAGCTGGTGAAAAGAGTGGCCCGGACCATGAGAGTGAGGCGTTGAGTGTTCCTTCCCCGCCTTCCACAGGCTTCTCACTACTCCAGTGGGTAATGATTTGGCCTGCATCTTTGATATTCATATCAACGGTGATAGAGCTCTGCTCGGCAGCGTTTTGAGTGCGCGCACTCCATTGACCCTTGAGTGTTGAGTTGCCCTGTGGATTATTAATTTGAATAGACTCGACTTTCAGGAGGTCCTGACTGGTTTTGGATTTAATCTTTACTGCACCTAGTTTTGCCTTGGTCCAACTCAAGTCATCGATCGTTAAATCTAGGCTGGGGATAGCATTTGGACTAATAGGAGTCTTAAGATTTGCTGATTTTTGTGTGACATTCTCTTTAGGTGGCGAGTCTGCGGGTGTGCGTTGATCTGGCAGCTTCAGGCGCGCAAGTCTTCCGGCAATCAATCCGCTGGGGTGATCGCCACTGCTAGGGTGCCATTGTGCTTGGCCAGCAATTTGAGGTGAATTTAGACGTACCTGCCAGACCGCATTTTTTTTCTGTGACTGTAAGTTGACGTCAATCCAATCACGATCCAGTGCAATTAATTTTTTAACTTGCGCAGAGATTTGAATATCTTCGTCTGGAGTGGCTGATTTTTTGGCATCACCTTTATGTTTTCCTGCCCCCAAAAACTCTATCCATTGATCCAGGTCCAGTTCATTACTTGCCAAGTGGAGCGCAGTCCCTTGTTGTGGCAATGGCGCTAAGGATCCAACTCCTAATGAATTTTTTACTTCGTTGGCAGAATTTAGATTGCCTTGAATGAAATACTGATCTCCTAATTTTCCAGACCAGTCTGCACGCACTGGATTATTTTTGCTTACCGGATAAATTTTTAAATTGAACTCACCGAACATGGGGGTGCCAGCCAATTTCTTGGCAGGTACAGGTGCAGAGCTCGCCCAATTACGCAAATCAAATTTCAGATTAGTTTGACTTCCGGCTTTATTAAAGTTGATCAAGCCATCATATTTTGCGGATCCGCTCATTGCAGACAGCAGTGCTGGATGGGCGCTAGACTTTAAATTTCCAGAGACGTAATCTTTTATAAAGCTAGCATTGATATCGCCGCCAATGCTAAAGCTGGAGTTTCCAGCTGTAGAGGGCGCGCTTGAAATCTTAAATGCACCACCTAAAAAATTTGCGGTGACATTGTCAAATTCCGGATTGGCTTCAGTGATCCTTATCTTGCCCTTCAAATTTTCTAGCGGCGGAACTTCTCCCCATTGCGCTTGGTTTCCTGGGAGGGTAATTTTTGCATCGAAACTAACATCATCGCTTCCAGATAAAGGAATCTTTAAATCAAGACCTAGGCTGACCGGGCCTTTTAAAGTGAGGTTCTTGGCAAGATTGGCTTGCTGCAAACCTACCGGGGATGTGAATAGATATTCCAGTATTTCGGAGCCATCACCTTCAACCGAGCCATTGATCAATGCAGTTAGATTTTTAGCGCTGAGATTAGGAATTTGTGATTGGACATTCGTAAGAGTCACTTTTTTGTAGTTGGCTTTATCAATTCCAACATTCAGGCTTGCTTGCTTAATGTCGATATTACCGCTGACATTAGTAAAGGCTTGCCAAACCCCCTGGCTTTTTGGCAGCAAGGGCGCTGGTTTGTAGATTACTTTTGAAATGGGGAGATGAAGGGTAAGTTCACCAACTGTTCCTGCGGGGAAAGGGACCTGATTGGGGTCCCCTTTAATGTGGAGGGAGCCATTCTGAATGTCTCCTGCCTCAAATGCTTTACTAAGAAACTGCCTAGTATCTTTATCAATATTGACCGGCAGATAGCGATGGGCTGTCGCGATGTTAGCTTTAACAAACTCCATGTCCAGCGTCATTTGATCGGGCTGCTTAGGTCCGCCAATGAGGTAGCTTAGATCAAAATTGGTTGTAATTTCAGGGTTGCTGAGCTGCATCTTCTTTGCATTGATGAGCCAGCCACCTTTTTGCTTAGACCAACTAATTTCACCTTTTGCGCGATCAAGTTGAATTTCAGAGGCTGATAAAAAATCATTCATCTCCAACTCAAGATTGCCGGAGTCAAGCGTAAAGTTACCTTGCTTCTGATTACTGACTAAGTTGCCAGATAAGTTTGAGGCAGAAGGCATTGATTTATTTACCCCAGTGAAGCTAATGTCATTGAGCTTTGCGCTGACGGTGAAATCAAGTTTGTTGGAGGTAAACCAATTGCCGGGTATTGGTAAGGCTGATAGGGCGGATTGGCTCTCAGACCAATTCATGTCCAAATTCTGTAACTCACCATCTGCCTCAGAAATTTTGATCCACTGATGAATCTTTTTCGGGAGCGGAAGATTGAGTGCGAAGAGTGCAATATCTTCGACTTGTATTTTGGGCGATGAGAAGCCGAACTCTTTGATTTCCCCGCCATTTTTTGGTGGGCGCCAACGGAAAGTAATTGGACTTAATTTATCAAGTGGAGCGGTAGCAGGGCTATCGATATTGCGCCATGACAACGTTTTTGTTGTGATGGAGTTGAGGCCGCCATCTGTGTCTTGTACTAGATCAGTCTCTAGTCTGCCAAACTCAAGGGGATCCTCACCTTTGTTTAATTGCACTCTAAGCTGATCAGCCGTTAAGGACATTTGACCGCCATTGGCCTTCCCGCCATCAAGCTTCAAACTTCCTTTGGAGTTGAGTTTGCCAGCCAAGTCATATAGCGGAAGACTGAGGTCTGTGGAAATCTGGCTGAGATTAAGCTCGGCAAGATCCCATGAAAAACTTCCGACCCAGTCCCTCCAATCACCTGCTTGTCCAGCTAGGTGATGCACAAAGTCAGCCTGGAGTTTGATCGGGTTTGGACTCCAAGGTGTTTGTGCAACTAGTTGACCTTCATGACTGCGAATGCCATTACTGAGATGAGCATTTTGAATTTCAATGGAAGTCTTGAGCTTTCGACTTTGCTGGTCTTCCCAAAAAATTTTCGCATTATTTATTTGAATGTCATTTTGAGCAAGCAACCAGTTCCCGGTTGCAAAATTATCAGCATTACTAAGAATTGGAATTCCGGCAATAGAGACCACGCCCTTGGCATCTCGTTGTGCGTACAACTGAACCTGATCAAATGTGATTTCGTGAAAGTAAGGGGCTAGATGATAAAAAGAGAGCCAACTCAGTTGTCCGTTGATATTTTGAATAAGTAAGGGTGGGGTAGAGGTAGTCCCGCCGTTAAAGCGCAATCCTTGAATCGCAAATTTCGGACGAATTCCAGTCCAAGAAACTTGCACTGCATCCATCGTGACCTGGGCGCCTAAGCGAGCGCTCATTAAGCGCTCCAGTGTAGGTTTTGATTTTTCGATCTGAGGCCACAAAACAAAACGCACTCCAATATGGCCGAAAACAAAAAAAGCTACAGTGAGACCAGCAAGGATGAGGGCGCGCTTGCGCCAACGACCGCCAGAACCTGGAGGACGTTTTTGAAGCACGCTCTGCAGGCGAGTCCGGATAATATTTCGAAGCATGGGCTCTATTATCCGTCAGCCCTTGGGTGATCTCCAAGCTTCTGTAGTTTGAGTCTAGAGTCGGATTAAGATGGAGAAATGACCGATTTTGCCGCCCAAATTGAATTTTTAAAGCAGCACTCCAGCTATGCTCAACGCTGGCTTAATTCTCGCCCCGAATGGGTGGATTGGCTCCAGTCTCAGGCCGCATCTAAGGTCGATATTCCGGGTATTCGGGGTTTATTGAGCCCTTGTCAGGATGCTTTAGCCCTTCCGGAGCAGGATGAGGCTCAATTTATGGCGGATCTGAGGTTAGCGAGGCAGCGCCTCATGCTCTGGATTGCCTTCCGAGACCTCAACGGTATGGCCGATCTCAGGGAAGTGACTCACGCATTGAGTCATTTTGCTGAGGAGGCTCTAGCGCTCTCAATTGCTTATATTCGCGAAGATCTGCAGCGTCGTTTTGGCATTCCATGGAGCTCGGTCACTAACTCAGAAATGCCCTTGATGGTGGTGGGTATGGGTAAGTTAGGTGGGCTAGAACTTAATCTCTCTTCTGATATCGATCTCATCTTTTTATACGAACACGAAGGTGACACTCAGGGAGGACCCAAAAGCTTGTCTTATCACGAGTGGTTTACTCGAATGGGTAAACGTTTGATTAAGCTCATGGCAGAGCATGATGCAAACGGCTTTGTATTTCGGGTGGACATGCGCCTGAGGCCAAATGGAGATTCGGGTCCTTTGGTTTGTAGTCTTGACATGCTTGAAGAATATTTATTGGTGCAAGGTAGAGAGTGGGAACGCTACGCTTGGATTAAGGGTAGGTTGATTTCACCTTTGCCTGACTCGCCTGCCTTTGCTTATTGTGAGCGTGAACTTGATCAACTGATTCGTCCCTTTGTCTATCGCCGTCATTTGGATTACGGCGTGATTGCATCTATCCGTGAATTGCATGCCCAGATACAGCATGAAGCTGAGAAGCGTTCATCCAATCATCATGGTCGATCCAGGGATATCAAGTTAGGCCGTGGTGGTATCCGTGAAATTGAGTTCTTGGCGCAAATGTTTCAGTTGATGCGTGGTGGCACAGATCCTCGTTTTCGCATTCGACCTACGCTAGAAGTATTGGACTTGATAAAGCAGCAAGGAATCTTGCCGGCCAATGAAGTGGATGATCTGAAGTCAGCTTATGTGTACTTGCGTCGCTTAGAGCATCGGATTCAGGCCTGGGAAGATCAGCAGACGCACTATTTACCTGAAGATGAGGGCGCTCGCACTCGCTTGGCGACTAGTATGGCTGGCCCTGATCAAACTCAAGAGCGGTCCTCTTTCTTATCTGCACTCGACAAGCACCAGGCCGCAGTAGCTCAGTACTTTGAAAAAGCCTTTGTACTTGATGATGCTGCACGTCTTGACAATACAAGCTTGCCGGCTGGATGGGCGCCCGATAGCGTGAGGTTCCCTGAGTCTGCGGTGCGTTGGTTAGCTTGGTCTGATAGTTCCAAGCAGAGACAGTTGCCAGAAAAAAGCAGAATCATTTTTAATAACCTGATTCGTAAAGCTGCGGATAGTTTGCAAGCAGATCAGCCTGTTGGAATTAGTGCGGATCAGACTTTACTTCGCTTCTTTGATTTGCTGGAGGCGGTTGCACGACGGAGTGCTTATTTGTCGATTCTTTCAGAGTATCCGCAGGCGCTATCCAATGTGTTGGCTTTGCTCAGAGCCTCTCAATGGGGTGCGGAGTATTTAACCAGGCACCCCCATCTCCTGGATTACTTGCTCAACTCACGAACTGAGAAGGCACTGATTGAGCATCCGGAGCAATATTGGCAAGAAGTAAAAGCGACACTAGATATGCGTCTAGATGATGTAATGGCAGGAGGTGATGGCTCTGAGCAGGCTATGGATATTTTGCGCATCACCCATCACACTGAAACCTTCATTACCTTGTTGGCGGATTTAGGAATTGGTGTTGATCACGAGCTTTCTGTGGAAAAGGTCAGCGATCATTTGTCTGCTTTGGCTGACTTAATATTGCAGACCACTTTTGAGCGTGTGTGGCCAAGCGTTGCCAAGAAGTTTGAATTACCGCTTGATGCAACTGTGCCATTTGCGGTGATCTCCTATGGAAAGTTAGGCGGTAAAGAGTTGGGATATGCCTCGGACTTGGACTTGGTTTTTTTATATCAATCTGAAGAGTCAGATTTTGCTGCTCAAGAAATTTACGCCTTACTCGCCAAGAGAATGATCAATTGGTTAACTGCTTACACATCGGCTGGCAGCTTGTTTGAAATCGATACACGCCTTCGTCCAAATGGTTCTGCGGGATTCTTGGTAACGAATGCCGATGCGTTTAAGAAATATCAGTTACGTGAGGGCGATAACACTGCGTGGGTTTGGGAGCATCAAGCTCTAACGCGTGCAAGGTTCTCTGCGGGAAGTAAGGCTGTTGGAGAGTTCTTTGATCATGTGCGTTTTGAGGTCTTAAGTCAGAAGCGTGATATTGATCAGTTGCGCCATGAAATTTTAGAAATGCGTCGTAAGGTTCATGCTGGACATCCAAACCCCACTTCTGATTTTGATTTAAAGCATGATGCCGGGGGCATGGTGGATATTGAATTTATCGTGCAATTTTTAGTCTTGGCATTTTCAAATACCTATCCGCAACTTATTGGTAATTTGGGCAATATTGCCTTGTTGCGGATTGCGGGAGAGGTGGGCTTGATTCAGGTCTCAACAGCGCAGGAGGTGGGCAATGCCTATCGTCTGCTACGAGCGCGTCAACATCGCTTGCGCTTAGATGGCGCTGAAAAGACGCGGGTAGATTTGGGGCTTGAGCCTGAGTTAGTTCAAGCAAGAGAAGTAGTGCTGGCCTTGTGGCAAGAAGTATTTCTTGCCCCATCGGACGCTTGAAAACCTAGTTTTGCTCTAACAGTTCTCGAGCGTGTCGACGCGTAGTGTCGGTAATCGTTGCTCCGCCCAACATGCGGGCAACTTCTTCTACTCGCTCAGACCTTCCAAGTGGCGTGACTTGAGAAAGGGTTTTATCGTCCGCCTGAGATTTACTTACCTTCAAATGATGATTGCCTTGTGCGGCTACTTGTGGCAAGTGGGTCACACAGAGAATTTGATGTGATTCGCCAAGTTGACGCAATAATTTTCCAACCGTCTCTGCAACAGCTCCGCCAATCCCAGCATCGACTTCATCAAATATCAGGGTTGGCGTAAATGAAGCTTTACTGGTAATCACGCTAATGGCCAGGCTGATACGAGCCAATTCACCGCCGGAGGCCACTTTTGCTAATGAGCGTGGGGTGCTGCCAGCATGACCTGCAACCAGAAACTCAATTTGCTCAAGACCTTGGGCGCCACCTTCAGATAGGGGTTGCAAGGAAATTTCTAGCTGTCCGCCTGCCATCGATAGGTCTTGCATTGCGGCAGTAACTTGTTTGCCCAAGTCGAGTGCAGCTTTATTGCGTTTTTGCGAGAGTTGCTTTGCTTGTTTGAGATAGGCCAACTCTTCTTGCTTCACTTTCTCACGTAAAGCTTCGATATTTTGAGAGGCGGTCAATGCATCTAAGCGTTCGGTAGTGTCCAAAAGTAGTTTTGGCAAGTCATCTGCTTCGGTGCGATATTTTCTGGCAGCGCCATGGAGAGCTTGCATGCGCTCCTCTACTTCGCTTAGACGTGCAGGATCTAAATCGAGTTTTTGTAAATAACGATTGAGACTATGTACCGCTTCATCTATCTGAATTTGTGCTGACTCTAAGGCTTGACTGATATCGCTAAGTGCAGAGTCATGCTCTGCTAATGCGCTCATGTTGCCGCTGACTTTAGAGAGGGTTGACTCTACTGAGTTATCCGCCTCGCTTAGAGCATCAATCGCTTCTTGGCAGCCACTAATAATTTTTGCACCGTTGGCTAGGCGAGCATGCTCACTTTGAATGGTGGTCCATTCACCTTCTTGCGGAGAGAGTTCGCTGAGCTCCTCTAATTGCCACTCCAAACGCTCGCGCTCGCGCTCAATATCTTGACCAGCATTTTCTGCCTGCTCTAGTCTGCGACGTGATTCATTTAGGGTTTTAAATAATTGAGAGACCTCGGCGACCAGATCCATGTGATTCGCATGGCGATCCAATAGTTCACGTTGCGCACCACCTTTGAGTAATAGTTGATGTGCGTGTTGCCCATGAATATCTACCAATTGATCACCTGCTTCTCGCAGTTGTGCCAAGGTTGCTACGCTACCGTTAATGAAGGCACGGCTACGACCATTTACTTCTACAGTTCTTTTGAGGAGCAGACTTTGCCCTTCATCTTCAAGCGGAAAGCCTTGTCCATCAAGCCATTGATTGAAGTGGTCAATTTGCTGTGGATCAATTCGAAAGAGGGCGCTAATTTCTGCGCGGTTACAGCCTTCACGAATTTGGCTGCTATCCGCACGCTCGCCCAATACGAGACTGAGTGCATCTAGGAGAATGGATTTGCCCGCACCCGTTTCACCGGTGAGTACCGTGAAGCCTGAGGAAAGATCTAGCTCTAGCTGGTCAACAATGACAAAGTCGCGAAGCGATAGTGTTTGAAGCATGCCTTAGCGTACCGAAAAATTCGACATCAGAATGTCGATGGATACTCATTCCAATGTAACTTTTCTCGCAAGGTTTTGTAGTCACTATGGCCGCGAGGGTGAAGTAGGGTGATTGTTTTTTTGGATTGACTGACTTCAATAGTGTCACCCGATTGCAAGTTGGTTTGGGATTGCATATCAAAGTTCACAATCACTTCTCTGCCATCAACCACCTCGATGCTCACCACAATATCTTGCGGCAATACGATGGGGCGATTAGATAAAGAATGTGGGGCAATTGGCGCTAACAGAATTCCAGCTACCCGCGGATGCAAGATGGGGCCGCCGGCTGACAGGGCGTAAGCAGTTGAGCCGGTAGGTGTCGACACAATCAAACCATCTGAGCGTTGGTTATACATAAATGAGCCGTTGACGCGTACTGCAAGTTCGACCATTCCGGAAATTCCAGAGCGATTGACTACAACATCGTTTAGAGCGAGAGCTTGATTAATCTCTTTGCCATTGCGCATTACAACCGCATCAAGCAGTGTTCTGGTATCGGCTTCGTATTCACCAGCAATGATTTGTGGCAATACAGTTTGAACGTTCTGAATGGGGATATCGGTCATGTAGCCTAAGCGACCCATATTGATGCCAACCAGGGGTACGTTGCGGCCAGCCAATTGACGTCCAATACCAAGCATCGTGCCATCACCACCCAAAACGACTGCTAGATCGATGGCGCCTGAAAACTCCTCGACTTTTTTGATGGGATAGGCGGTCAGCCCCAAATGGCTTGCAGTAGCGCTCTCGACATAGACTTCACAGCTTTGTTCGGCCAGAAGGGTGGCTAGGTCCTTAAGACGCTCTTGCATGCCGTCAGCCTGATATTTACCGACGAGCGCAACCCGGCTAAATGCCTTTTTGCTGGAATTTGGGGATGGGCTTAACATATAACGATTAAACCATACGCATAAAATCCCTTCCACTATGGATGATCGTTCCCGTGCCTTACTGAAAACCCTCATCGAGCGCTATATCGAAGAGGGGCAGCCTATTGGCTCACGCACCCTATCTCGATTCTCGGGATTGGATCTTTCTGCGGCCACGATTCGCAATGTCATGGCGGATTTGGAGGAAATGGGCTTGGTCACCAGCCCCCATACTTCTGCCGGTCGTATTCCAACGCCAAGGGGCTATCGTCTCTTTGTGGATACGATGGTGACCGTCCGCCCCCTAGAAGAAATTGCTACCCGTGAGATGGAAAAAGGCCTTTTGCCAGATTCCCCGCAAAGGGTCATGAACTCCGCTGCGCAAATTCTGTCTAATTTGACCCATTTCGCTGGGGTTGTGATGACGCCTAAGCGGGCACAAGTATTCAAACATATCGAGTTCTTGCGACTTGGTGAAGGCAAGATACTCCTCATCATGGTGACTCCTGAGGGCGATGTTCAAAACCGCATCCTCCCCACTACACAAGACTACACGCCAAGCCAGTTGGTGGAGGCGGGCAATTACATCAATATGCAGTTTGCGGGTAAGAGCTTTGCTGAGGTGCGGGCACACCTAGCTTCAGATCTCGATAACTTACGCAGTGATATTTCTGGCTTGATGGCTTTGGCGCTTCACAGTGGCGTTAGCGATTACGGCATGGGCCAAGGAGACATGCTGCTATCGGGCGAGCGTCGTTTGCTCAATGTCGGCGACCTCAGTACTAATTTAGATAAGTTGCGCAAGATGTTCGACATGCTTGAGCAAAAGTCGGTACTCATGCAGTTGTTAGATGTATCTAGTCATGCGGATGGCATTCAGATCTTTATTGGCGGCGAAAGTGATTTGCTGCCTTATGAAGATCTCGCTGTCATCAGCGCGCCTTATAGCGTGGATGGTCAGATCGTTGGAACCCTCGGTGTGATTGGCCCTACTCGCATGGCATACGATCGGGTAATCCCGATTGTCGACATTACTTCTAAATTGCTATCAGGCGCATTGAGTTCCCCAATGGGATCTTGATAGCAATCTCATTTCTAATGCTCTTTAATTAAGACGGATCCCCCTTGAATCAAAACCCTCACTTACGCCCTTCTAAGACAGCAGTGTTATTGCTGAACTTGGGAACTCCTTCTGCACCAACTGCTAAAGCAGTGAGAGCTTATCTCAAAGAATTTTTATCGGATCCACGGGTTGTAGAAATCCCGCGCATTATTTGGTGGTGCATTTTGAACGGCATTATTTTGCCGATTCGTAGCGGCGCTTCTGCAAAGAAATATGCTTCTATTTGGTTGCCAAAACTAGGTTCGCCATTAATGCATTACTCACGCCTGCAAGCAAAAGAGTTGGGTGAGAAATTCGCTAATCATGGTGAAGTAGTGTTGGTGGATCTAGCCATGCGCTATGGTGAGCCTTCAACCCAGCAAGCCCTGGAAGCCCTGCAGGCACAGGGCATGGAGCGTCTTTTGTTGTTGCCGCTATACCCACAGTATTCGGCAACAACGACTGCTTCCAGTTTTGATGAGGTGTTTCGTGTTCTTGGAACATGGCGCAATCAACCAGAACTTCGCTTGGTAAAACACTATCACGACAATCCAGCTTACATCACTGCGTTACGTGATCAAGTGCTCGGCGCATGGGATAAAGATGGGCGCCCAGATTTCGCTGCCGGCGATCACCTGGTGATGTCATTTCATGGCCTGCCTAAACGTAATTTAATGAAGGGTGACCCCTATCATTGCGAGTGCTTAAAAACCGGCCGCCTACTTGGTGAGTCTTTAGGCTTAGAGCCCGGGCAATATTTAGTTACCTTCCAATCACGCTTTGGTAAAGCCGAATGGCTCAAGCCCTACACAGCCCCAACGATTGAAAAGCTGGGCAAAGAAGGTTGCAAGCGAGTAGATATTTTTTGCCCAGGCTTTCCGGCAGATTGCTTGGAGACTCTAGAAGAAATTGCTATGGAAGCGCGCGAGATCTTCTTAGAGCATGGCGGTAAAGATTACCGTTATATTCCTTGCCTCAATAGCAATCCAAAATGGATCGATGCGATGTACGACATCGCCCAGCAGCATTTATCAGGCTGGGGCTTAGGTGTGGAGTCAGATGCGGTATTGCAAGAACGTAATCGCCTCGCTGAGTTAGCTAAAGCAAAAATTGCTTAAACTCGGCCGCACTTGAAATTGCTTTAATCGGCCCCATATTGTTGAGAAGTAGCCATTCTGATAGAAAAGTGAATTTGTACCCATGACCCAAGAAAACCAAAACCCATCCCCTGAGCAGGAAAATATTGCCGCTGATCCTCGGGCCGAGGGTAATGCTGATGCAGCTGCTGCACCTGCTGAAGCAAAGACTCCAGAGCAAGAGATTGCTGAGTTAAATCAAAAGCTCACCGAGATGCAGGATAACTATCTCCGAGCCAAAGCTGAAGGTGAGAATATTCGTCGTCGTGCTGCCGAGGATGTTTCTAAGGCGCATAAGTTTGCGATTGAGAGCTTTGCCGAGCATCTCGTGCCGGTAACGGATAGCTTGTACGCAGCCTTGAATGCCGAGGCGGTTGATGCCAAGGCCTTTAAAGAAGGTTTGGAGATCACCCTTAAGCAGTTGCTCTCCGCCTTTGAGAAGGGTCGCATGACTGAGATTAATCCTGCTGTGGGTGACAAGTTTGATCCTCATCATCACCAGGCGATCGCTTCCGTACCGTCCGACCAAGAGGCCAATACCGTGGTTTCAGTGCTTCAGAGGGGTTATTCCATCGCCGATCGCATTCTGCGCCCAGCCTTGGTAACGGTGAGTGCACCCAAATAAGTCATTTAAACCCCTAAATTAGGGTTTTTCAGCAAAAAGCAGGATAAAAAGGCAGAAATCTGCCTTTTTTGCATTTTTAGCCCTTGAATTCCTTCTTTTTGACCCCATTTATTGAATATCGATTTATTCGCAGTTTTACGAAATTACACATAACTTAATTTTTTGGAGCCATTATGGGAAAGATTATCGGAATTGACTTAGGAACCACAAACTCGTGCGTTTCAGTTGTTGAAAACAATGCACCTAAAGTTGTCGAGAACGCCGAAGGCGGCCGTACAACTCCATCCATCATTGCTTACGTTGAAGACGGCGAAGTATTGGTTGGTGCGCCTGCAAAACGCCAATCAGTCACCAACCCTAAAAACACTATCTACGCAGTGAAGCGTTTGATGGGTCGCAAATTTACTGATGCTGAAGTGCAAAAAGACATCGGTTTAATGCCTTACAAAATTGTTCAAGCGGACAACGGTGATGCTTGGGTTGAAGCACGTGATAAAAAAATGGCACCACAACAAGTGTCAGCAGAAATTCTGCGCAAAATGAAAAAGACAGCCGAAGACTATCTCGGCGAAGAAGTAACTGAGGCAGTGATTACTGTTCCTGCTTACTTCAATGACAGCCAACGTCAAGCAACTAAAGATGCTGGCCGTATTGCTGGTTTAGATGTCAAGCGCATCATCAATGAGCCAACTGCAGCAGCGCTGGCATTTGGCCTCGACAAGCAAGACAAAGTAGATCGCAAGATTGCTGTATATGACTTGGGTGGCGGTACATTCGACGTATCCATCATTGAAATTGCTAACGTAGATGGTGAGAAGCAGTTCGAAGTGCTCTCTACTAACGGCGACACCTTCTTGGGCGGTGAAGACTTTGACCAACGCATCATTGATTGGATCATTGCTGAGTTCAAGAAAGAGCAAGGCGTAGATTTGAGCAAAGACGTATTGGCATTGCAACGTTTAAAAGACGCTGCTGAAAAAGCTAAGATCGAATTGTCATCTGCGCAACAAACCGAAATCAATTTGCCATATGTGACTGCTGATGCAGGCGGTCCTAAGCATTTGAACTTGAAGCTCACTCGCGCTAAGTTGGAGTCTTTGGTAGAAGAGTTGATCAACCGTACGGCTGGTCCTTGCTTAACTGCAATTAAAGACGCTGGCGTAAATGTGGCTGACATCGATGACGTGATTTTGGTTGGTGGTCAAACCCGTATGCCTGCAGTTCAGGACAAGGTAAAAGAGATTTTCGGCAAAGAGCCACGTAAGGACGTGAACCCAGACGAAGCAGTTGCTGTTGGTGCTGCGATTCAGGGCTCTGTATTGTCTGGTGATCGTAAGGACGTATTGCTCTTGGACGTAACTCCATTGTCATTGGGTATCGAAACCTTGGGCGGCGTAATGACCAAGATGATTCCGAAGAACACCACTATCCCTACTAAGCATTCACAGGTTTATTCCACAGCGGAAGACAACCAGCCTGCGGTAACTATTAAGTGTTTCCAGGGTGAGCGTGAGATGGCTGCTGCTAACAAATTGCTCGGTGAGTTTAATTTGGAAGGTATTGCTCCAGCACAACGCGGTATGCCACAAATTGAAGTGACCTTTGATATTGATGCCAACGGTATTTTGCATGTAACTGCAAAAGACAAAACGACTGGCAAAGAGAACAAGATCACCATTAAGGCAAACTCTGGTTTGACTGAAGAAGAAATTCAACGCATGGTGAAAGATGCTGAAGCGAATGCCGATGAAGATAAAAAAGCATTGGAACTAGTAACAGCGCGCAACACTGCTGATGCTTTGGCTCACTCAACCAAGAAAGCCCTGGAAGAGCATGGTTCCGCTTTAGAGGCTTCTGAGAAAGAAGCAATCGAGGCTGCCCTGAAAGAATTGGATGAGGCAATCAAGGGTAGCGATAAAGCTGCTATTGAAGCTAAGACTGAAGCTTTGGGTAAAGCTAGTCAGAAGTTAGGCGAAAAAGCCATGGCTGCTGAACAAGCTAAAGCTGGTGGCGCTGCTCCTGGCGCAGCTCCTGGTGGCGCACAAGCTGCTGCTCCGGATGCTGACGTAGTGGATGCGGATTTCAAAGAAGTGGACGATAAGAAGTAATCCCTTATATTGAAAGCCATTTAACGTAGTTTAGAAGTACTTAAATAACAAGTCGGCCTCGTGCCGACTTGTGTCATTCAGGTTGTTGAGAGGAATTTTGTGCCTAAAAGTAAACGCGATTATTACGAAGTGCTTGGTGTTGCGAAAGGTGCCAGCGATGAGGAGCTAAAAAAGGCTTATCGGAAAATGGCGATGAAGCATCACCCTGATCGCAATCCCGATAGCAAAACAGCGGAAGCGCAATTCAAAGAAGTTAAAGAGGCGTACGAAACCCTCACTGATCCAAACAAGCGCGCTGCTTATGATCAATACGGTCATGCAGGCGTGGACCAATCCAGCGGCTTTGGCGGTGGTGGCTTTGGTGGTGGCGGTTTTGCGGATGCCTTTGGTGATATCTTCGGTGATATTTTTGGCCAAGGTGGTGGACGTCAGTCGGGACCACAGGTTTATAAGGGTGCTGATTTACGTTACAACATGGAGATCACTCTCGAGCAAGCTGCTGAGGGTTACACCACGCAAATTCGAGTACCAAGCTGGAGTGATTGCAAGCCATGTCACGGTACTGGCGCAGAGCCTGGCAGCAAAGCTGAGAGATGTACTACTTGTGATGGTCATGGTCAAGTTCGTGTCCAACAGGGCTTCTTCTCAATGCAGCAAACTTGCCCCAAGTGTCGCGGCACTGGTGAGTACATTCCGAAGCCATGCAAGACTTGCCATGGCAGCGGTAAACATAAAGAACAAAAAACACTCGAAATCAAAATCCCTGCGGGTATTGATGATGGCATGCGCGTTCGCTCCGTTGGTAACGGCGAGCCAGGCGTTAATGGCGGCCCATCTGGCGATCTCTATGTGGAAGTGAGAGTTAAGCCCCATAAAGTATTTGAGCGCGATGGCAGTGATTTGCATGTGCAAATGCCAATCTCATTCGCAACTGCAACGATTGGTGGCGATATTGAAGTACCAACGCTTTCAGGGCGCGTCGAGTTTCCAATTCCTGAGGGTACGCAGACTGGTAAAACATTCCGTTTGCGCAACAAGGGAATTAAAGGTCTACGCTCTACTATGGTTGGCGATCTCTTCGTTCACGTTGCTGTTGAGACCCCAGTGAAGCTGACTGATGAGCAAAAGAAAATGCTCCAGAAGTTTGATGACAGCTTGAAGACTGGTGGTGATAAACACAACCCCCATCAAAAGGGTTGGTTTGATGGTGTGAAGAGTTTTTTTAGCTAGCGAGTAGTTAAAACTTATCCAGCAAAGCCGTGTTCGGGTCCGGGGAACTTTCCGGATTTCACTTCTCGAACATAGGCTTTGACTGCTGCCTCAATAGAGGCATGACCCTCTAAAAAGTTTTTAACAAACTTTGGTGGCTTCCCAGGGCTAATGCCCAGCATATCTTGTAGTACCAATACTTGACCGGAGCAATCTGCGCCCGCACCAATTCCTATTGTGGGGATATGGAGTTCAGTAGTGATGCGTTCGCCTAAAGAAGAAGGGATTGCTTCTAGAACCACCATTTGCGCCCCGGCTTCCTGACAGGCGAGCGCTTGTTCGAGCATGATGGTGGCCGAATCTTTTGATTTACCTTGTACTTTGTAGCCGCCTAGGATGTGCACTGATTGTGGCAACAAGCCTAGGTGCGCACAGACTGGAACACTCCGTTCTACTAGGTGACGAATCACATCAACCTGCCAATCGCCACCACCTTCAAGCTTGACCATATCAGCGCCAGCACGCATGAGTTCTGCTGCTGAGTCTAGAGCTTGAACGGGATCGCCATAACTGGCAAAAGGAAGATCGGCAATGATGAAAGCGTGAGAGTTAGCGCGGGCCACACATTCGGTGTGATACGCCATTTGCTCAACGGTTACTGGGGTAGTACTTGAGTGACCTTGAATCACGTTACCTAGAGAATCCCCAATCAGAATAGTATCTACTCCGCAGCGATTTAATAAGGCTGACATCGTCGAATCGTATGCCGTCAGCATAGTAATTTTTTCACCCTCCGCGCGCATGGCGAGGAGTTTAGAAATCGTAAGTGGCTTTTCGCCTTGTAAGTAACCCATGGCGTGAGTTTAATGAATTAATGCGCTGATTGGCTATAAACGTCTTTTTCACCGCAATTACAGTTGCGGCAAGGTAGTTTTTCTATGCGCTGATCAGCCACATTGGGTAAATAAGCCTTGAGTTCACCCCAGTTGGGTAGAAAGAAATCCGGGGCAATTTCCAGTAAAGGCAGAAGGACAAAAGATCTCTCAATGATTCTTGGGTGGGGAATGGTGAGTTCGCTATCTGTTTGGGATACGCCCTCAAATGCCAGAATATCCAGATCAATCGTGCGGGGTGCATTGGTGTAAGGACGCTCACGGCCAAATTCTTGTTCAACCGCTTGGCAGACGTGCAATAAGCCGTAAGGGCTTAACTGCGTTTCAATTTCAATTACTGCGTTGATGTAGTCGCCACCAGTGGCTTGGAAGGGCGCGCTTTGGTAAAAGCAACTTTTGGCTAGGATTTGGAGTTCGCAGCGCTGTGCAAGGCACACAATCGCGTCAGTAATAAGCTGACGTGTGTCACCGATATTTCCGCCAAATCCAATAAAAGCTCGAGCCATGCTCTTTCCAAACGAGAGAAAACTACAAGAAACTACCGAATCTACTTTACTGAATTTTTCTCAAGTCTGCTTAGTCTGCTGCACCTTCAGTGGGCGAAGCAGCTTTGGGTTTTCTACGGCGACGTCTTTTTGTGGGGGAGGCGCTATTACCAGCCTCATTTTTGACGCTGGCCATTAAGGCTTCCTGGCCTTCCGGATCGGTAGCAATGAAGTCAGTCCACCATTGCCCTAGAGAGGGGTTTTTCTCCCCGGTGGCGCAGCGCAGCAACATAAAGTCATAACCCGCCCTAAAGCGTGGGGATTCAATCAGGCGGTAAGGGTAGCGTCCAACACGCTTTTCAAAACGGGGTTGCATGGACCAGATTTCTCGCATGTCACTTTCGAAGCGACGTTGAATCACCATGCCACTACTTTGACTTGCAATCGTTTCATCCATCGCATCATGCAGTGCTGGAATATTAGAAATCCCTTTGGCAATATTCTTTTTCCAATTACTCAACAGGTCTGGCCAGAGTAAAGTTGCAAACAAGAATCCTGCGGAAACACTTTTGCCAGACTGAATACGTTGGTCAGTATTCGCAAGGGCAATGCGTACAAAATCATTTGCTTCTTTTGAATCTGCACTTTTATCTAGGATGTGATCAAGCAAGGGTAGAGGGCCGTGATGTAGTCCCGCATCCTTCAGGCCTTGAATCGCAGCCCATGAATAACCTGACATGAGTAGCTTCAGGATTTCATCGAAGAGGCGAGCGGATGGAACATCATGAATCAACTTGCCTAATTTGGCGATGGGCGCACGTGTTGCTTCGTCTAAAGTAAAGCCGGTCTTCGCGGCAAAACGAACGGCCCGCAACATGCGAATAGGATCTTCACGATAGCGCTTAGCGGGGTCTCCAATCATGCGCAGGGTTTTCTTCTGCATGTCGGCCATACCGCCGTGATAGTCGAGCACGGTCTCGGTAGCTGGATCGTAGTACATCGCATTAATGCTGAAATCCCTGCGAGCGGCATCTTCATGTTGGCTGCCCCAGACGTTATCCCGTAGGATGCGGCCATTTTCGGCTACGTGCTCGCCAGCGTTCTCTAGTAAGGCTCTGAAGGTCGATACCTCAATGATTTCAGGTTGGCCTTTGCCAAAGAAAGTCACGTGCACAATCTGAAAGCGACGGCCAATCAGGCGCGCTTTACGGAACAACTTTTGTACTTGCTCGGGCGTGGCATTGGTTGCCACATCAAAATCCTTTGGACCAATTCCTAAAGCTAAATCTCGTACTGCGCCGCCGACAATAAAAGCATCATAGCCAGCCTGCTGTAATGTTTGGGTCACCTTCACCGCATTTTTTGATAGCAAATGTGGATCAATGCGGTGAGATTTTTTAGGAATTCGTTTCGGTGCGCCTGAGGTATGGGCCGCAGTATGTCGGACCATTGGGTCGCGACGCAAAATACGCTTAATAAATTTGGTAATCATGCAAACAATTCAAGTATGGGCCAGTGACGCTTTGAGGCTTCATCACGTAGGCGAGCATCTGGATTAGTAGCAACCGGGTTGCTGACTTTTTCCAGGAGAGGTAAATCATTCATAGAATCTGAATAAAAATAGCTTTGTGGCAATTGGCCTAATGCGAGATTTTGTGTAGCAAGCCAATCATGTACTCGTTGAATCTTGCCTTCTCGAAAACTCGGGATGCCTTTAACTTCGCCAGTGAAAGCGGCGAGAGGATTATCTCCCACGGTGGCAGGTTCAGTAGCCACGAGATGACCAATGCCAAAACTTTCTACGATGGGGCGAGTAACAAAGCTGTTAGTTGCAGTCACAACGCAGCAAAGATCACCGGCATCTTGGTGGCGCTTTACTAAATCAAGCGCTTGTTGACGTATCTGGCCAGTAATTACTTCCTGCATAAATGCGTCATGCCATTCTTTGAGCTGTGTTCGAGAATGTTCCGAGAGCGGCTTCAAAGCAAAGCGTAAGAACTCCTGAATATTGAGCTTGCCATCTTTGTAATCTTGATAGAAGCGCTCATTTTGCTGCGCATAGTATTTGCTATCCACTACGCCAATACGTGCCAGAAACTGACCCCATTCGTAATCGCTATCGCAGGGGAGAAGAGTGTGATCTAAGTCGAACAGTGCTAATCGGGTCATTAATTTATTTGGGCTGTAAAAGCTCTCTAACAAGAGGCAAGGTAACAGCACGTTTTGTTTCTAGTGAATAAGCATCCAAAGCATCAATCAAGGCCATGAGGTTTGGCATATCGCGATAAAAGCGATTTAACAACCAAGGCAATACATCTGGGGATAAAACCAAGCCGCGCGCTTGCGCCGCTTGCTGTAAGGCCTCTATTTTCTCATCATCGCCCAAAAGATGAGTTTGAAAGATCAAACCCCAGCCTAGACGGGTGCGAAGGTCTTCTCTAAGGCTTAAAGCGCCAGGGGCGGCATTGCCTGCCATGAAGATGTGAATGGCTTTGCTGCCCTGAATAGCATTCAGAATGCGAAATAAAGAGGCTACCAAGCGTTCATCAAGTCGATCTACGTCATCCACAGTGATTACAGAGGGTTTATCGCTTGCACAGAGGGTGGGCAAGCTTTCCTCTAGTCGTACCCAAGAAATCGGCTCATTGGGGGTGAGGGGGAAGTACTCTAAACCCAATTCTTGGGCGGCATCGCCAATAGCGCTAAGCAAATGGGTGCGACCAGAGCCTTCTGGTCCCCACCAATATATCCAGCGTTGGTTCAGGGGATTTTCACTAGCCTCTCTTGGGGCGTTTATTTCCCAAGATTTGACTAAAGCCAATAAGGCTGAGTGCAGCGCTAGATTTTCTCCAGCCAGAAAATTGCTTAAGCTGGGTTTAGGTGTGTGACCAATATCAAGCGCAAACTGTTTTGGTAGTGACGAGTTATTCATTACTGCGGAAACTTATTTTTGATACCAAGAGCTTTGGGTATAGCGTGACCAACCATACTGCAGCAGCACCAAGCTGACTGCGCTTGTTGGTAACGCCAGCAGTACACCAAAGAAGCCAAATAACTTCCCAAATAACAGCAAAGCAAAAAGTACCGCGACTGGATGCAAGCCAATTCGCTCGCCTACTAGGCGTGGCGTGAGGAAGAAGCCTTCAATAAATTGCCCCAGTCCATATAGCACTAGGACGCCAATGATTGCGCCCCCAGGTCCAAATTGTAAAAGGGCTGCAAGGATGGCTAAGGTAAAGCCCAGGGTAATACCGATGTAGGGAATCACAATCATGAGTGCCGTAAAGACGCCTAATGCAACAGCGCCTTTAATTCCAATGATGCTTAATCCAGCGCTGTAAAAAACAGACATGATAGAAATGACGATAAGCATGCCCCTAAGGTATTGGGATAGCAAACCATCAGCATGCATTGCGAGGTGGTGAATAGTTTCTTGTGCGCGTAATGGAACAATCGATTTGACGAGTTTGAAAAAATGCTCCCAGTCGATCAAGAGATAAAACATTACAAATAGTGTTAGCACTGCATTAACGAATCCGGTAATTACCGAGCTACCTGACATCAATACTGTGTCTAAGGTAGAGGACATCAGTGCATCTGAGTTGTCATTGAGGTGTGTAGTGATTTTTTGAGTGGCGCTTGACTTGAGGGTGCCCCAATCCACATCAATATGAAAATCATTCAATTTGGGCTCAAGCCAAGCTTGGGTGTTTTGGATCCAATCCGGAAATTGAGCCTTGATGAGGGGAATTTCAGTTTTGAGGAGGGTAATAAACAGGCTCAAAATCAAAAAACACACGCCCAGGCCAAAAATCATGGCAATCCCAGCAGCCGCTGCGCGGGGTAGGCGATACCTCTCAAGCCACAGGCAAACTGGGCGTAGGGCGTAAGCCAGAATAAATGCAGTCAGAAAAGGGGTAAAAATTTCAGCCATCGCGCTCGAATCCTCTAGAATTCAATGATTCTACCGACCAAGTAGTGTTTTTTACTAATCTTCTATCTCTGCCATGAACTCATCTACTAATTCTTCCTCAAAAGGCCTTTCCTACCGTGACGCTGGTGTCGATATCGACGCCGGGGATGATTTGGTGGATCGCATCAAGCCTTTGGCCAAGAAAACCATGCGCGAAGGCGTATTAGCTGGGATTGGCGGCTTTGGTGCCCTGTTTGAGGTACCAAAACGCTATAAAGAGCCGGTATTGGTATCTGGTACTGACGGCGTTGGTACAAAACTGAGATTAGCTTTTGAGTGGAATCGTCATGACACGATTGGCCAGGATTTGGTGGCGATGAGTGTGAACGACATTTTGGTTCAGGGTGCTGAACCCCTCTTTTTCTTGGATTACTTTGCCTGCGGCAAGCTCACTGTAGATACTGCTGCCACTGTAGTTGGCGGAATTGCTAAGGGTTGTGAGTTATCTGGTTGCGCATTGATCGGTGGCGAGACAGCTGAGATGCCTGGTATGTACCCTCCAGGTGAATATGACTTGGCCGGCTTTGCTGTTGGCGCAGTTGAAAAATCCAAAATTATTACTGGCGCAACAATTACCCCTGGCGATGTTGTTTTAGCAATTGCTTCGAGTGGCGCACATTCCAATGGCTATTCATTGGTTCGCAAAATTATTGAGCGTGCGGGTGCCAAGCCAACTGATGATTTAGGTGGTCGCTCCTTGGGTGATGTTGTGATGGCCCCTACGCAAATTTATGTGAAGCAGTTGCTGAAGTTGATCGGAGAGGTCAATGTGAAAGGCATGGCGCACATTACTGGTGGCGGCTTAGTGGACAACGTGCCACGCGTACTCCCAGAAAATACGCAAGCTGTATTACATCGCGATAGTTGGCAGATGCCTGAACTCTTCCGTTGGTTGCAGATGAAGGGTGGCGTAGCGGATGCAGAAATGGTGCGTGTATTTAACTGTGGTATTGGCATGGTGGTAATCGTTACTGCCGATCAAGCGGATGCTGCAATCCAGTCACTCAAAGCTGAAGGTCTGCATGCTTGGACTGTTGGTGAAGTTGTAGAGCGTCCAGCTGGCGCACCACAAACTATCGTTATTTAATACTCAGTCAAAGCCTATTTATTTAGGCTTTGCTTGCAGTACTCTATGGCCGCCTTCAACTCATCTGGGTTGAAAGGGTCAAATGTTTTTCTTCCGGCAATCGCGCGCAACCAAGTTAACTGTCGTTTGCCAAGCTGTCTAGTCGCAGCCAGGGCTTTGTAGCGCATTTCAGCTTGATCTACTTCACCGGATAAATATTCCCAGACTTGTCGATAGCCAACAGAGCGAATGGCGGGTAGATCACCATGCAGGTCTGGATTCTTTCTGAGTAATTCAACTTCCTCTAGCAGTCCACCGACTAGCATTTCATCAAATCTTTTTTCTAAGTTCTGATGCAGGCGCAAGCGATCACTTGGCTCTAGTGAGATGAGGTCAATCCATTCCGGGATAGATGAACCTTCTCGGCCATCTTCGCTTGGCGAATCTGCCAATAGCTCCGACATGGGTTTGCCAGTAATTTCATAAACTTCTAAAGCACGTTGCACGCGTTGAGAGTCATTGGGCTGTAAACGTGTGGCGGTAACGGGGTCTACTTTAGCTAGTTCAGAATGCATCGCAGGCCAGCCAATTTCTTTGCCTTGCTCATCGAGGCGGGCGCGGATCTCTGGATCTGCAGGTGGGAGGGAAGATAGGCCATATGCCCATGCACGCCAGTACAGCATCGTGCCACCCACCACCACAGGAATGTTTCCACGTTCTCGAATTTCTGCGCACAGTCGCTTGGCATCGTTTGCGAAGCGTGCCGCTGAATAGGATTCGGTAGGATCCAAAATATCAATCAAGTGGTGCTTAACTGCTGCTTGCTCTGCTTTTGTTGGCTTGGCGCTACCAATATCCAATCCGCGATATACCAAGGCGGAGTCCATGCTGATTAATTCAACAGTTTGACCATGAGATTTAGCATGCTCTGCTAATGCCATTGCGAGATGGGTTTTGCCTGCGCCTGTGGGGCCAACAATACACAGTATGGGTGGCTGATCAGAAGGATGCGTAGGCTGAATGTGAAGTTCAGTTTGCATACCGCATTATAGGAATGAAATGCGGCAATCGGTATTGCTAGCCTGTTAATATCCTTGCAACTAATACATGGAGCACGATTTGATCGATACCTTATTGCAGTTAGGTGATTTGCTGTTGCACATTGATCGTCATTTAGACGTAGTGATTCAGCAATATGGTTATTGGGCTTATGGCCTACTTTTCGCTATTGTGTTTGCCGAGACCGGTTTGGTAGTCGCTCCATTTTTACCTGGCGATTCATTATTGTTTATTGCCGGAGCCTATTGCGCTACTGAGCATTTCAATCTGTGGACTCTTTGCATTGGATTGTTAATCGCGGCTATTGCCGGCAATACTGTGAACTACTTCATTGGTCGCTGGATTGGCGAAAGAATTTTTAGTAGCCAGTCTCGCTGGATTGATCAAGCGGCTTTACGTAAGACACATTCTTTCTATGAGAAGCATGGTGGCAAGACGATTATCGTAGCCCGCTTTTTGCCGATCATTCGTACCTTCGCACCATTTGTTGCTGGTGTTTCGGCGATGAACTTCTCTCGCTTCCAGTTATTCAATGTGACTGGTGCGCTCTTGTGGGTCTTTGGTTTGGTTGTTGCTGGTTACTTCTTTGGCAACATTCCCATCATTCGCCAAAACCTGAATGTGATCGTGTTGATTGGTATTGGTGCGGCAGCTATCCCAATTGTGCTGGCCGCGTTATACAAAATATTTCAGCGCAAAAAGAAATAAAGATTAAAAATAAGATCGCTGAATTGGGCTGCTTAGTGCAGCTTAGTCTGACTCTCTAGCGTAGCGATATGCTCACGAATGTCTGCTGCATCTTCTGCGCCAGGCATTTCGCTTAAGTAGCGATGCAGATCCGCTATCGCAGGACGAACATACTCTAGTTGCGCAAAGATCAAGCCACGATCACGAACCTCTTCAGTTGAATCTGGCAACAAGATCACTAGACGCTCTTGAATGCCCAGCAGCCGCTCCCAGCGCTCATCTTCCGAATAAATCATTTTGAGATTTCTCATGAAGCGCGAGAGGATTTCGCGAGAGCTAGAGGCCCTCAAGAAAATATTCAATGGCAGACTGAGATCGCCGCGATAGCCTTTGGCATCGAGGTATGGATCGAGCATCTCTTGCAATTGATTTTTTGAGAGGGAGTCGCCATTCAAGGGATCCATGATGATTTCGCCTTGTTGCAAGGAGATGCGCATCATGAAGTGATTCGGGAAAGATACGCCACGAATATTCAAACCAATTTGCTGACCGAGCTCCATCATCAAGATGGCTAGAGAAATCGGAATGCCACGGCGATTCTCAATGATCTGATGCAGATAAGAATTCTCGGGTGCGTAGAAGTCATTCGGATTGGGGCCAAAGCCCAACTCGTTATAAAAGAAATGCTTGAGTAACTGCAGGCGCTGAATCGGTGGTGTATCCGGAGTAATGCGTTGCTTCAGTTTGTTGCCCCACTGATCGATCTGATCAAGTACTCCTTGGACATCGAGGTCAGGGTAGGCATGTTGTGCAACTGCTACCGTCGCCTCGGTTAAAGGGAGGTGCTCGTCTTCAGCAACGAGGGATGTGAAATAGTCGAGTTGTTGTGTTGGCATACAAGCTATTTTGCATGACGCAGGAATTTTTGCCAGCGAATACCGACAAGACCTAAAGCTGCAAAATAAACCACTGCAGCAGTGGCTAGCCAGGCAGCTACTAACCCTACTCGAGTCCAGGGGGTAGATTGAAGCGCTATCCAATCATGTGCGGTGGCTGCGTAATACAGTAGGAATGCAAAAGGAATTAAAGCCAGCAATAACTGCCCTAGATACTTAAGCCAGGCAGCACTAGGCAGGGCGCCGCGTCGATGTAAACCTACCCATAGGAGCATTGCGTTCAGGCAGGCGCCAGTGCCTACGGAGAGTGCAAGACCGGCATGCCCCAACCAAGGAACAAAAACTAAATTGGCTAATTGGGTTGCTACCAGGACTAGTAAGCCAATCTTTACTGGTGTGCGGATATCTTGGCGCGAGTAAAAGCCGGGAGCTAAGATCTTCACCAAAATGAGCCCAATTAGTCCAACGCCATAAGCTGCTAAAGCACGCTGTGTCATCAAGACATCTAGGGCGTTGAATTTGCCGTAGTGATACAGCACTGCTGCCAGTGGCTCGCCAAAAATAAAGAGAGCAATTGCGCAAGGGGCAGCCAGCAAAAAGGTGAGTTGCAATCCCCAGATGAGAAGTTCACCAGCATGCACTAAATCATTTTTTGCATTTGCCTTACTCAGGCTTGGCAGTAAAACCGTTCCCAGAGCCACACCTAAGAGGGCCGTCGGAAACTCCATCAGGCGATCCGCATAAGAGAGCCAGGACACGCTACCCGCTTGTAAGCGAGAAGCAATATTGGTATTGATGATGAGGGAAATCTGAGCAACAGAGACTGCAAACACCGCAGGCCCCATTAATTTCATGACGCGTCTTGCGTCCGGATTTTTAATGGCTGCTTTGATAGCGCCTGGCAAGAGACCCACTTTTGGCAATAAGCCTAGGCGGGATAGCGCTGGCACCTGAATAGCGAGCTGCAAGAAGCCGCCCAAGAGCACGCCAATGCTCAGAGCGTAAATCGGCTGTTCAAGATGGGGCGCTAAAAAGATGGCGCTCCCGATGAGGGCTAAATTGAGTAAAACCGGGGTAAATGCCGGAATGGCAAAGCGGCCAAAGGTATTGAGGATCCCGGCTGACAGGGAAACCATGGAAATAAGGCCAATATAGGGGAACATGATCCGGGTCATAACTACGCTTGCCTCATAGGCGGGGCCACCTTCGAAGCCTGTAGCAATCGCCAGAATCAGCAGGGGGGCACCAATAACTCCCAGGAGTACCGTGAGCAGCAAAGCCCAGAATAAGAGCGTAGCAACGGCATTTACGAGGATTTGGGACTGTTTTACGTCCCCTTGGCTCGAAATTTCTCCCAAAATAGGGACAAATGCCTGGGAAAAGGCCCCCTCGGCAAAGAGTCGACGTAGCAGATTGGGCAGTCTAAAGGCCACATTAAAGGCATCAGTCCACTCTGAGGCCCCAAAACTACGGGCAATCAGGGTCTCCCGGAGTAGTCCGGTGATCCTGGAGAGCATCGTGAGGGAGCTGACCTTGGCAGCAGCAGAAAGCAGATTCATGGGCTAATTTTCCCCTATTTATCAAGCGACTGGGCTTTTTTAGTCCTTTAATGTAAAATCTTGGGTTTTGGTGAGTCAGCTTACAAATTTGGCGAACCCACGCAGATTTTCAGTTAATCGTATTTTGTAATTTTTATATAGCAAGGTTTAAAGATGGCCAATACCGCACAAGCGCGTAAACGCGCACGGCAGGCAGTAAAACAGAATGAACACAACTCCAGTTTGCGTTCAAAGCTTCGCACTTCTATCAAGGCGGTTCGTAAAGCAATTGAAACTGGCGACAAGGCTGCTGCAGCTAAAGTGTTCGCAGCAACTCAATCAACAATCGACAAGATTGCTGATAAAAAGATTGCTCACAAAAATACTGCATCACGTCAGAAGTCACGTTTGTCTGCAGCTATCAAGGCAATGGCAGCGTAAGACTTTTATAGTTTTAGGCAGACTCTAGAGAAATCGGAGTCTAAGCCCGCTCCTTATCAGAGCGGGTTTTTGTTTTTAGGACTGGGATTGTGAATTCGGTTCGAATTCACAGGCTTCTTCGATTGGTAGGCTGTTGTCTTTGGCAAAGTTCATGACAAAGTCGAGCGCTCTCGGATCAAGGTCTCTTAGTCTGGTATCAATAACAACGCATTTCACTTTTGCAATAACCACTGGCCTGACATAGGGTGAGTAAGTGAAGCGGGGATCGCCAGCATCGCCTGGTGGGCGAAAAGTGGCCATCACCCCGCAAAGACGTTCGGCCCAGTCACTGGGACGAAAAGGTTTGCCAGAAGTTGTAATGCCTTGAATGAAAAGCTTTTTGTGGTTCAAGTTGGCGTAGAAATCGTTGTAAGGAATCAGTGTTGCTCAGCCCTCTAGCTTAACAGTCTGCGAAGGCCTTAAGATGACTTTAGGAACTATTTTCGTGCAGTTCGATGCTCCAAACAAAAAATGCAAGCTAAAACTCTAGTAGAAAGCTCAACAATGACATCTTTGGCAAAGCCTCAAGTGCCTGGCCAGGTTAAGCATTACTTGCAGTTTGCTGACCTGACGCGCGAAGAGTATGACTATCTCCTTAAGCGCTCTGCTTGGCTCAAGACCAAGTTCAAAAGTTATGAAACTTGGCATCCTTTGCATGATCGCACTCTAGCGATGATCTTTGAGAAGCATTCGACTCGTACTCGCCTTTCGTTTGAAGCGGGCATACACCAGCTTGGCGGGCACGCCGTGTACCTGAACACCCGTGACACCCAGTTGGGTCGTGGCGAGCCCGTAGAGGACGCTGCGCAGGTAATTTCTAGGATGACTGACATCATCATGATCCGCACCTTTGGCCAAGAGATTATTGAGCGTTTTGCTGCTAACTCTCGTGTGCCCGTGATCAATGGCTTAACCAATGAATACCATCCTTGCCAAGTATTGGCCGATATCTTTACCTTTGTAGAGGCACGCGGTCCGATCCAAGGTAAAACAGTTGCTTGGGTAGGTGATGCCAATAATATGGCGTACACCTGGATTCAGGCGGCGGAGTGTCTGGACTTTCAAATTCGTTTCTCTGCTCCCGGCGGTTATCAGTTGGATGACTCCAGATTGACTGCTAAAGCGTTAAAGCATCTCACCGTTTGTAACGATCCAAAAGACGCCTGCAAAGGGGCTGACTTGGTTACGACTGATGTGTGGACCAGCATGGGCTATGAGGATGAAAATACTTCGCGTATGGCTGCTTTTAAGGACTGGATGGTGGATGAAGAGTTAATGTCTTTGGCCAAACCAGATGCCTTGTTCATGCACTGCTTGCCAGCACATCGAGGTGAAGAAGTTTCTGCGGAAGTAATTGACGGTCCTCAAAGCATTGTGTGGGAAGAGGCTGAAAATCGTTTGCATGTTCAAAAGGCCTTGATGGAGTATTTACTCTGTGGCCGCTTGGATTAATTATTTAAGTAATTTGTTTTTAGTTCATTTTTAATTGAAAAGAAATCATGTCTGATATTAAAAAAGTAGTTCTAGCGTATTCCGGTGGTCTTGACACTAGCGTGATCTTGAAATGGCTTCAAGATACTTACCAATGTGAGATCGTTACCTTTACAGCTGATTTGGGTCAGGGCGAAGAGCTCGAGCCAGCACGCGCTAAAGCGCTGCAGTTTGGTATCAAACCAGAAAATATTTTTATCGATGACTTGCGTGAAGAGTTTGTGCGTGACTTTGTATTCCCGATGTTCCGCGCTAATACGATTTACGAAGGTGAGTATCTTTTAGGTACTTCTATCGCACGTCCGTTGATCGCTAAACGTCAAATCGAGATTGCTCGTCAGACTGGTGCGGACTCTGTATCGCACGGCGCTACCGGTAAGGGTAACGACCAAGTGCGTTTTGAGTTGGGCTACTACGCACTTGAGCCAGGAATCAAAGTCATTGCTCCATGGCGGGAATGGGATTTGCTCTCACGTGAAAAATTGATGGCCTATGCAGAAAAGCATGGCATTCCAGTCGAGATGAAGCATAAGCAAGGCGGCTCACCATATTCCATGGATGCCAACTTGTTACATATCAGTTATGAAGGTCGTCATCTTGAGAACCCGAATGCTGAAGCTGAAGAATCTATGTGGCGTTGGACGGTCTCTCCCGAGAAGGCTCCAGATACCCCAGAAATTATTGAAATTGAATTCCGCGCTGGTGATCCAGTAGCGATTAATGGCAAAGCTTATAAGCCTCATGATTTATTGGCTGAACTCAATCGTATCGGTGGTATGCATGGTATTGGCCGTCTCGATTTGGTTGAGAACCGCTTTGTAGGCATGAAGAGCCGTGGCTGCTATGAAACCCCTGGCGGCACAATCTTGTTGAAGGCGCACCGCGGTATCGAAAGTATTACCTTGGATCGTGAAGTGGCTCACCTCAAAGATGACTTGATGCCACGTTATGCCAGCTTGATCTACAACGGTTTATGGTGGGCGCCAGAGCGTCTGGCTTTGCAAACCTTGATTGATCACACTCAACAGATGGTCAATGGTGTTGTGCGCCTGAAGCTCTACAAAGGATCTGTCTCCGTGATTTCACGTGATTCAGCAAATACCTTGTTTGATCAGACTATCGCCACATTTGATGATGACGGCGGTGCGTACAACCAAGCTGATGCTGGTGGATTCATTAAGCTCAATGCTTTGCGTATGCGGATTGCTGAAACTGCAAGACGTAAGCGTGCTAAATAATTTAGATAAATAACTAAGCAGTAATTCAGATTAGAAAGAATAAAGATGCAATTTGATCAAGTTTCTGTAGGCAAAAAAGCCAATGTATTTTTCGATGGTAAGTGTGTATCTCATACTGTGACTTTGCCAAACGGTGTTCGCAAGTCAGTTGGGGTAGTGTTGCCAAGCACTTTGCGTTTTGACCTCAGCACTAAAGAAATCATGGAAGTGGTTGATGGAAATGCCTTCGTTAGCATCAACGGTGCTCCAGAAGTCGAGTTCAAGGCTGGTCAAAGCTGGGAAGTGGAGAAGGGTGGTTATTTCATCATCCGTGCCGAGTCCCCAGTTCACTATGTTTGTCACTTCGAATAAAGCCCTGATAGCTAAAACCGGATAAACCACCTACGGGTGGTTTTTTCATTTGGATCGGTGTAAAAACAAGGGTATGAAACTAGCCCAAGTAATCTTGTTAGCGGGGATTGCATTCTCTAATTTGGTGAGTGCGCAGGTTTTTGATATTCCTTATAAGGATGATCCCCCTACAAGAACGTTATTGGTGCCAGCGCCAAAGGCAAAGGCGGTAGTGATATTGTTTCCTGGCGGCGGTGGCATGCTGCGTCTGCAGGATGATGGATCGAGCACTAACTTCCACACTTTTGTGCGCTCGAAGAATTTATGGGCTCAATACGGAATAGATGCCGTCTTGGTTGATACACCCTATGACTTGGGCGGGGGAATGAGAAACTCCCGTTCCATTAGGGACCACCAGCAAAGAATTTTGAATGTTGTGCGCTATTACAAAGAAAAGCTCAAGTTACCTATCTGGATTTTTGGTCACAGCATGGGAACCGTGAGTGTTACTGAGTTTGTGAATGGTGGAAAAGATCGGGCGGAACTTATTTCTGGGGTGATTGTTGCTGGTACTTTTCGCTCAGCTTCTATTGACTCGGATATAACTATGCCGGTACAGGCTATTCATCATGTAGACGACGGCTGTGCAAATACGCCTTTTTCTGTCTCAGAAGGAATTATTAAAAATAGACCCAGCAAATATCCATCACAGTTTGTTCCGATGGAAGGCGGCGTGAGTGAGGGCGATGTTTGTGGCTCAAAGGCCTATCATGGCTTTAATGAAAAAGAGCCTGAATTTATTAGGGCTGCAGCGCAATTTATCTTAAAGAACTAGAAGTTCTATCTCTTAGGCAGGCCCTGAATTACAGTGCCAGGGACGATGACTCTCTCGGAGAACCACTGTTTATTCATCTCTAGTGCGTAGCGGACTGGTGCTTTAGGGCAGTGGTTGTTGGTAGTCTCAGCTTGCATCTCTTCGATGTTCACAATCTTGCCATCATCCGCAATGAAAGCAATCGATAAAGGAATTTTGGTATTGCTCATCCAAAAGCAATGACCCGCCTTTTGCTCAAAGATAAAAAGCATGCCGGAGTTAGTTGGCATACTGGTTCGATTCATGAGCCCAACTTCACGGGCCTTGGGTGTGTCCGCTAGCTCTGCCTGAATTCGATAGATTCCAGCTTTAAGTTCAATCGTAGGTAGACCAACATTTTGCTGTGCAAATGTAGTGCTTGAAAAGCTGCCGACAATCGCTGCCAATGAAAATGCGAATTGTTTGATGTTGGTTAAGCGCATGATGTTTTAAGTGATTGGTGTAAGTGGGAGTAATTCTAAGGCAGCGCTGGTGAGGCAAGAAAATACAGGCGAAAAAAAACCCAGGAACAAGTCCTGGGTTTTAGTAATGATCTAAAGCAGATTAAGCTGCTTGGATATTAGTAGCTTGTTTGCCTTTAGGACCTTGGGTAATGTCAAACGTTACCTTTTGGTTTTCCTTGAGGGTTTTGAACCCAGGCATTGTGATTGCGCTGAAATGCGCAAACAACTCTTCTTCACCATCATCAGGTTTGATAAAGCCAAAACCTTTTGCATCATTGAACCACTTAACAATTCCGGTCGCCATGCGAACTCCATTACATAAACTTAAAACAACCGTGATGAGGGTGAATACTTTTTAATCAGTCTCGCTCTACAACACGCCTAAATAGGACTTCAAATAAAGCCTACCCCCTGATTGTTTGCCCTTTATGGTGGGGTGTCAAGGGGTTGGGCAAAGATAGTTACTGTTAAAGCCCCCTTTTTTTATCGAAAAATGCCCCAATATGGGGTTAAGAGCCCTTTCTTGATGGTTTTTTGCAACAAAGCCCTCAAATCCAAATTTTTATATCTGTGTTTAGAATGTTTCTCATGAGTCGTACAACGAAAAATTCCACGGTTGGCAATCCAAACAACCCCCACATCGAAGACACCATACTTCTCGAAAAGCAGGCCGAGAAACTAAAAGCGCCTTCGATGTATAAAGTTTTACTATTGAATGACGATTACACGCCAATGGAATTTGTGGTGATGGTTATTCAGGAGTATTTTAATAAAGATCATGAGACGGCTACACGGATCATGTTGCAGGTTCATTTAGTTGGCAAAGGCATTTGCGGTGTATTTACACGAGATGTTGCGGCAACAAAAGTGCATCAAGTTATCGAGCTCTCCCGCGAAGCGGGTCACCCACTACAGTGCACTATGGAGGAAGCATGATTGCCCAGGAACTAGAAGTCAGTTTGCACATGGCGTTTGTTGACGCACGAGCTTCAAGACATGAATTCATTACGGTGGAGCATTTACTTGCCGCCTTGTTAGATAACGCAACCGCAGTCGAGGTTTTAAAAGCCTGCGCCGTCAATATTGCTGAGCTGCGCGCGCAACTCAAGAACTTTATTAATGACAACACACCCGTTGTCCCTGGTAACGATGAAGTTGATACGCAACCAACTTTAGGTTTTCAGCGCGTAATTCAACGCGCCATCATGCATGTGCAATCCACTTCAAATGGTAAGAAAGAAGTTACAGGTGCTAATGTGCTCGTAGCTATCTTTGGTGAAAAGGATTCGCATGCGGTGTACTTCTTGCAGCAGCAAGGCGTGACACGCTTGGATGTAGTGAACTTTATTAGTCACGGTGTGCGCAAAGATCAAACCGAGAGCGTGAAACCTGCTGAAGCTACCCAAGAGACTGAAGAGGCTGGATCTTCCGGCAAAGAGAGTCCTTTGGAGCAGTACACCCAGAACCTCAATGTTCTGGCTAAGCAGGGCAAGATTGATCCGCTTATCGGCCGCGATAGTGAGGTTGAACGTGTGATTCAGGTGCTGTGCCGTCGACGCAAAAATAATCCGCTGTTGGTTGGTGAGGCCGGCGTGGGTAAGACCGCAATTGCTGAAGGTCTAGCCTGGAGAATTGTGAAAGGTGATGTCCCTGAAATTTTGGCTGATGCCACAGTCTATTCATTAGATATGGGCGCGCTATTGGCGGGCACCAAGTACCGGGGAGATTTTGAACAACGCTTAAAGAGTGTTCTTAAGTCTTTAAAAGACAGTGCACATGGCGTTTTATTTATTGATGAGATCCATACTTTGATCGGTGCTGGTGCTGCATCGGGCGGCACCTTAGATGCGAGCAACTTGCTAAAGCCTGCACTATCGAATGGTCAGCTCAAATGTATCGGCGCAACTACCTTTACTGAATACCGCGGCATTTTTGAAAAAGATGCAGCCCTGTCACGTCGATTCCAGAAGGTGGATGTGGTTGAGCCAACCGTAGATCAGACAGTACAAATCTTACGTGGTTTGAAGTCACGTTTCGAAGAGCATCACGGCGTTAAATACGCTTCCGCCGCTTTGGTTGCTGCGGCTGAACTTTCTTCACGCTATATCAATGATCGCCATTTGCCTGATAAGGCGATTGATGTGATTGATGAAGCTGGTGCTGCACAGCGCATTCTGCCGAAGTCTAAGCAGAAGAAAACCATTGGCCGCCCAGAGATTGAAGAGATCGTTGCGAAGATTGCTCGTATACCGCCACAGTCTGTAACTGTGGATGATCGCAGCAAACTACAAACATTAGATCGCGATATTAAGAGTGTGGTGTTTGGTCAAGATCCTGCAATTGAGGCTTTGGCGAGCGCTATTAAGATGACTCGTGCCGGTCTTGGCAAGATCGATAGACCAATTGGATCATTCTTGTTCTCTGGCCCAACTGGTGTGGGTAAGACTGAGGTTGCCAAGCAGCTTGCTTACATCTTGGGTATTGAGCTTCTTCGCTTTGATATGTCTGAGTATATGGAGCGTCATGCAGTTAGTCGCTTGATCGGTGCGCCTCCAGGATATGTAGGTTTTGATCAGGGCGGCTTATTGACTGAAGCTGTTAACAAGAAACCGCATTGCGTTCTCTTGCTTGATGAGATCGAAAAAGCCCACCCAGATATTTTCAATATCCTCTTGCAGGTAATGGATCACGGCACTCTTACGGATAACAATGGTCGCAAGACTGACTTCCGTAATGTCATCATCATCATGACTACGAATGCTGGCGCTGAGGCGATGCAGAAGTCCACAATCGGCTTTACCAATGCGCGTGAGTCTGGCGATGAGATGGCCGATATTAAGAAGTTCTTTACGCCAGAGTTCCGCAACCGTTTAGATGCGATTGTTTCCTTCAAAGCGCTTGATGAGACCATCATCATGCGTGTAGTGGATAAGTTCTTAATGCAGCTAGAAGAGCAACTCCATGAGAAGAAAGTGGATGCCACATTTAGCCCAGCATTACGTGCGCATTTAGCTAAACATGGCTTTGATCCACTCATGGGTGCAAGACCAATGCAACGCATTATTCAAGATACGGTGCGTAAAGCCTTGGCTGACGAGCTACTCTTCGGAAAATTGGCTCAGGGTGGTCATGTGGACGTTGACATTGATGCTGATGGCAAAGTTCAACTCCAGTTTGATGCCCCAGTGATTCCGGGTAAGAGGCCAAAAGCTGATGTAGCTCCAGTTGAAGAGATCTAGGTATTGCGTATTCAATACCAAGGTATTGAAAGACTGTAAAGACCACCTTCGGGTGGTTTTTTACATTTCACAATGGCCCTAGATAATTAATGTTACCTGCAAAATCTGTGACTTAGGTCTCATTCAGGTGCCCAGAAGGTCTTTAGGAATGAGTTGTATCTATTGTTGTACTTAGAGAGTATCTTGAGGGAAGTCCAAGGCTGATAACTGTTACAGCACTGGGTTTTTCAACCTCACGTAACAGTCGTCCTCTCTAGCGAATTAGAGTAGGTCTCATCCCTCTCAGAAAATTCTTATATGTTTAAAAAACTTGCATTGGCAAGTTTGATTACGTTCGCATTTACCAAGCCATATGCTCAAATTACAGTCGACACTACCGGCGGCACTACCGGTGGCGCTGTCACTAGTAGCCCTCTGAGTAATTCTGTTTCAAGCGTAGGCAGTCTATCTACGGGAGCCTCTACCTCGGCTGGTGGTGCTGGCGGTACCGGTGGGTCTGTTGGCAATACCACTTCTGGTGCCTCAAGTTCACAAGGCAATACGTCGGGGAATACAACCATCACGTCAACCTATGTTGCTCCTAAGATTCCTGTTGCTACAGCATTTTCTCCGGCGAACCATCCTACTGCTCCATGTATGGGATCCACATCCATTGGGGGATCTGCAGTACTCTTTGGTTTTAGTGCCGGCTCATCCTGGGAGGCAACTGAATGTATGACATTTGAGGCGGCAAGATCATTTGATCAGGCGGGTATGCATGAAGATGCTTTAGCGATTAAATGTACTAGTAAGTATTCTGCGGCAGCACCTAGTTGTATTAGGTTGCGTCAACAGCATGAGAGTGAATTACAAAAAGCTCACTCTGCTCAATATGACAAACCTCAGCAGGTTGTGTCAGCCGGCCAATTGGGTGTCTACACAGAGACTGTCGATCCAGTCACCGGATATAAAACGATCATTGATACTCGAGGAACGCTTCCGCGCCCTATTGTCACGCGATGATTAGGCTCTACCAGTGCTACCAAACCCACCAGCTCCGCGACTACTCTCGGTGAATTCTTCAACTACCTTAAGTTCTACTTGTTGGACTGGCATTACTACTAGCTGAGCTAGGCGTTCCATTGGCTCGAGCTTGAATGCTGTGGATCCGCGATTCCAGGTACTAACCATCAGCTGACCTTGGTAGTCGGAGTCAATTAATCCCACTAGATTTCCGAGAACGATTCCATGTTTATGGCCTAAGCCAGAGCGCGGGAGGATGAATGCTGCATAGCGTGGGTCTTCTACATAAATCGCTAATCCTGTTGGTACGAGGACTGTTTGTCCTGGAGCAATTTCAATAGCCTCATCAATGCAGGCGCGCAGATCTAATCCGGCACTACCTGGGGTCCCATAGGCAGGTAGTTGATCGCGCATACGTTCATCGAGAATTTTGACTTGAAGTTGTTGCATGAAATTTCCTAAAACGGGATAAAAATAATTGGAATAAGTTTTGGGTAAAGCTAGATTTTTTTGGCAACTAACTGAATGAGTTGGCGTGCAAGTTGGAGCTTTTCGGCTTTGGCAATTTTCTTGCTACCACCCTCATCAATGATGAGGAGCTGATTAAGATCGCTACCAAAAGTATCAGGACCAATATTGCCAACTACCATCGGAATGCCTTTGCGCTTACGCTTCTCTTCAGCATGTTTTTGGAGGTCGGTGGATTCAGCTGCAAAGCCAACGCAATAGGGATGCGCCTTGCCGCTTTTAGTTTTGACCGCCTTCGCCATATCGGCAAGGATGTCTGGGTTGGCTACAAAATCTAAGTTGGGAGCTTGCTTACCTTGGCGTTTGATCTTTTCTTTCGCTGGCTTGGCAATGCCCCAGTCAGCCACTGCAGCCACTGCAAAGAAAATATCGCAGTCAGAAGATTGCATGGTAGCTGCATGCATTTCTTTAGCGCTGACTACGTCAGTGCGGGTAATTTTTCCGGTTGCAACTAGTGGGGTATCTAAATCACAAGGTCCAGCAACAAGGTGAACCTCTGCACCAGCTTCAACGGCTGCACGTGCGATCGCAAAGCCCATCTTGCCTGAGCTGCGGTTAGTGATGCCGCGTACAGGATCAATCGCTTCAAAGGTAGGGCCGGCAGTAATGAGTACACGCTTGCCTGCTAATGGTTTTTTCTGGAAGAAGGCAATGAGTTGTTCGGTAATTTCGGCAGGCTCGAGCATGCGTCCGTAGCCTACTTCGCCACATGCCTGAAAGCCACTTGCTGGACCGAGTAACGTAACTTTGTCTGCCAGGAGGCGCTCGGCGCTTCTTTGTGTTGCTGCATGTTCCCACATCTGCTTATTCATAGCGGGAGCTAGTAACAGGGGGCAATCTCTTGCTAGGCAAAGAGTGGACAGTAAGTCATCTGCCAAGCCGAGAGAGAGCTTGGCCATGAGATCAGCGCTTGCCGGTGCAATCAAAATCGCGTCTGCCGCTCTAGAGAGTTCAATGTGCGCCATATTGTTAGCAATACTGCTATCCCACTGGCTGGTGTAAACCGGGTTACCTGTTAGCGCCTGCATAGTAACTGGCGTTACAAATTGCTGAGCGGCTTCTGTCATCACTACTTGAACGCTGGCACCTTCTTGCATCAACTGACGCGCTAGCTCGGCAGACTTATAGGCTGCAATGCCGCCGGAGATACCAAGAACGATTTTCTTATTTAAAAGTGATTGCATGGCGCCAGCTTAAAGGGATTGGGAAGTTTTGCCAAATGACTTGCGTAGCTCACCCCAAATGATGAGGGCCGCACCGATGCAAATAGCGCTATCAGCAATATTGAAGGCTGGCCAGTGCCAATTGGCGTAATGCAGGTCAATAAAGTCCACTACAGCGCCGTACATAATGCGATCGAGGACATTGCCTAGTGCGCCACCCAGAATGAGGCTGAGGGCCCAGCAGAGCATTTTGTCGCCTAGGCTCTTGCGCAGCAGCCAAAGGATATAAGTGGAGGCCGCCAAACCAAGAACTGTAAAGAACCAACGCTGCCAGCCAGACCCCTGCGCTAAAAATGAAAATGCAGCTCCTGGATTAAATAATAGGAGCCAGTTCATAAATGGCAAAACAGGTTCAGGCACACCTAACTGCAAATTACTTAAGGCAGACCATTTGCTCAACTGGTCTAGCAATAGCGTAACAATTGCAATCGCTAGATAACGAAGAAATGATAGGTTTGCGTTCATAGGTCTTGATTGGTCTACGTATATTTTATTTACGCAAACAAGCGTGATTCGCCATCACCAAAGAGATTGCTAATGCAGCGACCGCATAACTCTGGATGTTCGGCATTTTCTCCAACATCGGCAGTGTGATGCCAGCAACGACCGCATTTCTTATATTGGCTACCGCGTACAAGCACTTCAAGGCCTGCATTGCTGAGTTCGAGATTAGCGCTGGAGGTGATGGTCACAAAGCGCAAGTCATCTTCCAGGGAATGCAGAATTGCGAAATCGACATCACCTACTTTAATGGTGAGCTCCGCCTGAAGTGATGAGCCTACGTTACCTGCTTCACGTTCAATCTCAATTGCTTTAGTTACTTCGGAACGAATTTCTCGTACACGATTCCATTTAGCTAGAAGTTCAGTGGCTTGGGCAATTTCTGGGAAAGTGCCGAATTCTTCCATGAAGATAGATTCACTTAACTTCTCATCCGCACCATGTGGGAATGACAACCAGGCTTCCTCAGCTGTAAAGGATAGGAACGGCGCTAACCATTTGAGTAGGTTGCGCGTGATATGGAAGAGGGCGTTCTGTGCTGCACGACGCTCTTTCGAATCTGGCGCACTCGTATAGAGGCGATCTTTCAGAATATCTAGGTAGAAGCCGCCCAAATCTTCTGAACAGAAAGTCAACATGCGTGCTACAGCTGGCTGGAACTCATAAGCCTTATAGTGCGCCTGTACATCCTGCTGCAATTGATTCGCGAGTGCAACAGCATAACGATCAATCTCCAGCCATTCACTTGCAGGCATCCCGTGCTTGCTTGGATCAAAGTCAGATAGATTGGCCAATAAGAAACGCAATGTATTACGAATACGGCGATAGCTTTCAACCACCCGTTTCAGAATCTCATCGGAGATAGTCATTTCACCGGAGTAGTCGGTAGAGGCTACCCAGAGACGAATAATCTCTGCGCCCAACTTATCGGCAACTTGTTGTGGGGCAATCACGTTACCCACAGACTTACTCATCTTGCGACCTTGACCATCAACAGTAAAGCCGTGTGTCAGGAGGGCCTTGTAAGGTGGCTTGCCATCGAGCATAGCGCCCGTAAGCAGGGAGGAGTGGAACCACCCGCGATGTTGGTCTGAACCTTCGAGGTACAAGTCAGCTAAACGACCATCTGCATTTTCAGACTCTGGGCGATAGAGTTCATCACGGTGTGAGCCACGAATAACGTGCCAATGCGTAGTGCCGGAATCAAACCACACATCCAAGGTATCGCGATTCTTTTCGTATTGAGCAGCTTCTTCGCCAAGTAGTTCAGCCACTTCGAGCTTTTGCCAAGCTTCAATACCTTCTTTTTCAACACGCTTTGCAATTTCTTCAAGCAATTCAACTGTGCGTGGATGTGGCTCACCACTTTCTTTGTGAACAAAGAAGGCCATTGGGACACCCCATTGGCGCTGGCGTGACAAGGTCCAGTCTGGACGGTTAGAAATCATGCTGTTTAAGCGCTGCTTACCCCAAGCTGGGAAGAACTCCGTGTTCTCGATACCTGCTAATGCAGTCTCACGCAAACTCGCGCTGCCATCAGATGGCTTCTTGTCCATGCTTGCAAACCACTGTGAGGTCGCGCGATAAATGATCGGCGACTTGTGGCGCCAGCAGTGCATGTAAGAGTGGGTGTAAGTTTTGTCTCGTAAGAGGCTGCCTGCTTCACGCATAGCTTCAACAATCTTCGGATTTGCTTTCCAAATATATTCATTGGCAAAGAGTGGCAACCAAGAAGCGTAGACACCATTACCCATGACTGGGTTCAAGATATCTTTATCGGCCAGTTTATTGGCCTTGCAAGACTTAAAGTCTTCCTCGCCATAGGCTGGAGCAGAGTGCACAACACCAGTACCAGTATCGAGCGTGACGTACTCGGCGGGATAGATTGGTGAGAGGCGTTTGTATCCCTCATGCAATGGAGCGAGCGGATGCCAAAAAGAGATATTGGCTAACTGGCTGCCCAAGCAAGTGCCAATCACTTTGCCTTCAAGACCAAAATCTTCCAAGCAAGTTTCTACGCGGTCTTCTGCCAATATGAGTAACTTGTCGCCAGTGTCCACCAAGGCATAGCTGAGCTCGGGATGAACATTGAGTGCTTGGTTTGATGGAATGGTCCAAGGTGTTGTTGTCCAAATCACAATCATTCCAGGCTTAGCTGGAATCTCAGTGAGGCCAAAAGTTTTTGCGAGCTGTGGGCGCTGCGCATCATCAAATGCAAAACCAACATCGACTGTTGGGTCGGTTTTATCTTGATATTCCACTTCAGCTTCAGCTAATGCGGAGCCGCAATCAAAACACCAGTTGACAGGCTTTAGACCACGGAAAACATATCCCTTTTCCCAGATCTTCCCAAGCGCACGAATTTCATCGGCTTCATTGCGGAAGTTCATGGTGAGGTAGGGGTTATTCCAGTCGCCCAGAACACCTAAACGCTCAAAGTCTTTCTTCTGTTTATCTACTTGCACCTTAGCGTAAGCGCGTGCTTTTGATTGAACTTCAGCGGTCGGTAAATTTTTGCCAAATTCTTTTTCAATCTGAATCTCAATCGGCATGCCATGGCAATCCCAGCCCGGGACATATGCGGAGTCAAAACCCATTAACCAGCGGGACTTCACAATCATGTCCTTGAGGATCTTATTTACCGCATGACCAATATGAATATCGCCGTTTGCATATGGGGGGCCATCATGCAAGATGAACTTTGGTTGATTAGCATGCGCCGCACGAATCTTTTCGTAGAGTTTATTTTTCTGCCATTGAGCGACCCATTGAGGCTCACGCTTTGGTAGGTCTCCCCGCATCGGGAACGACGTCTCTAGAAGATTGACGGGGTAAGAGTTTTCTTTTTCAGACATAAGTTTTTTTCTGGAAATAATTTCTGGCATGCGCTGCATCAGATGCAATCGCTTTGGTAAGGGTTTCGAGGTCAGAGTACTTCGCCTCGTCACGAATTTTTTCTAAAAGTTCTACGGTAATAATTTTTCCGTAAACATCTGCGTTGTAATCAAAGATGTGTGTCTCGAGGAGAACGCGACCTTCGTCTTCGACTGTTGGTCTTACGCCAAGACTGGCTACGGCGGGAAGTGGTTTATCGCCAAGCCCCAAGACCTGTGCAGTGAAGATGCCCGAGCATGCTGGCTTGCGGTGGTGGAGATGATTAGCAACAGCGAGATTTAGTGTGGGGAAGCCTAAGGTGCGCCCCAGCTTTTGTCCATGAATGACGTGACCAGAGATGCCGTAAGGACGACCTAATAATTTGGTGGCTTGATCCATGTCCCCATTAGCTAAGGCATTGCGTAATGCTGAGCTGGAAATTCGTTCGCCATCTTCGAGTACGGTGTGAATACTGGAAACTTCAAAACCAAATTGCTCGCCAGCAGCTTTGAGGCTTGCAAAATTGCCGACGCGTTTTGCACCATAGCAAAAATCATCCCCAATCAAAATCCATTTAGCGTTGAGTTGTTTAACAATGATTTCGGAAACAAATTCTTCTGGTGTGAGACGAGCGAATGCTGAATTGAAATGCTCTACCACTACTCGATCTATCCCAATGTCCGCAAACGCAGCAAGCTTGTCACGCAAATTCAGAATCCGTGGGGGCGCTTGGTCTGGAGAAAAGAATTCTTTAGGGTGTGGCTCGAAAGTCATTACGCAGCTCACTAAGCCGCGTTCTTGAGCGCCATCCTTCAGTTGCTTGAGCAGGGCGCGATGACCCCTGTGCACGCCATCGAAATTACCGATGGTTAAGGCACAAGCTGGTCCTGCAGAAAACTGGGTAGGGCCACGGAATACGTTCACTAAATCGCTTTCAGGGTCGCTTTCGGGGTAACCATCAATTATATTGTGGGCATGCCATCTATCGTCACCTTAATCTCAGGCCGCGGATCCAATTTCGAGGCCATCGTCAAAACAGCTCAAAAAGAGCAGTGGCCCGTCACTTTTGCAGGGGTGATTGCTAATCACTCTGCAGCTAGGGGCCTTGATTTTGCTCGCTCCCAGGGTATCCCTGCCTTTGCTATTGAGCACAAAGAGCATGCCACGCGTGAGTCCTTTGATGCTGCCCTCATCGAGAAAATCGATGAATTGGGTGCGGATTTGGTCGTATTAGCGGGTTTTATGCGCATTCTGACCCCAAGCTTTATTCGTCATTTTGAGGGTCGACTCATCAATATTCACCCCGCCTTGCTACCAGCCTTCCCGGGTTTGCACACCCATGAGCGGGCTTTAGAGGCTGGCGTAGCTGAACATGGAGCCAGCGTGCACTTTGTAACCGAGGGTGTGGATGAAGGCCCGATCATCTGCCAAGCCTCAGTTCCAGTGCTTCCGGGTGATGACGCGGATAGTTTGGCGGCACGAGTTTTGGCTGCTGAGCATCAGATTTACCCGCGGGCCGTAAAATGGTTCCTAGATGGACGATTGCGAATAGTAGGTAATCAAGTTCAGGTTCAACCACCGGAGTCGCAATTAATAAAATTATGAGTAAAGAACGTTCATCCCGCGGAGCTAGCGCTGGTAGTAAATCCGGGTCCAGATCTGGATCACGCTTAGGCCCACAAAAGAGTTACGCAGCCAAATCTAAAGATCCATTGCGTCGCCCAGAGCGTCGAAATGCAAGTGGCAACATCATTGCGCCCGAAGGCCAAAAAAACTTTTCTAATGCCAAGGCGTTGCCTCAGCATGCAATTCATTTGGAGCGTTTGCTTCCAGAGTTGTTGAATTTTGAACAACCGGCAGATCGTGTTGTGAGTCGGTATTTCCGTTCTGAGCCGCAGCTAGGTAATCGTGATCGCGCCTTAATTGCTGAAAGTGCTTTTGCTATCTTGCGTCGTAAAAATGAGTTCTCACAGTTCGCTTCAAGTGGTGAGGGTTCACAGGCTAGACGCTTAGCCCTATTGGGTTTGCTGTCTGCTTTGTCTGAAGGTGGTTTGGGTTCTGCCAACCGTGCTGAGAGCGCGATTGCTGACTTGGCCCACGTATTAAAGACAGGTGAGTACGAGTGGTTGCAACGTTTTGCAACTGTCGATCCATCAGCACTTAATCCCTTGGTTCGGAATAATTTGCCTGAATGGTTATGGGATGCTTTTGGAAAATATCCCGGTGAAGAGTCACGTGAAGAATTGGCTAAATCACTCATGCATCCAGCCCTTTTAGATTTGCGCGCAAACACCATGAAGACAACTCGCGAGCAATTGCTTGCGGAGATGAATGCTCTTGGTGGTCGCTATCAAGCAATCCCAACTCCGTATGCTCCTGATGGTGTTCGCATCATGGGTAAGCCTGCTTTGCAAAATACGGTTGGCTTTAAAGCAGGGATGTTTGAGGTTCAGGATGAAGGCAGTCAGCTGTTGGCTTATTTGCTCGCCCCTAAACGTGGTGAGATGGTGGTGGACTTTTGTGCTGGTGCTGGTGGCAAGACTTTGGCGATTGGGGCAATCATGCGCTCCACAGGCCGTTTGTATGCCCTAGATACATCTGAGCGTCGTTTAGCCAATTTGAAGCCACGACAAGCTCGTAGCGGCCTTTCTAACGTACACCCTGTATGGATTGATAGTGAGAACGACTCCAAGATCAAACGCTTAGCCGGCAAGATTGACCGTGTTTTAGTGGACGCCCCTTGTAGCGGTATGGGCACTTTGCGCCGTAACCCCGATCTCAAATGGCGTCAGACCCCAGAAGGCGTTCTGGAGCTCAATCAAAAGCAGATGAATATCTTGGCCTCCGCAAGCCGCTTGCTCAAGCCAGGTGGTCGCTTGGTTTATGCCACCTGCAGCCTATTGCCACAAGAAAACCAGCAAATTGCAGAAGATTTTTTAGCAAAGCACCCTAATTTCGAGGCTGTTCCTGCGGCTGAAGTTCTTAAGCCATTGTTTCCAAAGGATAAAATACCTTTGGGATGCAGTCCTGATAACCCTTGGTGGCAGTTATGGCCCCATATTCACGGTACAGATGGCTTCTTTGGCGCCGTTTTTCAGAAAAAAGCGGCTGTTTCTGCAGTAACTGTCGATAAAGATGACGAAAAGTCGGTAAAAGTCAAAAGCAAGAAAGCCGTTAAAGAACTAAAATAAAGGTTTAGACCTCTTCGGGGACACCCTTTTGAATACAGTTTCAGGTTTTGATGCATTTCTTGGTTGGCTTGCTAATGGCTACTTAGATTGGGCTTGGTGGCAGATCCTCGTTTTTACGCTGGTCGCTACCCACATCACTATTGCTAGCGTCACCATCTTTTTGCATCGCTGCCAGGCGCATCGTGCTTTGGAGTTGCATCCCATCATGTCGCATTTTTTCCGCTTTTGGCTCTGGCTGACAACGGGCATGGTCACTAAGGAGTGGGCGGCGATTCATCGCAAGCACCACGCCAAGTGTGAGACTGTGGATGACCCACATAGCCCGCAAGTTCTCGGTATCAAGACCGTACTTTCTCGCGGTGCTGAGTTGTACAAAAAAGAATCACGCAATCAAGAGACCTTAGATAAGTTTGGTCATGGCACGCCGGATGATTGGCTCGAGCACAATATCTATTCTAAGTTTTCTTGGCAAGGCGTTGCTTTGATGTTGATCATCGATGTGTTCTTGTTCGGCGCAATTGGTTTAACAGTCTGGGCAGTACAGATGCTGTGGATTCCAATTACTGCTGCTGGAATTATTAACGGCATTGGTCACTACTGGGGCTATCGTAATTACGATTTCGAGGACGCCTCAAGAAATATTTTCCCTTGGGGAATTTTGATTGGTGGTGAAGAGTTACATAACAACCATCACACCTTTGCTACAAGCGCTAAGCTCTCTAGCAAGTGGTACGAGTTTGATATTGGTTGGATGTACATTCAGATGATGAGTGCCGTGGGCTTGGCCAAAGTGAAGAAGACTTCTCCGAGGCCAGTGCTAAGTGACTTACGTCCTGCTGATCAAGGTACGCTCGAGGCTATCATTGCTAACCGTTATGAAATCATGGCGCGCTATAGCAAGACCCTGGGTACATTCTTTAGTAATGAAGTTCAACACATGCAAGTCTTGGCTGCCCATTTAAAGGACGCGCGCGCCTGGTTGGGCAAAGATGAGTCTCGTTTGACTGCGGATGAAAAAATTAAACTGGAAGAGCTGATGGCAACGAATGCGCAGCTAAGAAAGATGATTGAGATGCGTCGTGATTTGCAGGCGATCTGGAGTCGCTCTAATGCCACGGGTGATCAATTGGTTTCTCAATTGCACGCCTGGTGTCAGCGTGCAGAAGAAAGTGGCCTCTCGAGTTTGCGCGACTTCTCATTGAGATTGCGTCGCTACGCTTAAGAGAAAAATCTAGGTAATAAAAAACCCGCTGATGTAGCGGGTTTTTTATTTGCTGCAAATAAATATCGAATCGATAAATTACTTGAGCTTTGTTTCTTTGTAAGCAACGTGCTTGCGAATGGTTGGATCGAATTTCATGATCTCCATTTTCTCAGGCTTTGTACGCTTGTTTTTTGAAGTTGTATAGAAGTGACCAGTACCAGCTGATGACTCTAATTTGATTTTTTCTCTGCCGCCTTTAGCCATTTGTGCGCTCCTTAAATTTCGCCACGTGCACGGAGATCAGACAACACAGCATCAATGCCGTTCTTGTCGATAACGCGCAAACCAGCATTGGTTAAGCGCAAGCTAATCCAACGGTTTTCAGATTCAACCCAGAAACGACGGTTTTGCAAATTCGGCAAAAAGCGACGCTTCGTTTTATTGTTTGCATGGGATACATTGTTGCCAACCATCGGCTTCTTCCCAGTGACTTGGCAAACTTTTGCCATGACATAACTCCATTAATTGCGAAAAAAGAAGATTGTATCAGTCTCCGAGCACTTTGATCTACCCCTAATTGGCTTTAGTTTTAAGGATTGAGCTATCTAGCTGCCAATACTGAGCAAAATTGCCCAATAAGTTAGTGATTACTTCTAATTAAAGTCATTTTTCATAAGGCCTGCATCTGAAAATGAGAAAAAACCGCTCTCACTAACAATGCAATGGTCTAAGAGGGGAATATCCACCATTTGCAAGGCTTTAGACAGCATCTTGGTCAATTCCTGGTCGGCTATGCTGGGAAGTGGATTTCCGCTTGGGTGGTTATGGGCCACGATAAGGGCGCTGGCGTTCCTTGCCAGGGCCTCCTTGAGGATTTCTCGGGGGTAGACGGCCGTGTGGGTCAGGGAGCCTCTAAAGAGCTCCTGGCACTCAATCAGGTGCAGGCGGGAGTCAAGATGCAGGCATAGGAAGACTTCATGTGGCAGGCGCCCAAATCGGGCTTGCAAGAACTCTTTGACATACCCGGGCGATGAAAAAACCGAGTCCTGGGAAAGAGATTCCTCGAGGCTGCGCTTCACGAGCTCATAAGCGGCTTGAATTTGCGACCACTTGGAAATACCCATGCCATGAATCTGGGTTAATTCTTCTGGTGTGCAGGACAGTAAGCGCGGCAAATTGTCGAAATGGTGGAGAAGATCCTCCGCCAAAGCCACCGCAGATTTACCTTTGAAGCCAACTCGTAGAAAGATCGCAAGCAGCTCAGCATCGCTCAGTGCTGCTGCCCCAAGGGCGCGGAGTTTCTCCCGGGGCTGATCCATTTTTGGCCAGTCCGTGATGGGCGAGTGCACGCTGGGGTCGGGCCTAGATACAATTACCTTATGACTAAGCTTACGGTTTTGCCCAACTCCTTCCTGACTCTCAACTATCGGCTGACTTTGCCTAGCGGGGATGATTACATCAATACTTTTATCGATCGCCCTGCGACGGTGTTGATGGGTTCTGGACAATTTGCGCCTTGTTTTGAAAAGGTGTTGATCGGATTGGCTGTGGGTGAAAAGAAAAGCGCCTTGTTGCCTCCGGAGGAAAGTTTTGGAGAGCGCAAGGAAGAATTAATTCAGTGGGTTTCTTTGGGCGCGCTCAAAGAAGGTCGCGATGATGATGTGGAATTTAATCCTGGTGACGTGATTGAATTCAATGCGCCTGGTGGCGCGCAATATGCCGGTGTATTGCAATCGATTAATGAAGAGGGCGCTTGGTTTGATTTCAATCATCCGCTTGCCGGAAGGCCTGTCACCTTCGAAGCAGAAATCATTGCGATTCTTTAACGAATGAGTAATCAAGTCCCAGCAGAAATTCTGATGGCTCAACCCCGCGGCTTTTGTGCGGGTGTTGATCGGGCAATCAATATCGTCAATGAAGCGCTGACACGCTTTGGTGCACCGATTTATGTTCGCCATGAAATTGTTCACAATGCCTATGTCGTGAACGGCCTGCGTGAAAAAGGTGCTGTGTTTGTTGATGAGCTGCATGAAGTGCCTAAGGGTGGCATCGTCGTGTTTAGCGCTCATGGCGTTTCTCAAGAGGTGCGTAAGGATGCCGAGGCACGTGGACTGCAGGTGTACGACGCCACTTGCCCTTTGGTGACTAAGGTTCATCTTGAGGTCGTCAAGATGTGCAAAGATGGTTTCACAGTCTTGATGATTGGTCATGCTGGGCACCCCGAAGTTGAGGGCACGATGGGGCAGGTAAAAGAAGGTGTGCATCTGATTGAAAGGGTGGCGGACATTGCTAAGCTGCCTTTTGCTGAGAATGAAAAAATTGCTTTTGTAACGCAAACCACACTCTCCGTAGATGAGACGAAAGAAATCGTCGATGCTTTAACCCAAAAATTCCCAAATATTGTTCAGCCACGTAAGCAAGATATTTGTTACGCCACTCAAAACCGCCAAGATGCTGTGAAATTTATGGCGCCTCAAGTTGAGGTAGTTATTGTGGTGGGAAGCAAAGCAAGTTCGAACTCGAATCGCTTGCGTGAATTAGCTGAAAAACTGGGCGTACCTGCTTACATGGTCGATGCGCCAGAGCAGCTTGAACCCCAATGGTTTGAGGGTAAGAAGCGAGTGGGCCTCACTGCGGGTGCGTCAGCCCCTGAAAGTCTAGCGCTCGCGATTGTGGAAAAGATTCAAGAATTCGGCCCTCGCAGTATTCGTAATCTAGAGGGCGTTGTCGAAGACGTTACATTCTCGCTACCAAAGAATTTAGTTGGCTAGCTAAAAAATAAAGGGGCTAAAAGCCCCTTTATTACATCGCACCCAATTGTTTCTAGACAACTTGCTTGAGTAACTCTCTCAAGATGTTGCACATCTGGCGGATTTCATCATCAGATACATTTAGTGCTGGCATAAAGCGCAACAGATTAGGTCTTGGTGAGTTAATTAGCAATCCCTCTGGACCTCTATCGCGAGCTAGCTCAACCAGCTTGCCACCAATATCACTGCTCAACATCAGTGCACGCAATAGTCCTTCGCCACGCTCGCCATTCAGATTAAATTCTGCTGAGATGGAAAGCAATTCTTTGCTGAGCAATTCACCCTTTGCACGGACTGCATCCAAAAATCCTGGTGCGAGTAATTGCTCGATGACGCTGATGCCTACTGCGGTCATGAGTGGATTGCCGTTATAGGTGCCACCTTGGTCGCCGGGTACAAAACAAGCGACAGCATCGGTCGCCATCAGTGCTGCCAATGGAACACCACCACCAATGCCTTTGCCAAGGGTCATGATGTCTGGTTCGATGCCGTAATGTTGATAGGCGAACAGTTTTCCAGTGCGACCACAGCCAGCCTGCACTTCATCCACGATCAACAAAATATTATTTTCTTTAGTGAACTTACGCAGGCTTTGCATAAATTCTTTGGTGACAGGAATTACGCCACCTTCACCCTGGACTGGCTCAAGCATTACTGCGACCGTTTTATCGGTTACCAGTTTTTTAACGGAGTCCAAATCATTTAAATCCGCCTTTGGAAAACCTGGAACTTGTGGAGCAAACATCGTGTCCCAGCCTGGCTTTCCAGATGCGCTCATCGTCGCTAAGGTGCGACCATGAAAGCTGTGATCAAAGGTAATGATTTCAAAGGCGCCTGACTTATTGAGCTGACCCCATTTGCGTGCCAGCTTGATAGCGCCTTCATTTGCCTCGGCGCCGCTATTGGCAAAAAATACTTTATTAAAGCAGCTGTTATCAGTCAGTAGATTCGATAGGCGAATCATCGGCTCGTTATAAAAAGCCGGACTTGGATTAATGAGTTTTTTAGCCTGTGCATTCAGCGCTTCAATCATGCCGGGATTGCTATGGCCCAAGCAGTTCACTGCCCAACCTTGCAAAAAGTCCAGGTAGCGCTTGCCATTGTTATCGGTGAGCCATGAGCCTTTACCCTCAACCATTGCTACTTCTGGTCGTGGGGTAATAAACATCACTGAATGGGCATCTACGGATTGGGCTGGCTTATTCATATCGTGTGCAAAGTGAGGTCAATTGAGGTTTCTATTATCACGCTTAGTAACTTAGTTGGTGGCGAGATCCGCTGCGCTGGTAAAGGAGTCTGCAAAGAATTCGTCTGCAGGTAGCTTGCACTGTGACGCAAAGTCCTGGCGGGCTGCATTGACCATGACGGGCGCACCACAGGCGTAGACCTGGTAAGGGCTCATATCAGGATGGTCGGCGATCACAGCTTGATGTACAAAACCCGTGCGTCCAGTCCATTGATCCTCTGGAAGGGCATCAGAAATAACCGGGATGAACTTGAAGTCAGGAATTTCTTTGGCCCATGACTGGCAGAGTTCATTGAGGTAGAGATCGTTCGGGCGACGACCGCCCCAATACAGGTGGATAGGGCGATGAATCTTTTTGAGCTGCATTTGCTCAACAATAGACTTGATTGGTGCAAAACCAGTGCCTGCCGCAACAAAAATAATGGGCTTCTTGGAATCTTCTCTGAGGAAGAAGCTGCCTAAAGGCCCTTCAAAACGCAGAATATCTTTTTCTTTTAGCGCTGGATCTTTCGCACCAAAAACAAAATCGGTAAAGAGTCCGCCTGGTAAGTGGCGAATATGTAGCTCGAGAGGACCTTCTTGATCGGGGGCGTTGGCAATGGAATAAGCGCGACGTTGCCCATCTTTAAGCAGGAACTCTAAATATTGCCCAGCCAGAAATTGAAAGCGCTCAGCAGCTGGCAATTGCAATTTCAGAATCGCTACATCGGCACTCGGTTTTGTAATGGTGTTCACGCGACAGGGAACCTTGCGGATAGCGATATCGCCAGCACCTTGAACTTCGCGTGCTTCAATGAGGAGGTCTGATTTAGGGTGGGCACAGCAAAACAAGGTGCCCCCAGCAGCTTCATCAGCAGGGCTTAAAGCAGCAACACTATGTTGGCCATGCTCTACTTGACCTTCCAGCACCTTGCCCTTGCAAGAACCACAGGCACCGTTTTTACAGCCATAGGGAAGGGTAATGCCCTGTTGTAGCGCTGCTTCAAGTAGGGTTTCATCCTTCTGGACAGTAAATTGTTTGCCGCTCGCCTTGAGCGTGACTTGGTAAGACACTCTCATTCCTTTCAATAAATCGTTACGATGTGACCTATGCAATCTTTTGGTAAATCTCGAATCCTAATCATCGGCTGCGGCGACATTGGCCTTCGTGTTGCCAAGCAACTTGCCCATAGTCATCGCGTATATGCCTTAACTTCCCAGAAAGCACGTTTTCAGGAGTTGAGAGCGGTTGGCGCGATTCCGATTTTGGGGGATCTGGATAAGCCCGATAGCTTGTGGCGCTTAAGTGGATTGGCACAAACCGTAATCCACTTGGCACCACCCCAAAATACAGGTCATCGTGATTGCCGAACTCGCAACCTCTTGCGAATTTTATCCCAAGGCTCAGATACTGTTGGGCGCTTGATTTATGTGAGCACTACCGGTGTGTATGGGGATCATGCGGGTGAGAGGGTGAGTGAAGTGACACCCGTGAATCCCCAAAGCGAGCGAGCCAAGCGACGAGTGGACGCAGAAAACTGCCTAGGTCTTTGGGCTCCCTCTCATGGCGTAGTTCTCACCATTCTGCGTGTGCCGGGCATTTATGCCCTTGATCGATTGCCAGTTGAGCGCATTCAAGCAGGAACGCCTGCCTTAATTGCAACTCAGGATGCCTACTCAAACCATATTCAAAGTGATGACTTGGCGAGATTGATTTGTGCTGCTGTGTATCACGGTAAACCACAACGTGTCATTAATGCCTGTGACGGCGGTGAAACCAAGATGGGTGATTACTTTGATGAAGTAGCTGATGCATTTGGTTTAGATCGACCACCAAGATTGCCAGCTGAGCAGTTGGAGAAAATCGTATCCCCGATGTTGTGGTCGTTTATGCGGGAGTCACGACGCGTCACGAATACGCGACTAGCAGAATTAAAAACCCCGCTACGCTATCCGAGCGTGGCAGAGTTTCTAAAAACTATTTCCAAGAATCCTTAAGTCCGACCGTACGATTAAATACTGGTTGACCTGGTTTGGAGTCACCTTGGTCCGCAACAAAGTAACCATGACGCTCAAACTGAAAACGATCTTCTGCTTTAGCGTCTTTCATGCAAGGCTCTAAGTACGCAGTAATCGTTTGCTTAGAGCTTGGATTGATCGCATCAAGGAAATTTTTATCGCCACTATCCGGATGCGGGTCATTAAACAGATGGTCATAGAGACGCACTTGTGCAGGCACAGCTTCTGCTGCGCTAACCCAATGAATGTTGCCTTTCACCTTGTAATTATTTGAGCCGGGAGTGCCGCTCTTACTGTCGGGGAAGTGGGTCGCATTCACTTGAATCACATTACCATTTGCATCTACTTCAAAGCCGGTGCACTCGATCACAAAGCCATGACGTAGGCGCACGCGTCCACCGGGCTGATCACCAATCGGTGGATAAAGCCTAAAGAATCCCTTAACAGGTTCCTTCATAAAGTCATCTTCTTCAATCCACAATTCTTTTGTGAAATGAAACTCGCGATTGCCCCACTCGGGATATTGTGGATGGCGCGGAGCGGAGCAAGGCTCGCTTGCGGAAGCATCAAAGTTTTCAATCACGAGTTTGAGTGGCTTGAGAACCGCTGTGGCCCGTGGGGCCTTGGCCTCCAGATCATCGCGTAAGGCTTGATCCAGAGTGCTCATATCAATCCAGCTATCTGCTTTAGAAACGCCAATGCGTTCACAGAACAAGCGAATACTCTCTGGTGTGTAACCTCTGCGTCGGATACCTACGATAGTTGGCATCCGCGGGTCATCCCAACCGTCAACATGTTTTTCTTCTACCAATTGCAGTAACTTGCGCTTGCTGGTGATGGTGTAAGTTAAGTTGAGGCGGGCAAATTCGTATTGATGAGGAACGGGATTTTTGAAGATCCCTAGCTCTGCCAGTGAAGCTACGATCCAGTCGTAGAGCGGGCGATTATTTTCAAACTCCAATGTGCAGATGGAGTGTGAAACATTTTCCAGCGCATCAGAAATACAGTGCGTGAAATCATATAAAGGATAGATGCACCACTTACTACCGGTGCGGTGGTGATCGGTGTGACGAATGCGATAAACCACGGGGTCACGCATCACAATATTCGGATGCGCCATATCAATCTTCAGGCGCAGTACATGTTCGCCATCTTTGAATTTGCCATCACGCATCTCGCGGAATAAAGCCAGATTCTCATCGGGCGTGCGATCGCGGTAAGGACTATTTTTTCCAACTTGGCCAAAGTTGCCGCGATTGGTATGAATGTCATCTGCACTCTGACTATCTACATAGGCTTTGCCATTCTGAATCAGAATTTCCGCAAACTCATAGAGTTGGTCAAAGTAATCACTTGCGTGATAAAGGTGTGTGCCCCAATCGAATCCCAACCATTTAACGGCATCCAGAATGCTGTCAGCGTACTCAATATCTTCTTTAACTGGATTGGTATCGTCCAGGCGCATATTGCAACGTGCGCCACCCGCTTGATTGTTGTAATCCGCAGCTAAACCAAAGTTCAAGCAGATACTTTTGGCATGACCAATATGAAGGTAGCCATTAGGCTCTGGTGGAAAACGCGTAATGATGGATGGGATGGCTTGACCACTGCGATCGCTTCGGTTCTGATAGGCGCCACTCGCCAGGTCATGGTCGATGATCTGGCGCAAAAAGTTAGAGGGCTCAGCAACAGTGCCGGCAGGCGATTTGGATGGTTTGCTATCTTGGGACATGCGCCCATTGTAGAGAAAAGCCCTGCCTATAAAGAAAAAAGCCCGCAAACTGCTGCGGGCTCGTTTCTGGGAAGCGTTCGAGAATTAATCTTCTACGAAAGCCTCTTCACGGGTTTTCTTAACCGCAGGCAGAGCCACGATCACAACCAAGAGGGCTGCTGCGATGAGCAGGCCTAGAGATAGTGGGCGGGTTACGAATGTTGAGAAATCACCGCGTGACAACAATAGGGCGCGACGGAAGTTCTCTTCCATCATTGGTCCGAGCACGAAGCCGAGCAGCAATGGAGGAGGTTCGCAACCGAGTTTGAAGAATAAGTAACCAATCAAGCCAAAGCCTGCAGTTACATAGACATCAAATACGGTGTTGTTTACGGTGTAAACGCCGATACAGCAGAACACCAGAATCGCTGGGTATAGGAAGCGATAAGGAATCTTCAAGAGCTTTACCCAAATACCAATGAGTGGCAAGTTCAAGAGAATCAACATGACGTTACCAATCCACATGGATGCGATCAGACCCCAGAACAAAGCTGGGTTGCTGGTCATCACTTGTGGACCTGGCTGAATGTTATGAATCGTCATCGCACCAACCATCAAAGCCATCACGGCGTTTGGTGGGATGCCCAAAGTGAGCAATGGAATGAAAGAGGTTTGAGCTGCAGCATTGTTTGCTGCTTCAGGACCTGCTACACCCTCAATCGCACCTTTGCCAAACTCATGGCTGTACTTGGAGGATTTCTTCTCAACTGAGTAGGCGCCGAAGGCTGCCAAAGCTGCACCACCGCCCGGCAGAATTCCCAAAATTGAGCCGATAGTAGTACCGCGCAAAATGGATGGAACCATGCGCTTGATATCTTGTTTGGTAGGAACCATGCTGGTGAGCTTATTGAGGAAGCCCTCGTCGTCACCAGTCTTTTCAAGGTTGCCCATGATTTCTGCAAAACCAAACACACCCATTGCAACGGCTACGAAGCCAATACCGTCACTCAATTCAGGGATGTCAAATGCATAGCGGGATACGCCTGAGTTCACGTCAGTACCAATCAAGCCCATCAAGAGGCCTAGGATGATCATGCCGATCGCCTTGATCAAAGAGCCTGAGGCCAGCACGACCGCACCAATTAACCCTAAAACCATTAGGGAGAAGTATTCGGCAGGGCCAAACTTAAAGGCTAGCTGAGAGAGTGGAGCAGCAAAAGCAGCCAAAACCAATGTAGCTACGCAACCAGCAAAGAAGGAGCCCATGCCGGCAGTAAAGAGCGCTACGCCCGCTCGACCATTTCTGGCCATTTGGTAGCCATCAATCGCCGTCACCACCGAGGACGTTTCCCCTGGGATATTGAGCAAAATTGCAGTTGTAGAGCCGCCGTACTGGGAGCCGTAGTAAATACCGGCCAACATGATCAAAGCAGCGATTGGAGGCAATGCATAGGTTGCTGGCAACAACATCGCAATTGTTGCGATCGGGCCTAAGCCTGGCAAAACACCAATTAAGGTACCCAAAATACAGCCAATAAGGCAGTACATGAGGTTTTGTAAAGTAAAGGCGGTATCAAAACCGAGGGCTAAGTTAGCAAATAAATCCATTTTTCAGAGTCCCGGTTCGTTATTGTTGTAGGAATACAGGCAGGAGTGGGAACTGAAGCTTGAGGCCCACGACAAACACTGAATAAGTAAAGATCACTAGGAAGCCCGCATTGAGTAGGGAGCCTTTCCAGGTGAACTCTTTGCTGGCGCTGGCGGAAACAAGTACTAAGACCACCACAGCCACTAAGAAGCCCATACGCGGGAGAAGCAGGCCATAGAGCACCACAGAGCCTGTGATTTGAGCCATGATCTTCCAGTTGAACTTGGGGATGGACTCAATTGCAGCTTTAGCACCCATGGATTTAATGAGAACCAAAAGCCCCAATAAGGTCATCAGAATGCCGAGATAGAAGGGGAAGTAACCTGGCCCCATTTTGGCGGCAGTGCCCATTGGGTACTGCGTGGCTATCACTGTAAAGAATAGGCCGATAACCATGTACATGATTCCAGCGCCAAAATCCCGTTGATTGCGAATTTTCAAGTTGAGCTCCTTATATCGACTTAAATGCCGATCTATTTATTGATGTTACGGGATTGTAAGGCAGGATTGAGGAGCTTTGCCTAGGGTTTGCCCCTGACTAGTGCCAATGCGATAATTATTCGCATGAAAGTCTCTCAAATTCGCCAGGCGTACCTGGACTACTTCGCCCAAAAAGGCCACCAAATTGTTCCTTCCAGCCCTGTGGTGCCTGGAGACGACCCTACCCTGTTATTTACCAATGCGGGGATGAACCAATTTAAGGACGTATTTTTAGGCTTTGATAAGCGTCCCTATAACCGCGCTACAACCGCCCAGAAATGCATTCGTGCCGGTGGCAAACACAATGACTTGGATAACGTCGGCTACACAGCCCGTCATCACACCTTCTTTGAAATGTTGGGCAACTTCTCTTTTGGGGATTACTTTAAGAAAGATGCCATTCAGTTTGCCTGGGGTTTATTAACAGAAGTATTTAAGCTTCCAAAAGAAAAGCTGCTCGTCACCGTCTACGCAGAAGATGACGAGGCTTATGAAATTTGGAACAAGCAAATTGGTATCCCGGCAGAGCGCATTATTCGCATCGGCGATAACAAGGGTGCTCGTTACGCTTCAGATAATTTCTGGATGATGGGTGATACAGGCCCATGTGGTCCTTGCACTGAAATCTTCTATGACCATGGTCCTCACATTGCTGGTGGTCCTCCAGGCAGTCCTGACGAAGATGGTGATCGCTACATCGAAATTTGGAATAACGTATTCATGCAGTTCAATCGCGATGAAGCGGGCAATATGCATCCATTGCCTAAGCCTAGCGTAGATACCGGCATGGGTCTTGAGCGCATTGCCGCAGTTCTGCAGCACGTGCACTCTAATTATGAGATCGATCTCTTTGTTAATTTGCTCAAAGCAGCTAAGGAAGCTGTTGATGCAGCTGGTGGTGAGAATTGCGATCCAACGAGTCCATCACTTAAAGTCATTGCAGACCATATTCGTGCTTGTAGTTTTATTGTGGTGGATGGCGTGATTCCAGGTAATGCTGGTCGTGGCTATGTTCTACGTCGCATCACACGTCGTGCAATTCGTCATGGTTATAAATTAGGCGCACGCAAACCGTTCTTCTATCAACTCGTTCCTGCTCTTGTAAAAGAGATGGGTCAAGCTTATCCAGAGTTGCAGGCAGCACAAGATAAAGTGAGTGAAGTGATTAAGCAGGAAGAAGAGCGCTTCTTTCAGACGATCGCTAACGGTATGGAAATCTTGGAGGGCGCGCTTGCAGGTGGCGCCAAGACGGTTGATGGTGAAACCGCTTTCCGTTTACACGACACCTTTGGTTTCCCATTAGATTTGACTGCGGACGTGTGCCGCGAGCGCGATGTCACGGTGGATGCTGAAGGCTTTGATTTGGCAATGCAAAAGCAGCGCGATCAAGCAAGGGCGGCTGGCAAGTTCAAAGTGGCTCAAGGCTTAGAGTACTCCGGCAAGCCAACCCAGTTCCATGGCTACGATACCTTGAAGCACGAAGGCGCCAAAGTAACTGCGCTTTATGTTGATGGCTCTGCTGTGCAGTCTGTCAAAGCTGGCGATGCCGCTGTGATCGTTTTAGATAACACCCCTTTCTATGCTGAGTCTGGTGGACAGGTTGGCGATAAGGGTGAGTTGCGTAATGAAGCGGTACGCTTTGCAGTTGAAGACACTTTCAAGATTCAAGCTGATGTCTTTGGTCATCAAGGTGAAGTACAAGAGGGCGAACTCAAGGTAGGCGATGCAATTAATGCCTTGGTGGATATCGAACAAAGAACTGAAACGATGCGCAACCACAGTGCTACGCATATTTTGCATAAAGCATTGCGTGAAGTATTGGGCGACCATGTACAGCAAAAAGGTTCCCTGGTTGATGCTAGCAAAACCCGTTTTGACTTTACTCACAACGCACCTATTACCTCACAAGAAATTCGTCGGATAGAAGACATTGTGAATGCCGAGATCCTCGCTAATACTGCGACCTCTGGAAAAGTAATGTCTTTGGATGATGCGCAAAAGACTGGCGCCATGATGCTCTTTGGTGAGAAGTATGGTGACGAGGTGCGCGTTCTAGAAATTGGTAGCTCTAAAGAGTTGTGCGGTGGCACTCACGTTGGCCGTACTGGCGACATCGGTAGCTTAAAGATTGTTTCTGAAGGTGGCGTTGCAGCTGGTATTCGTCGCGTTGAGGCGGTTACCGGAAGAAACGCATTGAACTTCCTGCAAGGCTTAGAAGATAAGATTAATGAGGCAGCGACCATCCTCAAAACTCATCCGGGTGATTTGGTGAATCGCGTTGCTCAGTTGCAAGAAAGTTTGCGTCAGGCTGAACGTGAGTTGGATAAAGTGAATTCCAAACTCGCTGCCAGCCAAGGCGATGAATTGGCAACACAAGCAATCGATGTCAATGGTCTGAAAGTATTGGCAGCACGCTTAGATGGTGCGGATGCGCAAGTTCTTCGCGAAACCATGGACGCTTTGAAAGCAAAACTAAAAACAGCCGCCATTGTTTTGGCTTCTGTGCAGGGCGATAAGGTGAGTTTGATTGCTGGCGTGACTGCAGATTCGATTGCCAAAGTGAAGGCAGGCGACTTGGTGAACTTTGTGGCTCAGCAAGTGGGTGGTAAAGGCGGCGGCAAGCCAGAGATGGCGATGGCTGGCGGTACCGATCCTAGTAAGTTGGGCGCGGCTTTAGCTGGCGTAAAAGACTGGGTGGCTTCTAAGTGAGTGATGCCATCCAATTCAATCTCGAGGTAGATGCCATTGGCATGAACTGCCCGCTCCCAATTTTGCGTACCAAGAAAGCTTTAGCCACAATGCAGTCTGGCGAAGTGCTCAAAGTGAAGGCAACGGATTCTGGTGCAGCCCATGACTTTCCTGCATTTGCAAAGCAGACTGGTAACGAGCTTCTCTCCAGTACTACAGAGGGTGATGTATTGGTTTTCTTCCTCAAGAGAAGATAAGACGCGCTGAAACTCTCAGCACCAAAGAAAAAGGCAGAAATCACTTTCTGCCTTTTTTACTTTTATTTCACGGGATTACTTTAGAGACCAGCTTTTGAGGTACTCAGCAAATTCCTCACCGACTTCTTGGTGACGCAAAGCAAAGTCTACAGATGCTTTGAGGTAGCCTAATTTGCTACCGCAGTCATAACGCACGCCATCATATTCATATGCAAATACTGGCTGTTCTTTAAGCAAGGCGGCAATGGCATCGGTGAGCTGAATCTCTCCACCAGCGCCAGGCTTTACATTGCGGATGTGATCAAAGATTTTTGATGAGAGCACATAGCGTCCTACTACTGCGAGATTAGAAGGGGCATCAGCGGGTTTTGGTTTTTCAACGATGCCATCGAGGCGATAGATCCCTTTGCTAACTTCTTTGCCTGAAACAACTCCATAGGACCCACTTCTGGAAGGATCAATTTTCTCAACAGCTAATACTGAGCCATCTTGCTCTTCATGAACCTTTAGCATTTGCGAAAGCACTGGAGGATGTCCATCCAAAAGATCGTCCGCCAAAATGATTGCAAAAGGTTCATCACCTACCAGCTTCTCGGCGCATAAAACGGCATGTCCCAAGCCCAATGGTTCAGATTGTCGGATATATACGCAATCAACATTGTCCGGTTTGACGCTGCGTACGAGATGCAGGAGGTCTTGTTTGTTTTTGGCCTCAAGGGCTGCTTCTAATTCGTAAGCCTTATCAAAGTGATCTTCGATGGCACGTTTGCTGCGGCCAGTGACAAAAATTAATTCAGTAATGCCGGCAGCAATGGCCTCATCAACCGCATACTGAATGAGCGGCTTATCAACAACATTGAGCATTTCTTTCGGACTTGCTTTAGTGGCTGGCAAAAAACGTGTGCCAAATCCCGCAACCGGAAATACAGCCTTGGTTACCTTTTTGGAGCTGAAATGTAATGGCATGGAGAATCCGTTCTTATTTAAGACGTTCTAATTGTGCAACAAGCTTCTCATGGTTTTGCTCAAAGCCGGCAAGACGCTGCTTTTCTTGCGCAACAACCTCTTCTGGGGCGCGCGCCACAAAGCTTTCATTACCAAGTTTGCTGCGTGCCTTAGTGATTTCATTGGCTAAGCGCTCAATTTCCTTGCCCAGACGAATTCTTTCGGCGGCTACGTCCACTTCAATCTTTAGGAGTAGCTTGAGATTGCCAACTAAGGCCATCGGTGCACCTGGAGCATCTTTCTCTAAAGCAGATTCGTCATCGTAGATTTTGACTTCAGACAGCTTTGCTAATGCAGTTAAGTAAGGACTCGCCTGTTTCAAGAAATCTTGCGGTCCACTAATCCAGAGGGGTACTTTGAGTGCAGGTGAGACTTGCATCTCGCCACGCAGATTACGGCAAGCATCCACAATCGATTTAATTTGGGCAACCCAAGCTTCGCTTTGCTCATCAACCTTATCGAGTTGAGCAACGGGGTAGGGCTGCAGGGCAATCGTTTGCTTATCTTGCTTGGCTAACTCTTTACCAACCTTAGGTCCAACGGTTTGCCAGAGGGTTTCAGTAATAAACGGAATCAGTGGATGTGCCATGCGCAAGATGGTTTCTAAAACGCGTAGCAAGGTGCGACGAGTGGCGCGTTGCTGTGCAGGAGTACCAGTCTGTAATTGAACCTTTGCTAATTCCAGGTACCAATCGCAATACTCATCCCAAACAAATTGATAAATACTGGTAGCGATATTGTCAAAGCGATAGTTCTGGAAGCCCTTAGCAACATCAGCTTCCGTTCTTTGTAATAAAGAAACAATCCATTTATCAGCGTCAGAAAAATCTAAGTAACCTTCTGGCCCACATTGGTTGTCACACGGTGCAAAACCATTCTCTTCATCATTGCCAGAACAGTTCATCAGCACAAAGCGAGTGGCATTCCAGAGTTTGTTGCAGAAATTGCGATAACCTTCGCAGCGTTTCTGATCAAAGTTAATGTTGCGACCCAGTGATGCGAGTGAGGCAAAGGTAAAGCGCAGGGCATCGGTACCAAACGCAGGAATGCCTTCCGGAAACTCTTTCTTGGTTTTTTTGCCAATGCTTTCAGCTTGTTTCGGATTCATCAAACCGGTGGTGCGCTTAGCAACCAAGTCTTCAATCTTGATGCCATCAATCAAATCAATTGGGTCCAAAGTATTTCCTTTGGACTTACTCATCTTCTGACCTTCCGCATCACGTACTAAGCCGTGTACATAGACGGTATTGAATGGAACTTTGCCAGTGAAGTGGCAAGTCATCATGACCATTCTGGCTACCCAGAAGAAAATGATGTCAAAGCCGGTTACCAGTACCGAGGATGGTAGGAAGTGATTGAGCGCAGGAGTTTCTTCTGGCCAGCCCAATGAGCTAAATGGCACGAGTGCTGAGCTAAACCAGGTATCTAAGACGTCAGGATCGCGATTTAGCTGTCCGTTATAACCGGCAGCGGCAGCCTTAGCTTTGGCTTCCTCTTCAGAGCGGGCTACAAAGATCTGACCATCATCGCCATACCAGGCCGGGATTTGATGACCCCACCAGAGTTGACGGGAGATGCACCAGTCTTGAATATTTTCTAGCCACTGCGTGTAAGTGCTGATCCAATTTTCTGGAACGAGCTTGATGTCACCTTTGGTAACGGCATCTAATGCAGCGCCAGCGATAGATGAGCCTGGCTGATATTTGTTGTCAGGGCTTGGCTTGGATACTGCAACAAACCATTGGTCAGTGAGCATTGGCTCAATAATGGTTTGAGTACGATCGCCACGTGGCACCATCAATTTATGCGGCTGTACTTTTTCTAGTAAACCAGCAGCATCTAGATCGGCAACGATTTGTTTGCGTGCAGCAAAACGCTCAAGGCCTTGATAAACAGCAGGTGCGTTTTCATTAATCTTGGCATCGAGAGTCAAAATATTAATGAGAGGCAATTGGTGGCGCTGTCCAACGGCGTAGTCGTTGAAGTCATGCGCAGGTGTCACTTTAACCACGCCAGTACCAAAAGCTAAATCAACATAGTCGTCCGCAATAATCGGAATCTCGCGATTGCATAGGGGCAGTTGTACTGACTTACCAATGAGGTGTTTGTAGCGCTCGTCTTCTGGGTTGACCATGACGGCAACGTCGCCCAATAAGGTCTCTGGGCGAGTAGTGGCAACGGTCAGGTGTCCGGAGCCATCTGCTAATGGATAGCGGATGTGCCACATCGAGCCATCTTCTTCTTCGCTCACCACTTCTAAATCTGAGACTGCTGTTCCTAAAACAGGATCCCAGTTCACCAAACGTTTGCCGCGGTAAATTAAGCCTTGCTCATGTAAACGAACGAATACTTCAACAACCGCTTTGGACATCTTGCTGTCCATTGTGAAATATTCTCTACCCCAATCAATCGAAGCGCCTAGGCGACGAATCTGACGTGTGATGGTGTTGCCGGAAGCTTCTTTCCACTCCCAAACTTTTTCTAAGAATTTCTCGCGACCTAAATCGTGACGAGAAACTTTCTGTGCATCGAGTTGGCGCTCAACAACGATTTGCGTTGCAATGCCAGCATGATCCGTACCCGGAACCCACAAGGTATTTTTGCCAGACATACGGGCATGACGTACCAAGCCATCCATGATGGTTTGATTGAAGGCGTGACCCATGTGTAGGGTTCCCGTCACATTCGGTGGCGGCAACTGAATCGAGAAATCTCCCTTGCCCTCATCTAGGGTGGCGTCGGCAATGCCTCGGCGTTCCCATTCCGGACCCCAATAAGCTTCAATTGGGGCGGGTTCGTAGGATTTGGCTAGTTCGTCTAAGGAGCTGGCCGCTGATGAATTAGGGGTATTCGAAGCATTTGGCATAAGAGGCAAATTATAATTGGGGCGATGTACTCAGACCTACTCGCAAACCTTAATCCAGAACAACGCGAGGCAGTGACCCTCCCGCCAGTAAATGAAAATGGCCAGGCCCAGTCAGCCCTGATTTTGGCTGGCGCTGGGAGTGGAAAGACCCGCGTACTCACGACCCGTATAGCTTGGTTGATCCAAACGGGTCAGGTTTCGCCGATTGGCGTCCTTGCGGTGACCTTCACCAATAAGGCCGCTAAAGAGATGATGTTGCGCTTAAGTGCCATGTTGCCCATCAATACTCGGGGTATGTGGATTGGCACTTTTCACGGTCTTTGTAACCGTTTACTGCGTGCGCATCACAAAGAGGCTGGTTTGCCGTCCACTTTTCAGATTTTGGACACCCAAGATCAACTTTCCGCCATTAAGCGTCTTTTAAAGGGCTTAAAGGTTGATGATGAGAAATACCCCCCTAAGCAGTTGCAATACTTTATTGCGCACGCCAAGGAGCGCGGTCAGCGCGCTAAAGAATTGTCGGTAGGGGACGACTTTCAGGCCAAGATGGCTCAATTGTATGAAGCCTACGATGAGCAGTGTCAACGTGAGGGCGTAGTCGACTTTGCTGAACTCTTATTGCGCAGCTATGAATTGCTCAAGCACAACGAAGCGATTCGCACCCACTATCAAGAGCGCTTCCGTCATATCTTGATTGATGAGTTCCAAGATACCAATGCCTTGCAATACGCCTGGCTCAAATTACTCTCCGGTCACGATGCTAGTCGTGTGAATGTCAGCGGCATGGGAAGTAGTGCGGTCTTCGCTGTGGGTGATGACGATCAAAGTATTTATGCTTTCCGTGGTGCAGACGTTGAGAACATGCGTCTGTATGAAAAGCAATACCATCCAATGATGGTCAAGCTTGAGCAAAACTATCGCTCACATGGCCACATCCTAGATACTGCCAACTATCTCATTTCAAATAATACGGATCGACTCGGTAAAAACCTGCGCACCGATGCAGGTCATGGTGAGCCAGTCCGTATCTACGATGCACCTAGCGATCATGCAGAGGCTGCTTGGCTCGTAGATGAAATCAAAGCACTAGTAAATAGCGGTATCAAGCGTACTGAAATTGCCTTGCTTTATCGCAGTAATGCTCAGTCACGCATCATCGAGCACGCCTTATTTTCTGCAGCGATTCCATATCGCGTTTACGGTGGATTGCGATTTTTCGAGCGTGCTGAGATTAAACACGCTTTGGCCTACCTCCGTCTTTTAGAAAATCCGAATGACGACACTTCGTTCTCGCGTGTAGTGAATTTCCCGACACGCGGTATTGGGGCAAGATCGATAGAGGCTGTGCAAGATGCAGCTCGCGCGCAAAACAGTTCTTTGTATTTGGCTGCATCGACACTGGATGGTAAGGCGGGTGCAGCTTTAGGCGGCTTTGTGCGTTTAGTAGATCACATGCGTGAAGCCACTCGTCACAATACTTTGCCCGAGACAGTGGAGTTCGTCATTCAGAATAGCGGTTTGATTCAACACTATCTTTCAGAGCGTGAAGGTCAAGATCGCGTTGAAAACTTACAAGAATTGATTAACGCTGCGACCGCATTTATTGCGGAAGAGGGTTATGGCCAAGATGCCACTGCTGCCACACTACCCGGTGAGAATGCACCTGGCGTAGCGGAGGTCTCACCATTGGCCGCATTCCTCTCCCATGCATCGCTCGAGGCTGGTGATAACCAAGCTCAAGCAGGCCAAGATGCCGTTCAGCTGATGACAGTGCATTCTGCTAAAGGTCTAGAGTTCACCTCTGTATTTATTACTGGTTTGGAAGAGGGTCTGTTTCCACATGAGAACAGCATCAACGAACAGAATGGTTTAGAAGAAGAGCGACGTTTGATGTATGTTGCGATTACCCGCGCCAAGGAGCGTCTCTATCTCTCTCATACGCAATCACGGATGTTGCATGGCCAAGTGCGTTACAACATGCCTTCTCGCTTCTTGGAAGAGCTGCCATCTGATTCATTGAAGTGGCTCACACCAAAAGTAAAAGATGCTCGCTGGGGCGGTACAACTGGTGGTAATGGCGGTCGTTCAGGATCAACTTGGCAGGATGGCTATACCCGTCAACGCGAGTTTGGATCGAATGACTTCTTTGATTCCGGTAATGAGCGTGAGCGACCTGCAAGACAAATTGGGCGTGTAGGATCTGCCTCAACTTCTGTTACCCGAATGGCTTCACCACCACGTGGTAACTATCCATTTACTATCGGACAGAATGTCTTTCATACTAAGTTTGGTGAGGGGCGTGTGACTGGCTTAGAGGGTAATGATGCGGATGCGCGTGCTCAAGTGAACTTCAAGCGCCATGGTGTGAAATGGTTACAGCTCAGTATTGCTAAGCTTGCAGCGATAGACTAAGCAATTAAGGTTGCTGATTCTTTTTCAGCAAAGCACGCTTTCCAAGTAGCAAAGAACGAGCAATGCATGACCGTCAATCCCGCCATGGAAATGGGGGCGATAATGAATGATGCGGCTTGACCCAAATCCAGCGCATCAAAGATAGAGCCGATCGTTAATGGAATAGCGATTAAGATCGCGCCCCAAATAGCGATATACAAAAAGAATGCGCCACGATTTGCCCAGCAAGCAATGGCGCTAGAAAAGAGCGCCTGCGCTACCGGCATATCAGCCCAAGCAACGAGTACGGGAGAGAACCACATCAACATCGCTACCGGGATATACAGTAGGCCGCCAAAAAAGAGAATCAGATAAATCTGACGAACTACTTCTGGGGTAATGGGCTTATCGTTCGTCATTAGTGGGATGAGCAATTCGAAATCCACCAACATGCTTAAGATAAAGCTGAGGGCCAGGATGAGTGCTGCATATATCAAACCTAGTTGCAAAATGCGTTTACGAATTAATGGCGAGGATTGCAAAGCAATGACATATACCGATGGGCGAATGCGTTCTTTTTGAATCGCTTGGCGACAGGCGGTCATAAAGCCTACCGACAAAGTGGGCGTCAGTAATAAGACGGCAAAAACACCAATCACTGGAACGAGCACTGCTAACTGCGCCACAAACACATACATGAATACCAACATTAAAAACCCCAAAGGATTTTGTTTGAACAGCCAAATGCCTTGACGTATCCAGGTGTAACCCTCTTTTGGGGTGACGGAGTTTAGTTTCATATTGCTTTGCGACTTAAGAGAATATTTTCAAAATGACGAGGATCATGTGGCGTGAGCATTTGCGCATCACGTGGCAAATAAAAATCCCACAGACGTGAAATCCAGAAGCGTAGAGCTGCAGCGCGAATCATCAGTGGCCAGCTCGCCTGCTCTTCCTTGTTTAAGGGGCGAACAGACTGATAAGCATCCATCAATGCTTTGAAACGCACAGGATCTAAATCTTGTTTGTTTTCAGCAAGACACCAATCATTCGCAGTCACCGCCAAATCAAATAACCACTTGTCTGTGCCGGCGAAATAAAAGTCGAAGAAGCCGCCAAGTTGGTCTTGGGGTCTATCGCTTGCACCCTGAGGATCGAACAATACGTTATCTCTAAACAGGTCGCAATGGCTTGCCCCTTGAGGCAGTGATGCATAAGCAGCAGAGGCAAAGAATTGTTCTTGAGTAGCAAGCTCAGTCGTGAGTAATTCTTTTTGTGCGTCGCTCAAGTGCGATAACACTTGTGGAACTGTTTTTTGCCACCAAGACAGGCTGCGTAGATTTTCCTGAGTGTGTTTGAAATCGCTACTGGCCAAATGCATCTTTGCCAGGTTCTCGCCAACCAATGCGCAATGCTTTGCTTCAGGCGCTAGTCTAGAAAGGCCCGGAAGCTTGCTCACAATTGCTGCGGGCTTGCCTTTAAGGGTAAATAGAATTTGCCCCTGTTTATTTTCAAGAGGCTTAGGTACTGCAATACCCTTGTCAGCCAAGTGGCGCATCAACTCTAAATAGTACGGAAGTTGCTCTGCTGACAGTCTTTCAAAAATAGTTAAAACATATTCTTGTTTCTTGCCATTTTTCTCGGTGTCGAGAAAAAAATTGGAGTTCTCAATACCACCATGAATTCCGCGAATATCGATGGCCTGCCCAATATCAAAATCATTTGAGATCCAAGCGGAGATATCGCTTAATTCAATAGGGGTGAAGACGGCCATAACTAGAAATTAAAAAGGGATGCTGATACTCGGTACGCTGATCAGATCAGTTTCTTTTGGTACGCCAGGCATCACTGTTGTTGGAGGCGCCATTTCATAGCTGGTGTAGCGCGTCTTCACATCCACTTGCGTAGGTGAATTGGCATCCTTGTATTCAGTAACTTCAGTGCCGGTAACTTCTTTATGCTGAAAGCTCGGTTTACGACTTTCAGGAGCATTTGTCACTTGTGATGCGTTGACTGCGGGTGCCAAAGGCTGGCTATTAATGCGCTGTAGCTCGGATGGGCTCAGTGCTTGAGAATTGTTTTGGGCGTGCGCAAAATTGAGACCAAAAGAGGCAAAAGCCACTAAAAAGCTTGTAAGAACAAGGGTTTGGCTCAAAGAAGAGTGGAGTAAGTTAGTTAGAGAGTGCATCATTTTTCACCTTTTTAGGCCTCTTTTCAGGGGGATTTGAACCTGATCTGTAGGCAGTTAGCAACTAGATTGTACGATTGCGGTATGACTAAACATAGACTCTTGTTGGTAGACGGCTCTAGCTACCTCTATCGCGCCTTTCATGCCATGCCAGACCTCAGAAATGGGGCAGGCGACCCAACCGGGGCAATCTATGGGATGGTTAATATGATGCGCCGCGCTCGCTCGGAGCTCAAGGCTGACCATATTGCCTGTGTTTTCGATGCCAAAGGCAAGACTTTCCGGGATGAAATGTACTCGGAGTACAAGGCGCACCGCTCTCCCATGCCGGAGGATTTGGTTAAACAAATTGAGCCGATTCATGCCATGGTGAAGGCTTTGGGCTGGCCAGTCTTGATGGTTTCTGGGGTTGAGGCTGATGACGTGATTGGTACCTTGGCTTGTCAAGCCACCCAAGCTGGCTGGGAAACCATTATTTCCACTGGCGATAAAGATTTAGCTCAGCTGGTGAATTCATCCGTCACTTTGATTAATACGATGACTGATGAAAAGCTCGACATCGAAGGCGTCATTGCAAAATTCGGCGTGCCTCCCGAGCGCATCGTAGATTACCTTTCGATTATTGGAGATACGGTTGATAACGTCCCCGGTGTTCCAAAGGCTGGTCCTAAAACAGCAAATAAATGGTTGGCTGAGTTTGGCGATTTAGATAATTTGATGGCGAATGCCGATCAAGTAAAAGGCGTTGTGGGTGAGAACCTGCGTAATAGTTTGGAGTGGCTCCCACAAGCGCGTCAACTCATTACCGTTAAAACCGATTGTGATTTATCTCCACATCTTCCGGGCTTAGATGATCTGCATGCAAAACCAGAAGATGCGCCGCTATTGAGAGAGTTATTTGAACGCTATGCTTTCAAGACGTGGTTACGTGATGTGGAGAAACAGTTGGGTGGAGCAGCTCCTGAAGCCGCTAGTGGTTTTGATTTGGCTGGTAGCCCCATCAAAAATACTGCTGAAGAAAATGTAAAAGCTGTACCCAAGAAGTTTGGTCCCACTGCTACAGAAGCAACTACTGCCTTATCGCAAGAAACGACGGATCTGCAAGGTGCGATTGAAAAACACTATGAATGTGTTATCGATGAAGTGGCATTGGATCGGTGGGTTAAAAAAATTGAAGGCGCTGATCTCACAGCGGTCGATACTGAGACTACGAGCTTAGATGCGCTTGCTGCTGAGTTAGTAGGCATCTCGCTTAGCGTCACTCCTGGAGAGGCCTGCTACATCCCCGTCGCACACCGTAATGGAGAAACTCAGCTTAGTCGCGAATTAGTTTTAGCGCGCCTGAAGCCTTGGTTACAAAGCACTTCGCATTTGAAGGTGGGCCAAAACCTCAAGTACGACAGCCATATCTTTGCGAACTACGACATTACTTTGCAAGGCATTGCGTTTGACACCATGCTGGAGTCTTACGTGTTGGAATCACATATGCCGCACAACATGGATAACTTGGCCGAGCGACATCTTGGCATGAAGACCATTAAGTATGAAGAGGTGTGTGGCAAAGGCGTGCATCAGATTGGCTTTGATCAAGTCGATCTGAAGATTGCTACAGACTACGCTGCAGAAGATGCGGATATTACCTTGCGCCTGCATTTAGCTTTGTGGCCGCAAATTCAGGAGAGCCCAGGCCTTCTATACGTTTATGAAAATATTGAGATGCCAGCAATGCGCGTCCTTGGCATCATGGAGCGCAATGGGATTCGAATTGATTCGGGGTTGCTGTCTAAGCAGGGCCAAGAGGTTGGCAAACGTTTGCTAGCTTTAGAGGGTGAGATTCATCAGCTTGCAGGGCAACCTTTCAATATTCAATCACCCAAACAGATCGCAGAAATTTTGTTTGGTCAGTTAGAGCTCCCAGTAATTAAAAAGACGCCGTCGGGTGCTCCATCAACCGATGAAGAGGTTTTGCAAAAACTGGCTGAAGACTATCCGCTGCCTGCGCGTATTTTGGATTACCGCAGTCTCGCTAAATTGATGTCGACTTATATTGAGAAGCTGCCACGCATGGCTGACCCTAAGACGGGTCGAGTGCACACGAGCTTTTCTCAAGCGACTGCAGTGACGGGGCGCTTGGCTTCTAGTGATCCGAATTTGCAAAATATTCCTGTGCGTACGGAAGAGGGGCGTCGCATTCGGGAGGCGTTTATTCCAGCTGAAGGTTGTAAGTTGCTCTCAGCCGATTACTCTCAAATTGAATTGCGCATCATGGCGCACATTGCCGAAGATGAAAACTTACTAGCTGCATTTGCTGCCGGTAAAGATGTGCACCAAGCCACCGCCGCTGAGATTTTTGGTGTTTCATTGGAAAGCGTTACTTCAGAGCAGCGTCGTTATGCCAAGGTGATTAACTTTGGTTTGATCTACGGCATGAGTGCTTTTGGTTTGGCAGGTAACTTGGGTATTGAGCGTTCAGCAGCCCAAAATTACATTGCCAAGTACTTCGATCGCTATCCAGGAGTTGCTCAATATATGGAACGCACTCGCTTGGAGGCTAGGGAGAATGGCTATGTCGAGACGGTGTTTGGCCGACGTCTATGGCTGCCTGAGATAAAGGGTTCTAATGGCCCTCGCCGCCAAGGGGCAGAGCGTGCCGCGATCAATGCGCCAATGCAAGGAACGGCAGCTGACCTTATTAAGCTAGCCATGGTTGCTGTCGAGAACTGGCTAGAAAAAGAGCAACTCAAGACCCGTATGCTGCTTCAGGTGCATGATGAATTGGTATTTGACGTACCCTTGGATGAGCTGGAGCTCCTACAGGCGAAGTTGCCGGACTTGATGTGTAAGGTGGCCGATCTAAAGGTTCCTTTGGTGGTTGGTATTGGGATTGGTGATAATTGGGAAGAAGCGCACTAAATCAGGAGGCAAAAAATGACAGCAAAAAAAGATCAAGATTCAAAAATAGTGTCTAGCGATAGAAGGGGTTTTATGAAAGCCTCTGCCATTACTGCAACAACTATGGGCATTGGTTTTGTCGCTGCCTCTGAGCCAGTCTTAGCTGCGGCAATTGAAACAGACTTTGCCGGCATTAAGGCTGGTGAGCAAATGATTCCGGTCGGAAGCTTTCAGATGCCTGCCTATGTTTCTCGTCCAGAGAAAGCTAAGGGCAATTTACCAATCGTGATTGTGGTGAGTGAAATTTTTGGTGTTCACGAATACATTGCTGACGTCACACGTCGGTTTGCAAAATTAGGCTACCTGGCGATTGCCCCAGAATTCTTCACTCGTGCTGGTGATCCGAATACTTATGGCACGGTTGCTGAGATTCAGAAAAATATTGTTGCACCAACTACCGACATGCAAGTGCTGAATGATTTGCAAGCAGCCTTGGTGTGGGCCGGCAAGAATGGCGGCGATTCGAAAAAGGTGGGCGTCACTGGATTCTGTTGGGGCGGCCGTATTACATGGCTCTCAGCTACCCTGCCTCAGGTGAAGGCTGGTGTAGCTTGGTATGGTCGCGTCATTGGTGAAAAAACAGAAGGCAACCCGCGCCATCCGGTGGATATCGCTGCCGATCTGAAAGCGCCTGTGCTGGGCTTGTATGGCGGTGCTGATACTGGCATCTCTTTAGAGAGTGTTGAGCAAATGCGTGAAGCGCTTGCAAAAGCAGCTCCAAAAAATCCAGTAGCTAAAGCCTGTCGTTTTGAAATTTACCCTGATGCACCGCACGCTTTCCATGCTGACTACCGAGCAACTTATCGCGAAGGTCCAGCTAAAGATGGCTGGGAAAAGTGCGTTGCCTGGTTTAAACAAAACGGAGTTGCATAATTTCTATGTCAGTACTGCAAAGCATCTTGTTGGTAACAGCGCTAGCGGGAACAGCTAGCGTTCTCGTTGCCGCAAGTTTTTCTTTGTCTTTGCTGTCAAAGATGGTCCACAGCATGGTTAGTGTGTCAGTTGGTATTTTGCTGGCCACTGCTTTGCTGCACTCGCTGCCTGAGGCATTTACGATGGCGGGCGCGAGCCCTCAGTTGCTATTTGCAACCTTACTGGCAGGACTCTTGGGATTTTTCTTGCTGGAGAAGATTGCTTTACTGCGCCACAGTCATCACCATGAAGGAGATGGTCATGGTCACCATCACGGTCATGATGCTGAGGTGGCGGGTCGTAGCGGTTGGATGATTTTGGTCGGCGACGGCCTACACAATTTTGTTGATGGTGTTTTGATTGCCGCAGCATTTATGGCGGATTACCAGGTTGGTATTTTTACTGCGATTGCCATCATTGCCCATGAGATTCCCCAGGAGATTGGGGACTTCATCGTATTGCTCAATGCGGGATTCTCTAGAACTCGCGCCCTGATGTACAACTTCATTTGTGGTTTGTCTGCGGTAGTGGGCGGTGTACTGGCTTACTTCTTCTTGGAGAAGGCTCATGCAGCGATGCCATATTTGCTCGTGATTGCATCAAGTAGCTTTATTTACATTGCGGTGAGCGATCTCATTCCGCAAATGCATCGACGCCCACATTGGGCTGAGTCTTTACGTCAAACGATTTTGATTGCTTGCGGCGTTGGCTTTGTAATCTTGCTCTCGCTGCTGCATTAAAGCGCCACTGGCCGGCTCGGATCGGCACACCATTCACTCCAACTGCCTGCATATATACGCGAACCTTTGAGGCCAGCGATTTCCATGGCAAGTAAGTTGTGGCAGGCCGTTACTCCAGAACCACACTGGTGAATTACTTCAGAGGGTTTGGTAGTTCCCAAGAAACCATGAAAATCTTTGAATAACTGCTCCGCAGGTTTGAATGCTTTGCCGGTGAGATTTTCTCTAAAGCAGTAATTGATTGCGTTGGGAATATGTCCGCCAACCGGATCTAAGGTTTCATTCCGTCCATGAAAGCGATCGTTTGCACGAGCGTCAACAATGACATTGGTTTTGGCTTGAAGATTGTGAACAACCTCTTCTACCGTTGCCAAGCCAACATAAGGCATTGCTGCCACAGGAGCACTTGTGGCTTGAGGCTGGCGTGGCAGGGTGCCGATTGGGCCATTCCAAGCATCTAGACCGCCATCCAATACTTGAACATTGGCATGACCAGTAGCTTTGAGCATCCACCACAAGCGACTGGCATAAACGGAGCCTTGATTGTCGTAGGCGATCACCAAAGTTTTTGAATCCATTCCTAAACGGGATTTTGTTTGTGCCCAGGCTTCAGGAGTTGGTAGTGGGTGACGACCATTTTTACCGGTCTTAGCGCCAGATAAATCGTGATCTAGATCGACGTAGAGTGCGCCCGGAATATGGCCTTCTAAATATGACTTTCTGCCTGCGAGTGGGTCGACTAAATCAAAGCGGCAATCACATAGCAAAACATTCTCGCCACTATTGAGGATTTCTTCTAACTGGTTTGCAGTAATGAGAGGCGTCATGATGGCTTCCTAATGTTGGCGATGGGTGTTACTGGATTATGCGCCCTGATAGTTCATGGCACGACGGTACCATTCATGGAAATGTTGCATACCGTCTTCCATCGGGCTTTGATATGGCCCCACTTCATTTTGACCGCGGGCTAGTAGGGCGGCGCGACCAGCATCCATGCGCTCTGCAATCTCATCATCTTCGATGCAAGTTTCCATGTAGGCCGCACGTTCTGCCTCTACAAACTCACGCTCAAAAAGAGCAATCTCTTCTGGGTAATAAAACTCGACGATATTGCGTGTTTTGTTCGGACCCATTGGGTGCAGGGTAGAGACGCATAAAACGCCTGGGTACCACTCCACCATTACATTGGGGTAGTAGGTCAGCCAGATAGCGCCATGGCGCGGTGTCTTACCCTCATGGTGGCGCAATACTGCTTCATGCCACTTTTGGTAAACCGGTGATCCTGGCTTCTCTAAGTTTTTGTGAATGCCCACAGTTTGTACGCTGTGCCAGTCCCCGAATTCCCAACGCAAGTCTTCACAAGAAACAAACTTACCTAAACCTGGATGAAATGGAACGACGTGATAGTCCTCAAGATAGACCTCGATAAAAGTCTTCCAGTTGTAATTACATTCATGGACTTCAACGTGATCGAGAACATAACCTTCAAAATTAAGATCATCAGCTACGCCGAGTTTGGCAAGGTCAGTGCGTACATCACGCGGACCTTCAAATAAGAGTCCTTGCCAATTCTGCAAAGGCGATTTGCCTAAATTGAGGCAAGGCTTATCTTCAAAATGGGGTGCACCCATGAGTTGACCATTTAAATCGTAGGTCCAGCGATGCAAAGGGCAAACGATGTTGTCCGCCTTACCTTTGCCATTGAGCATGAGTGCTTGGCGATGACGGCAGACATTGGAAAGAAGTTCAACGCCTTGGGCATTGCGAACCAGCAGGCGCCCCTCATTTTCTGAGGTCAGGGTTTGATAAGAGCCAAGCTCAGGAACCATGAGTTCGTGACCAACATAGCCTGGGCCCTGCTTAAAAAGCAGTTCAATTTCACGCTGATAGAGATCAACGTCAAAATAGGCCGAAACCGGCAGTTGTAAATTGGACGGCGCAAGCTGCTGCGCGGTAGCCAGATTAGTCATTCTCCCCACCCCCGAAAACGTCAGCCGAAGCTAAGCGGAATAACCAATCCAACCATCGACGGATCGATATTGGAAAGGAAGGAGGGGATTATACCCATCTGACCCCCGTCTCGCTTTAATATGTAGGGCTACACAGGTAAGAAATTTGAAGGAAATAAGCCAATGCCAGCGAAGAAATCTGAGGGTCAGAAGCCCGGTCTTGAGGTTCAAATCGACCCCAACTTGCGTTACGAGCAGGCGGTAAAGGAGCTAGAAAAGCTGATTTCTGATATGGAGTCAGGCAAATTCTCCTTGGAAGAGACACTTTTGGCTTATCAACGAGGCGCAGCGCTCTTGAAACATTGCCAAGCCATGCTTGCTCAAGTTGAGCAACAAGTTCGAGTATTTGAAGCGTAAGTTACGCGCAAATTAAACCTTCATGAACAACATGCTTTCATTCGAGGATTGGGTTCGCGCTTACGGGCGGCGAACTGAATCGGCTTTAGATAATTTGCTTGATGCAGCTAATACCAATCCTGCGCGCTTGCATGAAGCTATGCGTTACGCCGCTCAAGGTGGTGGCAAACGCATTCGTCCTCTCTTAGTTTATGCCGCTGGTGCATTGAGTGATGAGGCAAATCAAAGCGCATTAGATGCTGCTGCTGTGGCAATCGAATGTATCCACGCCTATTCATTGGTGCATGATGATTTGCCTTGTATGGATGACGATGACTTGCGTCGTGGTCGACCTACAGTTCACAAGGCCTTCGATGAGGCGACTGCTTTGTTAGTTGGCGATGCATTACAGACTCGTGCATTTGAGATTTTGGCAAACGCACAGTGTGATGCTGATACACGATTGGCTATGATCAGCGCCTTAGCTAGCGCATCTGGTTCGCGTGGAATGGCAGGTGGCCAGGCAATTGACCTCGATAGTATTGGTAAAAAATTAGACCTCGCTGGTTTAAAGCAAATGCATGCGATGAAAACCGGTGCTCTACTTTCTTGCTCCGTCCAGATGGGTGGTATTGCTGCCAAATTGAATCCTACCCAAATGCAGCATCTCCAAAATTACTCTGAAGCTTTAGGTTTAGCTTTTCAAATTGTGGATGATGTTCTCGACGCCACTTCGGATAGTCAAACCCTGGGTAAAACCGCTGGAAAAGACGCTGCTAATGACAAGCCAACCTATGTCACCTTGATGGGTTTAGACTATGCACAGAAAGCAGCAAAAGATTTGCAAGAAACCGCAATTGCTAGCTTAGAGAGTTTTGGCTCTAAAGCCCAGGCTCTAAAAGATTTGGCTCTGTTGGTAGTTAATAGAGGCAAATAAGATTACTGAAGATTTGATGACTTTAAATTCCATTCACTCCCCTGCAGACTTAAAAAAAATTCCTCGCGAACAGCTTGCTGCGCTTGCCGATGAGTTGCGTCAGTTTGTGTTGGATTCTGTTTCTAAAACAGGTGGACACCTTTCATCTAATTTAGGAACGGTTGAGTTATCGATTGCGCTGCACTATGTATTCGATACACCACAGGATCGAATCGTCTGGGACGTGGGTCATCAAAGCTACCCACACAAAATTTTGACCGGTCGTCGTGAGCGCATGAATACCTTGCGTCAGTTTGAAGGCTTATCTGGTTTTCCGCGTCGCGCTGAAAGTGAATACGATGCCTTTGGTACTGGCCACTCTTCAACGAGTATTTCTGCGGCAATGGGTATGGCACGTGCCTTCCAAACCAAAGGTGAAAAACAAGTTGCGGTTGCGGTGATTGGCGATAGCGCCATGACTGGTGGCATGGCGTTTGAAGCTATGAACAATGCTGGTGTGTATGACGACTTGCCATTGGTAGTGATTCTGAATGACAACGATATGTCGATCTCGCCAGCAGTGGGTGCGCTCAATCGACATTTGGCCAGATTATTGAGTGGCAATATTTACTCTGCAACGAAGAAGGGTATTGATAGCGTTTTATCGATTGCCCCTCCATTGCGTGAGTTTGCAAAACGATTGGAAGATCATGCCAAGGGCATGGTTTCACCATCAACCATTTTTCAAGAATTTGGTTTTAACTACTTTGGACCAATCGATGGTCACGATTTAGATGCGCTCATTCCGATGTTGCAAAACGTACGCCGCTTGGCGCTTGAGGGGCGTGGCCCACAGTTCTTGCATGTCGTGACGCGCAAAGGTCAAGGCTATGAGTTGGCTGAAGCAGACCCAGTTTTGTATCACGGCCCCAGTAAGTTCAATCCAGAAGAGGGTGTTAAGAAATCTACTGGCACAACTCAAAAAACCTTTACCCAAGTATTTGGTGAGTGGCTCTGCGATATGGCGCATGCCGATCCATTATTAATTGGTATTACGCCAGCAATGCGCGAGGGCTCTGGTCTCGTAGAGTTTGAGCAGAATTTCCCGAAGCGTTATTACGACGTCGGCATTGCAGAACAGCATGCGGTCACTTTTGCTGCTGGCATGGCATGCGAAGGTATGAAGCCAGTAGTGGCGATCTATTCAACCTTCTTGCAACGTGCTTATGATCAACTGATTCATGATGTTGCGATTCAGGATCTTCCAGTGTTGTTTGCATTGGATCGTGCTGGCTTAGTTGGCGCAGATGGCGCAACGCATGCCGGCGCATATGACATCCCATTCTTACGTTGCATTCCGAATATGTTGGTTTTGACGCCTGCTGACGAAGCAGAGTGTCGTGATTTATTGACTACAGCATTTCATCAGCCACACCCAAGCGCAGTTCGCTACCCACGTGGCGCTGGTGTTGGAACCATTCCTTCAAAAGAATTGCGTACCGTGCCATTGGGCAAAGGTGAGTTGCGCCGTAAGTCCAATGCACCTGCAGGTCAGCGTATTGCAATTTTGGCTTTCGGAACTTTGCTTTACCCAGCACTTGAAGTGGCCGAACAAATTGATGCCTCAGTTGCTAATATGCGCTTTGTAAAACCATTAGATCTTGAGCTTCTTAAATCTTTGGCGCAGGACCATGATTATTTTGTGACGATTGAGGATGGTGCGATTCAGGGTGGTGCTGGCAGTGCTTGCTTAGAAGCGCTCTCCGCTATGGGTATCAATAAGCCCCTATTGCAACTAGGTCTTCCAGATGAATTCGTGGAGCATGGCGATTACAAACTCTTGATGAGTAAGTGTGGCCTAGACTCTGAGGGGATTGCGAAGGCTATTTCCCTGCGTTTTCCTATGAAAACTGCTGCAAAACCTGTGGTTGCAGGCAAATAAGTCATTTTTGCCTGAAAATAGAGTCATGAACGACATCAACACCGCCTTTCTCAAGCCGCAAGCCATGCCGGATATTCAATCCTCGCATGATGAACGCGCTTTGCCAATTGAGCAGGTGGGGATTCGGGGATTGCGTCATCCATTAACTATTCGCACTCAGACAGGCGTCATGCCTGCTGTTGGTAATTTTGAAATGGATGTGGCTTTGCCTGCGCATGTGAAGGGCACCCATATGTCCCGTTTCATTGCGCTCTTGCAAAAACACAATGAGCCTATTGATAGCGCATCTGTAGTTGCAATGGTCCGTGAGATGTTGCCGCTACTCAATGCAACAGAAGGCCGCATTCAATTTACGTATACGCACTTCGTCAAAAAAGCTGCGCCTGTATCTGGTGTTGAAAGCTTAATGGATTACGAAGTAACTTGGATTGCGAAAGCTAAACAAACTTCGTCTGGCGCAATCGACGTTGAGTTAAACCTTCGTGCCTTAGTTCCAGTGATGAGTTTGTGCCCTTGCTCGAAAGAGATTTCTGAATATGGCGCACATAATCAACGCTCACATGTAACGATGTCTGTTGAGCTTGATCCACAGACCAAGATGACAGTAGAAGATTTAGTTGCAGCCGCTGAGAGCCAAGCCTCTAGCGAGTTGTGGGGCTTGCTCAAGCGTCCTGATGAGAAGTGGGTTACTGAGCGTGCGTATGACAATCCAAAGTTTGTAGAGGACTTGGTGCGCGATGTTGCCGGCCAACTTAAAGGCGATGATCGCATTTTGTCTTTAGTAGTTGAGGCTGAGAACTTTGAGTCGATTCACAATCACAGCGCCTACGCCAAAATTAGTCTGACGAAGTAAGCAGCATTAAAACGAGATTTACTTAAGCGAGATTATTGCTCGCCAAATCCCAACGGGGTTTGATATCAAAAGCACCCGAAGTAGTTGAGCCATTATTTTCTGCCAACATGCGTAGTGCTCCAGCAAATGCAATCATCACGCCGTTATCAGTACATAGATCGACTGGTGGGTAGTGCACTTCAAATCGATTCTTCTTAGCGCTGGCATTGAGAGCTGCGCGTAATTGCGAATTAGCACCCACTCCACCCGCAAGCACCAAATGTTTGCAAGCAGTTTGCTTCAATGCTTTCTCTGATTTGCTAACCAGAACCGCCACCAATGAGTCGACAAAACTGCGTGCGAGATCCGCATGAAATGTTGCAATTTCATCAGCATCAGTAACGCCTAGTGCCTCAAATTTTTTCACCTGGTTCAGAACCGCCGTTTTGAGTCCGGAGAAGGAAAAATCCAAATCTCCCGAATGCAGCATGGGTTTGGGTAGGTCGAATCTTCCAGATTGGCCTTTTTCTGCCAATTTAGAGATGGCGGCACCACCCGGATAGTCCAAGCCTAGCAATTTGGCTGTTTTATCGAAAGCTTCGCCAGCAGCATCGTCCAAGGTTTCTCCCAGAAGTTGGTATTTGCCAACCCCGCTGACCAGCATTAACTGGGTATGTCCACCCGAGACTAAGAGGGCAATAAAGGGGAATTCCGGCACTGAAACCCCTAAAAGCGGAGAAAGTAGGTGTCCTTCAAGGTGATGAACCCCGATGGAGGGTAAATTCAGGCCTTGGGCCAAGGATTTGGCAAAAGCGCTCCCTACAAGCAGGGCGCCAGCCAAGCCGGGTCCCTGGGTATAGGCAACAGCATCAATATCCTTTAATTTGAGTCCAGCCTCATGCAAAGCATCGTCCAAAAGGGGCAAAACCCGTCGTATATGGTCTCTAGAGGCTAATTCTGGGACAACGCCTCCATAGTCCCGGTGCATGGCTATTTGGGAGTGCAAAGCCTGTCCTAGGATGCCTTGATGGGCTGGGGCGTGGTTTTCCCAGGGGGAGGTGTCGTATACGGCCACCCCGGTCTCATCACAAGAAGTTTCTATGCCTAAAACAATCATTTTTTTGCTTGGTCGTGCTAGAATCGCGTTTCAGTTAATTTTTCGATATTTTTCGAGCATATACGAGTTAAACAAGTATGACTACAGTCCGCCTCCGTGAGAACGAACCTTTTGAAGTGGCATTGCGCCGTTTCAAGCGCACCATTGAAAAAAATGGTCTTTTGACAGACTTGCGTGCCCGCGAGTTCTACGAGAAGCCAACGGCTGAACGTAAGCGTAAAAAGGCCGCTGCTGCTAAACGCCATTACAAGCGTATTCGCAGCCAGATGTTGCCTAAAAAGCTTTACTAATCGAATTTAAAAGCTCTCCTCACCGAGAGGCTTTGAAACCCGCTGACGGTGAAACGCAGCGGGTTTTTGCTTTTGAATCGCCAGCAATTTATTAGATACTGAATACCGGGAAAAATGCCATGAGTCTGAAAGATCAAATCACCGAAGATATGAAAAACGCAATGCGTGCAAAAGAAGTGGCGCGCCTTGGAACTATTCGTCTTTTATTGGCAGCTATCAAGCAACGTGAAGTGGATGATCGCATTGTGATGGATGATGCGAGTGTGATTGCTACCGTTGAGAAGATGATTAAGCAGCGTAAAGACTCCATCTCTCAATTTGAAAAAGCCAATCGCAATGATTTAGTCGCGATTGAAGCTGCTGAGATGGTCATTCTGCAGGATTACTTACCTGCACAGCTATCTGATGCTGAAGTGGAAGCGGCCGTGGCTGCAGCAGTTGCATCTACTGGTGCGGCTGGCCCGCAAGACATGGGTAAAGTGATTGGTGTTCTTAAAGGTCAGTTGGCTGGTAAAGCTGACATGGGCAAAGTTTCTGGTTTAGTAAAAGCTGCGCTCGCCAAGTAAAGTAAAAGTAAGCCTCATCCACTACTGATGGCTCTCATACCCCAATCCTTCATTGCCGATTTATTAAATCGGGTTGACATCGTAGATGTGGTTGGGCAGCACGTGAAGTTAAAAAAAGCGGGTGCGAACTATCAAGGTTTGTGCCCCTTCCATTCTGAGAAGTCCCCTTCATTTTCGGTATCACCTACCAAGCAGTTCTATCACTGCTTTGGTTGTGGAGCACATGGCTCTGCCATTAGTTTCCTCATGGAGTATTCCGGTCTTGGTTATGTAGATGCCATTGAAGACTTGGCACGCTCTGCGGGATTAGATGTACCGCGTGAAGAGCGGACTGCGAATGACGTTGCGCGCCAACAGCAAACCATGGCCTTAAGTGAGGTCATGAGTTCAGCTGCAGATTGGTATCGCCAACAGCTTAAAGTAGCGCCTCGTGCAGTTGAATACCTCAAGGGGCGTGGCCTCACTGGTGAGATCGCTAAGCGCTATGCCTTAGGTTATGCGCCTGATGGTTGGCAAGGACTTGAAGCAGTCTTTGGTACTTATGCAAATGATGAAGTGGCAAAGACTTTGCTTGAAGGCGGCTTACTTATTCAGAGTGAGCAGACTGAAAATAACCAAACTGCAAGACGCTACGATCGCTTTCGTGATCGCATCATGTTTCCGATTCGCAATCCCAAAGGTCAGACGATTGGCTTTGGTGGACGCATTCTCGATCAAGGTGAGCCCAAGTATTTAAATTCTCCCGAGACGCCGCTGTTCTCTAAAGGCAATACGCTCTACGGATTGTTTGAAGCGAGACAAGCCATTCGCTCACAAGAATATGTTCTCGTGTGTGAGGGCTACATGGATGTCGTGGCACTTGCGCAATTGGGTTTCCCTAATGCTGTAGCCACATTGGGCACAGCCTGTACCGCAAATCACGTACGTATGTTGTTGCGTCAAACCGATCGCATCGTGTTTTCATTTGATGGTGACTCTGCTGGTCAGCGTGCCGCTCAGCGTGCGTTGGAAGCATGTCTACCCTTAATGTCTGATGACAAAGAGATTCGTTTCTTGTTCTTGCCAACAGAGCATGACCCAGATAGCTATGTCCGAGCCTATGGTGCGCCTGCCTTTGAAAAAGTCATCAAAGAAGCCATGTCGATCTCGAGCTTCTTCTTCAAGATTGCTAGCCAAGACCATGAGTTGACTACACCAGAGGGCAGAGCGCAAACGCATCACGCGGCAAAACCTTTATTGCTATCAATGCCACCAATTGCTCTGCGTACACAAATCTTGCGTGAGTTAGCTATTCGAACCAATTCAACGCCTGCAGAGTTGGAGTCTTTCTGTGGGTTGACGGTAGCGCCTGCACCAGTGCAGCAAGGGTCTTATGCGACAACGAATCAGCGTGCACCCAACTTCGTGCAAGCTAATAGCGGCAATAGGACGCAAGGTGCACCGTGGCAAGCATCTAAAGGCTCAGCCAAAAGAGCGCCCGTCCAAAATATTCCACCACCTCAAGCACCTACAGATTTAGCGGAGCAGATGTTGCGTGTCTTGATTCAGTTTCCGCATTTAGGAAAAGCTTTAGATGCCAATAAGAGGGCACTTGCTTTGCAGGCTTCTGAATTGCGTTCAGAAAAAGCCTTAGAGCTTATGAAGGATTTGTTAGCTCAATGTGATCAGGTTGAATTGATTCCTGGTGAGAATGGCAAGCCACCATCAGTAGGCGCTGGCGCATTTGCACTTTTCCAAGATCAGTTATCCCGTAGTGAGCTTGCCCCACTCTATGAAGTATTGAGAAAGCGGGTGATGGGTTCTGATTTAGACCTTGATGGTGCTGTTGCCGATCTTGAGGGGGCATTCAAAAAACTGGAACTTACCCATCTCAAGATGGAAATGACGGAAATCGCCCAAAAGATCGCTGGAAGCACGGCTAGCGAGCAAGATCGGGCTCGATATCGCGAGTTGGGCGAAAGATTGAAATTCTCCTAAGAATTTTCTGATTTAGCCCTAGAAAAACCCGAAATTTACCCCATATTTTGAGTGTGGAAGGGGGTAAAAAAGTCGCAATCGACTATAATCCTCTATTCCCAGAAAAAAACCGATTTAATTCAGCCACTTGCGCTTTATTTTGAAGAAATTTGGGGCAAGTGGACAAAGTAGCTGCGCCTAAGCAGTCGAGAACAATCATCAGTAACGTGAGTAAGTGCTAATAAATGCCAAATATTAAGAAAAAACCAGCAGCTAAATCAGCCAAGCCAGTAGCGAAAGCCAAAGCACCAGCAAAGCCAGTGGCGAAAGCGAAAGCACCAGCTAAACCAGTTGCCAAGGCAAAAGCTCCGGCTAAGCCAGTGAAAGCAGCAGCTAAGCCAGCTAAGGCGCCAGCAAAACCAGCACCGAAAGCAAAGGCTCCAGCTAAACCTGTAGCAAAAGCGAAAGCACCAGCTAAACCAGTGAAGGCTCCGGCTAAAGCGGCTAAGCCAGTTGCTAAGGCAAAGACACCAGCTAAACCTGTAGCGAAAGCACCAGCCAAACCAGTGAAGGCTCCTGCAAAGGCAGCAGTTAAACCAGCTAAGGCAGCAGCTAAGCCTGTAGCGAAAGCACCAGCTAAACCAGTAAAGGCTCCTGCAAAGGCGTCAGCTAAAGTTGAAAAGCTTGATCCTGCTAAAAAAGGCAAAGTTGTCGCACCCAAAGTTGAAGCGGTGAAGGAAGCCAAGCCAGCCAAAGAAGCTAAAGAAGTTAAAGGCAAAAAGGCTAAGGAAGTTCTAGTAGAGGGCGTGGTTACTGAGGAAGTTAAAAAAGGTCGCAAGCCAAAGGCGGATGCCCCTGCAGAAGGTGCTGAGCCAGTATTAACTGATCGTCAAAAAGCACGTGAGCGCAAAGCAAAAGAAAAAGCACTCTTAAAAGAATTCGCAGCACAACAGTTGGGTTCTGAAGAGCAACAAGAATTACGCCGTACCCGCTTGAAGACATTGATCAAGATGGGTAAGTCCAAGGGTTATTTAACTCATGGCGAAATGAATGACGTGATGTCAGATGAATTGTCTGATGCGGATGCATTAGAAACACTCATCAGTCTATTAAACGACATCAACATTACTGTTTACGAGCAAGCTCCAGATGCTGAAACGCTTCTTTTAAATGAGAATGCCTCGGCAACAACTTCTGAAGAAGAGGCTGAAGAAGAGGCGGAAGCCGCTTTAGCTACTGTTGATTCAGAGTTCGGTCGTACAACCGATCCAGTGCGTATGTATATGCGCGAGATGGGTACTGTTGATCTCTTGACTCGCGAAGGCGAGATCGTCATTGCGAAGAAGATTGAAGCTGGTCTTAAAGACATGGTGATGGCTTTGGCCGCTTGCCCTGTCACGATTGGCGAGATCTTGGCTAACGTAGATAAGATTGCTAGTGGTGAGATGGAGATTGATCAGTTCGTAGATGGATTGGTTGACCCTAATGCAGAAGATATTAAGCTCGGACCAGAAGAGCCAGAAGTTGACCCAGATGCTGAAGAGGGTGGCGAAGAGGGTGAAGACGAAGGCGGCGGTGGCGGCGGTGGCGCAGCTACAGCTAATGCCAAGCAATTAGAAGAGTTGAAGCAAATCTCCCTAGAGAAGTTTGCGATTGTTCGTACGCAAGCTGACAAGATGCGTCGTGCATTTGATAAGGAGGGTTACAACTGCCCCGCTTATATCAAGGCACAAGAAGCTATTCGTGGTGAGTTGCTTGGTTTCCGTTTGACTGCAAAGAGTGTTGAGAAGTTATGTGACACCATGCGTTCACAAGTGGATCAAGTTTGGAAACTCGAGCGCGGTATTGTGAGCTTGTTGGTTGATAAGGTTGGCGTCAATCGTGGTGAAGTATTAAAAGACTTCCCTAAGATGTCAATGAACCTCGAGTGGACTGCTAAGTTACTTAAAGAAAACAAGCCATACACAGCATTGTTGCAACGTAATGTTCCAGCGATTCAAGAACTTCAACAGAAGTTAATTGATATTCAAACTCGTGTTGTATTACCACTTCCAGAATTAAAAGAAGTGAACAAGCAAATGATCGCGGGCGAGAAGCGTGCGCGTGAAGCAAAGCGTGAGATGACCGTTGCCAACTTACGTTTGGTAATCTCGATTGCTAAGAAATACACCAACCGCGGTTTGCAGTTCTTGGATTTGATCCAAGAGGGCAATATCGGTTTGATGAAGGCGGTAGATAAGTTTGAATACCGTCGTGGTTATAAGTTCTCTACTTATGCAACTTGGTGGATTCGTCAGGCAATTACCCGTTCTATCGCTGACCAAGCGCGTACGATCCGTATCCCAGTTCATATGATTGAGACGATCAACAAGATGAACCGTATTAGCCGTCAGATCTTGCAAGAAACTGGTCATGAACCAGATGCTGCAACCTTGGCACTCAAGATGGAAATTCCTGAGGACAAGATTCGCAAGATTATGAAGATCGCTAAAGAGCCAATCTCAATGGAAACACCAATTGGTGACGATGAAGATTCTCATTTGGGTGACTTCATTGAGGATGGCAATACTTTGGCTCCGGCTGAAGCGGCATTGCATGACTCCATGCGCGATGTTGTTAAAGACGTTCTCGATTCATTAACACCACGTGAAGCAAAAGTATTGCGTATGCGCTTTGGTGTTGAGATGAGTACAGACCATACTCTCGAAGAAGTAGGTAAGCAGTTTGATGTAACGCGTGAGCGTATTCGTCAGATCGAAGCTAAAGCTTTGAGAAAAATGCGTCATCCAAGCCGCAGCGACAAACTCAAGACCTTCCTCGAAGAAGATTGATCCAAAGACTAACGGGCCTATAGCTCAGTTGGTTAGAGCAGAGGACTCATAATCCTTTGGTCCCAGGTTCAAGTCCTGGTGGGCCCACCAGCAACAGAGCCACTAACGTGAATAGCGTTGGTGGCTTTTTTCTTTATGGGGTCTAAATATTCAATCTGGAGCAGGCTGTGATTGCACTGGAAGCTTTAATGGGTGGGGATAGATTTACTCTAAGAGATTCTTGGGGGCTCGCCTTTAAGGCGGGCAAGCTCTCGACCCAAGTTATTGAGAAGGTGATGATCAGATATAGGAAGTGACAGCATTTCACCATTTGCAATTTTTTCCTTTGGGGCAAAAGCGGAAATTACCTCATAGCTAGCTTGAGCATAATTACCAAACTTTATTGCTTTTAAGGCTTCAGTTAGTCTATCGAGCTCCCATTTAGATGGGTTTCTATTTTCTGAATTTATTTGCCTAATAGCTTCTTCGAGCAAATTCTCACAAATTATTTTTTTATCTGAGGTGTTCTGTATAGAATGCGGCCATCCGTTAGGAATCATTGCGGTTACTGTCTTAATCTTCATTAAAGTTTTTATCTTGGTTTTTCGATATTCGCAGACCTTCTTTCTAACTTTCTTTTTTCTGCGAGCTTCAGTTTCTCGGGTTCTGTATAGATCCTCTCGAGCAAGGAGTGAGTAAAGTCTTTTAGATCCTCTATTTCATGTAGCGATAGGCTTCCATCATGAACCCCATCATTGCCATCATCTTTAATGCAAGTAGCCAGCGTCCTTAGTGAGACGGGAATCTTATTATTATCAAACAGCCAGGTTAGCCTAAGACCAAGATCCCTTCTTGTTTTTTGAGGGATATCTTGTTCAGATTCTGGTGGGAGCAGGCCTTTTGTTGCTAAATCTAAACAAAGTCTAAACATGGCCCCAGACGCATTAAAACAATCTATTGATTGGCATTTAAGCGCCTCTGAGTATGCATTCTTAACATTGTCCGGTAAATGCTCGGGCAGTTGACCTATGCTTCTATTGGATGTATTGATAAATCCTTTTACTTTTAAGTAATCGTTTAAGGTAATTTTTAATGATACAAATTTGCCGCCTCCAATTAATGACTTTGAGGTGTAATCTTTTTGCTCAAGAACGAATATTGTTCCCTTGCCACAATGTCTGCATGTACAAAAAGATTCGTGTACTTCTTGCCAGTCGTAGTTAATAGCTTGTAGTTGTGTGGCTAAAACATCAAATGTGATTTTTTGTGATCCGCAGCGGGGGCAATCATAAACAAGTTCTGCCATATTTTTCCTTTGTAATTCCTAGAACTATCTCAGGTTTTGTTATTTTCGGCAATCTTGTTCAATCTGGAACAAATGCGCTAAGCTATGAGTATGAAATATTGGTGGGTTAATCAAAAGAAAACACATAAGCAGGAGATTCCTGGCGGCTTCCTTTGGTCTCCAAAGATTAAGTCAAATGGAGCTCGCAATCAGTTTTGGGACAACATGACTCTTATGGAAGTGGGCGATGTTGTGTTTTCCTACTACTTTGGCGAGATCAAGGCAGTGGGTGTAGTGACAGAGCCAGCGCAGACCGCAATCAAGCCTGACTTTGGTAAAGCAGGTGATAACTGGTCATCTGAGGGTTGGTATGTAAAAGTTGAGTTCAAGCCATTAGACAACCCCATCAAACCCAAAGACTATGCTTCTGTTCTTTTGCCGCTAATGCCAGACAAGTATGCGCCGCTTAAAGACAATGGCGATGGCCGCGAGTTTTACTTAACTGAACTTCCTGAGCCTTTTGCCAAGGAGCTAGAGAGGCTAATTGGTAATGAAGTTGATATAAAAGTTGCACAGTTAACGGATGAGATTGATCTTATATCTGAGCCAGCAGTTGATATGGCCTTAGAGGAGGCCTTAATTGGTAGGACGGATATAGGCCCTACAACAAAGTCACAACTTGTTAAATCACGACGCGGACAGGGAATATTTAAATCCAACGTGCGGCTAAATGAGAAGGGCTGCCGCATTACTGGCATTACAAACATAAAGCATTTAATTGCCAGTCACATAAAGCCTTGGAGTGAGTCATCAGATATTGAAAAGCTCAATGGCTGTAATGGATTGCTACTTGCGCCTCACGTAGACCATCTTTTCAATAATGGAATGATTGGTTTTAGTGACAACGGTGATTTGATTATTTCTTCCAAGCTGGATAGGGATGTATTACGTGCCTGGAAGATTGGTGAAGTCTTGAATGTGGGAAAGTTCAAGGAAGAGCAAAAAGAATTCCTTGAATATCATCGTCAAAAGTTTAATTTATCGAATTAAGTCTATTGGCCGTTTTCGGCCAATAGAAGACATTCATGACTATTAGAGTTTCTGTCTGAGTTTCCCTGGAGGATAGCCAAACTTCTTTGTGAATGCGCCGATGAAGTTATTTACGTGCGAATAGCCTAGTCTGGCCGCAATCGTCTTTAATGGAACATCACTCTGCCTTATTGCCTCGTAGGCCTCAGTTAAGCGCCTGTCTGTAATAAAAGAGTACATTGACTGACCAAACTCAACGGCAAACTGTTCATTAAGTCTCTTGGATGAGATGCCAAACTTTCCGCCAAGTTCATCTAGGGTCGGCAGCTTGCCATCTAGGTTAAGTAGGTATTCCCGGGCAGAATGGGCGGCATCAATTAATTTCTTATCATTTTTCTTATGTTCAACGGGCTTATTGATATAGGAAGCCAATGCGCAGAAGTATTCAATGATTTTTGATTGGGCGTAGAGTTTTTGCAGATCACCAGACACGGTATGGGAAAAGCTCTCACGTAAGAATTTGGAAATGCTGATTGGTGTTGGTATCGCCTTAATAGCTGGTGTTGGGTCTAGCTCCAATGCTTCGTAGAGATTATTAACAATCTCATTTCCTAATAACTTCTTGAGGCTTGAGTCAGAAGCTATGACACCGTTCATTCGTAGCAGGGTACTGCTTCCATCTGCTAGTGGGGTAACGCTAAATTCCTGTGCGTGTCTAAAAAAATCAATTCCTGGTTTAAAAATAATATCCATCTTGGGAATTTCTTCTTGATGAACAGCAATGCCGCCGGTAATGGATTGAACTACAAGGGTTGGCTCGGGAAAGTTAAATGAGAATCGGCCAATGGAGATCATTTGGCCTGCGGCAGCAGGAGTGAACTCTTGCACGCCATGGACGATCAGGATGCCGGGAAGAATCTCGAGCTGCTCATAGTAACCAGCGCCAAGCTCCCTGGGGATCTGATAGTTAACCCTTTGAACCTGGTTATCGCCAGAAGTTAGTGACGCCGACTCAATTAATTGATTCTTAATTAACCAGTCGATCTTTAGTTTGCTCTGCATCGGGCCATTTTAAGCAGTTTTGATTCTATGAATTATTCCAAAACCGTCTTTCATAGAAGAAAGACATCAATTCATAGAAGATAGACATAGCTATGCACTTTGTTCGCTGTGAAAATTTTGGCAATCCCAAAAATCAAAGAAATTTGCCAAGACGCACATGAATATCAATCTACATCACAAGCCCCACATTAAATACATATTAACAAGTCTAATTATTGGGGGAGTGTTGAGCTTAAGTGCAATAAGTGTATTTGCACAGCCATCAGCTACAGATGCAGTTAATCCTACGGCTGGTGCAGCGACTACCTTAAATTCTGCGGGAACTGGAACCACTACGATTAATGGATCAACTGCCGTCTACGATAGTAGTACGGCAGGCACTGTCATTACCGGAACCAATACTAATGCTACGGCAGGGTCTGGTTCTATTGGGGTTTTAATTAACTCTAGCAATGGCTTGATTGATATTCGATCGACTGGAACTGGAGACGCTGCTCAATTTAATACCAATGGCACGACAACAACCCGTATTGGTAATACGGCAGCAGGTAATGGGGGGACAGAAATTTATGGTAGCGTTACCTCATTAAATGGTGGTGGATTGTACGTCAATGAATCATCAAATTTCCGCGGAACTGTAAATATTCAAAATCCTTCAGCAGGTAATGCTACAACAGCTTCCATCACTACATTGGGGGCGGCATCCTTTACTGGCCTGAGTGTTTCTGGCGCCTCCACCACTACCGGCGTTACAAATACCGGCGCATTAACTCAAACAGGCACAAGCAATATCACTGGTACCACTTCAATTAATACATCTGGCACATCTACCACGCAGATTGGCCACTCTGGAGGTGGGTCTGTTTCCTTGTACGGGACTTCCGTTCAAATAAATAATTCAGGTACAGGCAGTACAACTATTGGAAGTGGAACGGCATCAACAACCCAACTTTTTGGACAGAGTATTCAGATTGGTAATAATTCTGGCGCTAGCATTTCTATTGGGGCGGATCCCGCTACGGTAACTGGATCCAATATTTCATTTAATAATAATAAGATCCAAAATATTGCTGCTGCAACCAGCTCTACTGACGCTGTTAATTTGGGTCAATTGCAAAATGGAACAACGGCATTAACTGTTTCGAGTGTTAATGCTGGGTCGGGTACCATTCAAACAACGGGTGCTGTACAGTCCGGCGCTTTGAGCACGTCAGGTGCGGCCACATTAAATAGTGCCATCATTGTCAATAACGCCTCAGTTGGTGGTGATTTAGCTATCACTGGCACCACAGCTACCAACGGCATAACAAATACTGGTCATATTGCTACAAATACCATTGGAGTTGCTGGAAACGCAACTGTGGGCAGTCTGAATGCCGGGTCCGGCATGATTCAAACTACTGGGGCTGTACAGGCCGGCACCTTAAATGCAACAGGCAATACAACGGTTGGTTCGGCTGCAAACTCTACGGTCACAGTGGGTAACCAAACTGGTGGCGTTGGCACTTCGACTGTGAGCTTTAACAACAACAAACTGCAAAATATCGCGGCAGCAACAGCTCTAACTGATGCTGTCAACCTGGGTCAAGTTAACCAGTTAATAGCTAATGCGGGTGGCGCATCACCAGCACTCCAAAATCAGGTTAATGGCATTCAAAATCAAGTTAATAACTTACAAAGTCAAGTTAATCAAAATAATTTAATCGCTCAGCGAGGTGTTGCTGGTGTTAGTGCAGTTGCTAATATCCCAGCATTAGAGACTAATAAGCAGTTTGCATTGGGTATTGGTATTGGTAACTACATCAGCGCTAGTGCAATCGCCATTGGTGCTCAGGCTAGGTTATCGGAGAACGTGGTGTTCAAGGTGTCCGGTAGTTCTTCTACCGGTAACTACACTGCTGGTGCCGGCTTAGGTGTGAGTTTCTAATCATGAAGACGATAGCTAAACTGTCCTTTGCGGTTGGTTGCCTATTCACATCAACTGCATTTGCTCAGAATAGCCAAACTCAGCAAAAGGCTCAGATGCAGTATGTGGGTACATATGAGGCAGGTCAGCCTGGCGCTGGAATCTATAAGCTCTATGACCAGTCTGATGATGTTATTTGTTATGTATTGATGCCCGAGACAGCCTCTAGAAAGCAGGTAGATGGCAAATGGGTTTATGAAGCAAATTCACTGGGATCAATCAGTTGCGTGAAGGCAAACTCCCCACCTAAATCTGTTGTGAAAAAATAGGGGGGTGGATATTAATAGTCTATCGTCTGCTTCGGGTCGAGAGCAGTCTAGTTGAGTAAATTGACTCAGGAGTCTCAAATCGGCCAGTAGGAGACATCTCTACTTTCTTAGGCTGCCCGGAGCATAGCCAAACTTCTTTTTGAATGCAGCGCTGAAGTGGTTCACGTGGGCGTATCCAAGCCTCTTGGCCAAATGCTTAAGGGCAACATTGGATTGTGCAATTACTTTATGCGCTGTGTTGAGTCTGTGATTGACTACAAAATTAAAGATGGATTCTCCGTACTCTTGTTGAAACTCATCATTTAGCAAGCGAGGGGATCTATCAAACTGAGCCGCTAGAGAATTCAGGGTGGGCAGCTTGCCCTCTAGTTCCATAAGGTATTGTTTAATATCTTTTAAACGCTTTTTAGCTTGCCTACTTGTTAGGTCTTTTTTATCAGGGTTTTCGCACAAGTATTTTGTTAGTTCAGATAAAAACTCTAATACTTTGGACTGAGCAGACACCTTCCTGAGGATTGGGGAGTATTCATTTTTTAAGCATGTCTGAAGAGCGTGGTTGACATAGCTGGGGATTTGCTTGACCACAACCTTTGGTGAAGGCAGTAGCTTCAGGTTCTTAAGGAGCTGGCTTGCTAAATCTTCTCCGATGAGTGTTGTGAGGGATGCCCTGCCAATCATCACCAAGATCATATCGATTTCAGTGGAGGTGTCCATTATTGGGGTAACAGAGATCTCTTTGCAGAGGCGAAATAGGTCAACCCCTTCGCCAAAAATCAAATCATTAGTAGATAACTTATCTTTGTGAATGACTCTTCCCTTGGCGAGGGTTTGGATCATTAGTGTTGGCTCTTTGAATTTAGTTGTTACAGCAGCCAAAGGCACCAACTGTCCACTAACTTTCGGATTGAATTGAAAGTTGGAGTGATAAATCACAATGTCATTGGTTAGAAACAAGCCTTCATATCCGCCCACCCCAATTTGCTTTGGTATTGGGGCCTCAGTCCAAGGGATATCTTGGTTGTTCAAGGTTTCCGATGTTGGCTCGGAGTCCTCTAGTAACCAATTGAAATTGACTAGTTCTGTAGATGTAGGCATGAGCAGATATTACACACAACAAATACCCAAGGTAAATAGCAGGATTACATGTAATTTTGGACGCAATTCATGTAAAAAATCAAACAGCAGAAACGCAAATTTCTCTACAGTTGAGCCTAAATAAATTAGAGGTTACTGCTGTGAAACTTAAGCTATTAGCATTCGCGCTTGGAGCGCTGCTTGTTACATCAAATTCAAGGGCAGATTGCGGAACGAATTCCGGTAATGATTACACTATTAGTGGGTCAACCGATTCTTGTTATTTGCCAACAACTGCCACAAATTTAACCATAACAACGGGCGGTAATCTGTCTGGCCCAGCCTATGGCATTAATGTGTCGGTTGGTAATGCGCAATTAAACTCGATTTCTAATGCTGGACTTCTGTCTGCTCAATACCCATTTGTCGCACAGTCTTCATTTATAAATTTTACAAATGAAGTGACGGGCCAAATAACAGGTACCGCCACTACTACTCAAATTAACACCGGAGTTGTTGTCGAAAATTTTTGGAATAGAGGCCAAATTACGGGAACATCTTATTTTGTAGACGGTATTAATAACAATGGCCAAATTACCAATCTAACTAATGATGGCGTCATAACATCTTATGACGCAAGTTTTACATTGGGTAGATCTGGCGTATATAACAACGGACAAATTACTAATTTAGTAAACAATTCAACCATTGGTAGCGATACCTATGGGGTCGCAAATTATTCCTCCATTGGCTCTCTTATTAATGCCGCAACTGGATCCATGCTGGGGGGCTCTGATGCTGGTATTTATAACTCAGGAACAATCAGCGCTATAACAAACTCGGGAACTGTAAATAGTAGTAATGGCAATGGAATTTACAACGACGGCGGCTCAATTGGTACTGTTAGTACTGTTGGCATTAGTAATGCTGTCGGTGGGCAAATCACTAGCGTGATAGGCTATGGTATTGAAAATGCAGGCGGCACGATTAAATCGATTGTTAATAGCGGAACAATCTCCGGAGCTGACTTTGCTATTTATAACCATAATAATGGCCCTGCAGCAGCAAGAATTGATCAGATCACGAACTGGGGCGCTCTCACTGGTTCTCTAGGTGGAATTAATAATAATAATGGCTTAAGTAGTGCATCGATTGGAACGCTGAACAACGCACAAAGTGGGCTTAAGTACTTCGGGGTAATGCCAACGAATTACAACATTATCATTACCCCCACTGGTTTTGGAGCGTTAGATGCAAGGCTTGGAATTACTGGATCCACTACATTTGGTGTGTCCTCTTTATCCACTTTGTCAGCGAACACTTATTCTGGTGTTCTGTTGGGTGTAGATAGCCTTGGAATTACCAATTACTCCTCCATCTTCAATACCTGGACTAACTTCAATAGCTCATACAAGTGGGAGTTAATCGCTGGTGCAAACTCTACAACTTGGAATTTGGTGGTTGCTGCACTCGCACCTCCACCACCAGTTACAACCAATATTACTGGTGCTGGAACTATCTATCAGTCTTCCAATCTTGGCACGACAGTAAATCCTGTCTTTGATGGCGGCACATTGCAAGTCTCTTCGACTGGCAATATTGCAAATAACTTTACTGTTAATAGCAATAATGGCGTGATCGATCAAAATAGTGTCGCATCAAACTTTACTGGCGTGATTTCAAATGCCTCTGCCAGCTCTCCAGGTTCGATGACTATCACCAATAGTGGTAGCGGCGGTTCCGTAACGTTCTCTGGTGAAAACACTTATACCGGATCAACCACAATTAATAGTGGTGCCACTTTGGCGCTGTCAGGCGCTGGCTCAGTTTCTCAATCGAGTGGCGTGGCCAATAACGGTACGCTAAACATCGCCGGCAAGAGCGGCAATGTGACCGTTAAGAGCTATAACCAAGGCGCGACTGGTAATTTGGCGATGAATTTGGCTCCAAGTGCCACTCAACAACTCAAGGTTCTGGGTGCGGCTTCTTTGGCTGGTGGTTTATCTCTAACTGCTACCTCTGGTTCTTATGCCCCGGGTAAGTACACCTTACTAACCGCAAATGGTGGGGTCACTGGTTCATTTGGTAATCTAACAACCAACCTGTCTTCTTACACAAGGTTGGGTTATGGATTAACTTACGATGCCAATGACGTGTATTTGGTATTTACTCCTAACGTTGCTGACACTCAGCAATCTTTAGCAAATACTGCATCGGCACTACAAAACATCTACACACTGCAAAATTCTGTTCTAGCGAATAGCTTCTCGTACGACTGTAATGAGTTTGGTAAAAATGGTGTTTGTATTTCAGTGGGCGGTCGTAACACCGCTGTATCTGCTGCCAATGGCCTGAACAACACTAGTGGTTTATTGATTGCAGCATATCGTCCACATCAAAACTATCGTGTTGGTGCGTACGTTGACCAAAACCTATCCGTAAACAATGCTGGTTCAACAGTTAACCTTGGCAACAACACGCCATTGATTGGTCTGTTTGGCGCTTGGAATGAGCGTGTTGATGGAACGGGCACTGAAGTAAAGGTATCTGCTGCCTACGGTCAGAAGAATACGACTATCAATCGTCAGGTGGTCGGCACATCTGAAGCGGGCACCGGCTCTTCGCAGCTCAATAGCCAGGGCGCACAAGTTACAGCTAAGTATGGCTTTGCGGTACTACCAGCAGTGATTGTTTCTCCATACGTTGGAATTCGTTACACCCAGAACAATATGGGTGGCTATACCGAAGGTACTAGCGCAACAGTAACGGCACCACTTACATACTCGGCCCTCAATACGAATGCTACAACTGCATTAGTAGGGTTAGGAGCAAGCTACAGGTTTATTCCGAAGGCAACGTTATTTGCAAGTGCTGGTGTTGAGACTGATACCAACACGGCGAACGGCACATATTCAGCCACTGGATTGAGTGGCCTGACACCAATAAACTTCAATGCCAATCCGGTTAAGACTAGACCAACAGCCACTATTGGCGCGTACTACGATGTTGAAAAGAATCAGCGAGTAGGGGTTACTGGCATCTATCGTCAGGAGCCATTCCAAGCCGTTCAAACAACTACTGTGATGGCAACATATACAGTCGGTCTATGAGTAACGCTATCCAGCTTTGCAGAAGACCCGCTTTGGCGGGTTTTTTGTTGTTTGCGAAAGTCTGCTTCGGGTCGAAAGCGGCCGTTGACCTTAAGCTAAAGCCTGCCTCAAATAAGGGTCAATATCTGCTTTGGTCAGCAGCCATTGTTTATAGTCTCCAGGTAATTCATTTAGTAATAGCCCTTTATGTTTTCCAAAAGGCATAACAGATGGAATTCTTGCCTGTTCTGATTTAATCCACAGCTCTTCTATTGTTTTCACTTCAAGCTTTGTACAGATATGTTGCAAAACAATGCTACAAATTCCTGTATCCGCTAAAGCATCATGAGAACTCTTGAGTAGTTCCTTTGCCGAACTGCGCTCAAGAAAGAAAAGCATGGCACCTTGGCTATGGCAATCTAAATGAGGCCATAGCATTCGAGATAAGGCTAATGTACAAATACGTTTTACATTTGGGCTGCCAATAGCTTGCCAGTCAAAGTCTACGTTATGCCCAATCAAATATTCGATATTTTCTGGAAGCGAAAATGAGCTGCTTGGCGGGCAATCAACCAGTTCTTCATCCAGGATATGGTGTGTTGCCAGAGCGCCAAGGCTAATAAGCTCACCAGGGTTATAGCGTTGAACGTATGACTCTCCAATAGCAAATGGGGAAATGCTATCTAGCTCAAGCCATGCGGCTTCAATAATGATGGGATTGGTTTTATCTGTTGTTTCTGTATCGAAAATAAGTGAATTGGCCATAGATGCTTTCTGTTGTGATGGTTAGTTTTAAATCCAAACATTGTTCTGGATTGAACTTATTTACCCAAAGAAAAATTAACCGTTTTGTCGACCAAATTCCTTTCTGAAAGCACAATACATTTACTAAATTACCCACAATTGATTTTTGACAAACCTTAAACAATTATTTTCACATCAAAATACTTCACAAGTAGGTGGGTCGATTCAGTGTCACGAAGGATTAGTAGGTTTATTTAAAAGAGTAAAGAGCATCAATTGGCAGTGCCGCTTCAAATTACCTAATGGTCAGTGGTATGCGATATCAACAGAATGTTCTGAGCTTGAACAAGCAAAGTTAGCCTCAATTCGGATTTATGAAAGGACAATGGCAAAGGTTGAATTTGGCATGGCTCTGAAGCTCAAGAAGTTTAAGGTATTGGCTGAAGAAGAGCTGGTTGAATTATCTAAAGATCTACAAAGCGGAATTGGAAAGAGGGTCTACAGAGACTATCAATTTGCCATCAACAAATACCTTATTCCGTTCTTTGGAAAATACGTCCTAATAGAGATTAACCAAGGATTGATAGAGGACTTTGAATCCTGGCGCATATCTGAGATGGGGCGAATTCCTAAGGCCAGCACTAAGAGAACCCATGCTTCGGCCTATAACAGAGTTATAGAGCGAGCTAGAGCGCAGGGCATATTGGCGCCAGACTACAAGATTCCATTATTAGATTCAAAAGGAGATAAAGGGCAAGCAAGACCCGCGTTTACTGCGCAAGAAATTGAGCTAATACGGCAGTTCTTGCCGCAATGGGTTGATACTGGCTTTAATGATCGCATTAACCAAATGCGAAAGCTCGCATCGTTTTATATAGAGTTCTTAATCAATACAGGCGTTCGTCATGGAACGGAGGCAATGCCTTTACGATGGCGGCATATTCAGTGGCATTGGATAGGGGATAAGCGGTATATCAAGGTTTGGGTTTCTGGTAAGACTGGCCCCAGATATCTAATTGCAAAAAACGCCTTGATTGATGTACTGGAGGATTTGATTGTTTGGCAGCTGCTGCCATATGAGAATCTTGAGATGGTTATAGAGTCAAAGCCAGATCGCTTGATCTTTATTCTGCCCAGTGGACTACAGCCCCGTAGCCTTGAATGTACTTTCCATAACTTGATGCGTGATAGTGGGCTTGGGAAGGACGCAGCTGGCAGGCAAAGGACCTTGTATAGTCTGCGTCATACCTATGCCACATTAGCGCTGGCAGAGGGTATCGATATTCACACCCTCGCCAGACAAATGGGAACTTCTATTTTGATGATTGAGCGTCATTATTCCAAAATGACGCCCATGATGTCTGCTGAACAGCTCGCGGGTCAAGCTGCTAAACCTAAGCCTGCTACAACATCACCTGAGTAGCAAGGAATAATCGTCACTGATGCGCCTTCCAGATTGATGAAGGGATTACGCTTCTTGAGTACGCGACCAAACCAGGCTAATTTAGCGTTGGCACGATATGCGCCTTTATATTTCTTAATGCTATCTAAACCATTAACAAGTTCAATAATTCCGCTAAAGTTAGCGCCACGATACTTAGCATTCTTTACTTCTAGTGCGTAAACGTCTTGTACCCGCTCCATTTTGTTAATGGTGGCTTTAGCGTATGTACCTGGGATAGTAGTAAATTTCATTGTGTAAGTCCTTTATGTATAAATTAATGTTTGTTCAATTCGGAACAATTGCCGCCCCGTAGGGCGGCAATGCCATTAGATAGTTACAGCTTCAGATTGATCGATAGTCTTAGCTTGTACCTTCTTATCGAAGACAGAATTAGCTTCAACCCCCAGGTCCCATAAATCAGGACGCATTTCCATGCCGTTGTAGACCTTCTTAGTCTTCTCATACTTCTGAGCGCGACGACTATTAACAATCTCAGTTACTTCCTTGCTTACTACGAACTTGATTGGTAGGCGAGCTGATAGTTCTGCTATCGCCTTCTCCATTGCTCTCCAGTCTGTATCGTCTGGCTTCTTAGTAAATAAGAGCTTGCCGAAAACATAACCTGTATTAGCTTTATCAAAGGTCAAAGGCTTCTCAATACTGCCAATATCACGAGTACCTTTTGCTAGCTGAACTAACTTAGAGCCTGAGATCTTGTTCAGCGCAGTGCCCTCCTTGATTAATTGCTCGAAAGTCTCAGATGGGATTTGAGTAATCAAGTAGATGTTCGTCCAGCTATGTGGCATGACATCAGCGTATTGGATGAAACGTGGATACAGCTTGCCAATCGCAATGAACTTGCGTGTTGTGCTGCTGTAGTCCTTAAACCCAATCGCATTACAGAACTCGCTAAATTCAAAGCCTTCAAGTGTGCGGTTAGCCTCATAAACTACGCGGCACATCTCAAGGGTGCTACGAGCTGTTTTCTCTACGCCAACCTTGAAGTCGTTGATGTATTGAGCTTTGCTCTTAACTTCGATTGAATCAGTCTCACTAGCAGCGCTCTCAACGCTAACTTTAGAGGTGTACTGAATAAGCGCATCAATAGCTTTTGACTTGCCCTCAGTTGTTACGTTTACATTCGCGCTGATGTCAGATAACTTCACTGAAGGAGCTGACGCTTGAACATTTGCTGCTACTGCGTTTTGGATGTTTTCCATTTGATGCCTTTCTGTTTAGTTGCTCCAACTTTGCTTGGCGGGATGCCTTGTTTCGTTTGCTTAGTTGTTATATGTAGAATATCCAAATACACAAATAAATTAGCCAACATATAGAAATACGTTATTATTTGTAGATAAATGAAAAACATACGACTTCCTTGGGTTCTACGCGGAACAGATTTCTCTAGCCCTGGCTGGCATGTGGATGCCACTGTGGGCTATCAGCTCATGTTTGAGTTTTTAAGAGTTAGTCCTAGTTATGAATTAGCTAGAAAGCATGAGGAGGAGGGGCTTACAAAGGCAGAAATAGTGGCCTTGCCAAATGATTTTGACGAAGTGCTTAAGACCTTTAGATTGCTAGGAAGCGTTCGCAAGGTTTTATTTCGCGATTGGTGGTTGGCCAAAGGACTCAAAGTGTTTGGTAATCCTTACACAAAGCCAAAGGTTCATGAGGTGGCTCACTTGGCTGGTGGAAAAGCCATCTCATATGGAAATTTAAAAAGCGAGCTAACAGATTTTTTAACAAATATAAGACCTGAGGAAGGATTGGCAAGTTCTGTATTAATTTCAGTGCCAACAGGTTTAAAGCGTTCAGAAATGAAAAGGCAATTAATCAAGTTGTTAATGGACTACGCCAACGTTGAGGATCAACCAAATAAAAAGCCATTACTTGAATTGCAAGGTAAACGCTTGCGGGCTAAAGTTTTATTCAATGGCCTACGTTTGATGTGGTTCAAGGCTGCTAAGCCAAAATGGGAAGATTGGCGTTTGGGTGCTAAGGCAGAAGTAAGCAAAAGCTACGCAAGAGAATTAGACGTTAATTCACCAAGACGAACTAAGGACAGTGTTGAGGCATACGATAGGGAGATGATGACAAAAGTCACCTATAGAGCACTTAGAAAATTTGAGTCAATCGCAGAAAATGCCGCTCGTGGAAAATTCCCATTAGAAGGACCTGTTAACCAACTGCCATTTGATTACCTCGAGGTCCAAAAGAGGGTTAAAGAGAAGGGCATCTGGGAGCGAGCCGAAAAGCAACGACTTACAAAGCTTCACGAGCAATCAGACTAACTCAACGGCATTACGCATCAATTCTGGATTTACATCTATATAGCGTTGAGTGACTGCTATCGACTTGTGCCCCGCCAATTCCGCTAATACGCGAACGCTGATTCCTTTGTTGGCTAGGGTGGTAATGAAATTGCGGCGACCACTATGACTGCTAGCTCCTGCTATCCCTGCACTACGGTAGGTCCAGTAGAACCACTGACAAAGGCTATTTGCGCTGAACCCCATGCGACGCGATGTGTGAAAAAACGGAATCTCAGGCATAGCGCAGTAGCGGGTGGCGTAGTAGGCTGCTAGCTCCACTTGAAGTTTGGCTGGAAGAAATACCGTTCTTGGTACGCCACCTTTGGTTTGCGAAGCCTTTAGCCTTATTTCATGTTTAATCGTACCGTCCTCATTTAATACATCTCCATTTTTAAGAGAGGCAATTTCTGCGACGCGAAGCCCAGCCCAAAAGCTAGTAAGTAACAATGCGCGATCGCGTAGCGGGTATTTTTTAGTGCTCACAAAACGCAATACTTGATCCAATTCTGCTTGAGTGAGAGTTTTAGCTTGAGCCATTTTGATGTCCTTTAAGTAAATAAAAACACGCTATTAGTATGTTTTCTTTTGCGGAAAAGGGCGACCGAAAAAGATTGAATATTGTCTGTAATGAAATCAATGACTTAGCAATCTACATAAGAAAACTATACTTTTCTTAAGTGCTTTTATTAATAGTATTTAGCTTAAAAATTCGAATGTGCGTTTAAACCGTTTTTTTAGCGTTGATCTTGATGGATCAGCTACGCTGCCCTTAGTTCTAGATTGAACACAGCGCAGCGCGCTGATTTGACGGGGCTTTAAATAGCTACCAGGCGGTTAGATCCGCATTTGTAGCAATAAAGACAGGTTTGTTAATACCCGTCGATTTACAGTGCTGAACATTTAAAGTCCAATCATCTTGGACTTGGTGTTGTTCATCATTGATCTGTAGGTAAAGCTCTTTGCTAGCGGGTAGGTAAACAGAGAAGCCATTAACTGGGCATTTAACCTTGGTTTCCTTATCGTAGTGAACGATCCAGGACATGAGTACATCAGTCTCTTTTGAGATTTGTTCCTCAGCCAACTGACGTACTGCAGCCATTTGATCATCAGTGCGAGCGCTGTGTTCCCAATTAGCGTAACTGTAGTAGTCAACTAAATACTTTTGCTGTGGATTTCTCAGTTCTACAGACCCATTGAATAAGGCTTTACGGAATAGGCCTTTACCAAACGTGGTATTAAATTTCTCATTAATAAATCCTCTTACGGCAACTTCTTTCATTTATATCTCCTTAAGTGTGAAAGTTGCGAGTGTTGCTTGGTCACAAGGAGTGATCTCAAAAAGATGTTGCTTTGAGTTGTGTTGCTGACCCAAGGGGGCGTTACTTGTTTTCGAGTTGCTAGTCGTTGTTACTCATTTGTAACTGGAGTAACTCAACTAGCAACACTATTTCTATTTGCGACTAGAACTTCGTAACCAAGCAACTCGCAAAAGTATTTAGCTTTGAATAAGAAAACCGTATATTTTTGTGAGAAAAATTAAGTGAAATCATTTAATTTAATAAAGAGGTTGCTCTTTAAATAAGGCCGAAGCTAAATTTATAAAAGAAGTTAACCATTTAGGAAGAAAAATGAATACCTTGAATACCTTAAAACTCGTCTCTCTCGTCAAGCCGCATAGTATTCCGTCAGTCGTATTGCGCAGAAATAAGTTATCCAACAGATTGTGGGAGCAAATCCAATTGGCCAAGAGTCAAGTAGATGGAAAGCCCTTTGTCGTTACCAAATTCCGTAGTGTTATCGATCCTGATTCAGGGCTGCGTAAGCAGGTGGAGGTGCCTAAGCGCATTAAGCCTTGGTGGTTCCAGTCAGAACAGGGCAAAGTTTGCGTATCTATTAAGTACGGAAGTTGGACTATTGAGCTGGCTAAAGGAAAGCCTAGTGTTGAAGTGGCAAACCCAGCAGACCTAATTAAAACTCTTGAAGTTATTAAAGGCGCTGTAGAAGCAGGGGAGCTGGATGATCAAATCGAAAAGGCGAGCTCTAGCTTAAGAAGCGGATTTAAGCGCTAATAAAAAAGATATCGTCGGAATTGAATAGGGGCTTAATGCCCCTATTCTTAATCTACCCACTCCCCATTTTCAAACAACGGTATTTCTTCTAGGTCTTCGTCAAACCTTGAACAATAGAAGATCTCTGATTTAGGTGTTGTATCTAAGTAGTATGTGCCGTCTATGTATTCTTCGATCAGCTCTTTGCCATTCTTGTATTTGATGCTAGTTATTGCGCCTTCAGCTTCGTAACGCTTGGCGGTCGTGTAGATTACGGATAGCTTAGCTGGATCGAATGGGGCGTTTAGCTGTAGGTCAATATGGCCCATAATCCCATCCTGATTTGTCACGCATCCAGCAATCAATGAATTTGGCTGGGGAGATGGTTCATTTATTTCGATGCCTATTTGACCAGTAGCATCACCATGAAGAGTAATGATTGGTTTTCCTAAATCCTCATAACTTGATGTGTCGGACTTTGGCGCATTGAATATCTCAATAAATCCAGAGTAGGCACTAATTCCATAGACGCATAGTTCGTCCCCGTAATTTTCGTTGTACATCTTATTAAAAAGATCATCATCGGGTGTATTGCGTAGCTCTGTGAGATATTCTTCCGATATAGCATCAATCCTGATGTCTAGTGAGTACCTACCTTTGAATATTAGTGTGTAGTTATAAGTTTTCATTTTGCTTTCTTTTATTGGCTTAGGCGCCTCGAAGTACTTGGCATAAAGCTCATTTAAAGTTTTCTCAATATCTGCATAGGTAAGATTGGATTTATCTTCTGGCCAATCAAGATTGGTAAATTCCCACTTACCTTCTTTATGATTAAGCCAGGCATAAGCGCAGAACACATTGCCCGTTCCCTTCAACCCTGATCTTTTTTCTGAATAGACAAATCCTTTTTTGGACGCATCTTTAGCAATATAAATTGCATAGGATTCATTGGTTGTATCTGTAAGGTATCCAGTTTCTTCATCTTCGGCATATCCGTCAAAGGCTATTCCAATTTCAGGAATGCAGGAAATATCTTTACCTTCAATAGTTTTATCTTCTGCTTGATCGCGTGATTTAATTAAGATCTCTTCAAGTATTTGTTGTGGGTTTGGCATGATTTTTCCTGTTATTGGTTAAATGTTAGCAGGAATAAATTGCTGATTTCCGTGTCCCGCCATCAATACTATTTACCCATCAAATGAGAAGGGGGTAGGGGGGTTAAAACCCCGATGGGTGGGTGTATATGCGTTTTCGTGTTCAACTCGAACCGCAAAAATCCATAAAAGTGGCTGTATATAACGCGGCACTTTCTTGGCATGGTTAAGCTAATGTCTTAGCTGTAGAAATTACTGACAATTAACACTCATAATCCTTTGGTCCCAGGTTCAAGTCCTGGTGGGCCCACCAGAAAAGCAAACCCTCATCAGAAATGGTGGGGGTTTTGTCTTTTGGGATGCTATTTTTAAAGCCGGTGCATTTTTATTTTAGGGAGTTTTATGTTTTCTCATTCAATTTCTAATATTGAAAGAAGGGGACCACTTTTTTAGCTTTAAGTAAGCCTTAAAACCATCATAAATGTTATTATTTTCGTATTCTAATCACCTACTTTAGGGGCGTAACAATGAAGCAAAAAATGATTAAAAAAATAGTGGCTGCATCAGTTGCATCAACTCTGGCTTTTGCGCCTCTGACAAGTAATGCCTGCACCAGCTTCTTGCTGAAGGGAAGTGATGGCGGTACTGTTTATGGCCGTTCAATGGAGTTTGGTATACAGCTTGCCTCGCAGATGATGGCTGTTCCAAAAGGCTATCAATTTAAGGGCATCGGCACCGATGGTAAGTATGGCTCTGGAATGAGCTGGACTACCAAGTACGCTGCCGTAGGAATGAATGGTCTCAATCAACCCATCTTGTTTGATGGTATGAATGAAAAAGGTTTAACTGGCGGACTCCTGAATTTCCCAACTAGCGCCTCTTTCCCAGTAATTGCTCCAGCAGACTCTGCTAATAGCATCAACGCAAGTCAGGTGCTAACTTACGTACTCACTAATTATTCATCTGTAGATGAGATTAAGACTGGCTTACGCAGCCTCAAAGTGAATGGTGCAAAGCTTGGGTTCTATGGCAATCAAGTGCCTGCAGCGCATTTCACCTTCCATGATGCTGCTGGAAAAAGTGTAGTTGTTGAGTACATCAAAGGACAATTAGTACTTGCTGATAATCCTGTAGGCGTAATGACCAATGATCCACCATTTCAAGATCATCTGAATAGTATTGGCAACTACTCCAATCTCTCTAAGGTAGAGCAGCCACCTCGAGTCATCAATGGCGTTGCATTCCCAGCGCCTAGCTCTGGTAATGGCCTGCATGGCCTTCCAGGGGATTTCTTAAGCCCAAGCCGCTTCATTCGTGCACTCTTCTTGGCCGATTCAGTCCCAAAGACATTTACAACTGCCGACATGGATTCTGCGGCATGGCATATCTTAGGTAGCTTTGATATTCCTCCGGGGTCAGTTACATTGCCAGCCAGCAATCCTTATGGTGGTGGCGCGGGTGGATATGAAACTACCGAGTGGGTTGTTGTTGCTAACAACAAGAGCATGACCTACAACGTCAAGATGTACGAAAACAATAATATCTATACATTTGATATGAAAAAAATGGATATGAATGCTAAAGAAATTAAGTACACAAAGTTGAATCAACCAAAATTAATGGTCCCAGTAAATTAACCTCATCAGTTAATCTTCTGTAGCTTATTTACATAGAAAAAGACCACCTCCGGGTGGCTTTTCTTTTGGTCGAGGGAGGGTATAGCTGGTAATATTTCCCTAGATTCATTAACCAATTAAAAAAACATATAAATATGAAAAATATCAAGATCATTACTAGCCTCACGCTGGCAAGTTCACTCATTCTCTCTTCCGTGGGAAATGCATTTGCTTGTACAGCCCTCATGGTTACGGATGTGAATGGCAAGGGCTATTACGCACGAACCATGGAGCTGCCTTACACGCTTCCAATTCCATCTTCCTTGTCTTACATTCCAGCTGCAACCAAGGTTGAGTCTGTAACGCCCTCAGGTGCAGTGGGTATGACTTTCAATACCAAATATCCCATTTTGGGAATGACTGGAGCCTTGGTCAAAGGCGCAAAGATGCCTTTACTGCTAGATGGTATGAATGATCAGGGATTGAGCTTTTCAGCTAACGCCATGATTCCATCCTCTGCACCTCCTGTGGGCAATAACCCAGCAAAAATCATGTCTACCAATGATTTTGGAACTTGGATTTTGGGTAACCACAAGACGGTGGCTGAATTGAAGGCTGCAGTGTTGAGTAGTGACATCGAACATTGGCTTCCACCAACAGCATTTTTAGGTAACTTAGCATTGCCATTGCATTACGCCATTTTTGATAAAGCTGGCAACGGGCTGGTTATTGAGTTTGTGAACAATAAAAAGAATGTCTATGACAATCCTGTGGGCGTAATGACTAACCTACCTGAGTTCCCTTGGCATTTGACGAATCTGAATAACTACACATTTAATAACGTCAATAAAAATACTGGCCAATTAGGTAAGCAGCAGTTGCAAACAGCAGATGCAGGCATTGCCCTCACAGCCTTGCCCTCAGCTCAAACTGCGACAGGACGTTTTGTAAAAGGTGCGTTCTATACCAATTACGTTCAAAAAGGTAAAACACCTGATGAGGCTGTGAATTTATTAGCGCACATCATTAATAACTTTGACAGGCCAAATGAACTCACTGTAGATCCAGTTGGATCATCTGGTGATGGCGGCAAGGCTAAGACTATCTCTAGTGAAGTTACTCAGTGGACCACTATGGGTGATTTATCTAGAAATAGGTTCTATGTCAAATCGATTAACGCCATGAACTGGTCAATGATTGATATGAACAAGCTAAAGAATGTGACGCAAATGAAGTCTATCTCAACATATGAGGTAGATCAGGCCGGTGCTGATACGTTTAATTTGTTCTACAAATAAGACTGGGTTCTAGTTGCCAAATTAAAAAACCACCTTCGGGTGGTTTTTTTCTGGGGCCTTAATAGAGAACTCAACGAGTATGAGATTCTTTGATCTCAATTTGCTCTAGTGCTTCAACCCACCCTAATAGCTTCTGCTTTTCTGCGTCTGGTAATGGGTCGCTGGGTTTTTGGGTTTGAAGAATGTACTCCCGATCTTCCAGTTTTCTGACTAAATCAAGTGCCTCTTTGTTTTGAGTGCCTATCATTTGGTAGAAGTTGAAATAGATGACCGATAGACTCAGCTTTTCAACATCTGGATTGACTGGGGTTTTGCTGACAAAGACACTCTTCAATGCAAGCTGAGCATCACCTATGGTTTGGGCTTTACGCAAAAAATACTTCATATTCTGAATGCGGTTAGCGATTTCAAATTGATGGGTGATCAGTTGGGTTCGATTGCGCAACTTCAATTCATAGTGATGTTGCATAGTTTGATAAGCGCCGGCACCACCGGTAACTAAGACTGAAGACAAAAGCCACATCCCTACATTGCTATTTAAAAATTCATTGACCTTATCCCAAATGCCGCGTTCAACGTCCCGAACCTCTTCGCCTACAGCGCCAAGCTCCGATCGAATTTTGCTAGCCACTTCATGCCGGAAACGCTCTTCAGCTTGAATTAGAGATTTCTTTTCTTCGGTAAGCATATTTATCTTTCAATATCGATTTTGACTATTCTAAGCGTCTTTATCTATGTCAATTGGACGTCTCGAAGTGTTTTTCATCATGACTAAAGTGAGCTCGGGTTTACCACTAGAAAGTATGTAGATATCCTAGGGTAATTAGAAGAAAATAGATTGTGCGCAATTCTAAGTTTTGCGTATCGCAATAGGTATTGAGAATGAATAATAAAACCACCTTTGGGTGGCTTTGTTGTTTTGAGAGTTTGATTATTTAGAGGGATTAATGACTTTTGCATTGAAATACTGCCGATTCCCTTATGTACTCGCTGCGCTGATTTTGATTGGTATGAGTGAGTTAGTAATGGCTCAAACATCATCAAGTACCATGAGTGAGGAGGCTAAGGCTGGGCAAAAAATGCAGAACCCGCTATATCCCCAGATACAGCTACCAATAACATATAACTACAACCCTAAATTGGGCCTGAATAATGGCTCTCAGCAAACTGAGATAGGATTTAATCCCATCATTCCTGTCGACATCAATAGTGATTTGCAGTTGATAGTCAATCCCATGCTGACATACAACCATAACGCGAATAATCAGCAAGTTACCAACCAATATCAACCAATACAGTTAGCTACTTTTTTTGCGCCAAGATATGCAAAGCAGTGGTACTACGGAATTGGGCCTTATATACAGACGCCAGCTAGCAATACCAATAATGGCCCGAAACAAGCTGGACTCGGGGTTTCGGCTGGTGCATTCTTTACCCCTGATAACTGGGTTATCGGTGCTGCTATGTTTAACTCATGGGGTGTTGGCAGTAATATTTCTGGTGGTACTGCTAATATTTTAAATGTACAGCCAACGATTTCATTTACGACGGATCATGCCTGGACTTACAACCTCTCTAGTCAGATCATGTACAACTATGACTCTAAAGCGGCGACAAATCAGCTGACTTTTAGTGGTGGTAAAACATTCAAAGTGACGGGTTATCACATTCAATGGCAAGTGGGGCCAACTTACATGGTCACAAGCAATCCCTACAGTCCTAAGGGGGTTGGGGCTTATGCAGGCTTAACCGTATTGCTACCTAAGTAATGAAGATGCAATTTAATATTTACATATCGATAAAAATGGGTCGCTCATCATGAATTGGTTAAACCACATCACTTCGCTATCAAACCCATTTGAGTTGGCATCTTTCTATCTCAGTCATGCATTTGGAGAGAAATTTCAACTCGTATTGTTTGATGTCATTATTATTTTGACAATCCATGGGATTTACATACTGGTACTAACGCGCTTGTTCAAGAAATTTGTTATTGATTCAAAGTTGCGCAATAGTTGGCAAGCAAGCTTTTTTTCCTATCTGTTAGCAATTGTGCTTGTTGTAATTGCCCACTTTGACGATATCTTCATTTTGACTTGGGTTCTAGATTCTTTAAAAATATTCCCCGACCCTACCACTACGCTCTATTACGTGAGCGGAATGTACACCACTATCGGCTCCAATAATCAGCCTGGGGAAGAGCTTCAAAGTCTATCGATCATCATCGCTTTTGCGGGCTTATTTTCCTTTGCCATCTCAGGAGCTGGTCTGTACACCATGCTCAGCTTTTTTCTTGCCGCTCCAAAAGATCAGAAATAAAACCCTGTATCCTTGTAAAACCCCTGAATTATCTTAGTCGTAAGTCTTATATAGGGCGGCGAGATTCTTTTTATAGCTGGATATAGGTGGCATGAAATTAGATGAGCTAGTAGTCTGCGAGCAATGCGACTTATTACAGCGAGAAGCGGTATTGGAGCCGGGCGGCACCGCTATGTGTGGCAGATGTGGCAATGTATTGTTTCGCTGCCAACCTAGAGGTCTAGAGCGTAGCCTCGTTTTTGCTTTGACTGCCGCCGCTTTATTTCTGATTTCAAATTCTTTCCCCATTGTCACGATTAGCTCTCAAGGCCTCACTAACTCAACAACCTTATTAGATGCTGCGGGTAGATTGATTGATGATGGTCTCCCGAGTATTGCGACATTAGTATTTGCGACGACCTTTCTGATGCCTGCTCTAGAAATTGCAGCGTTAATTTATTTGCTACTACCTTTAAAGTTTGAGCGCCTTCCGCCACACCTATCCCTAGCATTTAGGTTGATATATCTAGTTAAGCCGTGGGCGATGGTAGAGGTATTTATGATGGGCCTATTGGTGACTATCACCAAACTCAATGCCTTTGCCTCAGTCGCACCGGATATCGCTTTGGGTTCGTTTGTGTTGCTGATGATCTCGGTAACTGCTGCAGCTGCTAACTTTGACCCTCACACTTTCTGGAGGCGGGTTGATGAGCTGAAGAAGGTAGAGGGGGCATCATGATCTCGGCAGCCTCTCAAAATCTTGTGGGTTGCGAAGCCTGCGGACTAGTTCAGCAGGAATCACCTAATTCAGGCAAATTGCACTGCACCCGCTGTGGCACTGGTTTGCATTTTCGCAAGCCCAATAGCATTAGCAGAACTTGGGCATTGGTGATTGCAGCCTATGTCTTAATTATTCCCGCCAACTTGATGCCTGTAATGGCGACGGGCTCGCTATTTGGCACTGAAAAGGACACTATTTTTGGCGGAGTGGTTTTTTTGTGGACTTCTGATTCACAGATATTGGCAATCATCCTATTTTGCGCAAGTATTGTTATCCCCTTTGCTAAGCTCTTTTCATTAACTTTTCTTCTGATATCCGTCCAGCGCCATTCACGCTGGAACCCAAGATTCCGTGCGCGCCTGTACCGTATGGTGGAGGCAATTGGCCGTTGGTCCATGATTGACGTCTATGTAGCCACTATGCTGACGGCTCTCGTACAATTTGGTAACTTAATGACTATTCGTGCTGGTGCTGGTGCCATCGCATTTGCTACAGTAGTTGTGATCACCATTTTTGCTGCAAAAAGTTTTGATCCTCGGCTCATTTGGGATGCTGCGGATCTTCCAGAGAAAAATAATCAATTAGCTGAGGATTTACATGTCTGATATGTCTCAAGGCCCCAAGCTTTCTGATCTTCCATCTGCACTAGCAAGGGCTAAGCAACGCTGGGCTCCGCAGATTATCTGGATTATTCCAATCATAGCTATTTTGGTAGGTCTTGGACTCGCATATAAAGCGGTAGTCGATCACGGCCCCACGATTACCGTTGCCTTTAAATCTGGCGATGGATTGATAGCCGGAAAAACCTTTGTGAAATACAAAGAGGTCAATATTGGTTTAGTGAAGACGGTAATCTTGTCTGAAGATCATCAGCAAGTCATTGCCACTATCAAACTTGATAAAGATGCAGCGGATTTTGCAAGAGACGATACGCGATTCTGGATTGTTAGACCGCGCATTACCGCTAGTGGAGTTTCGGGCTTAAGTACTTTGCTTGATGGACCTTTTATTGCTGCCGATTTGGGTAAGTCAGCCTCAAAGAGTGATCGCTTTGTGGCACTTGAGGTTCCGCCAATCTTAACGGATGGCAATCCTGGGCGTGAGTTCATATTAAGGGCTCCCACCTTAGGATCTCATGGCATCGGTACGCCAGTGTATTTCCGTCGACTCAATGTCGGTCAAGTGGTGGCTTACGATCTTGATAAGGATGGCAAGAATATTTCTATTAGAGTATTTATCGATGCACCCTATGATCAATATGTAACTAACAACACGCGCTTTTGGAATGCCAGTGGTATTGATGTGAGCATCGGTGCTTCAGGTATTCAGTTGCAAACAGAGTCCTTAGTTGCAGTTGTAGCTGGTGGTATTGCTTTTGAGGCTCCGCAGAGCGTTGAGGACCATACTGATCGAATCACCAATCATCCGGGTCAGGTGGATGTAACTAATTCTTCACGCACAACCTCCACCCTTACTGAGCGCGCCAAAGAGGATGCGATATTTACGCTATTCCAGACTCGCGTAATGGCCATGAAGCAGCCTGATACGCGTATTCAGCGCTTTGTGTTGAACTTTAAGGAATCTGTCCGCGGCTTATCTGTGGGTGCCCCGGTAGAGTTTAGGGGGGTCAATGTCGGTGAGGTGGTCAGCATTGATACTGCTATGGACCCGCAGACTTATGAAGTAATTCAGCCGGTCGAAATATTCTTATATCCTGATCGACTCAAAATACGCTCACTGAAAACCGGCGGTATATTGCCACCGCCTGTGAATGAGGTGGAGCGATTGAGGGGATTAATCAAAAAAGGTTTTCGCGCACAAATGCGGACTGCTAGTTACTTAACTGGTCAGCAGTACATTGCCATAGACTTTTTCACGGATGCTCCAAAATATACGTTTAATGCTTCTCTATATCCGCCTGAGTTACCAGTGGTTCCAAGCGCCTTAGAGGATGCCGAAAAGACTGTGGCCAATGTTCTTAAAAATTCCGATCGCTTAATGAAGAAGCTTGATACAGAATTGGTTCCTGAGTTGAATAAAACTCTGAAGAATCTGAATGCTGTAACTGCGAGTGATTCACCATTGCAAACGGATATGCGAGATTCATTACGAGAAATTGCAAAAGCAGCTAGCTCAATGAAAACACTTACAGATATGCTGGATCAACAGCCACAATCCTTGATATTTGGTAAGCCTGCAGAGGCAGTGAAAAAATGAGACTATTTTTAACGTTTACATTTCTTGTAGTTTTTTTGGGTGGATGTAGCTCACCCAAAACGACTTATTACACACTCAATGCAGACCCTATATCTCCAGCACTAGCGGGGGCTAAAAATACGAGAGTGATGGTTGGGCCAGTTTCATTGCCTGAGATGATTGATCAGCCGCAAATGGTGATCCTAGGTAGCGACAATCAAGTTCAAATATATGAATACGATCGTTGGGCTGGTTCACTCAAGAGTGAAATTGGGCGAGTGATTGCCTCAAATCTAGCTAAGGATATCGGCACTTCAAATGTTTGGAATTTCGCACAAAGCACCCAAACCAATTTTGATTACCAAGTGCTGCTGGATGTGCAAAATCTTCAGAGCAAACAAGGTGACAGTGTTTTAGTTGATGTGCTCTGGACTATCAAGCCGGCTCTGGCTAAGAACCAATCTGCCGAAAAGGCCCCAAGTCAAAATGCGGCGACAAAGTCAGCAAATTTGATGGGTCGCTCATTAGTACGCGAGCCAGTTACTGGTACTGGGGTAGATGCTCTGGTAAGTGCGCAGACCCGGGCATTTGTTAAGGTGAGCCAGGAAATTGCACGTTCGGTTCCGAATTAGCAGTTTATCACTTGCCCTCGCAGGTTCCTCTATTTATTAAAAAAGCAATTTCGCGATGAAAATTCTCAAGATAGGTTTACCCGCTTTTCTGCTTTTGATTGCCAACCAAGTATGTGCTGGTAGTGCAAGCGTGTATTTCAATGGCGACATTCTGACGATGGAAGGTGATAAACCGCAGTATGTTGAAGCGGTTGTAGTTAAAGGCAAGAAGATCGCTTATGTCGGCAGCATGAGAGACGCGTTAAATGAGGCCGGGGCTAATCCAGATATTCATGATTTAAAAGGTCAAACTTTGATCCCGGGTTTTATCGATGCATGGGGCCACTTCACTTTAATTGCTCAAAATACTCTGGCTGTGAATCTTGGTTATTTTTCCAAGAAACCTCCCCATACCACTCAGGAGCTCATAGGTCGTTTGAAAGCCGAGGCTCGACCATTCAATGGTTGGATCATTGGTGCAGAGTATGCAGATGCTTTTCTAACGGATGGACCTTTGACAATTGCGCAATTGGACGAAGCGTTTCCGAATCAACCGGTATTCATTAATAACATTTCTACTCTCACCGGAATTGTGAATTCCGCAGGCTTGAAAAAATTGGGTATTACTAAATCCACCAAAGTAGTGCAAGGGATGATTCCTGTCGATCCCAAAACTGGAAAGCTCACCGGCGAATTGATCGGCAGCCCAAATATAAGCGCGACAGCCAAGGTGTTTGGTAAGTACTCTCAAGATTTGACAATGGAAACCTATCGCAAAGCCGAGAGGATTTATGCCTCCAATGGCTTTACTACTGCACAAAGCTATGAGGTTACGCTTGAGGACATGCGCAATATGCGTCAAGCAGTAGATCGCAATGTGATTAGCCTGGATCTGATTGCGTTACCAACCTACGATGTGGTTGATCAATTGCTGGCAACAAATCAAAAATACCCATTTGGTGTTTACACAAAGGGTGATGGTGGCTTCAAAGTTGCTGGAATTTTAGTTTCTACTGATGGCGCACCCCAATTACGTTTGGCGTATTTCACTAAGCCTTATAACGACACTACGGGGTTCCCAAAAGATTGGCGTGGCATGGCTGTTGCTACCCAGGATTTAGTGAATCGTTATGCTAAGTTGGCCTATGAAAAGAATATTCAATACTATGGTTATTCCAATGGTGATGCCGGAATTGATATGACTCTTGCTGGGATTACCAAGGCAATCCGAGAAACAGGTGTTACTGAAGATCGCAGAACAGCAATTGCGCACTCCTTCTTTATTCGCGATGATCAATTAGATCAATACAAGGCCAATAAGATTCTTCCTCAATTTATGCCTAACCATATCTGGATGTATGGCGATGTGTATAGAAAAATTCTGGGAGAAGAGAGGGCTAGCAATATGGTCCCATTAAATCTAGCTCAAACCAAAGGAATCCAGTTTGGTATTCATAATGACACTCCTTCATCTGGGCCAAGTGCCTTGTTTACGATTTGGACTGCTGTAAATCGTAAGACTTATGGTGGCAGTACCTTGGGGGCTGATCAACGAATTGATGCCTACACGGCTCTGCGTGGATTTACATCTGTACCCGCATATCAGTACAAAGAAGAGGGGTCCAAGGGTAGTATTACAACTGGCAAACTCGCTGATATGGCCTTACTCGATCGCAATCCATTGAAAGTAGATCCAATCGAAATTAAAGATATTCAAGTTGTAAAGACTATTAAGAATGGTAAAGAGTTGTACGCTCGTCCATAGTTATAAAGAAGCTTTTTAATTTTGAAGACTTTAGTCAAATCTCTCTTTTTAGTTGTTGCTCTCTTTATTGGCTGCGCCAGTGCAAGTGAAGGCTATCTATTAGGTCAGGCCTACTTTGAAGATAAGACTAATTCGCTTACCTTCGAAGAGGTAAAGAAGGAAAAATTTACTTCTTACGCAGGATGGTTGGCAAAAGGCTATCAGCCATCTACCTATTGGATTAGGTTGGATATTCGTCCTTCAGATAAAGATTTAGTTCTCAGAATACGACCAGTCTTTATAGAGGACATTCAACTTTTTGATTCATCTGCCCTGGAAGTTAACAGAGTTACAGGAGCTAAGCACGAGGTATCAGATTCTGAGATACAGACGCTCAATCACAACTTTAATTTGGGGTCGAATGAGCATGAACGTCAAATCTATTTAAAGGTTAAATCAGTCCGAACCTATTTACTGGGTTTTGAGGTGATGCCGGCCTCAGAATTTTTCAGTGCCGAGTACACCAGTAGCCTGATTTATGCGGCCTATATTATTTTTATATTTTTGCTGGCCTTGTGGCTTTTTGGGGTTTGGCTTGGCAACCGTGAGCTTGTGCTGGGGATGTTTGTTATCCAGCAATTCGTCTCATTTCTCCACGCGTTTTTCTTGTATGGGTATGCAAGGCTCTTATTAGGCCGCTTCATCGATCAATCTGTCATTAATTACATGACCTTTGTATTGGTGGTGACCTACTCGTTTACTGCAGTTGTAGCAACCAAATTTCTCTTTAGTGAGTATTCTTTAAAGCGTTTCTATAAGTACTTGTTTAATGGTGTGATTTGTATTTCAGTGCTGATTATTGCCATGTTGGTGGTAGGTAACACCGGCACCGCCCTAAAGATCAACGCATCGTTCATTATCTTAATGGGGGTATTGTTTTGGGTAACGTCATTTTTTGGTACCAGCGCTTCTGGCACACAAAAAAATATTTATCTCCCTATCAATATCCTGCGACTCTATTACACATTCAATTTAGCAATGTGGGCAATAGTGATTCTGCCCTTACTTGGATTTACCCAGTCTAATGATTTGGCGATTCATTACAACCTAATCTATGGCGTATTAAGCGGCCTATTTTTCTGCCTGATACTTCAGTACCGTGCCAAATCTATTCTAAAAAATGAACTTGTTAAATCTGCCGCCCTCAAAAAAGAGGTCGAAAATGAAAGACTTAGGCGCGAAGAGCAGGGTAAGTTAATGTCAATGCTCACCCATGAAATCAAGACACCCTTGTCGGTTTTAAAGCTCGTGATAGATCAGCAGGTTGTTGGGTCTGATTTTGAGGAATATGCCAATAGAGCAGTGACTAATATTGACTCTATTATTAATAAATGTATTCAGCTAGATAGACTTGACTTGAATGTGATTCAAATCCATAAGACAAAGTTTAATTTTTCAGATTTATTGATAACTACCATTTCTGATACTCGGCTGGAAACTAGATTCTCAATATTGCAGCAGGGGGATATTGATATCGAATCTGATTTTCAAGTTCTGAGCATTGTCGTTTCTAATCTGCTGGGTAATGCCATTAAATATTCCGCTCCAGAGACCGAAATAGTTATTGATACGGAAATTCTGGAAAGTAACTTACCAAGACGCCTTCAATTTAGTGTTCAGAACGTGATCGGTAACATGGGTGTGCCTGATCCAGAGCTTGCGTTTGAGAAGTATTACCGAGGTCCTTCAGCCACTATGGTTAGTGGTTCGGGATTGGGCTTATTTCTGGTGAGAGAGTTGACGCATGTCTTAGGCGGTGAGGTAAAGTTAAGCATCAAAGATAATTTAATTACATTTACCGTATGGATCCCAATTTAAAAATAGCTATTGTCGAAGACAATGCTGACCTAAGAGCCCTACTAATCAGGGGCTTATCCAACGCTGGGTATTTTGTTAAAGGGGCGGAATCAGCCGAGCAACTGGAAGAAATTTTTTCTTTGGATAGCTTTAACGTTTTGATCGCTGACGTGAATTTACCAGGTGAGAGCGGTTTTGATATCGCAGCTCGCTATAAAAGACAGAATGCCTATCTCACCGTTGTGATGCTTACAGCTAGGGCTTCGGAGGAGGACAAGGTGGCAGGTTATGAGTCTGGAGCGGACATATACCTGACAAAACCAGTTTCAAATACTGAACTACTGGCAGTGATTGGGAGTATTTCTAGGCGCGTCATTGCGCAGAGTGTTGCACCGGAAATATTGCTCAATCTCAAGAGCCTAACCCTCACTGGCCCCCTTAAAACCGTTGACCTTGGTAAGCAAGAGGCATCCATGATTAAGGCCTTGTGTGAGTCGCCATCATTTAACTTGCCGTATTTCAGACTATTAGAAATTTGCAACGATGATCTTGATGAAGTTGCTAAAGGTGGTCTAGAAGTTCGAATCACCAGACTACGTAAAAAATTTGTTGAGGCAGGCGTTGAAAAATCTATTCGCGCTTTGCGAGGAAATGGCTATCAGCTTCTTGTTGATGTTCAGATCGTATTGCAATAATTTGTAAAGATTTGAAATCTTTTGAAATATTTATAGATCACTTGTATTGCCAACCCCCCTCTTTTCATTCTCATGAAATTTTTTGTAAGTAATTAAAAATAATTTTTGTTAGATTTCAATCTCCATTACAAATCAATTTGGAGAACTAATGAAGATGAAATTATTTAAAGCAATCAGCGTTATGCTGATAGCTACTTTTTCTATTGCGCCGGCAATCAGCTACGCGTGCACTAGTTTTATTTTAAAAAATAAAGATGGTAGCTTTGTATATGCAAGAACCATTGAGTACGGGTATGTAATACCGATGAAAGTCGCTCTAACACCAAGAAACCATCAATTCAAAGGAACTGGCCCAGATGGCGTAGCTGGTTCTGGCTTAGCTTGGAATGGCAAGTATGCTTTTATGGGTCTACGTGCATTCGATACGGATATTATCGGCGATGGTATGAATGAGAAGGGCTTAACAGGCGGTATGCAGAATTTGCCTGTTGCAGCTTACTATCAAAATCCAACTGGTAATGATGCAAAAAATAGTATTGCCTCATATCAAGTGATTGCTTATGTTTTGAGTAATTTTGCAAATACGGACGAGATTAAGGCGGGCTTATCGAAGATATTTGTGAACAATTCAAAGTTGGCACAGTGGGGTGGTGATACGGTCAAGCAGCACTACACATTCCATGATTTGAACGGCAAGAGTATTGTGGTTGAGTACGTTAAAGGCCAAATGAATATTTACGATAATCCAATTGGAGCTCTAGCCAATGAGCCGCCATTCGATTGGCAGATGATGAATGTCGAAAATTATTTGAATCTATCGCCTGTCGAGATTGGCACCAAAACAATTGATGGCGTTCCGTTTAAACCAAGAAGTGCTGGAAGTGGTTTGCATGGATTGCCTGGCGACTTCATGAGTCAGAGCCGCTTCTTACGAGCTGTTCAGTTTTCACAGGCAGCAGATAAGTATTCCCCAGATGTTCCTAAGGTGAAGATGGCCTGGCACCTGATCAATATGTTTGATATTCCGCCTGGATCAGTGTTGGGAAGCGCTAAGCCTGACGCAAAAGGAAACTATGGCTCGGATTACACTCAATACACCACTGTTGCAGACGCAAAAAATCTGACTTATTACACAAGATACTTTGGTGGCAGTGACATCTACGCATTTAATATGAATGACTATGACTTAAATGCCAAAGAAGTAAGGCAGTGGAATAACGAAAGCACTTCTTCCTATAAAAAGATGAAGTAATTTGTCTTAATTCTTATATTTAAGTTTTAACAAGAAAAGCCACCCTTTTGGGTGGTTTTTCTATTTGGGGTCTATAAAGCGTATTTTCGTGCTTTAACCCCGAATTGGCCTGAAATCACCCCAATTCGGCTGGCTTTAATGGGTGTGAAATGTTTTGTAAGAAATCTCTAGCTGCTTTTGTTAAATTTCGCCCTTGATTACAACTCTATATGGAGACTCCATGAAAACTAATTTAGCCAAAATTGTCAGCATCGTGCTGATAGCTGCATTTGGTATTGCACCTGCAATTAGCAATGCATGCACCAGTTTTATTTTAAAAAACAAGGACGGCAGCCTTGTATATGCCAGAACAATTGAATTCGCTATGGAATTGCCGATGAAAATTGCTTTGTATCCAAGAAATCACCAATTCAAGGCAACTGGCCCTGATGGTGTGGCTGGTTCTGGTTTAGCTTGGAATGGTAAATATGCTCTTATTGGTCTTAATGCCTATGATATGGATCTTATCGGCGATGGCATGAACGAAAAAGGCTTGATGGGCGGTATGCAGTATTTGCCCGTTTCCTCTGATTATCAAAATCCAACCGGTGCTGATGCCAAAAATAGTATCGCTTCGTACCAAGTAGTCAATTACATTTTGAGTAACTTCGCTACCGTTGAAGAAATCAAAGCGGGAATGAAGAAGATTTTTGTCAACAATTCAAAGTTTGATAAGTGGAATAATGAAGTTGTGAAAATGCATTTTGGCTTCCACGATGCAAATGGCAAGAGCGTTGTTATTGAATATGTGAAGGGTCAACTTAATCTTTACGATAACCCAATTGGCGCAATGGCAAATGATCCACCATTTGACTGGATGATGACAAATCTCACAAATTATTTGAATTTATCTCCCGTAGATGTAGGCACCAAGACAATTGGCGGAGTTAAATTCACCCCTAAAAGTGCTGGCAGCGGTATGCACGGTCTTCCAGGCGACTTTATGAGTCAGAGCCGCTTCTTAAGAGCTGTTGAGTATTCGCAGGCGGCAGACAAGTACGCTGCTGATCTACCAAGAGTAGAGCTTGCTTGGCATATTGCTAATATGTTTGACATTCCGCCTGGCACGAGCCTCTCCAATGGTGGTAAGGCCGATGCAAAAGGCAAGTATTTTTATGATCACACACAACAAACTGTTGTTGGCGATCAAAAAAATCTGACCTACTATGCAAGATTCTTTGGTGGAAGTGATATCTTCAAATTCAATATGAAGGATTACGATTGGAATGCCAAGGAACGTAAGCAGTGGTCTATTCCTAAATCTTCTAGCTATAAAACAGTTTCTAATTAATTTCTGTTTTAGCGTTAGAGCGCCATTAAATAAAAGCCACCCTTCGGGGTGGTTTTTTCTTTTGGCCGTTCAACGCATTTGAAATATTCAAATATGATTGTGGGCCCATACGGGTTTAGTGTTTAATATGACTTTCAAAGCCAAATTTCCCTTAGATCATGAAAAAAACTTCCATCCTTTCAGTATTGGCGCTCGGTGCAGCCTTGAGTATTCTTTCTCCGGTTGTGTACGCAGATCCACCAATGCCACCTTTTTATGCCTCCGTCATGAAAATGGCTCCCGAAGGTAAGTTAGGGCAAGTGATCAAGAAAGAAAAAATAGAGACTTCTATTAAAGGTGCGCAGGCTTGGAAGATTGCCTATATCTCATCCGATGTGGCGGGACGCAAAACGATTGCTACAGGAACCATCATTGCTCCAGTTGGTTCGGCTCCAAAAGAAGGTAGGCCTATTCTTGCTTGGGCTCATGGCACAACGGGATCAGCGCAAAATTGTGGGCCATCGCAAATCATTGATCCAACGGCTGCTTTAAATGAATATTTCTTGATGGGCGGCAACTCTTGGACTGATTACGGCATTCCAAATGGTCAAGAGTTTATTAATCAGGGTTATGTTGTTGTAGCTACAGACTACCAAGGTCTTGGTGGAGGCGGCAAGCATCAATATGCTGTGGCACAAACAAACGGTAGAGATGTTATTAACTCTGCAAGAGCGGCTAGCTCTATGCAAGAAGTGGGTGCCGGCAAGAAGACTCTAGTTTACGGTTGGTCGCAGGGTGGTGGTGCCACTATTGCTGCAGCAAGCCTGCCTGAGTATCAAGCTCTTCAGGGCACTGCTGCGGATAACTTGCAGTACCTTGGATTTGTTGCCCTAGCGCCAGATGACGTGGCAGCCATGTTATCCAATATACCGACCGATGAAGCTGCCGCAAAAAAGCTCATGAATGGATTTACTCAGGCTAACGTCCCCAATGTATTCTTATTTGCTCACTATATGATCGGTCTTTGGGGTACTCAAGCGGCATTCCCTGGTTTACAGCTGACTGATGTGCTAACAGAGGATGGGGCTAAGGTTGTCGATAAGCTGGCGAAAAATAAATGTATCCATGCGCTAGCAGATACCTTCAACTATGCCTATGGAGATAGCTATAAATCTCTTTTAAAGCCAGAACCCAGTAATTCTTTAGCATGGGTAAAGGCATTTGTTAATGGTAGCGTGAAGCCTGTTAAGCCGGTAGCGCCAGTTGTAATTTACTGGGGCACTAAAGACACTGCAGTTCCTCCAGTCATGCATGAGCTTTATCAAAAGCAAATGTGCGCTATGGGTGCGAACGTAGGAAGAAACCAGTTGCCTGGTGAGCAAACTCACTTCACAACCCCTGGAGTTTCAGCGCCGATGTATCTTGAGTGGGTGAAGGATCGAGTGGCTGGTAAGCCATTGGCTAATGGATGCCCTCAAAACTAGAAAGCCCTGCGGGGGGATTGTTATGAATGACGGACCCTAAAAATACCCCTTTATGGGTCGTTATTTTGGGTTTTGTAGGCTTTTGTAAGGTTTGAGTACGCCTTTGGGCTATATTAACTAAGCATCTAAGCAACCATTTTTAAAGATTCTGGAGAAAATACATGAGCTTCATGAAACAAGGTTTTATCGCGTTTTCCATTGCAGCACTGGCCCTTTTGAGTGCCTGTGTAAGCCAAAATAAATACAATCAGCTAGACCAGGCGTACACCCAGCTTCAACAAGCCTATCAAGGTGATGAGGTCGAGATTCGTCAATTACAGGGCGAGTTGCGCATTACTATTCGCGACAAGATTTTGTTCCCAGAGGGTGGCTACCGTTTAAATGCAAAAGCAGATCAAGTGCTAGCAAAAATGGCGCCAACACTTTCTGGCTTCCAAAATACCAAGGTAGTTGTACGTGGTTACACAGACAATCTTTCAATTGGGCCTGAGTTGCGCAATCAAGGTATTACAACTAATCTCGATTTATCCTCTAAGCGTGCAGATAACGTAGTTGATTACCTGATTCGTAAAGGCGTAAGTCAAAGTTTGATTTCTGCGCAAGGTATGGGCGAATCTAATCCTGTAGCTTCTAACGCAACCCCAGATGGTCGCGCACAAAATCGTCGTATTGAAGTTACCTTGGTTGGACCAGGTAATTAATTCACAGCACAAGTAAAGGATAAAGAATGAAATATTTAATGAAAATTTGTGCGCTAGCAATTGTTGCGCTGTCATTGGCTGCATGCTCAGGTACGCCTGATGTAAAAACATCTTCAGCGGATTTTGTAAAAGTTACTAATGGAATTTTGACAAGCAGTTATGGCAAAACCGTTTATACCTTTGATAAAGATCAGGCTGGCTCAGGTAAATCTGAGTGCACATTAACCTGTGCAGATAATTGGCCTCCAGTCTACGTAGAGCCAGGCATCATGCTTTCCGGAGATTTTTCTTCTATCACCCGTAACAATGGTCAGAAGCAATTGACCTACAAGGGCAAGCCACTTTATTTCTACATAAAGGATAAGAATCCTGGAGATAAGACTGGTGATAACGTCAACAATGCATGGCATGTTGTAACGCCATAATTTATTGCTGATGCAATGAATCGGAAGCCACCTACGGGTGGTTTCTTTGCATTTTTAAATGTCGATTAATCGCAATTAGATTGAAATAATTTCTTGAAGTCACTAAATACCACTCGTCACGAGGCAAGATCTGCGCTTCTAATGCTAGTAAGCGCTTTTTTGCTTTTGGGTGTGGTGGGGTGTGCCAGCAGGCCAATCAATCCAGCCATAGATAAAATTGAGCTGCAAAAAGGCTACCGTTTTTTAAATCCAGATAGATTTGAGAATGGAATAATGCCCGAGACTTTGGTGGTCTTGGCTTTTTCTGGAGGTGGTACTAGGGCCGCTGCATTCTCCTATGGCGTACTCGAGGCTCTTCGCGAAATTGAGCTAGTTAAATCAGATGGTAAAAAAATTCGCGCTCTTGATCAGGTCAATTTCATTACTGGTGTATCAGGTGGTAGCTTTACCGCACTTGCTTATGGCTTGCATGGTGAAAAGCTATTTGATTTTTATGATGCCGATTTTTTAAAGCGTGATGTGCAGGGTGAGTTAATAAGTAGAGCAGTCAATCCTGTAAATTGGACCAACTTAGCCTCAACAGGGTGGGGGCGTTCTGAATTAGCCGCCGAACTCTATGATGAGATTTTATTTCATGGTGCTACCTATGGCGATCTACCAAAGCGCAATGCCCCCTTTGTTTTAGCCTCAGGCACTGATATTTCTTCGGGTGCTGGCTTTGCTTTTGATCAAGATTTTTTCGATTACCTGTGCTCAGATGTGTATGGCGTACCTTTAGCCCGTGCGGCTGCATCCTCTTCTGCAGTTCCTTTTGTCTTATCGCCGGTAAGCTATAACAATTATGCTGGCCAGTGCAAATTTACTGAGCCTGATTACCTGCGTTATTTTGAAAACTCAGCTAATGCTCCAAGGCCAGCTGCACGTTTAATTAAATCGATGCAAGAATTAAAGGCATATCACGATCAAAAAGATAATCCGTACATACATGTAGTCGATGGTGGTCTTGCCGATAATCTCGCTATGCGTGAGCTGCTTGATTTTTTAGAAGGGCTTGAGGCCATGCAACTCGCGGGCTTATCAACACCATTTGATGGTGTAAAGCGAATTATTGTCGTGGTAGTCAACTCCCTTTCTTCCCCTGAAACTTCATGGAATAAATCGGTTAACGGCCCGGGCAGTATTGATTTGCTAATTAAGGCCACTGGTGTTCCGATTGATCACTATTCTTATGAAGAGGTTGAGACCTTGAAGGATACTCAGGCCCGCTGGAATAGCATGCGCAAATTACGTAAATCTAAATTGTTTGCCAGTAACAAAGATCCTGCATTAGCCAAGATTGTAAATACGCCTGATATTGGTTTATATGCTGTGAATGTTGCATTTAATATGCTCGATGACAAAGCAGAATATGAATACCTTAATGGCTTGCCTACTTCGTTTTCATTGCCTCCTGAGGCAGTAGATCGCTTAAGAGCTGCTGCTAAAAAAATTATCCTCAGCTCTCCAGAAGTTCAAAAGATCATGAAGGATGCAAATATGAAAATCGTCAAACAGTAACTAGTTCCCAGTAATGAAATATTTTTTATCGCTTCTCATCTGCTTATTTGTCTCGGTAGCCCATGCCGAAGATTTATTAGTGCCCGTTTCAAAATTTGACAATGATTCGCAGCAGCTCACAGATAGTAAGGTGCTGGAATTTTGGGCGTATCACAATTACAACGGTGATGATAATTATCAAAATACGCTTAGGCTGCGCTATTACAACCCCTTAGCGCTTGGTGAATGGCGTGGGCGTATTCGTTTGGATACTGCTTATGTATCTAATTTCAATTCAATATCATCCGCCAATAATTCAGGGCAGTACAGCGCTGGTCAAACCATGGTCACTGTCTGGGGGCAAGACAATGGTTTATTAAAGTCTCTAGGTGCGTTAGTTGGTGGGCGCGTGATCTTTCCTTTTGGGAATAATGGGCAGTGGGCAGTAGGGCCTCAGTTGGGGTGGTCATTCCAGCCGGAGATCGATACCCTCTTGCATGTAACCGATTTCTCACCGTTAATTCGCTATATGTATGGCTTTGACACGAAAAACAATAGTGTGAGCGCCAATCCTAGTCAGCCAGCCTTGTTAAGGAGTTTGCAGTTATTTCCTACAATTGGCTTCCAGTTGACTCCTGATACGATGCTGCGCTTTTGGGATGAGAACGGGATGGTCTATAACTCCGCTGGAGGAGGGTGGTTTGTGCCAATTGATGCCATGGTGACCCATCGCTTTGCTAAAAACTGGGTTTTTGCGGTCGGCGGCAGCAAACAGGTAGTGCAAACCTATAAACAATATGACTGGTCTGCTTATGCAAAGATCTCCTTCAATTTTTAGCGCATTAGCCCACTTTAATTGGCTCTGCAGTCTATAATAGCTCTCAAAATTAGTACCAATATCCCTTTAATAACACCCAATACAGTGCACTCTCATGACTAAAAAAATCCTTGCTTCCCTCCTGGTAACTTGCGCATCATTCGCTTTGACTAGCGTTGCCCAAGCTCAAGAAGCTTTTTCACCAATTCCTCAAGTGACAGATGGATGGCGCGTTTCCGTTTCTCCATACGCATGGCTCCCAACTGTTGGCACTACTGATAGTGGTGGTGGGCCTGGATCTAAAAGTGTAGATCTCTCCCTGAACAACATTATCAGCAACCTTAAGTCAGGCGTGATGATTGCGGGTGAGGTGCATTACGGTAAGTGGGGCGTGTCTCTGGATTTTGCTAATGCAGTTGTATCAAAATCAAGCGGCTTCAAATATCATGGCGACCCAGCATACCAATTTGGAGATAAGGGCACTTTACAAGCCTCATTATTTAATTTGATGGGTTCTTACACTGCATTTAACAATCAAGATGTCTATGTGGACGCTTTGGCTGGTGTGCGTTGGATTAGTTTGACGACTACTTTGGATTTGAATTTAGTCGGAACGACTGACAAAATTAGCAGCTCATCTGTAGCTTCAGCTACCTATGGTGTTCTTGGTGTGAACAGCCGTTATCGCATCATGGGCTCTAATTGGTATGTTCCTTTGTATGCCGACGCTGGTACTGCTGGTGGCCCAAATCACTTTACTTGGCAGGCATCAACCGGTGTGGGCGTAGCACTTAGCAAAATGGTAGACGTTTCTTTAACGTACCGTGCTATTGGCTTTGACGTCAAGTCTGGTAGCAACAATCAAGACTTAATTAAAGGCCTCTTTCATGGTCCGCAGTTGATGGCTACATTTAACTTCTAATTTTCATACCCGATTCTCATGAACAATATTCTTAAAATTGCAGTCATCGCATCTACAGCGTTGACTTTTGCATCTTCTGCATTAGCTCAAGAAGCAGCTGCTCGCACTGGAACCATTGCTGCTGAAAAATCTGGAGCGTTAGCGCCAGCTAAACCAGCGGTTGATAGTGTCGATATTGCCAAGAAGTTGGCTAACCCGATTGCCAACATGATCTCCGTACCTTTGCAGTACGAGTTCAGCCGTGGCCTTGGTCTTAATCAAGGTGGTTCAGAGCAAACCTTGCTGTTTCAGCCAGTGATGCCATTTAATTTGGGCGGTGGTGATACCTTTATCGTTCGTCCGATTGTTGCCGGTGTGAGAGAGACAAGTATCCAATCTGCTCCAGGACATTCTTTTTCTGGTTACGGTATTGCCAGCGTGACGCTTGAATCCTTTTACGCGCCAAACACTAACTCTTCATGGATTTGGGGTATTGGTCCGTATGCGCAATCACCATCAGGTAATAGCGGTAAGTTTGGCTCCCAGCAAACAGGTGCCGGTGTCACCGGTGTTGTTCTCAATCGTGACGGCCCTTGGACATACGGTTTGCTAGGCTACCAATCATGGAATGTCGGTGGCAATCCAGCCTTTGGTACCCAAAACAATCTCTATGGTCAGCCTTTTGTTGCATACACAACTAAAACGGCATGGACCTATACCGCCAATATGGAAGCGCAATATAACTATGATTCCCATCGTACGACCAATCCGCTTTATGCCGGTGTTTCTAAATTGTTTGTAATTGACGGTGTGCCTTTCTCCTTTGGAGCGGGCCCAATCTATTACGTGAGCAATACGCCAGGCGGCCCTTCGGGCTGGGGTGCACGAGCAACGGCAACTGTTGTTATTTTGAAGTAATTGCAGTTCTGGAAAGCTAAAACCACTCTTCGGAGTGGTTTTTTATTGCCATTACTGATTATGATTACTTAAGCCCTGAATAGACCTTTCCTTGCATGCTGAAGACCCTCTTCTCAATCCTCATTTTGCTTCTGACTCTCTCCGTAAGGATTGCTAGTGCTAGTGCTAGTGATGGTTATCTACAGAGTCAGGCCTATTTTGAAGATACGACTAATGCGCTTACTCTTGAGCAGGTAAGGCAAGAAAAGTTCACTGCGTATGAAGGTTGGTTATCGCAAGGCTATCGACCATCAACCTACTGGATCAAATTAGATGTACGCCCTTCAGATAGGGATTTAGTTTTAAGGGTACGACCAGCTTATGTAGAAAGCATTCAATTGTTTGATGCTTTGGAACCCAACGGTATAAGACTAACGGGCGCTAAATACAGTACAAGTGATGCAGAGGTACGATCCGTTAACCATGGTTTCTATTTGGGCGCAAATACTCATGAGCGAGTTATTTATTTAAAGATTAAATCAGTCCGAACTTACTTGCTGAATTTTGAGGTGATGCCTCTCTCGGATTTTTTAGATGCAGAGCATACAAGCAGTCTCATTTTGGTGGCCTACATCGTTTTTGTATTTTCACTTGGCTTATGGCTTTTAGGTGCCTGGCTAAGTAATCGAGAGATTGTTTTGGGAATGTTTGTTATTCAGCAATTCATTTCATTTTGTCATGTGTTCTTTTTGTACGGGTATGCACGAATTCTCTTTGATCCTCACATTGATCAATCAGTCATTAATTACTTTACTTATGTCTCAGTTGTGATCTACCCAGTAATTGGGGTCTTGGCGAACAAGTTTCTTTTTAGGGAGTACGCTTTAAAACGTTTTTATGCGTATTTATTTAATGGTGCGATTTGCATCTCTATTTGTATTATTGCCATATTGATATTTGTGAATCCAGGGCTTGCCTTAAAGATAAATGCATTACTTGTCATATTGGTAGCGATTCTATTTTGGGTAACATCACTTTTTGGTACCGGCATAGATGGTGTGAAAAATACCAATCTGCCGATCAATATACTGCGCGTGTATTTCACATTAAATCTATTCATGTGGGCAATGGTTGTGTTCCCAGCCCTGGGAGTTGCTCCATCCAATGAGTTAGCGGCGCACTCTAATATTATTTACAGTGCGTTAAGCGGCTTAATTTTTTGCTGGATATTACAATATCGCGCTAAATTCATATTGAAAAATGAAGCCCTTAAGTCTGCCGCGCTTAAGGAAGAGGTTGAGAATGAGCGTATTCGGCGAGAGGAGCAGGGTAAGTTGATGTCAATGCTTACCCATGAGATAAGAACACCCCTCTCAGTTTTAAAGCTAGTGGTAGATCGCAAGGTTACTGGATCTGAGTTAGAAGAATATGCCAATAGGGCGGTCAATAATATTGACTCTATTATTGATAAATGTATACAGCTCGATCGTCTTGAGTTGAATGTTCTGCAGGTCAATAAATCTAATTTTAATTTTTTAGTTTTATTAAATTCAATTATTTCAGACGGAAGGCTGGATAAAAGATTTTTAATTCATGGTCATGCAGACGTCAATGTTGAGTCTGATCCAGATATCGTGAGTATTGTTGTTTCAAATCTTCTCGGTAATGCCATTAAATACTCGGCACCAGGAACTGACATCGATATTCGTGTAGATATCCTCGATGAGCATGAATCAAGGCGCCTGCAATTTAGCGTTCAAAATAGGATCGGTAGCATGGGTGCGCCAGATCCAGTGCTAGCTTTCGAGAAATATTACAGAAGCCCAGCCGCAAGCAAAATTAGCGGCTCTGGTTTAGGCTTATTTCTGGTACGAGAGTTGGTTCACGCCTTGCAGGGTGAGGTAAAGTTGTCCGTTAACGATAATCAAATTACATTTACGGTATGGATACCAATCTAAAAATTGCCATTGTTGAAGACAATGACGACTTAAGGTCGCTATTGGTTCAAGACCTTTCTATTGCAGGGTATTTTGTTCAGGGTGCCGATTCTGGTGAGCAGTTGGATGAAATTTTTGCAGTCAATAACTTTGATGTTTTGATCGCTGACGTCAATTTACCTGGAGAAAGCGGTTTTGATATAGCTGCCCGCTATAAAAGACTGAATACCTATCTTACGGTTGTCATGCTCACTGCTCGCACATCAGCAGAAGACAAGATAAAGGGCTATGAGTCTGGTGCTGATTTATATCTTACTAAGCCAGTTTCAAATCCTGAATTATTGGCTGTCATTGGAAGTATCTCTAGGCGTGTAATTTCCCAAAAGGTCACCCCAGAAATCACGCTCAATCTCAAAAGCTTGACCTTATCCGGCCTAAAAGCAGTTGAACTTAATAGGCAAGAGGCATTAATTGTTAAGGCTTTAAGCGAGTCCCCATCATCGAATTTGCCTTATTACAGGCTGCTGGAGATTTGTAATGAGCCAGTAGATGAGACTAGCAAGGCTGGTCTGGAGGTTCGGATTACGCGTTTGCGTAAGAAATTTGTTGAGGTAGGGGTTGAAAAGTCATTTCGGGCCTTGCGGGGCAATGGGTATCAGCTTTTAGTGAGCGTGCATATCATCTTGTAAGGAATTGCAAGGAATAGAAAGTATTCGCAAGTCTCAGAACACGAATTTGGTTAAATTGAGGGCCAGTTATTTTGAATGGCTTTACCCCTACAACCCACACCAAATATAAGCTCGCATCATGTTTCTTTCAACGACAGCCTACCTATATGCCACGATGAAAGAGGCTGCATTTGGTATTTTTTTGGTTGGGCTAGTCTTAGGTGTAAATGGGTTTGTTAATGTGGGCATGATTCATTTTTTCAGATCCTCTGTTGGGACTGCGCCCAAGCCATCCAAACTCAGAGCAACTTTTTTCTTCATCATTTGCACCCAAGTTCTTGCTCTTGCACAGCTTGGCGCTATTTCAATTTGGGCAATTGCTTTGCTGTCTACAGGACTTTCTCCCGATTGGATTTCTGCGGTCCGCTTAAGTGCTAGCAGTTATACGACCTTAGGTGATTTTCCGGGTGTGCTTCCAGATGGTTGGCATTTAATCCCAGCCTTTATTGCATTCTCAGGACTGTTTTCATTTTCCTGGGCAGCATCATCCACCATCTCAATGGTTAATTCCTTGAATCATTATTTAGATACCAGTAAGGATTCAATCGATGAATCAGTTTCTTAATTCGTATTTCACTTATCCCACTCTTATGACTAAAAAAATCCTTGCCTCCCTCCTGATAACTTGCGCGTCATTTGCTTTGACTAGCGCTGCCCAAGCTCAAGAAGCTTTTTCACCAATTCCTCAAGTGGCAGATGGATGGCGTTTTTCAGTCTCCCCATACGGCTGGATTCCACAGGTAAACACTACGGTTAGTGCTGGTGGCACTGGATCTAAAAATGCCGACATCTCGATGAATAATCTACTTAGCAATCTCAAGTCAGGTGCGATGATTGCGGGTGAAGCGCATTACGGTAAATGGGGTGTGTTGGCTGACTTTGCTACTGCTACCTTACAAAAATCAGGTAGCTTTAATTTCAAAGGTGATCCGGCATTTAGAGCTGGCGATAAATCAACTCTACAAGCGTCATTATTTAACTTGATGGGTACTTACACCGTATTCAATAACCAAGATGCCTATGTAGATGCTTTGCTTGGTGTGCGTTGGATTAGTTTGACCACTTCATTTGATGTGGCGCTACAGTCCGATCCTTCCATGCGAGAAAATGTCTCATCAGCTACGCCTGCGACTTATGGTGTTGTCGGCTTTAATAGCCGCTATCGCATCCTAGGCTCTAATTGGTATGTTCCTCTTTATGCTGATATTGGCACTGCTGGCGGCCCTAATCATCAAACTTGGCAGGCATCAACTGGCGTAGGTGTTGCACTGAGCAAAATGGTGGACCTGTCGTTAACCTATCGCGCTATTGGCTTTGAAATCAAGAGCGGCAACAACGACTCAACATTGCTCAAGGGCATCTTCCATGGCCCGCAGGTGATGGCTACATTTAACTTCTAATTTCCATACCTGATTCTCATGAACAATATTCTTAAAATTGCAGTCATCGCATCTACAGCGTTGACTTTTGCATCTTCTGCATTAGCTCAAGAAGCAGCTGCTCGCACTGGAACCATTGCTGCTGAAAAATCTGGAGCGTTAGCGCCAGCTAAACCAGCGGTTGATAGTGTCGATATTGCCAAGAAGTTGGCTAACCCGATTGCCAACATGATCTCCGTACCTTTGCAGTACGAGTTCAGCCGTGGCCTTGGTCTTAATCAAGGTGGTTCAGAGCAAACCTTGCTGTTTCAGCCAGTGATGCCATTTAATTTGGGCGGTGGTGATACCTTTATCGTTCGTCCGATTGTTGCCGGTGTGAGAGAGACAAGTATCCAATCTGCTCCAGGACATTCTTTTTCTGGTTACGGTATTGCCAGCGTGACGCTTGAATCCTTTTACGCGCCAAACACTAACTCTTCATGGATTTGGGGTATTGGTCCGTATGCGCAATCACCATCAGGTAATAGCGGTAAGTTTGGCTCCCAGCAAACAGGTGCCGGTGTCACCGGTGTTGTTCTCAATCGTGACGGCCCTTGGACATACGGTTTGCTAGGCTACCAATCATGGAATGTCGGTGGCAATCCAGCCTTTGGTACCCAAAACAATCTCTATGGTCAGCCTTTTGTTGCATACACAACTAAAACGGCATGGACCTATACCGCCAATATGGAAGCGCAATATAACTATGATTCCCATCGTACGACCAATCCGCTTTATGCCGGTGTTTCTAAATTGTTTGTAATTGACGGTGTGCCTTTCTCTTTTGGAGCAGGCCCAATCTATTACGTTAGCAATACGCCAGGCGGCCCTTCGGGCTGGGGTGCACGAGCAACGGCAACTGTTGTTATTTTGAAGTAATAAATTTACATGTTAGGAGTTAATATGAAATTCGCACCAAAACTACTTTCTGCTTTATTGATGGCGCAATGCGCATTGGTATTTGCTAAGGGCAATGCCGACACCATTTTTTATGGCGGACCAATTCTGACTGTCAATGCCAAGAATGAAGAGGTTCAAGCACTTGCAGTGCAAAACGGCAAGATCGTTGCTGTTGGATCTAAAGATGCTGTTACTAAAGAATGGCAAGCTGATAATACCAAGGTAGTTGATCTCAAAGGTCAAACCTTGATGCCAGGTTTCATTGAGCCACATACTCATTTGATTCTTACTACGATGTTTGAACGTTTATGGCTCAATTTAAGTAATTATGCTTTGCCACAAAGTTCGATCGAAAGTATTGTCCAAAAACTAAAAGCAGAGTTAAAGAATGTTCCCAAGGGTGGATGGTTAACTGCTTTTGGAGTGGATCCATCTCGAACAACTCCATTTATGGCCGAATTAACTGCCAATGATTTGGACAAAGTTTCAACAGAGGTACCCATCCTGGTTGTGAATACCTCAGGTCATATTGCATATGCTAATCACAAGGCTCTAGAGATTGCTGGTATCACCAATAAAACTCCTAATCCTAAAGGGGGCGGCGTCTTTGTAAAAGACAAGGACGGTAATTTGACGGGTAAGTTGGTTGAAGCGCCAGCCTTTCTTCCTTTTGTAGCCCTAATGCCTGCGCCTAGTCAATCTCAGCTAGTTGATGCCATTCTCGCCACCTTAAATTCGGTAGCTGCTAAAGGTATCACTTCCGCTACTGAAATCAGTGTTGGCGGTAATTTTGGCGTTGATAAAGAGGCTGCTCTGTGGAGGGGAATATTCGCCAATAAGGCTTCGCCAATCAGAATACGTGGATATTTGTTTAGCGATAACCTCCCAGCGGGATACAACAATATTAAGCCAAATGAAGGCGATGATTACTTACGGTTTATTGGTATTAAATACGTCTCCGATGGATCGCTTCAAGGTTTAACAGGCGCATTAAACGAGCCATACATTTACCCTAAAGGCACTAAAGAGCGCGGAAGCTTAGATTACAAGGATGCTGAGATTTATGGTTTGATGAAGCCGTATTACGACCAAGGATGGCAAATTGCGATTCATGCGAATGGCGATAGAGCGATTGAACAAACTCTGAATAATTATGAAAAGCTATTGACTAGCGGTGGCAATTCAAAGGATCGCCGTTTGCGTATTGAGCACTTCACAGTTAGTACAGAAGCTCAAGTGAAAAGGACGGTTAAGTTGGGTGTGATCCCTGGTTTTACGATTGGTCACGTCGATTATTGGGGTGAGACATTTCATAATCAAATTCTTGGACCTGAGCGCGCCAAGCGTATTGACCCAGCTGGTGACTTTAAGCGTGCAGGGGGAAGATTCTCGCTCCATAGTGATTCACCCGTCACCCCGATTGGACCTTTAAATTACATCAGCGAAGAAGTCACTCGCTTATGGCAGTTGCCGCCACAAAAGGTATTGGGTCCTGATCAGGCAGTATCAGTTGATGATGCGATCCGTGCTGTGACCATTAATCCTGCTTACAGTATGTTCGCAGACAATATTGTTGGCAGCCTAGAAGTAGGTAAACAGGCTGACTTGGTGGTTCTGGCAAAGAACCCACGCATAACGCCTCCTGCGGAAATTCGCAATATTAAAGTGATGGGTACTTATATTGATGGCAAGCCTATTGCGCTTAAATAATGTAATTAGAATTTATGTGATCACCTCAAAACGCCCGCAATTGCGGGTGTTTTCTTTTGAGCGGCAATTCCGTTCCATTGGTATTCTTGGGTATTCCTGTCAATTAACGCAAAGATTTATCAATGGACATACACTCCGACTACAGCAAGCGGGTAGTTCTTAATCATCATGATCTGCCTTGGATTTCTAGTCCATCAGCGGGTGTTGATAGGCGGATGCTGGATCGCCAAGGAGATGAGATAGCGAAGGCTACCTCAATTGTTCGTTATGAGGCTGGAGCAAAGTTCCCCTCCCATGTCCATGAATTGGGTGAAGAGATTTTTGTTTTAGAGGGTGTATTTAGTGATGAGACAGGCAGCTATCCTGCCGGCACTTACATCATGAATCCTCCCGGCTCGTCTCATGCGCCATTTAGCGATAGTGGTTGCACCCTTTTTGTGAAGTTAAGACATCTTGGCTCTGAGCAAGTTGAGCGAGAGATTGTAGATACTCATTCAACACCATGGTTTCAAGGAATGGTTCCGGGCTTAACTGTCATGCCATTAATGAGGCAGGGTACAGGCTCTACATTAGTTCGTTGGGCACCCCAAACCTACTTTAATCCGCATAAGCATTATGGCGGCGAGGAGATTTTTGTAGTGGAGGGTGTCTTCGAAGATGAGCATGGGCGCTATCCAGCTGGCTCATGGATTCGAAGTCCACACATGAGTTTGCATCAGCCTTTTAGTAAGGAAGGCTGCACAATTTTTGTCAAAACAGGACATCTATTAACTAATTGAAGGTGGGGTATGCAGCCATTCAATCAGTTATGGCTTGGCAAGTTTTTCGCTAACCTCAGGCTCAGTTGTTGATACAAGATTCTGTTTTTTAAATTCAATAAAGTTGGTTGGTTCAATGCGCATATTGCCTTGAAATGGATGACCAAAGATCACAATCAAAAACAAGCTGGCCGATAGGGTTGCCGTAATAAAGCCAGTCGAAATTAAATGCATCTTAAAGCTCTCAGCCGTATATAGGTAACTCACGGCAACTGTCAAAAACGCTGATAGGAACATCACCAACCAGATAACCGAAGGCACATGATCTTTTGTCGCAATTAAACGATCTCGGCGCGCATCAAACAGATGGCTAACTTTGGAATAGAGCGCGGCTTGGGTATTGGCCGTTACTAAATCGGCTGTTTTAAATGAGAGCAGAAGATTCTTGGAGTGAATTAATATTAATCTCCCCTTATCACTCACTGCCTTATTGTCTGCCATGGCAGGCCATTCTTCATTAACTACAACATCAACATATTTAGCTACATCGGCAACCAATTGAGATTTAATCGGTTCTGGCATTGCTTGGGTTAGGTGATAGAAATCTTCTACGCCTCGAGCCTCAATATTCACCTTGCGATCCACGTCGTTATAGAAATTCCAAACGTTCACCACAATTAATGAAATCAATACGGAGCTAAATAATCCAACTGTACTTAGGGACAGGCTAATGCAGTCATTGTTTGCCTTATTTAATGGGTTAGGGAATACCTTTCTAAATATCATTAGGCCAATCGAGCCAAAAATCACTGAGAAAACGATAGCCCCGATGCAAATGAGCCATGTGGGAATATTCAGGTTGTAGGTATATAGAAGATTCACTAAAAACATGACTGGCTTTCACTGGACTGGGTAGTTAGATATTACCTTGCTAACAAATCCGCATTAGAAATGCTAAGGGGCGATTTTTGAGCTTTTGCCCTGTATTTTGGGGTGGGATCTTGTAGGGATTGGTAAGATTTAGGTATCAATTTTATTTAATATTGATGAATTCTGCTGATATCAGCAGGCATCCTCGTGATTCTGAGGTAATTTTTACTCAAGTTAGGAATTCAATATGAAATTCGCACCAAAGTTACTTTCCGCATTATTGATGGCGCAGTGCGCAGTCACCTTTGCCAAAGGCAATGCTGACACCATCTTTTATGGCGGCCCAATTGTTACGGTCAACGCCAAGAATGAAGAAGTGCAAGCGCTTGCAGTGCAGAACGGCAAGATTGTTGCAGTTGGCACTAAAGACGCGGTTACCAAAGAGTGGCAAGCTGATAACACTAAGGTAATTGATCTCAAGGGTCAAACATTGATGCCTGGATTTGTTGAGCCTCACGTACATATTATTGTGACCTCCGTGTTTGAAGGTCTAGGTTTGAATTTAAGCAACTTTACGTTGCCATATGACACCAAAGAGTCATTGATTCAAAAAATGAAGGTTGCCCTTAAGGATGTTCCTGCCGGCGGTTGGTTATTTGGCTTCGGCGTCGATCCATCACGCACCACACCTTTCATGGCTGAACTTAACGCTGATGATTTGGATAAAGTTTCAAAAGATGTGCCAGTTTTTATTGTTAACCAATCTGGTCACATTGGCTATGTCAATCACAAGGCATTAGAGCTTGCTGGCGTTACAGATCAAACTCCTAATCCTAAGGGTGGTGGCGTTTATGTCAAGGATGCAAAAGGTAAGCTGACTGGTAAATTGATTGAACCGCCTTCATATTTAGCATTTATGGCAAAGATGCCAGCACCAACTGAAGCTCAGCTAATGGGTGCTATTCAGGGCACCATGAAAAAGATTGCATCAACTGGTGTAACTACTGTTTCTGAGATGAGTGTTGGTGGTAATTTCGGCGTAGATAAAGAAGTTGCTATCTATAAGTCTATTTTTGCAAAAAATGCCTCACCTGTTCGTATACGTGGCTATTTGTTTAGCGAGTCCATCCCATCAGGCAAGACTTCAATTAAGCCAAACGAAGGTGATGATCAATTACGCTTTATTGGTATTAAATATATCTCTGATGGTTCTACCCAGGGGCTTACAGCTGCGTTAACTAAGCCTTATACATACCCTAAGAATTCTCAATGGAGTGGAGAGCTGGATTTCAAAGATGCGGAAATTTACGCTTCTGCAAAATCATTTTTCGATCAAGGCTGGCAAATTTCTACTCACGCAAATGGTGACAAAGCCATTGATCAAACCTTGGCCACTTACTCTAAACTCCTGGCTGATAACCCTAAGCAAGATCGCCGTTTGCGAATTGAGCACTTTACGATCAACAATGAGTCTCAGGTGAAAAAAGCCGTTAAATTAGGAGTAATTCCTAGCTTTACGATTGGTCACGTGGATTATTGGGGCGCTGCCTTTAATAATCATTTGGTTGGTCCAGACCGTGCAAAGCGTATTGACCCTGCTGGAGACTTTAAGCGTGCAGGCGGCAAATTTACTCTGCATAGTGATACCCCTGTATCCCCTGTGGGCCCTCTGAATTACATCAGTGAGGAAGTAACGCGTTTATGGCAGTTGCCACCACAGAAAGCATTGGGACCAGATCAAGCTGTTTCAGTTGATGACGCAATTCGTGCTGTGACTATTGATGCTGCTTATCAACTCTTTGCTGACAATATCGTTGGTAGCTTAGAAGTGGGCAAGCAAGCTGACTTGGTTCTTCTTGAAAAGAATCCACGCCAGACTGCTCCAGCCGATATACGTAATATCAAGGTAAAAGGCACTTGGGTTAGCGGTAAGCAAGTTAACTTGAACTAGTTTGGTTTTTACTAATTTTGTATTGTTCTAAACACCCGCTTCGGCGGGTGTTTACATTAGCAACATCTTACAAACCCTAGTTTGTTGAAGTTATCTTATTTAGTATCATGTTCGAAAATGACTCACCTCAGGAATACTTATGAATCTCAAATCTAAACTTATCTCTATTGGCATTCTTGGACTCTTCTCGGGTCTGACTAGTGCGGTTCAGTTAATTGATCCTCCATCTACACCCAAGGTCTCTAATATCACCGTATTTGTGGCCAAAAAAATTGTGACGATGGATCCGGCTATTCCGAATGCAACAGCCGTTGCTGTGGCTGATGGCCGCATTCTTTCTGTAGGCTCTTTGGAAGATCTGAAGCCTTGGACTGATAAGTACCCAACCCAGATCAATAGAGATTTTGCCAATAAGGTAATGTACCCTGGCTTTGTTGAACCTCATGCTCACGTCTTATTGGGTGGAATTTTATTTAACAAACCCTTAGTTACTCCTTCACCAATGCCTAACCCTTGGGGGGCTCCTTTTGCAGGCGTGCCTAATCTACCTGCGGCTATGGATGCATTGAAGAAGTACTCCAACGATATTAAAGATCCGAATGAAACCCTCTTAGCGTGGGGTTGGGATGAGATTGCGATGGGCAAAGTCCCTGATCGCCAGTTGTTAGATCAAGTTTCCAGCACTCGCCCAATTATTCTTTGGAATGGTTCTGGACATGATATGTATGTCAACAGCGGGATGATCAACCACTATGGCATTACTCCAGATAAAGTAAAAGGTATTCCGGGGGTGGGTATTGATAAGGATGGTCAGCTCAATGGCCAATTTATTGATTTGGCTGCCGTAATGTATGTGATGAAAGTTGCTGGTAAGGATATCCTGAAGCCAAATGAAGTTCCAAATGATTACCTCTATATGAGTGATCTGATGCAACAGGCCGGAATTACCACTACAGGCGATTTAGCCTTTGGATCACTTAATCTTGAGGCTGAAATGAAAATGGCTAAGGCATTTTCTAAATCACCTGCTAGCTCAATTCGAGTGGTTCCCGTAATCTATGCTGATCCGTTTAAGGCAACGTATGGTGATCAGGCAATTCAAGAGGCTTTAAACCTGAGTCAGAACGATAACGATCAGTTGATTTTTCAGGGCGTTAAATTCTATAGCGATGCAGGCTATATGCCAGAAACGATGCGTATGGAACATCCTAGTTTCGTCAATGGAACTATCGGGACATCAACTTACAAAACAGCTCAGGATTTCTCTGTTGCCATGAAGCCTTGGTGGGACGCAGGATTTCATATTCATGTTCATAGCAACGGTGACGTAGGTAATGCGCACACAATTAATGCATTGCAGCTATTGCAAGATTCCAAGCCACGCTTTGATCATCGCTTCACAGTAAATCACTTTGGTATTCCTACTACTGCAATGGTGGCTAAGATTAAAGCTCTCAACGCAGTTGTGACAGCTAATATTACTTATGTATCCGAGCGAGCAAAGCTTCAATATAACGCCCTTGGAGTGGATCGAGCATCATACGCAACCCGCGTTGGTACATTAGTTCGTAATGGTATCGTCACCTCCATCCATTCGGATGCCCCAGTTGCTGCGCCTGATCCATTGAAGGAGGCGTGGTCTGTTGTTACTCGTCGCGATGTTTATAACGATGGCAAAGTATGGGCTCCAGCAGAAGCTTTGTCTTCAGCAGAAGCGATGAAGATGGTAACGATCAATGCTGCCTATACATTGGGGGTTGAATCTAAAGTAGGTAGTATTGAGGCAGGCAAGTTTGCCGACTTCGCAGTACTAAATGCTGACCCGCAAACTGTACCTGCAATCAAGATCAAGGATGTAGGAGTTTATGCAACGGTCTTGGGTGGCAAGGTCATTCCGGTTTCAGAAACTAAGAAGCCTAGACCTTTGAATTAAATTAAAAGCTTTCAAGATGAAAAATACCAACCCTAGGGTTGGTATTTTTTTGTCTACTTTGACTACTAGTAGATTACTGAATCCAAGAAATAAATTGGTCCTTGGCTCTTCTAACTTTCTTCAGGTTCACTAGCCAGTCCTCATCAGCTTTTCGATAGCCCAAGGGAAGCATGACTACGCTACGCAAACCTTTAGCCTTCAGGTCCAAGATTTCATCTACCGCTGCTGGATTAAAGCCCTCCATGGGTGTGCAGTCCACTTGCTCATAGGCGGCAGTAATCAGGGCAGTGCCAAGGCCAATATAGGCTTGCTTAGCGGTATGCGTGAAATTGACCTCAGCATCTCTGGCAGGATAGCTTTTGAGAAGCATTTGGCGATAAGCGGTTCCAGACTCACTCTTGAAATCACGAATGGTTTCGGTCATATCAAACGCAGCATTAATGCGCTCAGCGGTGTAGTTGTCCCAGGCGGCAAAAACTAGCAAATGGGAGCAATCGGTAATTTGGGATTGATCATTGGAAACGGTTCTAATTTGCGCTCTAATTTCTTTATTGGTGATGACATAGATTTCATACGGCTGTAGTCCACTTGAGCTTGCAGTCAATCTAATTGCCTCAAGAATTTGGTACACCTTTTCCTGGGAGACGGATTTTGTCGCATCCATTTTTTTGGTGGCATAGCGCCATTGCAGCTTATCAATCAGAGTCATTTTTCTTCCTTGAGATTCATCAATGTAGTGATTCAAGCAGTGTAATGTGATTTGGGATTATTTGAGTGAGCTCATTACGCGCACTGCCGCAGTAGATGTTCCCGAAGTAGTGTTGCTGAAGGTGAGAGGGTGGAGCCTTCTCTGATTGCGAGCAATAGCTTACGTTGCGCCCATGACTCTGTGAGGGGTATTGCTACTAGGCCCATAGCCTGGATCTGCGCTGCGCAAGCTTGAATGGGTAGTACGCCAATGCCTAGATTAACGGCAATCATTTGGCACATTGCATCATAGCTACGCACTTGGATTCTTAATCTCATTTGCTTGCCCAGCTTCTCAGCACTTCTTGAGGTGAGCTCTAGTAAAGAGCTGCCTCGATTAAGGCCTACAAAGTCATAGTTCAAACACTCTTCAAAAGAAATGTTTTTCTTTTTACTTAGTGGGTGAGACTTGCTACAGGCAATCACCAACTCATCGCTCCCAATCACTTGAGTGTCCAATCCTGTAGTGGGCGATCCCTCGGCGAAAACTCCAATATCTGCAATACCATCCATTAGGGCCCTCACAATATCCCCACTAATTTGCTCTTCGACCTCAAGCTGAATTTCTGGATGTTCTTTTAAAAATTGTGAAAGTGCTGAAGGCAGAAATTCTGTGAGGGCCGACATATTCGCCCAGAGACGAACATGTCCCTTTATGCCCTTGGAGTATTCGCCCAACTCATGGCTAAATTGTTCAAACCCTTGAAATAGTCTTAGGGCATGTTGCATTACTGCATGACCTGCCTGGGTGAGGGTCACCCCTCTAGCGGACCTATCGAGAAGAGAAATGCCCACCGTTTCTTCGAGCTCGGAGATTCTGCGGCTGGCGGCCGAAAGGGCAAGACTGCATTCATGGGCACCTTTGGTAATACTTCCACTTTGGGCAACTGCACAGAACAGCTTGAGAGTAACAAAGTCGATTCTGGCAGGGTTTATTTGAGGATTCATACCCTTATTCTAGCTAAGCCTTCGCAAAATGAGAAGGCTTGGTCGCCTCATAGCAATTCTCAAGCGGATCAAAATGGCGTAACTTTAGTAAAAATCATCTTTAAAGGAAGGTTATGGAGCCCTTAGCTAATCTCAAGGTCATCGAAATGGGGCAGTTAATTGCTGGGCCATTTGCCGCTAAGACACTTGCTGATTTTGGTGCGGATGTCATCAAGATAGAGCCCCCTAAAGTGGGCGATGCCTTGCGCAAATGGCGCCTACTAAAGGATGGGACTTCCGTCTGGTGGCAAGTGCAGTCGCGGAATAAGCGTTCTCTTTCGCTTGACCTGAAGCAAGCCGAGGCTCAGGAAATTGTTAGAACCTTAATTTGTGAGGCGGACATCCTGATTGAGAATTTCCGTCCTGGCACCTTAGAGGGTTGGGGTTTAGATCCAGAGAAATTACTTGAGCTCAATCCCAAATTAATCGTTCTCAGAATTAGTGGCTATGGTCAAACTGGACCTTACCGCGATAAGCCGGGATTTGGTGTGGTTGCTGAGGCAATGGGTGGCTTGCGTCATCTCACTGCAGAGCCGGGCAGAGTGCCAGTGCGAGTTGGTGTCAGCATTGGCGATACCTTGGCTTCTTTGCATGGTGTGATTGGTATTTTGTTGGCACTGCAAGAGCGCCATCAAAGTGGCAAGGGACAAATAATTGATATTGCTTTATACGAAGCAGTATTTAACTGTATGGAAAGTTTGTTGCCCGAGTACAGCGCATTTGGTGAGGTCAGGCAGGCTGGTGGTAGTGCCTTGCCAGGTATTGCCCCTAGTAATGCCTACCTCTGTGCCGACGGTGGGTATGTTTTAGTTGCTGGCAATGGCGACAGCATCTTCAAGCGCTTAATGGGCATGATTGGTCGTAATGACTTGGCCAATGATCCAGCACTTGAGAATAATGATGGCAGAGTAGCGCGCGTTGCAGAGTTAGATCAAGCCATTGGCGCATGGGCTAAGACGATGACAACAGACCAGGCATTGCAGTTGTTAGATTCAGTTGCGGTGCCGGCTGGCAAGATATATACCATTGCTGATATAGCTAGCGATCCGCACTACAAGGCAAGAGGCAATATTCAGACGATTCAGATGCAAGATGGTAGCGAGTTAGATGTACCTGGAGTCATTCCTAAGTTGTCGCGTACACCAGGGTCCATCAAAACCCTAGCGCCTAATATTGGTGAGAATACCGATGAAATTCTTCGCAGCATTGGATTAACGGATGCGCAGCTCGCCTCTTTAAAAGAGCGCGGCGTTGCATTTACTAAATAATGAATTCAATTAAATAAATGGCCAAATAATATGACTCGAATATATTTCAACGATGTTGTTACTAGGGATGGGTTTCAGATTGAGCCTAACTTCATTCCCACTGATGACAAGGTCAAATTAGTTGATGAATTAAGTCAATGTGGCTTTGCCAAAATTGAGGTGACTTCTTTTACATCGCCTAAAGCCATTCCGATGTTGCGTGACGCTGAGGAGGTCATGGGCAGAATTCAACGCGTGCCTGGTGTTGAGTACACAGTCTTGGTGCCTAATTTGCGTGGCGCAGAGCGTGCATTTGAGTCTCGCGCAGATGAATTCAATCTCGTAATGTCGACTTCCGAAACCCATAACCTAGCTAATTTGCGTATGGGCCGAGAAAAGAGTTTTGCTGGTTTGGCTGAAGTGATTCGTTATGTAGATGGCAGAACGCCTATCAATGTTTCCTTATCAACAGCTTTTGGATGCCCCATGGAGGGTGATGTGCCGCAGTCTGTTGTTGAGCAATTTGTTCAGCGTTTTGCGGATCTAGGGGTGCGCGGTGTGACTATTTGCGACACCACAGGTATGGCACATCCTGCACAGGTTGCTTCGATGGCGAATGATCTACAGAAGAAGTTTGCTGATTTGCAACTGACATTTCATTTCCACAATACCCGTGGCATGGGTCTAGCTAACGTGCTTGCAGCAGTGCAGTCTGGGATTGTGCGTTTTGATGGCTCGCTAGGTGGACTTGGTGGCTGTCCTTATGCACCAGGCGCTAGCGGCAACATCTCAAGTGAAGATGCCATCCATATGCTCGATGCGATGGGGTATGACACAGGAATAGATATCGCACGTTTAATTGGTTTGGCGCGTGAGTTACCGCTGATTGTGGGGCACTCCGTTCCGGGGCAGGTAGCTCAGGCTGGCAGTACTTGCGATTTGCATCCTGCTCCCGCTTATGTGGCAGAGTTACGTTAATTCTTTTTGATTTCATTTGAGGGCTAGTCTCATGCGCAGATATTTTTCAACACTCCAAATCTTGGTTTTAATGTTGCTTGCACAAACGCCGATTGTGGCTCAAAGTCAGGATTCGGGTAAGTACCCAAATAAACCGATTACATTCATCGCATCATCTGCGCCAGGCGGCACAACGGATTTCACTGCCAGGGTCCTTGCGCAACCTCTCGGTGCTGCATTGGGGCAAACCATTGTTGTTGAGAATAAAGCGGGTGCCTCTGGTGCAATTGCAGCGGCAGCCGTCAAGAAGGCTGATCCGGATGGTTACACCTTACTAGTGCAGTACTCCGGATATCACGTAATTACTCCCCTGGTGAGTAAGAATCCGTTGCCGTGGGAGCTTAAGGATTTTCAAGCCGTAGCGAATGTGATCTCGGCGCCACAAATTGTCGTGGTCCGCGCTGATCTGCCATTTAAAACAATGAACGAGCTCATTGCTTATGCAAAAGCAAATCCAGGGAAGCTAAATTACGCATCTTCCGGTAATGGTTCTTTGCAGCATGTAACAGGCGCAATGCTTGAACAACAAGCGGGTATCAAAATGACCCATGTTCCCTACAAAGGAACTGGTCCAGCATTGGCTGATTTGTTAGGTGGTCAAGTAGATCTTACATTTGGCACGCCTCCACCATTCATTCCTCACATTCAGACTGGTAAGTTGCGCGCTCTAGCAACAACAGGCAAGAAGCGTTTACAAAGTTTGCCTGACGTGCCAACTGCTGCTGAAGCAGGCTTACCTAAGCTAGATGCCACATCTTGGTTTGCTGTGTTTGCGCCTATTAATACTCCAGCCCCCATCGTTAATCAATTGACTGCTGAGATTGCTAAGGTCATGGCCACACCAGCCTTTAAGCAAAAGGCAATTGAAATGGGTGCAGAAGCAACCTATATGAATCCTAAGCAATTGGACGAATTCATTAAGGGTGAGAACACTCGATGGACTGCGGTTGTGAAAGCTGCAAAAATTGAAGCTGATTAATGCGGAGTTATCAACGATATGATTGATCATTTAGACCATCTGGTATTAACTACAGGAAATGAAGATGCCTGCGTTGACTTTTATACCCGCGTTTTAGGGATGAAGTTAGAAAGTTTTATTGGTGGTACGCCACCGGTAGAGCGCAAGGCATTTAAGTTTGGCAATCAAAAGATTAATTTGCACATCAAGGGAAAAGAGTTTGAGCCTAAAGCAGATATCCCAACGCCAGGCTCTCTTGATCTGTGCTTTATTGCCGATAGACCTTTAGATCAAGTGATTTCAAAACTTGGTGAAATGAATTGGCCCATTGTTGAGGGACCAGTGATTCGCACAGGAGCAACCGCGAAGATTAACTCAGTCTATGTCAGAGATCCGGATCAAAATCTGATTGAAATTAGCGAGCTAATCTAATTACTCCCGTATGAACCAGGATGATTTTCTAAAGGCGTTGAGACAGGATGGATTTCCTGAGCCCGTTTTAGTGATTCGAGAGCGGAGCGGCTTTCTAGAAAATCATACCCACCCATTTGAGGTGAAGGCCTTGGTCACCCAAGGTCAAATCGATATCGTCATTGATGGCCTTAGGCAAACTTATTTAGTGGGTGATGTATTTCATTTAATGCATAGCCAAGAGCATGCGGAAAGCTATGGCAATCAAGGCGTTCAGTACCTTGCCAGCAGAAAAGACTAGTATCTTCTCGATTGTTGGTAGCGGGCTTTATCATGAGTGATGTCACTCATCCAGTCAAACGGGCTCCAAGGCCTTAAAGAGAGTCTCTCTAAATTAAAAGAACGGTTTGACGGCACCCAAGGTGAGCCCTATGTTGTAGAGAGCAAGAAGTTCAAAGCACTCTATTTTGATAGCGACTCTACGCAGAGTCTGATGGATATGCAGGCGCCAATACGATTGGTGGTCAGCTACACCGAGACCATGATGGGTTTCCTCCTATTTCATCCTGACCCCAAGAGCATCGCCATGATTGGATTGGGTGGCGGATCACTCGCCAAATACTGTCATCACCATTTGCCAGGCACATCCATCTTGGTGCTAGAGAACAACGCTAAGGTAATCGCACTTAAGGATAAGTTCCATGTTCCAGAAAATAGCACTCACTTTAAGGTGTTAGAAGCTGATGGTGCAGCGTACTTACGAAATACTGAAGAGAAGTTTGACGTGTTGCTTGTAGATGGGTATACCAAGCTAGGACAAGCAGCTCAGCTATGCAGTGAAGATTTTTATGCCAGCTGCTTGGCATGCTTAAATCCCAATGGCGTCTTGGTAATTAATTTCTCGGGCGCAGCAGGGCTTAACCAGGTTTATCAAGAGAGAATCGACCGAGTCTTTGAGCATCCATCCGTGCTGGTAGTGGAGGACGACCGGATGAATCAAATTCTATTTGTGAGTAATGACCCAGGCCTTAAAACCCCAGCAGAGGATCTTCTGAGGCGATCTGCAGCCTTAAGTAAAGTTCACGATATTCATCTGGCTCGAACCACTCAGAACTTTTTAGTACAAAGAAAGCTAGATACACGCTAGTTAAGGGTGAGTAAGTTGATATGTATCAAGTACACTCTTCCTATTAGGTTCAAAATATTAGAGTTATTTGATTATTCTTAATAAAGTGAGCCCCCATGAAGCTTGAATTTGTTGGTCCTGCAGCTGTTTTAGATAACGGCGATGTCTCTTACCCAGCAATGCTTGAGGGTAAGCCTCTGAAGTGCAGCTTTAGTTATGAGGCCCTGCAAGATTTAGATCCTGATGGCGTTGAAACAAATGCTTTGCAATTGTTTAAGGCCCATCAATTAAAGCTGCTCTCAATAGCCGAGCAAAAGATTCTGAATGGCCATGCCATTGATGGCGCTGTTCACTTATTTAGCCATGATTTGATCTTGGATTAACCATTTTTTATTGTTGTAGTAACCCGTTTTTTAATTAGAAAGAGAAAATATGTCATTTAATCACTCAGTTATTTGGATTGATCATCAAGAAGCCCACGTTATTTATTTCAATCCCACTGCAAGTGAGAGCGAAGTCATTAAGACTCGGTCTACTCATAAAAATGTTCATCACAAAAGTGGTTCTGTCAGTGGTGCGCGTGCTGAACCAGATCAGCATTACTTGCATGAAGTCATTCAAGCGGTCATGGAATCTAAAGAGATTTTGATTGTGGGCCCGGGCTCTGCAAAATTGGATTTAATGAAGCATGCTACTAAGCATGATCATGGTATTGCTGAAAAAGTAGTTGGTATTGAGACTGTTGATCATCCAAGTGATGGCCAGTTGCTGGCTTACGCTAAAAAATACTTTGCCAGAGTTGATGCTTTAAAAGGCGACACCATCATTAATGGTTGATTTATTTATCCCCCTGTAAATGGGGGATAATTTATTCATGTTGCTCATTATTGCCTTCATCGTCAATGCATCTCTAGCGCTCCTAGCGATTCTGCTTCATTACGAGGCGCTTTTTCAGTTAGATAGATTGCTGCCTAAGTTGGCTCATATTGCCCCCCGTTTTAGGGTGCTAGTAGGGGTTGGTGCCATCTTCATGGCACACGTGGCAGAGATCTGGCTATTTGCCTTTGGCTATTTCTTTACCTTGCAGTTCCCTTCCATGGGAGGCCTTGTTGGCAACCTCTCAGGACACGGCATCTTGCTTGATTGTGCCTATCTATCATTCGTTACCTTTACGACCTTAGGTTACGGGGAGATTGTGGCGCAGGGTTACTTGAGATATCTCACTGGGGTAGAGGCGCTAACTGGCTTCATCCTCATTACTTGGTCTGCTTCATTTCTATTTATTGAAATGCAGAAATACTGGACCACTTACAAAAATACCCAGACTAAGCAATATAAATAAGCCAGGCTTATTTGTTAAAACTCTTTCATGAGTCGGACAGCAAGTAAGCGCGTTTGAACAAAGCCATTTTTGACTTCCATGTCTCTGCCATATTGCAGTGAGAATCTACCAATTGGCGTATGTGCTTGACCGCTTAATAAAAAACGCTGAGTGTTGACGACATTATTCAAGGAATTGTTATTGATTGCGGTAGCGCCACCAGTCACATAAAAATAGGATGCGCCTACTGTGAATATTTCGTTAATGCGATAGATTGGTCCAAGCTGGGTGGTGGTGAGCGGTTTTTGTGTCAATGAAGCAGTGGTAGTGGTTCCAGTGCATGCAAGGCCGCATTGACTATTACCCCCAAACCACATCGTATCGACTGCGATCATCCCATCAATACTGCTGGTGATCGGAGTCTGAAAACCCAGTTGTAGATCTGTTCTAAAGCGGTTCTCTCCAGTATTAAATGCCCTTTGGCTAGAGTAGCTGCCAGTTGGGCTAATGAGATATCCTGCTAAGCCAAGATAGGTTCTAGTCGCTCTGTTATGATACGGCCAGATTGCAGTGGCAAGGGTGAGATCGCCGATCCCGCTATCACTAGAAAAGCCTGATAGAGAGCCAGCTGGTTTGACAGTTCCATAAGGCAACTGAATATAGGTGACAGCAGGTAGCTCGCCAAGCGAGAAAGTTCTGGCGCCACGCAGAATTGCACTTTGAGTATCGATGACGGGGCTTGCGTATGGCGCCCTCGAGACACTAGAGCCATTGCTGTAAAGCGTAGAGTTCTCGGTATTGAGGTAACTAATCGTCACATAATTTTTATTGGGCAGTGGAGCAACAATATCGTTGGGTTGCAAGTCGACTGCCCACGTCATAAATGACGTGAAAAGGGTGCACAAGAGAAAGGTGACTCGAAGGAAATACATAGCGCTCGTATTTTAGCGAGTGCTTGCTATAAAGGCGATGATTTTGATTGGTATTTACCGTCAACGATTACCAATATTGCTTCTTTAAACCATATAAAATATGGTTTTTATGTCTAAATTCCATAAGCCTTATAAGTTTTGTGGGCTTTCATTTTTCTCATTTAAGGCTTTATGTTGCTCATCTCAAGGTTGTTCGTTTTTCTTTTTGCATTGATTCTAGTGGGCTGTCAGTCAACCGGGAGTGATGGAAAGCCCTTGACCGAGCAAGAGATTCTGCAGAAACGACAAGCTACTCTAGCGATGTCGAAGACGGGCTTAGCAGCTTTAATTAAACAAAATCCAGCGATCCAAAAAGAGATCGAAGCTGCCCCAGGGTATGCAGTCTTTGATACAACGAATGTGAATGTTGTGTTGCTGGTGCTTGCCAGGGGTGAGGGTGTGCTGTTTGATAAGCGCCGTCCAACCCCCGTCTTTATGGAGGCAATGAAAACTGGTGAGGGAGTCGGTGCGGGGTATCAGCAGCAGTACCAGGTCATCATCTTTAAAAATACGGACGCTATCGATCAGTTCTTATTAACTTCAATCGATGGACAGCGTGGCGGCATGGACGTTGATGCCAATTTCTCTGCAGGTTCTGGTGGAACTGTTCGCTCCTTCAATCCGTATATTTCAATTTATACGGTTGGTTTGTCTGGATATGATCTACAGGCAAATTATGGTGGAACGCTATACCTGGTCGATAAGCAATTAAACGATGTAAAAACTTTAAACTCCTTACCATCAAAGAGTCAGTAATTTACAAAAATTGTTGTTGGTATCGCAGTGCAGTTTGAATGGTTTGAAAGTGAATATCTACGGTCGACTGAATTTCTCTGCCATAGCCGCCTGCCATGCTAAATGCAATCGGGATGTGGTGATCTAAGCCATACTGAAAAACGCATTCGTCTCGCTGGCGCATGCCATCTTTACTAATGCTGAGCTTTCCTAGGCGGTCTCCTTCATGTGGATCAGCGCCAGCTAGATAAATAATGAAATCAGGCTTGAATCTATTGAGCCTTTCTAAACCTTGATTAAGAGCGCTGAGGTAATCACCATCTTCACATCCATTGGGTAGCCCAATATCTAAATCGCTTTGCTCTTTAGTAAATGGGAAATTATTTTCACCATGGATAGAGAGGGTAAATATAGAGGCATCATTTTGCAGAATGGATGCCGTGCCATTACCTTGGTGTACATCTAAATCCACAATGGCCACCTTGAGTTTTGGATGAATTTCTTTTTGCAATACTCTTGCTGCAATTGCGGAATCATTAAACACGCAGAAGCCGCTACCCATATTGCGATAGGCATGGTGTGTGCCACCCGCAAGATTTGCTGCTAAGCCTTCATTTAATGCGGCTTTGGCGGCTGCGACAGTAGCCCCGGCCGAGCGTCTAGAGCGCTCCACCATGAGTTCACTCCAAGGAAAGCCAATCTCCTGTTGCTCTTTTGGGCTAAGGCCCCCTGAAATGACTTTAATCAGATAGTGAGGGTCATGGGCATAGAGAATCTGCGTATCGGTAGCGGCTGGTGCCTCGACAAGCTCGACCCCATCTAGATTGGTGACCAGGTCTCGTAGCTGACTGTACTTTTCCATCGGAAAGCGGTGCCCCGGTGGAAGTGGTAAAACATAGTGGTCGGTATAAAAAGCTTTCAAAGCCAGCCTCACGCATGCAGTATGCACATGAGTCTATTCGTTTTTCTATAGGTAAGTATGTCTCGTTCTGAAAAAGCAGGTTTTAAGGGGAATAAATCATTTTTGCCTAGCAAGACTTGCCTCGTCTGCGGCAAAGAGATGACCTGGCGTAAATCTTGGGCTAAAAACTGGGATGAGGTGAAGTATTGCTCTGACTCCTGTCGCTCTAAAAAGTCTAGCGCTAAGGCTGAGACCTAATCTATGCGCACATTGATTTACTGGTTTCGTAATGATTTGCGCTTAGCAGATAACCCGGCATTTACGCAGGCCTGCTTGAATGCGGATTATCTTCTGCCAGTGTATGTACATGACTCAAAAGAGCAAGAACCAGTTTATGGTTTTGAGCGACAAGGGCCGCATCGCCAGGCTTTCTTGAGGGCATCCCTGGATGACCTAGGGTCTCAGTTACGCGCACAGGGTTCAGACTTGTTGGAGTTTTCTGGTAAGTCAGCACAGGTGCTGCTGCGCTTACTCAAAGATACGTCTGCACAAGCAATCTATTGCGAACAAATCGAAGCTCCCGAAGAAATTGAGCAAGTGCGAATGTTGCAAGAGCAGGGCGCTGATGTAAAAGAGTTCTGGCAATCCAGTATGTTGGATCCGCAGACCTTCCCATTTGAGTTGGAAAAAATGCCTGATGTATTTACTGCATTTCGCCGCGAGGTTGAAAAAGCGCGGCTCAAGTTCGCCCAGTCCATCGATGCGCCCAAGAAAATTCCTTCGCTACCGGCAGCTTTGCCTCAGGGCTCAATATTGCCTTCAAGAGCTCAGTCAGTTTTACATCCCTATTTACTAGGAGGAGCTAGCCATGCGCAAGCTCACCTGAAGCAATATCTAGAGCGGCGTTTGCCTGATAGTTATAAAGAGACTCGCAACCAACTCATTGGCATGGATTACTCCAGTAAGTTTTCGGCATGGCTTGCCTTGGGCTGTATCTCAGCACGTGATATTGCCGCGCAACTGAATGAGTATGAGAATTGTCATGGCGCCAATGATGGTACTTATTGGCTTTGGTTTGAATTGCTATGGCGTGACTATTTCCGCTTTATTCACTTTAAGTATGGTCAGAAGCTGTATCGCGCCAGTGGTTTAACTGGCGCCCCCGTAAGTCCCTCGTACACATCTAGCTTTGAGCAATGGCGTACCGGCAATACCGGCACTGAACTAGTGGATGCGGGCATGCTCGAATTACATCAAAGCGCTTATCTCTCCAATCGCATGCGTCAGATTGTGGCAAGTTACTGGATATACGATATGAAGGGCGACTGGCGTGCTGGCGCAGCCTGGTTTGAATCTCAGTTAATAGACTATGACGTTTACAGCAATCAGGGTAATTGGCTGTATATCGCTGGACGTGGAACAGATCCTAGAGGAGGCAGGCCATTTAATGTTGCCAAGCAAACTCAGGATCATGATGCTCAGGGAGTCTATCGCAAACTTTGGCTCTCACCTGAGTAAGTTTTTACAGTTTTTCTACTTCCGCATATTGCTCTAGTACTTCTAGAGAGACTTTCTCCAAAGCTTTGATGTGAGTGCTTTCTAGCTTAATCATGGGCGCACAGTTGGCTTCTAGAGCTTCGATCCAGCGATTAAGACATAGACACCATTGATCACCTGCAATCAACCCTGGAAACTGAAACTCCGGTCTTGGGGTAATTAAATCGTTGCCACGCTTCAGGCTAAATTGCAAAAAGTCATTACTGACGATTGCGCAAACCAAATGACTCCCAGCATCTTGCTCATTGGTCTTGCAGCAACCATCTCTGAAAAATCCTGTTAATGGATCAAAGGAGCAGGGGACCAGCGGTTGGCCTAAAACGTTGAGGGGTAATTCAGTCGACATGGTTGTTCTTATGGAAGTGATGTGTTGATTGACGAAGTTATGGGCTAGGGTAGAGCTTGTGAGATACGGCTTGGCCTGAGGAATTGACCTTTACTAAGATCATGTCACCCGAATTAAGGACCTTCCCCGTAAAAGATTCGATATTGACATGATGAGTCACCATAATGATTGGTGCTTTTGGATATTTAATGCGCTCAGCCTGAATGAGCTTTGCTAAATCTTCAGTCTGTTTTTTAGATTGACTCATATCGTCAAAGAAAGAGCCAAGTGCCGCTTCCTTGGTGACTGCTCCCTTATTGAGAAGGGCTGCTGTATCAAGACATCGACACCAAGCGCTGCTATAGACCTGCGCCTTGCTAATACCCTGTTTGGTTAGCCACTCACCAATGGCTTGAGCTTGTTTCCTGCCACGCTCTCCTAGGTTGCGTTGTGTGGAACATTGATTCAGTTGATAACCCTGAGGATCGCCATATCCGGGGGCGTCAGCATGGCGCATCAGTAAGACATGTTGACCATCTTGCATCGCGCTGGCTAACTCGGTTTGAGCGAGGGTCATGGTCTGCACGCCGGCAAACATAAGCAGTGCAATTAGAAATTGGGGGCAATATTTCATAAGGTGTTGTGAGTTACCAAGGTAATCTTTCGCCAGAGTAAGTTAGGAAACTTCCTGAATCCTCTTTATTGATCGAGAGAAGAACATTCAACATATCGTTGGCAGCATCTAAAGGAGGCCTGCCAATTTGCTCTCCCTTGAAAGGTTTTGATAGGTGAGAGTTGACTGTCCCCGGATGCATTGCCACCAAAGCGTTGTTGGGTTTAGTTCTAGAGAACTCAATCGATGCTGTCTTGATCAGCATATTTAATGCTGCCTTAGAGGCGCGGTAGCTGTACCACCCGCCAAGGCGATTATCTTCAATGCTCCCAACTTTGGCAGAGAGCGTTGCCATGACAGAGTGAGCGGGGTCGAGCAACTTGGAAAAGTGTTTGATAGTCAATCCAGGTCCGATGGCATTAATTTGCATCAACATCTGCAATTGTTCGGCATTGAGATCATCGAGTTTCTTTTCAGGCATCCAATCGGCAGAATGCAATATGCCGATGGTATTGATAATGAGCTGAAAGGGTGCCTCACCCGAGAGAGCCTTCGCTGCAGCTTCAATGGTGCTGAGATCTTGATAATCAATCGGGTTGTCAGAATTTCGATGAATTCCTGTTACCCCCAAGCATGCCGGATTATTTTCTAGCAATTCCACAAAGGCAGAGCCAATGGTTCCTGAGGAGCCAATCACGAGTGCGCGGAAGGGATTTGGAATCAATGACATGAATGGGGTGAATGAATAGGGGTTCAGCCAGTTTATTGAATAAGTCTTAAACTTGCTCGATGACGACACGACTACCCCAAACGCTTTCAGAAGCGGATCTCTCGAGGTTAATTGAGATGGCCTGGGAAGATCGCACGCCTTTTGACGCTATTGAAGCTACTTTCGGGTATTCGGAGCCCCAAGTGATTGCTTTGATGAGAAAACAGCTTAAACGTAACTCATTTGAATTGTGGCGTAAGCGGGTGACTGGCAGAGCAACTAAGCATGTGGCTCTCCGCAGCAAATTGGTTAACCGCGCCTACTGCACAACTCAATACAAGCAAAAATAAGCATCATGAAAAAGCTGACTATGTTCTATGACGGTCTTTGTCCTTTATGTCAGGCAGAGATTCAATTTCTCTCTGGGCGTAATCAGGCGGGCTTACTCAGCTTTGTCGATATCAATTCGGATCAATATATTCCTGATCGTGTCGGCGTCTCTTGTGACCAAGCTTTAGCTTCCATGTGCGCGCAATATGAGGATGGTGAACTGATCCAAGGGGTTGAAGTATTTTCAGCGGCCTATAGTCGAGCAAATCTTCCTAAGCTGGCATGGATTTTTTCTAGACCAGCTCTTAAGCCTTTTTGGAATGTAGCTTATCGATTCTTCGCAAAGCATCGCCATGCGATCTCAGCCTTGTTTGGACCCCTTGCTTTACGGCTAGTAAATAGAAAGGGATAAAGATATGAAGCTCTCGCGTGCATTGGCAATTACCTTAGCTCTTGGTGTACTTACTCTAAGTAGTTTCGCTAAGGAGCCGCCACATATTAAGAGCATGATGGGTCAAGTCCAATTGCAGGGTTTGGGAAGACTGAACTTTTGGGGTTTTCATGTTTACGATGCCAATCTATATCGCGGTACCGCTAAGGATTCTCAGGAGTTTGCTCTCGAGCTGAAGTATCAGAGATCATTTACTGGCGAAGCAATTGCTAACCGTACTGCTGAAGAGATGAAAAATTTAGGCGTCTCGGATACTCAGGCAACAGCTTGGGGTAAAGAACTAGCAAGCATTCTTCCTAATGTAGAGCCTGGCCAGACTATTGCGGCTGTCTATATTCCTAAGCAGGGCACCAGCTTCTTTTATGAGGGCAGGAAGATATCGCAAATTCAGGGGGCTGATTTTGCAAAAGCCTTTTTTGGTATTTGGTTAGATTCAAAAACGAGTGCGCCAAAACTCAGGACAGAATTATTGGGGCAAGGTTGCCCACCACCGCTTATTTCAGGAGCATGTTAATGCGCAAAACTTATGTCGCTGCAAAATGGATGATCGTAGGTTTAGTGATTACAGGTTTGTTTGCCTGCTCCTCACCTTCAGTAACGCAGTACGCAAATGAGAAGCCGAATTTAGATCTTAGCGAATACTTCAATGGCACGATAGATGCTTACGGAATCTTTACTGACCGTAGTGGCGAGGTTAAAAAACGGTTTACTGTTCTATTGGTTGCCCAGTGGAAAGTGATTGACGGTAAAAAAGTGGGTACCCTCGATGAGAGCTTTGAATACTCTGATGGTACTAAGCAAAAGCGTATTTGGACTTTGACTGAAACCGCCCCTGGTAAATATATTGGTAGGGCAGATGATGTTGTAGGTGATGCACTGGGCGAATCAGCGGGCAATGCTCTCAACTGGACCTACACCTTGGCATTGCCGGTAGATGGCACGATCTATCACGTGCAATTCAATGATTGGATGTACCTTGTAACGCCCAAGGTCATGTTGAATAAAGCCAAGATGAGTAAATTTGGTATTGATCTTGGCGAGGTTACCCTGAGCTTTTACAAGCGCTAAGCCCAGCAATTAGCGAGGATGGATATTTGAAGAAGCTTGTTCTCATTCTGGGTGATCAACTAGATATCAATAGCCCGGTAATAAAAAAACTTAATCCCAAGACCGACCAGGTCATCATGATTGAGTCTGCGGATGAGGCCAAGTATGTTTGGTCTCATAAGGCAAAAATTGCTTTGTTTTTATCCGCAATGCGCCACTTTGCTAAGCAGCTAGAAGAACTTGGTATACCGCTGCAATATATCAAGCAGTCTCCTAAATCTATTGGTGACACGCTACGAGCGATTATTAAAAAAGAAAAATGTACTAATTTAGTTTGTCTTGAGCCTGGGGAGTATCGACTCAAGTGTGAAATTGAAACATTAGCTTCTGAATTAAAAATTGAATTAGAAATGCAGGAAGATCCACATTTCTATTGCTCCCGTCAGGAATTTTCTAATTGGGTTGCTGGCAAGAAAGAATTGCGTCTGGAGTATTTCTATCGACTGATGCGTAAGACTCACAATATTTTGGTCGATAAAGAAGGTAACCCTGAAGGCGGCCAGTGGAACTTTGATCGAGATAATCGCAAACCCTTTCCAAAGAAAGGTCCTGGTTTAATTCCTCCTCCTGAATTATTCGAGCCAGACACTATCACACAAATTGTCCTGGCTGAGGTGGAGGAGCGCTATCAGGATCATCCTGGCTCACTAGCCCACTTTCAATGGCCGGTGACTCGCCAGCAAGCGCTGCAAGCCCTAGAGGGATTTGTGGAACACCGCTTAGCGACCTTCGGGATTTATGAAGATGCGATGTGGACGGATACGCCTTTTGGTTGGCATTCGCTGTTATCTAGTTCGCTCAATCTGAAATTACTTAATCCCAGAGAAGTCATCGATGCCGTTTTGCTTGCTTGGAAAAAACATGACCTAGAGTTGGCAACTGTAGAAGGATTTATTCGCCAGATCTTGGGATGGCGAGAATTTGTGCGTGGTATGTACTACCTCGACATGCCGCAAATGGCCGAAGATAATTTTTACATGCACCAGAACTCATTGCCGGACTGGTATTGGACTGGTGATACCAAGATGAAATGCATGCAGGAGTCTATTGGGCAAACGCTGCAGTACGGCTATGCCCATCATATCCAGCGTTTGATGGTCACCGGTAACTTCGCCTTGCTCGCAGAAATTCTGCCAAAAGAGGTATGTGATTGGTATCTGGCTATTTATGTGGATGCGATCGAGTGGGTGGAGTTGCCCAATACTGCTGGTATGGCCTTATTTGCCAGCGGTGGGCGCTTCACGAGCAAACCTTATATTGCAAGTGGCGCTTACATCAAGCGAATGAGCAACTATTGCGGCTCTTGCCAATACAAGCCCGATGTCCGATTTGGGGAGAGCGCTTGCCCAATGACCACCCTTTACTGGAACTTCCTCATTAACCATCGCAAGCAGTTTGAGGCAAGCCCGCGTACCCGTTTAATGACGGCTAATTTATCCCGCATTAGCGATGGAGATCAAGAGTCTATTCAAGGGCACGCTAAGACCATTTTGGGCAATCTGAACGCGCTGTAAGCAGGGGCGGCAAGGTTCTGGGTTTTGTGTCACACTTTGACCAATTAAATCAATAGCTTAAAGACTGCAATGCGAATAGAAGACACCGATCCAGCACGGCATGCTGGCATTGAATATCCCATGGAGGTGGGTGCGCCCGTATTTGCGCCGATCAAAGTCTTGGAAGAGAAAGACAAGGCAGTCAATGTCGCTCGCCAAAATGCCAAGCTTGAATACGACCGCATCATGGAGCAGGCTGAAGTACTAATGAAGCAAGCGCGTGCTCTTCAAGCAAGATTAGACGCAACAGAAATGGTGCACAGCGCTAAATTTGGTTTTAATCCTCTGCATGGCAAAACTTATCACTTGTATTTCGATAGCCGCATTGGTACAAATGTGTTGATCCAAAATGGCCCCGATCAATGGAGTTGCGGTATTCCTGATTCCTGGACCTATGTCATGGCAGTCAAAAAGCTCGGTGATAGTACCTGGGCTATCGTTGAAGATGAAGAGAACTCATCTTCTGCTGTTGCGGTAAGATAAATTTTTCTATAAAAATAATAAGGTGACTTGTGACAACTGCTCGAATTGTTAGTCTCTCAGAACTCGGTAACGCCGACGTAATTAAATTAATCGATAAAGAGCTGCCAGCTCCAGGAAAAGGTGAAGTGCAACTTCGTCAAACTGCAATTGGTTTTAATTTTATTGATGTGTATCAGCGCTCGGGTGTGTATCCACTCGAATTACCAACAGGCCTTGGTCACGAAGCAGTTGGCGTGGTTGAGGCGCTTGGTGAAGGTGTTACTCGATTCAAGGTAGGCGATCGTGTAATGTATATGAATGCTGGTATTGGCGCTTATGCGAGCGCACGTAATGTGGCCGTGGATAAGCTGGTGTCGGTTCCAGACAATGTGTCTGATGAAGTCGCTGCTGCAGTGTTCTTCAAAGCAATGACTGCGCAATACTTAATTCAAAAGACCTACAAGGTTAAAGCTGGTGATGTTGTGCTTGTGCATGCTGCCGCTGGTGGTGTTGGTCAAATCTTGGCAGGCTGGGCAAAATCATTGGGTGCTTTTGTAGTGGGTACCGTTGGCTCTGAAGCGAAGTTTGCTGCGGCAAAAGAAGCGGGATGTGATGCTGTGGTTGATTACTCAAAACCCAATTGGGTTGAGGAAGTCATTAAGGCAACAGGTGGGCGCAAAGCCAACGTGGTTTACGACTCAGTTGCTAAGACCACTTTCTTGGGATCACTAGATTGTGCTGCACCATTTGGTACGGTGGCTTTGTTTGGTGCCGCCTCTGGCCCAGCGCCAGAGATTCATCCAGAAATTCTGAATAAGAAGGGTTGCCTTTTCTTAACAAGACCTTCTGTGTTCCCACATAACGCTACTCCAGAGTTGCTTCAAGAAAATGCTCGCGCAGTATTTGATGCGATTGCACAAGGTCGTGTAAAGGTGCAGATCGGTGCTAAGTTCACGCTTGAGCAAGCAGTTGAAGCACATAAGGCGGCCGAGGGTAGAAAAGTTTCGGGTGCGATTGTCATTACGCCTTAACCGAACTGCGGATGTGGATTGATGGAGAGCCTCGCTGATGTAGCGGGGCTTTTTTGTATTTATTCTTTATCCGTTATAGTTTAAAAAACCTATAAAAATCTGGAGACCTTTTTGAATAGCATTTCAGCTAAAGCGCGCGATCAGCTCGCGCCTAATGGCGTTCTTTCTGCTGCTGTCTATTTAGGTAACTTCCTATTGGTTACTGGTCAATCGCCTTCTGGTGAGCCTACCGGCATTGCACCTGATATCTGTCGAGCCATTGCAAAACGTTTAGGTGTTGAGCTTAGCCTGCTGGGCTTTAATACACAGGCTGAGGTGGTTGAGGCTGCCGTCAGCGGAAGGTGCGGCATCTCATTGTTGGGTTCTGATCCTGCTCGCGCTCAAATGGTCACCTTTACCCCTGCTTATGTTGAGCTAGAAGCCAGTTACCTGGTTTCCGCTAACTCCCCTATAACTGAGTTATCGCAGGTAGACCAACCGGGAATTCGGATTGCATCTTTTCATAAGAGTGCTTATGACCTTTGGCTACAGCGCAACCTCAAACATGCCAGCTTAGTTCATGCTGATAGTGTGCAAGCTAGCAATGAATTGTTTGTTAGTAATAATTTAGATGCTTTGGCGGGTTTAAAAACTGGCCTAGTTTCAGCCTCTCGATATATTCCTGGGTCAAGGGTTTTGGATGGTCAATTTACTGGAATACAGCAGGCGATTGCCACTCAAAAATCCCACTTAGAGGCGATTAAGTTTTTGAATACTTGTGTTCAAGAATTTATTGCTTCTGGTTTGGTGGCTGATCTCATTAGGCAATATCAGGTGCAGGGTCTATCAGTTGCACCACTCTCTCACGTCTCCTCGGAAAGCTAATATGCAAAAGTTACTCTCAGCCCTTATTTTTGTTGGTGGTTTTTTGACCCATCAAGTCGCTATTGCTCAAGCAAGTGCTTACCCAAACCATCAAATTAAAATCATTTCCCCATTTGCTACCGGTGGCATTGCTGATGGGTTTTCAAGAATCATTGCGCAGGGATTAAGTGAGGCCTATGGACAGCCAGTAATCGTAGAAAATAAAACTGGGGGTGGGGGTAATATCGGGGCTGATTTTGTGGCCAAATCACCAGCAGATGGCTATACCTTGATCATGGGTAGTATTGGTACGCACGCGGTAAATCCCTATCTAGTAAAGAGCATGCCCTATGATCCGCTGAAAGATTTTGTGCCGGTGGCTTTTGTACTAGATGCCGAAGGTTTGTTGGCTGTTAATCCAAATGTGCCAGTAAAAAATGTTAGTGAGCTGATTGCATATATCAAAGCTAATCCAGGAAAAGTATCTTATGGGTCTGGCGGAATTGGTACCGCTAGTCATTTGGCGGGAGAGCTTTTTGTTCTCATGACCAAGGTTGATATGACGCACATTCCGTATAAAGGAAATGCATTGGCAATTACTGACTTAATAGGCGGTCAAACTCAATTGATGTTCGCCACAATGCCCACAATTCTTCCCTACGTGAAGAGCGATAAATTACGCGGTTTGGCGGTAACGGGTGCTACAAGAGATCCTTCTATGCCAGATTTACCAAGCATCAGTGAAACGCTACCTGGATTTGACGTTAAGAATTGGATTGGTTTATTTGCTCCTGTGGGTACTCCCCCTGCAATTGTGAAGAAACTTCATGTGGAGATTGGCAAAATCATGCAACAGCCCGCTGTTCAGAAAAAGCTAGAGTCAGAGGGGGCAAAGTATTACGCTATGTCGCCTGAAGCTTTTGGGGCTTTTCAGAAGAAAGAGGCCGCTCGCTGGGGCAAGATTATTAAAAGCGCCGGCATCAAGCCTGAATAGCGCCGTGGTCTAAGTGAGGGGCATTTACCCCTCACTCCGCTTATAATTGGCTAAGCGCTTGAATTCAAAGAAATTTATTCTTTAAATGCTGTTTTAGGCCGTTTGACAGCCCTAAGTGGGTCTTGGACAATGCCTGAGGTGGTTTGATTCAAGCCATTTCTCCCGATGACAGCCACTAATTCCTCCTTTCCATCATCAGCAGTCGCGACCCTTGAGGCTCGCGCGATTACCTGTATGCGAGGTGAGCGAGAACTCTTTTCAGGGCTGAGCCTGCAGGTATTGCCTGGCCAGTGCCTCCATATTCGCGGCGAGAACGGCGTTGGAAAAACGAGTCTATTACGCTTACTCACTGGTCTAGCTTCCCCAGAGGCTGGAGAGGTTCTTTGGAATGGTCGCTCCATCAAAAAAGATGTATCGGAATATCACAGTCAGCTTTTGTTTTTGGGACATCGCGATGCCTTGAAAGAAGATCTCAGCGCCCTGGAAAATTTACGCATGTATGCGGCAATCGATGGCATTGCACTTTCGGAGCAAGATGCTTTTAATTCTTTGTGGCGATTTGGTTTAAAAGGGCGCGAAGATTTACCTGTCAATTGTTTATCAGCGGGTCAAAAAAAACGTGTGTTGATGGCGCGTATGTTGACTCGTGGTGCGCAAGTATGGATTTTGGATGAACCTTTTAATGCTTTAGATACTCATGCAGTAGTGGAGTTGCAAGGCTTAATAGCGGAACATCTTGAGAATGGTGGGCTTGCGGTACTGACAAGTCATCAGCCCTTAGCCATTCCTGGTCTGCGAGTGCTGGATCTATGAACGCCTTTATTGCCATTGTCCATCGCGATCTATTGTTGGTAATGCGTCGCAAGAGCGAGGTGTTGACTGCATTATTTTTCTTCGTGATTGTGACCAGTCTCTTTCCGTTGGGCATTGGCGCTGATACCGCTTTACTGAGAAAGATTGCGCCTGGCGTTATTTGGGTTGCCGCCTTACTTTCTACATTACTGGGATTGCAGCGAATGTTTGCGGCTGATTATGCAGATGGCACCTTGGAGCAATTAGTTCTATCCCCAAATTCATTCACGGCATTAGTGCTTGGCAAGGTAGTTGCTCATTGGCTGGTCTGCGGACTGCCTTTAGTCTTGCTGGCGCCGGTGATTGGTATTCAGTTTGATTTGGATGCTCAGTCTTTAAAGGTATTGATGGCAGCCTTATTGCTGGGAACGCCCGTTTTATCCCTGCTGGGTTCGATCGGTGCAGCCTTAACTCTAGGGGTTAGGGGTGGCAGTGTATTAATGAGTCTTCTGATCTTGCCCCTCTATATACCTGTATTGATTTTTGGTGCTGGTGCCGTTTATGCCAGCAGCGTAGGGCTTGATATCACAGGACATTTTTCGCTGTTGGGCGCTTTATTCATTTTGGCATTAGCATTTGTGCCTTGGGTTAGTGCTAATGCAGTCAAGATTGCTATCGAATGAGTAATGTAAATAATTTATCCTCTAGTCGCGTGATGAACTGGTTCAAGTTCTCGAGCCCGAGCACTTTTTATCCGCTGGCTGGAAAAATGATTCCTTGGTTCTGGGCGCTCACTGTTATTTTTGGAGTTGCCGGATTGTGGGTGAGTTTCTTCGTGGCGCCGGTAGATGCAGTACAGGGACAGGGTTACCGCATTATCTTTATCCATGTTCCTGCTTCTTGGATGTCCATGTTTATTTATTTAGTCATGGCTGCTTGGGCGGGCTTGGGCTTGGTATTTAATACCCGTCTATCCGCCATGATGGCGCAGGCCTTAGCTCCAATTGGAGCTTGGATGGCATTTCTATCTTTATGGACTGGCGCCTTTTGGGGCAAGCCGATGTGGGGTGCCTGGTGGGTATGGGATGCGCGCTTAACTTCCGAATTAATTCTGCTCTTTTTGTATCTTGGATTTATCGCTTTGCAAGCTTCTATAGATAACGCTCGTCGTGCAGATAAAGCAGGCGCCATCTTGGCTTTGGTTGGCGTGGTGAACGTGCCTATTATTTATTTTTCAGTGAAATGGTGGAATACCTTGCATCAAGGTGCTTCAGTTTCATTAACGAAGGCCCCGGCCATGGCCCAGACCATGCTTTGGGGAATGCTCTTGATGGCTTTATGCTTCTGGATGTACTCAATCGCAGTAGGGTTAATGCGTGTACGCGCCATCATTTTGGAGCGCGAGGCCCATACTGACTGGGTCAAGCAATTAAACGAGGTAAAGCCTTAATGTGGAATAGTCCAGCTGAATTCTTTGCAATGGGTGGTTACGCACTATATGTGTGGTGCAGCTTTGGTGTTTGCGCTTTAGTGCTCTTCTTAGAGCCTTTAGCTGTCCGCGCACGCCATAAAGCGATCGTTCGTAGACTTCAACGCGAAGTGATGGCGGAGCAGTTTGATCAAAAGGGTGGCAAGTGAAACCAAGACATAAACGGGCAGCCATTATTGTTGGCGCACTCATTGCTATTGGTATTGCAGCAGTACTTATTTTGAATGCTCTTAATAGCAATATCGCTTTGTATGTCACACCAAGTGAAGTGGCTGCTGGTAAATCACCTGCTGGCCAAGTTTTCCGAATTGGTGGCATGGTTAAGGATGGGTCAGTTAAACGAGATGGTTTAACGGTGCACTTTGTCATTACCGATATGGTGAAGGATATTCCGGTGGCGTACACCGGCATCCTTCCGGATTTATTTAAAGAGGGTAAGGGCGCGGTGATTCAGGGTCGACTTAATCCAGATGGACAATTTGTTGCTAGCGAAGTATTGGCTAAGCATGATGAGAACTATATGCCTCCAGAGGCTAAGCATGCTTTAGAGCAAGCTCAAAAAAACGGAAATAAATAATGATTCCTGAGTTTGGGCATTACGCATTAATCCTTGCTTTATGTGTCGCCATTATTCAGGGCATTCTTCCATTGGTTGGCGCACATCAAGGTCGTCGTGAATGGATTCTGTTGGCAAGACCGGCTGCGCAAACTGTTTTCCTTTTGCTCGCCATAGCATTTGTGATTTTGGCCTGGAGTTTCTACTCGAATGATTTCTCCGTTCTTTATGTAGCAGAACATTCAAACTCGCAAATGCCCGTTATCTATCGCTTAGGTGCGGTATGGGGTGGTCACGAAGGCTCCTTATTGCTATGGATCTTCTTGCTATCTACTTGGACATTTTTGGTTGCTCAACTTTCTAAATCGCTCGATGAATTTATGGTCGCTCGCGTGATTGGTGTTTTGGGTTTAGTGACCACAGGGCTACTCTTATTTGTGCTCACTACGTCCAATCCTTTTGAAAGACTCTTACCAGCCGCGCAAGATGGCCGCTCATTAAATCCGCTTCTGCAAGATCCAGGTTTGGTGTTTCATCCGCCAATGCTCTACATGGGCTATGTTGGTTTTTCAGTAGCATTCGCTTTTGCTATCGCCTCTTTACTGTCTGGTCGCCTCGACGCTGCTTGGGCGCGCTGGTCACGTCCTTGGACAACGGCTGCCTGGGTATTTCTAACGCTCGGTATCGCACTAGGTTCGTGGTGGGCTTATTACGAATTGGGTTGGGGTGGCTGGTGGTTCTGGGATCCCGTTGAAAATGCTTCATTCATTCCATGGCTCGTAGGCACTGCATTACTTCATTCATTGGCGGTTACCGAGAAGCGTGGTGGATTCAAGAGTTGGACAGTGTTGTTAGCCATTACCGCTTTCTCGCTGTCACTTCTAGGAACGTTCTTAGTACGCTCTGGAGTGCTCACTTCAGTTCATGCTTTTGCGACCGATCCAAGACGTGGCATCTTTATTTTGATTTTCTTGGTGCTGGTAGTCGGCTCTTCTTTAACGCTCTACGCTTGGCGCGCTCCTAAAAGTACGCTTGGCGGTAAGTTCAGCTTCACTTCGCGTGAAACCTTTATTTTGCTCGGCAATGTTTTCTTGGTGGTCTCTGCAGCATCCGTACTCTTGGGAACTCTCTACCCATTGTTGATTGATGCTTTGCATCTAGGAAAAATCTCAGTAGGGCCTCCATATTTCAACAGCGTATTCGTGCCCATCATGGTTCCTTTACTGGTGCTGATGGGAATAGGGCCCTGGACTAGTTGGAAAAACTCTAATCTATTGGATGTGATCAAGCGCTTATGGATTGCAGCATTAGTAGCAGTAATTGCCGCAGCTTTGATTCCATTTGTCATGGGTGAATTTACCTGGCTTAGCAGTCTTGGATTCTTATTGGCTTTCTGGGTGATTACTTCAGGCATTCTGCAAATTATTCGCCAGGCAAAAGCGGGTAAGCCAACGCGTTCATTTATTGGAATGCAGGTAGCGCACCTAGGTATAGCTGTGTTCGTGATAGGCGTCACCATGGTTGGCGCCTATCAAGAAGAAAAAGATGTACGCATGCTGGCAGGTGAAAGCGTGAGTGTTGGTGGTTACGACATTCAGCTGAAAAGTGTCAGCGCTGTTCCTGGCCCCAATTACAAAGCAATGCAAGGTACTTTCTTGTTAAGCCGTAATGGGAAGCTAGAAGCCACAATGTATCCAGAAAAGCGCAGCTACTTCTCTTCAACCATGCCAATGACTGAGGCAGCAATTGATGCAGGCCTCACCAGAGACATCTATGTTTCATTGGGCGAAGAGTTGGAAGATAAGGCATGGGCAGTGCGTGTCTATTACAAGCCTTTTGTGGATTGGATTTGGGGTGGCTGTTTGTTGATGGCATTGGGTGGCGTATTGGCAATGTCGGATAAGCGCTATCGCATGAAGTTGAAGAAAGTCGCAGCATGAAGGCTAAGTTTTTAATTCCTCTTCTCTTGTTTGTGATTTTGGTTGGATTTTTAGCGGTAGGCTTAAATCGTGATCCCCATGAAGTCCCTTCGCCACTGATTGGTAAACAAGCCCCTGCTTTTGAATTACCTCAATTGGCAGATCCTCAAAAAACCTTTTCGCCTGAAAGCATGAAAGGTAAGCCTTGGATTTTGAATGTATGGGCCTCTTGGTGCGTTGCTTGCCGTGAAGAGCATCCCGTTTTAGTAGAGTTGGGCAAGTTACAGGTCGCACCGATTATTGGCTTGGATTACAAAGATAAGCGGGATGATGCTATGGCTATGCTTACTCGCCAAGGTAACCCTTACGTTTTGTCTGCATTTGATGCTAATGGTCGAGTGGGTATTGATTACGGCGTATATGGCGTTCCAGAGACCTATGTGATTGATAAGGCTGGTGTGATCCGGTTCAAACATATTGGACCAATCACGATGGATCTATTGAATAAGAAGATTATTCCGCTGCTGGGTGAGCTCAAGTGATTTTGAAAAAGTTTCTCCCTCTCATTCTGTCAGCGATTGTGCTTGCTTGCGCAATGAATATTGCCTCGGCTAAAGATGCAGCTCCTCTTGCGGATGATCCAGTCACCGAACAGCGTCTCATTACCATCTCTGAAGAGATGCGTTGCCTAGTTTGTCAGAATGAATCCCTTGCAGGCTCACGCTCTGATTTGGCGAATGATTTACGCAGAGAAATTCGTGTCCTGATTGTTGAGGGAAAAACCGACGAGCAAATTCGGAATTTTATGGTTGAACGTTATGGTGATTTCGTTCTATACCGTCCGCCTGTCAAGCCGATTACTTGGCTCCTATGGATAGGCCCTTTTGTTATTTTGCTTGCCGGAATTATTGGTTTAATGGTTTATCTACGCCGTAGAAATCAAAGTATGCCAAGTGCTACGCTATCCGCTGAGGATAATCGTCGTATTGATGCGCTACTTCAGGATGCAAAATCCAGCTCAACAGAAAATGCACATGACTAGTTTTTTAATATCCGCTCTCCTTTTGTTGATCTTGGTTCTGGTCCTCTTACTACGTCCATTATTTTTTCCGGCAAAAGAATCTGCAACCTCACGCCGTCAGATGAATGCTGCCATTTACAGGGAAGAGCTCGATAAGCTTGAGGCTGAGCGTACCGCCGGTACTGTTGATGCGGGTAGTTACGAACAGTCTCATACAGAAATGCGTCAGCGACTTTTTCAGGATACGGATGAGGCGGATGATTTCGCTGTACTGAGATCTCCAAAGAAAACCATCCTTGGAATCTGCCTTTTTGTAATCTTGCTTTCAGCAGGCTTTTATTTCTATCTTGGTGATGCTTCTCGAATTGCGGAAAAGAATGCCGAGCAGCCAATGACTCAAGAGTCAGTTGAAAAGATGGTTGCAGAGTTTGCAGCGAAGATGGAAAAAGAGCCGGATAATTTGAAGGGCTGGGCCATGCTGGCGCGATCCTATCGAATATTGGGCCGCAATGCTGAGGCTGCAAAAGCCTACGCGCGTGCTGGATCTTTTGTCGATTCTGACCCGCAATTATTGGCAGACTATGCCGATGTGTTGGCGGCAAATGCAGATGGCAATTTTGCAGGCAAGCCTCAACAATTGATTAACAAAGCATTAGCTCTAGATCCGAATAATTTGCTGGCGCTATGGCTCTCTGGCACAGCAGCCTTTAATGCGCAAAACTATAAGGTGGCAGTGCAGTCTTGGGAGAAGTTAGCAAAACAGCTGCCTCCCGATACAGATGAGACTCGCGCAATTACTGCTTCAATTGCTGAAGCTCGTAGCAAGGGTGGGCTTCCTCCTGCTAGTGCTCCAGTGATCAGCAATCAAGGTGTGAGCGGCCAGGTTGGCATTTCTTCTGAACTGCAATCTAAAGTTAAAGCGGGTGATACTTTGATGGTGATTGCCCGTAAGCCAGGTGAACGCATGCCCGTTGCAGTTCTCAAGACTGCGGTTGCTGCATTCCCGATGAATTTTGTTTTAAATGATGCTCTGGCGATGAGTCCCAACGCCTTAATCTCTCAATTACCTGAAGTATCGGTTGAGGTGCGCATCTCCAAAACGGGAATGGCCATGCCAGAATCGGGTGACTTGATATCTGCGCCCCAAACGATCAAGGTGGGCACGACCAATGCTCGCCTGATGATCAATCAAGTCAGGCCTTAATTAGCCCCTACCGACAAATGGCATATTGGTTGCCATGATGGTCATCGACAGAATATTGCTCTCTAGGGGCAGTTGAGCCATGTGCAGTACGGCTTGCCCAACATGATCAACATCCATGAGTGGCTCCACCTTTTTTGAGCCATCAGCTTGCAAAATACCGGCTGCCATAGGAATAGTCATTTCAGTACCTGCATTGCCAATATCAATTTGACCGCAGGCAATATTGAATGGACGCCCATCCAAAGCAATAGATTTGGTTAGTCCAGTAATCGCATGCTTGGTAGTTGTGTATGGCGCTGACATGGGGCGGGGTGCGTGCGCTGAAATAGAGCCGTTGTTAATAATTCGGCCGCCCTGAGGTGATTGCGCCTTCATCATGCGAATAGCTTCTTGCGAGCATAGAAAGGTGCCACAGAGATTGGCATTAACGACATTCATCCATTGCTCGTAACTCAGATCCTCCATAGGTATTGCTGGAGCTCCTATGCCGGCATTATTAAAAAGCACATCAATACGGCCAAATTGTTTTTGGATGGCCGAAAATAAGTGCTTTACTTCCTCTGGCTTCCCTACGTCACAGGCGACTGCTAGGCAGCTTTGCTTGGTTCCGCCAATGTCGTGGATAGCTTGATTGAGTTTTTCAAGATTTCTACCGGTAAGGACGACGCGAAATCCACCCTGCAAAAGTGCTTTTGCCGCAGCCTTGCCGATACCCGTGCCGGCTCCTGTTACTAGGGCTACCTTATTGGGGCTTGAGTTCATTGTGATCCTAATAGTTCTCTGAAAACCCCCATCTTATCCCGAAACAATTGGAATGAATTCAATCTACTCTCGATCCCTGGGCTCGGGGCATAATGGCAAAAACGAGAAGAATTCTTATGGACTTCATACGCAAAAATATCTATAACCCCTTGGCAGTTGGCATTGCCTTTTTGATTCTGGTCGCCATCCTCTTTTCCACGCTGTGGGTTTTGGTACCACCACCACCTCGGTCAATTGAGTTGGCAACTGGTTTCCCAACTGGCCTTTATCAGAAATTTGGAGAAAGACTCCAAAGCGAGCTTGCTGAGCAGGGCGTATCGATGAAGTTACGTACTACTGGCGGAACAGGTGACAACTTAGCCCTATTAGCTGACGAGAACTCTGGCGTTGATTTTGCGATGGTCCAAGGTGGTGTGGCAGACCTGTCTAAACATCCCAACTTAGTTTCGATTGCGGGTGTGTTTTATGAGCCAGTTTGGGTTTGGTACAGAGAGTCGAGCTTTAAAAATGAAGCTGGAAAGCTAAGTCTATTAGGCCAGCTAAAGGGTAAACGCGTTTCTATCGGTAATGACGGTAGTGGCACATTGACTTTGGCTTCCCAGCTGCTTGAAGCAAGCGGATTAGGCATGAATGATTTTCATGCTGAAAAGTTGAAGCCTCTTGATGCCTTAGAGAAATTTAAAAAAGGCGAGCTAGATGCTGTCTTTATTGTTAGCGCTGCTGAGGCACCCATTCTAAGAAAGTTTTATGAAACCCCCGGTATTCGCTTGATGAGTTTTGAGCAGGCGGATGCTTATGTTCATTTGTTCCCTTTCTTATCAAAGGTCACCGTTCCACGTGGGGTTGTCAGTATTGCGTACGATCTTCCGCGTCAAGACATCCAGGTCTTGGCTGCCACAGCAACTTTGGTGGGGAAGGATGATATTAGCCCCGCCTTAGTAACTTTATTGCTTGGCGATACATACGATATTTTAAAAACTTATTCTTATCTACAAAAGCCGGGAGAGTTTCCGTCTGGCACTGGTCTAGATTTTCCTTTGCATGTAGATGCTGAAATTTACTTAAAAGATGGCCCATCTTTCTTGCATCGCCACCTTCCTTTCTGGACGGCAGTTTGGATTGGACGCTTCGCCAAAATTGTCATTCCATTGTTGGTGATTTTCATTCCCTTATTTACTTATATTCCAGCAGCTAAGAATTTCTTCTTACGACTGAAGTTATCTAGGGTGTATGAAGAGCTCAAGATCATAGAAAGAAATGCGTCTATCCCAGAGTTAAAAGAAAAGAACTATAAGGATTTGGCGGATATTGAACGGAGAGTAGGTAATATCAAAGTCTCCATGCTCGATGCCAAAGAGTTGTATGACTTAAAAGGGCATGTCGGCGAGGTACGCGGCCGTTTAAATTTGCATTCCGAATCGGTTTAACGGTCAGCGCCTAAAATAAGCACATGACCCTCTCCAGCCTGTCGCCACCGCTTACACCCCTTAAAGAATTGGCTGATTCTCTTCGGGGTGATGGTTTTGCGATTGTCTCCGCGAGTGATGTTGCGCAAATAGCGCATGTTGACCTTGATCAACTGCAAGACCTCACCCAGTTTTGGGAAGAGTTGCCGCGTGATCCTTATCTCAGGGATGGTGGGCGTTATCGTTTTCGCCGCCATTCTAGTTTTGAGATCAAAGGTGATTCTTTGACTATGGTTCCACATCGTGCCCATTGGCAGTCTGTGAACTACAACGCATTACATGGTGGTATAGAGCGCTGGTTTGAGCCATCACAATCTCAACTCACAAGCAATCCTGCCTGGGGATCTCTTTTACTTGGTTTGGCTCATGTACTGAATGGTGTTAAGCAAGTCAATACCTGGTTTGTTGAGGCGCACCAATTTAGGATTGATACGACAGATGGCATTGGGCGGCCAACTCCTGAGGGGGCCCATCGCGATGGCGTAGATTTTGTGGCCGTATTTTTACTTAATCGAGTTGGTATCAAAGGCGGGGAAACTCGAATTTTTGATGCAGGTGGTTCTGCTGGTTTGCGGTTTACGCTGACTGAACCTTGGTCTTTGTTGCTCATGAATGATGAAAGAATGATTCATGAATCAACCCCTATTCAGCCTTTAGGGCCTCACGGTTTTAGGGATACCTTAGTGCTCACCTTCCGCTCAAATGGCTTCCAGGATTCACCTAATCGTAGTCAGCAGTAAACCCTTATGCGTCTTAAACCTACCGGCTACACACCTTTTATGCTCATGGCGCAAACTTGTGCGCTCTTAGGTTTTGCTTGTTACGCCGTAGTTCTGACAACTCTGCAAGAAGAGTGGCATCTCAGCAACTTGCAATCAGGCTTAATTGCCAGTGCCTTCTTCTTTGGTTATATGTTGATGGTCCCATTGGCGACAGCACTCACTGATCGCGTTGATGCAAAAAAAGTTTATCTTATAGGTGGTCTTTCCGCGACTTGTGGCTTATTAGGTATGGGTCTTTTTGCCTATAACTTCTGGACCGCCTTGATCTTTATGGCTCTGAATGGTGCTGGTTTAGCCGGCACTTATATGCCCGGCTTAAAAATTCTATCGGATCGTATTAAGACGGGTGAGTTAAGTCGCCACATTGCCTTCTATACAGCTTTTTTTGGCATTGGTACCGGCTTCTCTTACCTCTGCTCAGGTTGGATCTTGGATGGTTTAGGTTGGCGCTATGTTTTCGGAATCATTGCCCTAGGCCCATTCACCGCTTTATTGATTGTGCTTCTATTTATTCCTGCGCTCACTCATGAAAAATGGCATGGCCCAATTCGGATTCGATTGCACGATATTTTTCCAGTGGATAAATGGCGTTTGGTCTTGCAAGATAAAACAGCTTCAGGTTTTATTTTTGGTTACACCGTGCACTCAATAGAGTTGTTTGCTTCTCGTAGTTGGATAGTGGCTTTTTTTGGTTTCTGTGCGATTGTGACAGGCGACCCTTTTCTATTGACCGCCACTACCCTTGCTGGCGTGATTAATTTTTTTGGTGTTCCGGCATCCATCATTGGAAATGAGATTGCCTTAAGAATAGGGCGCCAAAAATGGATCTTCTTTGTCATGCTATCTAGCGCGGCATGTGGAGTGGCGCTGGCCTCTTCAACTGGACAATCTTGGTGGTTAATTGTTGCTTTAGCAGTCGGGCACACCATTTTCATCATGGCAGATTCTGCTACTTTGACAGCTGGTTTAGTGGTTAGCGCTCAAGAAAACATTAAAGGTGCTGCGATGGGCCTTCACTCCTTAATGGGTTTTGGAGGCGGCTTATTAGGCCCGGCCATTTTTGGTTTTGTTCTCGATTTAACGGGTTCACGTGCATCGCAAATGTCTTGGGTTTGGGCCTACGCCGCCGTAGTAGTTTGGGGCGTGTTATTTGTTCTGTATGAGCGTCGTAATGGTTGGGTTAGCAAGCCTCTAAGTCACAATAAATGATTCATTCATGAATTCTAGTTTGCCAAGCAATAGCTGTTATCACTGTGGAAGTTTTATTCTTCCCGGTGACTCATATGAGCTTGAGCTGAGTGGCATTAATAGAAAATTCTGTTGTGCTGGTTGTATGGCGATTGCACAAACCATACATGGCGAAGGCTTAGAAGTCTTCTATGCACGTCGCGCACAGTCAAGCGATAAGCCTGCGGCTTACCTTGCTTCAAATGAAATTCCCGATAGCCTGGTTCCCTATGATGATCCCTCTTTGCTTGGGCGCTATACCCGACCCAGTGGTGAGGAAGGAAATTTAGAGACTACCTTAAGGCTCGAGAAAATTCGTTGTGCTGCTTGTGTCTGGCTATGTGAGCAACATTTACGACGCATTCCTGGTGTTAAAGATGTGCAGATTAACTACGTGAGCCAAAAGGTCAAGGCAGAATTTTCGCCAGAGCAAACTAGCCTAGCGCGTTTACTATTTGAGGTTGAACGTATTGGTTATGAGGCCTGGCCTTTTGAGCCCTCACTTTCTATTGAAAAGTCCAAGAAAGAACGCCGTCAATTACTCACGAGGCTTGGGGTTGCGTTATTAGGCATGATGCAAGTCATGATGTATGCCTGGCCTAGTTATGTTGGCGATAGCGATATCACTGCGGAGTATGACCTGCTATTAGGTTGGACTAGTTGGGCTCTCACTGTTCCAGTAATGGTCTATTCAGCTGGTCCAATTTTTCAAGCAGCATGGCGAAGTGTTGCTTCATTTCGTCAAACGCATATGCTCGGTATGGATGTGCCAATTGCCCTAGCGTTGGCGCTAGCATTTAGTGCCGGTACCGTGAATCTCGCAACTGGTTCCGGTCAAGGTTACTTTGATTCCATCACTATGTTTGTCGCCTTTATTTTGGCCGCTCGCTACGTGGAGTTATTAGCTCGTCAAGATGCGCAGGGTGGAGCAGAGGCTTTAGCAAAACAGTTGCCAGCGACTTGTGAGAGAGTACCGAACTATCCCGCGTCTCAGCAAGTGGAAATTGTTCCAGTGATTAACTGCAACCCTGGTGAGGTTCTTCGTGTTCCTCCGGGTGATGTTGTTCCGGCTGACGGTATTTTGATCGAGTGTGAGAGCGCTCTGGATGAATCGCTTCTTACTGGAGAGTCAAAGCCGATTGACAAGAAAATTGGCGATCGAGTCTACGCAGGCACACACAATATTCTGAATCCCATGTTGATGAGAATCGATGCAGTCGGTCAGTCGACTCGCATCGCCGGTATCGCATCATTACTTGATCAGGCATTGCAAGCTAAACCTTTGATGGTGAGTCTCGCAGAAAAGTGGGCTGGATATTTTGTCGGCTTTCTGTTGATTGCTGCTTTTCTATCTTCAGCAATTTGGTGGTATGTCGATCCCAGCAGGGCTTGGACAGTTTTGGTTTCTGTATTGGTTGCTAGTTGTCCTTGTGCTTTATCACTCGCTGTACCGACGGCGATGGCAGCAGCTCAAGGTGCTGTTACTAAATTGGGCTTATTGATTGTGCGTGGCCACGTACTTGAAGGTTTGGTCAAATCTACCGACTTGGTGCTGGACAAAACTGGCACGCTCACTATGGGTCAACCAGAACTCAAAGAAGTCCTGATTGCTCGCCCAGAGTTTTCAAGAGGAGATGTTCTCAGTCTGGCTGCGTCAATTGAGGCGGGCCAAAAACATCCTCTTGCACTGTCCATATTGCGTGCTGCTCAAGCCGAGAATTGCTCACCAGCCGTTTTATCTGAAGCGGTTACTAATCAATTGGGGAAAGGCCTGAGCTCAGGCGTATATCGATTAGGAAGTGCCGTCTGGATAGGTGCTCAACAGATTGCGCAAGAGGGGCAGTATGGTCAAGTGCATTTGGCGGATGACAAAGGAATAATTGCGAGCTTTCTATTTCTGGATACTCCAAGAGCGGGGCTTGAAAAATTATTGGCTGCTGCAAAATCTCGCAAGATCACTGTGCATTTAGTGTCTGGCGATGATCCTGGTACGGTAGCGTGGTGGGCAGAGCGTGTAGGTATCGACAGATTTAAAGGTGCCTGCTCGCCAGAAGATAAGTATCACTACATTGAGCATTTGCAAAAAGAGGGCCACTTCGTTTGGGCAATTGGTGATGGCATTAACGATGCGCCTTTGTTAGCGAGGGCAGATGTCTCGATTGCTGTTGGAGCTGGGGCACCTCTTGCTACTGCAGGTGCAGATGCGATTTTGACTGCGAGCTCTTTAGCTCCTTTAGCTCAATCTCTACTGTTGGCGGATAAAACCCAGCGGATTATTAAAGAAAACTTGATCTGGGCTTTGGTTTACAACTTGCTAGCGATTCCTGCGGCCATGATGGGTTGGGTCAACCCTTGGGTTGCGGGCATAGGTATGTCCTTATCCTCTCTTGCAGTCACATTAAACGCCTGGCGCCTCAGAAAGGCCTAGACTAGAGGGATGGAAAGCCTTTTTCTCTTAATTCCCATTTCTTTGCTTTTAATTGGCCTTTTGGCCTGGATTTTCTATTGGTCTGTGAAGGCAGGGCAATTTGATGATTTAGAGGGTCCAGCGGAGGCCATTTTGATGGATGATGATACCCCCAAATCCAAAAATGTTAGTGAATACTCACAAAAATAGCTATATTTTTTAAGTATTTAGCCAATATAGCGAAATCAATTGAGTTGTAAAAAGCGTAAATGCACGCATCCTTTTTGATATAGATCAAAACACCCCCTTAGGCTTACTTTGATAATGGCTTCAGTCTATTTGGATTATGTCGCTGTTTGGTCACAAAAAAAGGAGAAACCATGGGACTTACCGTGGGGAACAATCAAGATACCTTCAATTACAAGGTTGTCAGCCAATTTGCCATCGTTACGGTTCTTTGGGGAATTGTGGGCATGCTCGTGGGGGTTGTACTTGCCGCGCAGCTCATTTGGCCTGATATCACTTTTAATATTCCATGGCTAAGTTACGGTCGCTTGCGTCCTTTGCATACCAATGCGGTGATTTTTGCTTTCGGTGGATCGGCGTTGTTTGCAACGTCCTATTACATCGTGCAGCGTACCTGCCAAGCACGACTCTTTTGTGACAAGCTAGCAGCATTTACCTTCTGGGGTTGGCAGGCTGTAATTGTGTTGGCAGCGGTGACATTGCCTTTGGGCATTTCAACCTCTAAGGAATACGCAGAGCTTGAGTGGCCGATTGATATTTTGATTACCTTGGTTTGGGTTGCCTATGCAGTGGTGTTCTTCGGCACCATCATGAAGCGCAAAACAAAACACATTTATGTTTCCAATTGGTTCTTTGGCGCATACATCCTGACGATTGCCATTCTGCATATTTTTAATAACTTAGAAATGCCAGCAAGTTTGTGGAAATCCTATTCCGCATACGCTGGTGTGCAAGATGCCATGGTGCAGTGGTGGTATGGTCATAATGCAGTTGGCTTCTTCTTGACTACCAGCTTCTTGGGCATGATGTACTACTTCATTCCTAAGCAAGCAGAACGTCCAATCTACTCATATCGTTTGTCTATCGTCCACTTCTGGGCTTTGAACTTTACCTATATGTGGGCAGGCCCTCACCATCTACAACATACTTCTTTGCCTGACTGGACTCAGTCACTTGGAACAGTGTTTTCAATTATTTTGTTGGCTCCATCATGGGGTGGCATGATCAACGGCATCATGACTTTGTCTGGTGCTTGGTTTAAATTGCGCACCGATCCAATCTTGAAATTCTTGGTAGTGGCATTGTCTTTCTACGGTATGTCTACGTTTGAAGGCTCAATGATGTCTATTAAGACTGTGAATAGCTTGTCGCATTACACCGACTGGACTATTGGACACGTACACTCAGGCGCCCTTGGTTGGGTTGCCATGATTACGATCGGCTCTTTGTACTATTTGATCCCACGTTTAGTTGGGCAAAAAGATATGTACAGCACGCGCTTAATTGAAGTGCATTTCTGGATCGCTACGATTGGTGTTGTTCTTTACATCGCTGCGATGTGGATTGCCGGAGTAATGCAAGGTCTGATGTGGAGAGCTTTCGAGCCAGACGGAACCTTGACCTACAGCTTCGTTGAGTCAGTAAAAGCAACATTCCCCTTCTATGTGATTCGTTTGTTAGGTGGCGTCTGTTACTTAAGCGGCATGTTCTTGATGGCATACAACGTTTACAAGACAGTGATTGGTAAAACATTCGTGAACGCCCCAATTCCACAAACAACTGCAACTACTCACTAAGGAGAAGAAAAATGTCTAATGAAAATAAATTCTTTTCCCACGGAACGCTTGAGAAAAACGTTGGTTGGTTAATTATTGCTACGATCATCGTTGTTTCTATTGCTGGTTTGGTGCAAATTGTTCCGCTGTTCTTTCAGCACACAACAACAGAACCAAGTCCTGGCGTAGCGCCATACACAGCCTTGCGTTTAGCTGGTCGCGACATTTACCAGCGCGAAGGTTGTGTTGGTTGTCATTCACAACAGATCCGCACATTGCGTTCTGAAGTAGAGCGTTACGGTCCTTACTCCTTGGCTGGTGAGTCAGTATTTGATCATCCATTCTTGTGGGGTAGTAAGCGTACCGGTCCTGATTTAGCTCGCGTTGGTGCACGCTATTCTGATGATTGGCATCGCATTCACCTCCGCAATCCGCGTGATGTGGTTCCTGAGTCCAATATGCCTGGATATCCTTGGTTGCAAAAAAATGCTGCCGATGCATCTTCAATTCAGTCTCATATGGTTGCAATGCGTCGTTTAGGCGTGCCTTACACCGATGAAATGATTGCAGAAGCTCCTAAAGAGTTGGAAGGCAAGACTGAGGAAGATGCGTTGATTGCCTATCTTCAAGGTTTGGGTGTAAATCGTCGCTACATCATTGTTGATGAAGCTGTAGCGAAATAAGCGCCAAAGTTATTAACTTAAAACTATATAAATCAAATGGAACAGATCACAGCTTATCTCTCCGCATTTTCAACAGTCATAGGACTCCTATTTTTTGTTGGAATTGTTTGGTGGGCTTGGTCTCCGAGTAGAAAGTCAGCCAATGAAGAATCAGCTGAACTTCCATTTGATCTTCCAGATGAATTTAGTAAGGACAAATCATGAGTGACTTTTTTAATAACGGTTGGAGCAACTACATCGCGCTAGTTTCATTAGTCGGTATTGTTTGGTGTATCTGGCTTCTGTTTTCTCAGCGCAAGGCTAAGGTAGTTCACACAGCCGATGGCGCCGTAGCTGATACGGGTCATGTTTGGGATGGCAATTTGCGCGAGCTCAATAATCCATTGCCACGCTGGTGGATGTGGATGTTCTTGCTCTCTTGTATCTTTGGATTGGTTTACTTGGTTTTGTTCCCAGGTTTAGGTTCATTCCCTGGAGTTGTGGGTTATTCCACTGATGGTGCTTTGATGAGCTCCATGACAGAAGCGAATGATGAGTTAAAGCCGGTATACGCTAAGTACGTGAAGATGGATATTGAGCAAGTTGCTGCAGATCCAAAAGCACGTGAAATGGGTCAGCGTTTGTTCTTGAATTCTTGCGCTCAATGCCATGGCTCAGATGCAGGTGGTGCAAAAGGCTTCCCGAATTTAACTGACGGCGACTGGCTCTACGGTGGATCCCCAGAAAATATCAAGACAACATTGATTAATGGACGTATGGGTGTAATGCCTCCGTTCCCACAGTTAGACAGCAACCAGATTGTGGATGTGGCTAACTATGTGCGCAGTCTTTCAGGTTTACCTGTAGATGAAGCAAAAGCAGCTCGTGGTGCAGAAGTGTTTAAAGCCAATTGCGTAGCTTGTCACGGTGCGGATGGTAAAGGCAATATTGCTTTGGGTGCGCCTAACCTGACTGATAAAACTTGGTTATATGGTGGATCAGAGGCAACAATTATTGAGACTTTGACTAAGGGCCGCATGGCAATGATGCCTGCTCAAGATAAAGTTTTGAGTCCTGAGAAGATTCATCTCTTGACTGCTTATGTTTGGGGTTTATCTAACAACAAAACTGCTGCAGCCAAGTAATCCGTGTCAGATAATTCGCCGGTTGGGAAGCCTATTCCGATTGATGTAATCGAGGAATCTCTTTACGAGGTCCGGCGAAAGATTTACCCACGATCTGTGAGCGGGCTGTTTGCCCGCTGGCGTTTTATCTTGGTATTTGCAACGCAATTATTGTTCTATGGTCTTCCTTGGGTTAGTTGGAATGGCCGTCAAGCTGTACTCTTTGACTTAATACAGCGTAAGTTTTATATCTTTGGTCTTGTACTTTGGCCGCAGGATGTGATTTATCTCACACTCTTGTTAATTCTTTCCGCCTTAGCACTCTTTTTATTTACTGCAATTGCCGGCCGCTTATTTTGTGGCTATGCCTGCCCACAAACGGTCTATACCGAAATCTTTATGTGGATCGAGCGTAAGGTCGAGGGTGACCGATTCGCGCGTATTCGTTTGGATGGGGAAGAATGGCCTTGGAGTATTCGTAAGTGGCGTCTCAAAGTTACCAAGCACGCCCTATGGCTCTTAATTGCCTTTTGGACTGGCTTTACTTTCATTGGTTATTTCACACCAATTGAAACCCTTGCTGCAGCCATTCTGCATTTATCGCTTGGCCCTTGGCAAACCTTCTGGTTGTGTTTTTATAGCTTTGCAACTTGGGGTAATGCTGGTTTCATGCGTGAGCAAGTATGTAAATACATGTGTCCATACGCTCGCTTCCAAAGCGTCATGGTGGATAAAGATACTTTTCTGGTTACTTACGACAAGGTTCGTGGCGAACCACGCGGGAGCCGTAGCAAGTCTGCTGATCATGCCACCCTGGGTTTGGGGGATTGCGTTGATTGCAGTATTTGCGTGCAAGTTTGCCCAACGGGTATCGATATTCGTGATGGTCTCCAATATATGTGTATTGGTTGTGGTGCTTGTATTGATGCTTGTGATCAAGTGATGGAGAAGGTGGATTATCCAAAAGGATTGATTCGGTATACGACTGAGCGAGCTATTGAGGATAAAGAAACGAATCAAAGTGCAATTCGCCATATCTTGCGACCACGTGTTTTGATTTACATGGCTTTCATCACAGTTCTTACAAGCGCATTCCTCATTTCCTTGATTACTCGAAATCCATTGCGTGTGGATGTGATGCGAGATCGTGGGGCATTAGCTCGGGAAGTAGACGGGGTTCGCATTGAGAATATCTATCGTATACAGATCATGAATGCCTCTGAAAATAGTATGAATGTTCGTGTGAAGGCAACTGGCTTAGACGATTTAAAAATCCTAAACTCGCAAGGACAGGTTGTTACTGAGATTGAAGTAGGCCCAGCTAGCAATCTATTAATTCCGGTTAAAGTTAGTACTACTGTTGGTGCGCATGAGCCTGGTAATTACCCAATTCATTTTGATGTGATTGGCCAAGAGATGTCTGGTAATGAGACGATCACCAGGACGCGCGATGAAAAATCAAGTTTTATTGTTCCCCGCTAAGCTGTATAGCGAAAGATGGAGAGGATGAAAATGTCACAACATGAATCAAATAAACCGTGGTTTAAGCAGCTTTGGCCATGGCTACTCATCAGTGGTCCAGCAGTCGCTGCCATTGGTTGTGTGATTACTATTTATTTGGCAGTAAACCTATATTCGGATAAGCCGGTTCGCGATGGTGTGGTGAAGCGAGGGCTCAAAGTTGAGCAGCTCAAGGTAGAGCAGGATCGCAAATGAAGTACCGCCTATTCATCTGGATTATGTGGCCCTCGTTTTTGGTTTCTATTTTGGCCGAAGGTTTACTCTTTAGCATTGTGCATCCTGCTGAGCTATTATTTTTTGGCTACCACCCAAACATTTCCGATGAAGGTATTTACACCATCGGATTTTTTGTTATCTGGATCTTTTGCTCATTCTCAAGCGCTTTGACTGCCTATATCTTGCCTGGCATTGATGCAGACGGAAACAAGGGCTCGGATCGCAGCTTGATTTAAAGCGGTATTGCTTAAGCGCTTATTGGCTTGATTTGAATGGCGCGGTCTGGGTTGGGGATGCTGGCTAATTCATAAAGCCCATCCATATCAATGAGTTTGATGTGACGTTGTTTAATTTGAATTAGTCCCGATTCCGCGAAGCGCGAAAGCATACGGCTCACAGTTTCAATCTGAATGCCTAAGTAACTACCAATTTCCACGCGACTCATGCGTAAATCAAATTCATTATTTTGATATCCACGAGCAGCTAGGCGTTGGGATAGATTCAGCAAGAAGGCCGCTAAACGCTCTTCTGCGCGCAGGCTACCCAATGAGAGTAGGTGACGTTGGTCTTGCGTGAGTTCGCGACTCAGAATGCGATGGAACTGCTTTTGTAGTACTGGAATTTGGCGTGCCAAATCTTCAAATGCTTCGTAGCGAATAATGCAAACTTCACTCTCTTCAAGGGCGATTGCCTCGGATTGATAGCTGCCTTCACCAATGCCATCAAGCCCTAAGATCTCGCCTGGAAGATGAAAGCCAATGACTTGTTGGCGACCATCCTCAAGACCATACTCAGTCTTGAGAGTGCCAAAGCGAATGCTATAAACCGCAGAGAGTGGGTCGCCGTGACGGTAGAGGCTTTCACCCTTTTGTAAGTGGACCCGCTCTTTTACGAGGGTATCAATCTTGGCGATATCACTTGAGCTAATGCCAACTGGCAGGCAAAACTGGCCCAGTACGCATACTGAGCATTTGCTGCTTGGGGCATCAGAGCTGGTGTAATTCATATTGGATCAAGTTATCAGATGAGTTTATTCTACTCGGATAATGCGTAATTTTAATATTTCCCTACCTTACTGGACACCCAAATGCTGACTTCCAGCCTTTTGTTGGCCGTATTTTTAGGTGCTCTGGTCAGCGGGTGGCACTGTGCCTTAATGTGTGGCGGTATCGCTGCAGCAATTGAGCGCCAAGGCAGTATCCAGGGGGTGGCTCACATCCCTTTACAAAGCAAGTCTGAGCTCTTTTATCTGCAATTGATCATGCACTTGGGACGCTTAACTACTTATGTGTTGCTTGGCGCTGCCGCAGCTTGGGTTGGGGTAGTTCTTTGGCAGCAAAACATAGTGCCGATTCAGCGCCCCTTATTTGCTTTTACATCTCTGGTTTTATTGTTGATGGGCGTGCGTCTTTTGCGCCAAAGGTCCAATAGCCCTTTATTAGTCGGAAAGTGGCTTGGTGCACGTATGGCTACTTATTGGGCTAAATACTTAGGAAGTTTTACAGGCCGCTCATCTCGTTGGTTTAGCGGAATGGTGTGGGGCTTAGTTCCTTGTGGCTTGGTTTACAGCGTTTTACCTCTCGCTTTTTTATCGGGTGATGTCCTGACAGGGGCCGCACTGATGCTGGCATTTGGTTTGGGCACCTTGCCTAACCTCTTACTGATCTCTAAATTTTCGGCAGTGTTAACTCAATTTGGGCAATACATTTGGGTGAGATATATTGCCGCTGGCCTTTTGATATCCGCAGGATTATTTGGCCTCTATCGCGCTTGGTATTTACCGGAAGCTTTGTTAAAAGGCGGCTTCTGTATTAGCTAGCCTTCTAACTTGCGGCTGCCGCTATACCGTGATGTAGATCTGGGTAAATACAATCAGCAGGGAGTCGCTCCAACAGGCCTCCACGTACCGCCATCTCATAGGGTTGGTGTGCCAACCCACAAATCATGAGCTTAATACCGCGATTTTTGCAAACCTCTTCAAGCTCAAGCAGGGCATCCATGCCGGAAACATCGATGTAGATTACATTCTTGAGATCAAGCACTAACACTTTTGAAGGCAATTCATTTTCGATGCGTTCTAGAATTTTTACTGCGCCAAAAAAGATGGCACCGTAAATTCTGAACGCAGCAATACTTCCTCGGTGTTGCTCCAGTTCTGGAAAGTCGCTAGCACTTGCTGATTCATAGCGCGAAAGACTTGAGATGCGATAGATGAAAGTAATGAATGCTAAAAGTAGGCCTACCTGTATTGCTACTGTGAGATCCAGAATAATTGTCAGAAAAAAGACGCTCAACATGGTTAGGCGATAAGGCAGACGAAATTGTTTAAGGTCTGCAAACTTTCTCCACTCACCCATATTCCAGGCAACAAACATGAGGATGGCGGCCAGGCTAGCCAAGGGGATATCTTTAGCCAATGGAGCGCCAAACAAAATAATCACGAGTAATGTGATCGAGTGAACGATTCCGGCAATCGGAGTGCTTGCACCGCTCTGTATATTGGTAACTGTTCTTGCAATTGTTCCTGTGGCTGGCATGCCGCCAAAAAATGGGCTAACCACATTGGCAATGCCTTGAGCCATAAGCTCTTGGTTTGACTCGTGGCGATCGTGGATGAGTCCATCGGCAATCCGTGCGCATAGTAGCGATTCAATTGCACCAAGGAGGGCGAGAGTAATTGCCGGTACGATCACAAACTGTGCGGTACCCCAACTAATGGGGATCCACTCAAAACTAGGTAGCCCTGAGGGTATGCCACCAAAGCGACTACCTATCGTATCCACAGGAAGATTAAATATTCCGGTAACTATGGTAGCTACAGCCATTGCAATGACTGTTCCTGGAATGTGACTTAGGTAGCCGAGATGCTTTTGAAATGCCCGCCAAGAAATTAACAGAGCAAGGCTCCCCATCGATAGCATGAGGGCGGTAGGGTTCACCGTGTCTGCAGCTGCATAAAGAGTTTGAATGGCCTGAAAAAATTCAGCAGGCATCTTGGTAATTTGCAGGCCAAAAAATTCTTTCACTTGAGATAGACCAATTAGTACGGCAATGCCATTGGTAAATCCAATAATGACGGCGACTGGAATAAAGCGAATTAAAGTGCCAAGGCGAAAGAGCCCCATCAGAAATAAAAATACTCCAGACATAGCGGTCGCTAAGAGTAGATTTGCAAGGCCATAGTGCTCAACAATGCCGTACACAATCACTATGAAGGCGCCAGCTGGACCACCAATTTGAACGCGACTACCGCCTAGTATTGAAATCAGGCCACCAGCAATGATTGCTGTAAAGAGGCCTGCTTCAGGCTTAAGTCCGCTGGCAATCGCAAATGCCATTGCCAATGGCAGCGCAACTACGCCAACCGTAATGCCCGCCAATATATCTTTACTGAGCAGGGCCCCGCTATATCCTTTAAAAGAATCGAGTAGTTTCGGGTGAAAGAAATTCATTGGGGAAAGAACTTCAGGCTATGCGACTACCAACCCAGTAGGCAGCGGTAGCGGAAAGTGCTGTCACTGCGGAACCCCAGGCGATATCAATAAATGCCAATCGAATAGGAAAGTCACGAATGACTGCGAGGTTGGTTAAGTCGTAAGTCATATAGCAAAAGAAACCAAATAGGGCGCCATATTGCGCTGCATATATCCAAGACTGTTTAGAAATTGCTGGGAGGATGACAAAAATGGATGCACCAAGCGCATATAAAAGGTAAAAACCGAGCCCAGCCAGCAATTTAGGTTCGCTAGCCATGAGCGAGCCCATGTCGTCGCGATAGAGGTTCTTGGCAATACCTAGAAGCCAAATTAAATCAATGACGACCAATGACAGTAAAAATGAAAAATAGACCGCTAAGTACTTGAGCAATTCAGTGTCCCTTTTATGCTTTTATAGATCAATAATAAGGATTATGATGGAATGAAAGGTATTAGGGTTTAATTTAACAGGAGTCAATATGTTCAAGCACTTATTAGTACCGGTTGATGGTTCAGATGTAAGTAAAAAGTCCTTAAAAAAGGTTGCTGCGCTTGCTAAGGCAGATAAAGCGGCTGTGACACTGGTTTATGTTTCCGATCCAATGCCGCCGATGGTGTATTCCGATAGCACCATGGGTTATGGCATTTCTCAAAAGGATCATAAGAAGGTATGTGAGGCGTTTGCTAAGGATATCTTTAAAAAATCAACCGTTGCATTAGGCGCTGGCATTAAGGTTAATACCTTACATATCGCAGATAGTAATTTATCTGAGGGTATTTTGGAGGGTGCCAAGAAGGCCAAGGCAGATGTGATCGTGATGGCTTCACATAAGCGCACTGGTATTAAGAGTGTTTTGTTGGGCAGCGAAACACATGAAGTGATTGTGCATGCTAAGTTGCCAGTATTGGTTCTCGGCTAATACGCGAGACTAAAAAAATTAAGGGGCCTAGTGGCCCCTTTTTTATTTCTGAATTTTTAAACACTATCTAACTTTTTGGGGGTGTACCCAGCAACAGAATTTCTCTAGTAAGTAATCCGCTATCGCTATCGCGCATATTCCATAAATCTAATTCAGTTTTAGCGCCATAAGGGTCAACATAGATACCATCTTTTCTTAATTCAAAGTGAAGATGGGGGCCGGTAGAGCGTCCAGTTGATCCAACATAGCCGATCTCTAAACCACGTCGCACTTCGTTACCAACCTCTAGTTCAGCGTTGTAATTACTTAAGTGCGCATAGTAGGTACGATAGTTTCCAGGATGCTCAAGGATGATGAGATTGCCAAATGCGCCGCTATAGCCCAAATGCACTACCTTACCGGTCGCTACACTAAAGATTGGCGTCCCGATCGGTGCTGAGTAATCAATCCCCATGTGGGTTCGATATCGTTGCTTCGGCGCTGCTACTGCTGCATTGGTGTTTTTAGATGAAGCAACTTTCTTACTAGATGCCCTTACGCTTCCAACACCTCTGGATATGCGGCGATAACTCAAGGGGTTGGTCCAAAAGGTGCGTTCGATAGACTCGCCACTGGCGGTATAAAAGGCGCCGGGAATATCGCTTCTCTCAACCCAAAACGCACTAGAAAATACTTCACCAGAAGCCGGATCAATAATTTCAGCAGCCCATATTTGCGCCCAACGCTCTTTATCGCCGAAGTCCACTATCAAACGCACAACGCTGTTGGTGTTTTCTAGGGCACTACTTTCTTCGGGGTAGATCTGTTTGATGACAGAGTTCAATTCCCAAATCAGCTCTACCGGTAATTTGTCGCCTACTTTTTTGGGGTCATATAAAACATCGCGTAATGGCAACTGAATTTCTGTAAAGCGTTTCGACTCATCTTTAAGATAGTCTTGTTGAATTAAGAAGCTACCTGCCACTGACGGCGTAAAAGTCCAAATCTCTGTCTTGGCGTCCTGCATGGGGCCGTTCATGATGCTGAGTGATTCAAAGCGGTTGCGACTTCCTAGGGCCAGCGCATATGGAATGCAATTGCCACGCATCCGATCAAAGAAGCCTTTGGTTTGTGCTTTAAAAAAATCATTGAAGTTGCGATCATCAAGACCTAGATTCGCTGGGAGACTCTCTTCGTTATAACTGCGGCGTAGGCAGCCACGTTGGACGCGGTAGTCTAAATTCGAGCCACCATCATTGCTGTACTCGCCCTCAATCCGCTTGAATAGCTCAGGGTTCAGGCTCATGCTTTTGAAGGATTGATTTGGTGAGCTTGGCTTAACTTTAAGTCCGGCTTGCTTGCTGATTTGTGTAACGGTCTTTTGTTTAACTTGCGGAGCCTTGCTGGTTTGACTTGTGGTTTGCGCTAGAGCGCTAGAGACGAGTTCAATCCCTGGCAGTTGAATGAGGCCAACTAAGGCAAATCCAATGATGTTGATTGCCCCTTTTAAAAAGAGGGGCCGCGCGCAGACATTTTTCTTCACACTGCAATTATCCAATATTGTTGTGGAAGATCGAGGCATTTTGAAGTGTGTTGTATCGCAATAAGTCTGATTTAATTCAATTCAGGTGCTATTTTTAGCACTTCAAAGGCTGCCTTAAGACGAGTCTCATAGACTTGCTTCATTTGAGCTGCTTCCTCCGGTGACCACTCTTTAAAACCTGCGCCTTTGGCAATGCCTGTTTTTCCAGAATCGACCAGATCCATAACGCAGGCAGGCGGTGCTTGGATATTTGAGAGAGAGGGGTAGATTACCTCTGCAGCTAGTGTCATGCCTTCCCAGCCAGAGATTTCTTTTTGAGTCATTGGGCCAACTGCAGCATACCGAAAGCCAAAGCTATAGCGCACTGCAGTATCAATATCATCTGGCGAGGCGATTCCTTCTTGCACCAAAGAAAGTGCCTCGCGCATTAAGGCATGCTGAATTCGGTTGGCTAAAAATCCTGGGATATCTCGCTTGACCAAGACTGGCTTTTTGCCATGGCTACGATACAGATTACAAATTTGCTCAGCTATCTGTGGATCAGATTTTTCACCCAACACCACTTCCACTAAGGGAACAATGTGAGCTGGCATGAAGTAGTGGGTGTTGAACATGCGATGGCCTGTTGCGAGGCCTTGCGCAATATCGCTAATAGGAAAGCCTGAACTGTTGCTGCCAATCGGAATATTAGGCGGCACGCGCTGATCAAGTTCTTTAAACAACGCCTTTTTAAGATCAAGACGCTCAGAGATGGTTTCAATAACAAGGTCGGTATTTTGCCAATCAGACCAATCTGCAATGCTGCCAGCAACTAGCTGGGAGCCACTATCTCGCCATGTGGGATTGATAGTATCGGCGCAGGCCTCCACCTTAGAAAGGTTGAACTCTGCTTTGTTGAGATCCCTACCTAACAAAATTGTTTTGGCGCCATAAGCCAGAAAGCTGGCTGCAATGCCCACCCCCATAGTGCCCGTTCCCATGACAACAACTTTGCTCATAATGTCTCCAAATCATCGTAGATGAAGCTGATTCCGAATTCTTAAGCGACTCATTATTCCTTATTTGGGAGTCGTCATACATTCCTAATTATGGCTACAATAATTTTTTCAATACAGGAGTCCCTATGCCCATCATTGAGTCAGTATCAGTTGCTGCAGTAGCGGTGCCTCTAGATAAAGTTACCTCTTTTTCCACTCGGACGGTTTCAGAGCGTCACTATTGCCTAGTCAAGGTACGTGGCAAGGATGGTAATGAGGGTATTGGCTTTTGCTATGTGGGTAGTGCTGGTGGCGATATTGCCAAGATTGCGGTAGAGCAATTGCTGGCCCCAAAACTAATTGGTCAAAATAGCCATCGCAGTGAAGGTCTGTGGATGGATATGTATAACGAGTCGATTTTGCAAGGGCGTGCTGGTGCAGTCATGCGCGGTATCTCGATTTTGGATACGGCACTCTGGGATTTAAATGCCCGTGCTGCCAAGTTACCCCTTCACCATTATTTGGGATCAGTCGTAGACGATCGTGTCCCAGCTTATGCCAGTGGTGGCTACTATTTAGACGGTAAAACTCCTGCCAAGTTAGGCAAGGAAATGGAGTCCTACGTCAAACAGGGCTTTAAGGCCGTCAAAATGAAAGTAGGGCGCCTATCCCCAAGAGAGGAAGAAGCGCGTGTTAAGGCTGCTCGTAAGGCCGTTGGTGAGGATGTTTTACTGACATTGGATGCCAATAACGCTTGGCGTGATCTACCGACTGCCCTGGAATACATTCGTCGCTTTGAGGCTTATAACCCCTATTGGATTGAAGAGCCATTTTCACCCGATGCCATTGATCTACATGCAGCCCTAGCGCGCCAAACCAAAATCAACGTTGCTACTGGTGAGATGGAGGCTGGCCGCTGGCGTTTCAGAGAGCTTATCGATGCTGGCGGGGCGGCGATTTTGCAGTCTGATGCAGCTGTGTGTGGCGGCATTACCGAGTGGCGCCGTATTTCTGCTTATGCCGATTTAAAAGGTGTGATTGTTTGCCCGCATTGGATGCATGATCTGCATGCACCTTTAGTAGCAGCAACACCAAATGCCCGCTTCGTAGAATTTTTCTTAGATGATCAGGTCTTGAATTTCCGCAGATTGATCAATAAGCAACTTACTTTTAAGAATGGTGACTTGATCCTGCACAAAACTCCAGGACTAGGATTTGAGTTTGATGAGGCTGCAATTAAAAAGTATGCCGGTAAGACTGCTTGGACAAAGATCGCATAATTGTTCTATTTAAATTTGTAACAATAAAAAATCCCGCACATGAGGCGGGATTTTTTATGTTCTGAAACCGCGTAAGTACTCTTAGCTGGATTTCGGATTCAATCTGAAATGGGTGATTGACTGAGTAATCAGTACCAAACCAAATCCTACAAATCCAATGATGTCAGCCTCGGTTGATGGGTAGGCCAGTGCCACACCTGCGATAACCATAATGATGCGTTCAAAGATTTTGGTCTTTTCAATAAACCAGCCTTGCAGTCCACCAGCCAAGCAAATGATGCCAACTACCGCTGTAAATGAAACCCAGGCAATCTGAGCCCAATCCGCTTGCTCTAAAGCAGTAGTGGAGCCCATTAGCAATAAGCTCACACCCGACTTATCAAGCACAAACATGAATGGCACCAAGATTGCTGGGGCAACATACTTCCAAGTTTGCAAAGTGGTTTTGTATGGATTACCTTTACAAATAGCTGCAGCTGCAAAAGGGGAAAGCGCTGTCGGAGGGGATACCTCAGAAAGTACCGCGTAATAGAAAATAAACATATGCGCTGCAAATTCTGGAACGCCGAGATTAATCAGCGCAGGTGCCGCGATCACGGCACAAATAATGTATGACGCAGTTACTGGAACAGCAAGCCCGACAACCCAAACTACGAGGCCTGTGAAGATGGCGGTAAGCAAGAGCGAGCCACCCGCATACTGAATGACGATAGAGCTGAACTTCAAGCCTAAACCGGTCAATGTAACAGTGCCAACAATTAATCCAGCTCCAGCACAGGTTACTGCAATAGCTAGAACACCGGTAGAGCCAGATGCCAGCGCTTTAGTAAGGTTGGAGTTGTAAAGACCAGAAAAAATCTTCTCTTTGCCTTGGAACCATTCCCAAGGAATGATGGCGGTGTCACGACGCAGCATGCTCGAGAGCGCCGATACCACGGTCGCCCAGAACACGGACATGACTGGCGAGAAGCCAAACATCATGAAGACCACAATCGAGACTAATGAGAAAAAGTGGAACCAATATTTTTTGGTTAACTGCCAGGCAGATTCTGCTGCTTTGAACTGGATGTTCTTCATTCCATACTTGCGTACATCAATTTCCACCATGACCAATAAGCCAAGGTAAAAAAGGATGGTTGGAATGGTTGCCATTAGCAACACATCTAAATAAGAAATCTTTAAAAAGTCAGCGATCAAGAATGCTGCTGCGCCAAGAACAGGCGGAGAGATGATTGCGCCTAAACCACCGGCAGCTAGCAAACCACCTGCCGCATTTTTTTCGTAACCGACTTTATCGAGCATTGGAGCAGCTACTGAACCAACGGTAACAGTAGTAGCTACGCCGGAACCTGATGGGCCGCCCAACAAGAATGAGGAGAGAACAATCGTTCTACCAACACCAGAAGATTTACCGCCCATAGCAGCAAAAGAGAAGTCAATAAAGAATTTGCCAGCACCGGTGAACTGGAGGAAGGCGCCAAAAATAGTGAACAGAATAATGAGGGTGGCTGATACGTCTACCGCAGTTCCATAAATACCCTCCAGCGTCATGAACATGTAACCAACCAGACGATCAAGGTCGTAGCCTTTGTGTGTCCATGGGGCAGGTAAGTAGTTGCCAAAGAGGGCGTATGCCAAGAAAAGAGAGGTCACTACTACCAAGACCATGCCATTCGTTCTTCTGACGCTCTCTAGGATTAGGGCGATGAGAAAGACGCCAAACATGACGTCAGTTGAATTCGGGGCGGTATTGCGATCAAAAAGATCGTCACCTCCACTGAGGATGTAATAGGCGACAGCTATCGAGCCGACAGCAAATAGGATGTCCCACCACATGAGGCGGTTCTTAAATCGGGCTGCAATCGGAAAGCTTAGGAAAACTAAAAACAGTACTAAGGCTACGTGGATAACACGCAGTTGCTGGGTTGGAACAATCGAGTAAGCAGCATAGAGGTGAAAGAGTGACATGCCAACCGCCACCAAGGTGATGAACTTGGCCAAGAGACCTTTGTAGTCATTTGAATCACCTTCCTCTTGCTTAATGAAGGCATCTAATTTTTCTTGTGTTTCGTTATCAATCACAGCTTGTGTCATGTCTCTACCTATTTTTTTATATACGTCTTTTTTTGTCTTGCTAATGCGGAACTATCAAAAAATTCAGGAGTGCTTGTAGGCACTCCTGATGTCAGTGTGAAATTAAATTAATTTAATTTAATGTTCTTTTCTTTGAAATACTTTGCTGCACCTGGGTGATATGCGATTGGTGAGGAGCTTTGTTTTTGATTCTCAAGGGTTACGTTGATGTACTCCTTGTGAGTACGAACCAATTCAAGCTTGTTATCAAAGACAGCTTTCACAATTTTGTAGGCTTCATCATCAGGCATATTGGCGTTAACTACGAGGATGTTGGCTACACCAGCAACCTTATTGTCTTTGCCCATGCCGCTATAGGTTTCTTTAGGAATATTGGCAGCGAAATACAAATTGCCGTATTTCTTATTCATGGCAGCGACTTCAGCAGCGTTATCAATCATGACGATTTTCATGCCAGGGCTATTAGCGAGGTCAGTTACAGCGGCAGTTGGTAAACCACCAACCCAGAAGAATGCATCAATTTTGCGGTCTTTTACTGCGTTAACAGATTCGGCTACGCTCAAACGCTCACGCTTGACGTCCTTGTCTTTATCTAAGCCAGCAGCTTCAAGCAAACGAAATGCCATCACTTCAGTTGCGCTACCTGGGGCACCTGTACTAATGCGCTTACCTTTGAGATCCTTCATGGACTTAATGCCAGTAGAGTCTACTGTCACAACGTGCATGAGATTTGGGTAAAGGACCAAGAGTGTGCGCAAATCAATTTTCTTGTTAGTGAATTTACCTTCACCATCTTTAGCATCTTTAGCAGCATCGGCCATCGAGAAGCCAACATAAGGCTTGCCTGTGCCGATGAGGTTTAGGTTATCTACTGAGCCGCCAGTAACTTCAGCGGTTGCAGACATTCCAGGAACCTTGCTAGAGAGTACTGAGGCAAGTCCACCACCCATTGGGTAATAAACACCGCCAGTACCACCGGTTGCTACTGAAATATTTTGTGCTTGTGCTGCACTAAACAACATAGTGAGCGATAGAGCAATTATTTTAATTAGCTTCATTTTTGTCTCCTGTTTTATTTCTATTTAATTAAAGGCCGGGCATGCTGAAATTAATCTTTTGTAGCTCGCCAAGCAACTTGGCTTGCTGGTCGGCACTGAGCTGCATGAGTGGTGGGCGTACGCGTAACCACTCTGAATCTTTGCTGAAATGGGCAACTGCAGTTTTCATACCGGCAATCATTTGATATTGAGCAAATACTGAGCGTACTTGATCTAAGGCGGCTTGACGTTGATCTGCGTCAGATTCTCTCCAATGGGCCGCTAATTCAGCGATAGCCCTAGGGTTTACGTTAGCAGTGGCGGAGATGCAACCAACGCCACCTGCACGCAGGGCGCGCATTAAGAAGACTTCGCTACCTGCGTATACGCGGAAGCCTGAAGGCGCTAAAAGTTTAATGACTGATTCTGTATAAGCCCAATCACCAGAACTATCTTTCATGCCTACAACGGTTTTTGGATATTCCTTGGTTAAGCGCTCCAACAAAGAAAGACTCAGATTGATTTTGGTAACCGGCGGAATGTTGTAGATGTAAATTTGTAATGCAGCATCACCTACTTTTTGAATCACTTCAGAGAAGTAGGCAAAGAGACCATCGTCAGTGACGTCTTTGTAATAAAAAGGTGGCAACATTAAGACACCCGCACACTTATGTTGAACTGCGTGACGTGTCATATTCACTGTGGCATCAATCGACGTGGCGCCCGTACCAGGCATCATATGCGCAGGATTTAAGCCGCCTTCAATAAGCGCTGTTAATGTGCCCATCTTTTGTGGAGCAGACATAGAGTTGGCTTCTGAGTTTGTACCGAAGATTGCTTGGCCAACACCATTGGCTTCGAGCCATTGACATTGCTTCAGTAATTTTTTGGCGTCTGGAGTGCCATCTTCTTTAAATGGAGTTAATACAGGCGAGAGCACTGCAGGTAATGTGGAAGGGTGTAGGGAAATCGTCATGCTTACTCCAATTTAATTTTTTACTTCAGTCAGAAGTGGTTTTTTATTATAGAAAGCTTCTAAATTATCTATTGCTAGGTTCGTCATCAATTGTCGCGTTTCAGAAGTGGCGCTTCCAATATGCGGGGTTAGTAAGACATTATCAATATTTAAGAAGCCGACGTTTGGATTTGGCTCATTTTCAAATACATCGAGGGCTGCGCCAGCGATCATTTTTTGCTGCAGTGCAACTAAAAGTGCAGCCTCATCCACTACGCTGCCTCGTGCAATATTAATCAGATAGCCTTTCGGCCCTAAAGCTTCTAGAACTTCTGTATTAATCATTTTTTCTGTTTCTGGACTAGCGGGGCACGCAAGAATAAGAATGTCCGATGCCTTGGCCAGGGACTTAATGTCGCTAAGGTACTCGTAAGGCAATTCTTTTCGAGTGGGACCGGTGTAAGCCAGTTTGACCTTAAAAGGTTCTAAGCGTTTTGCTAGATCTTGTCCAATACGACCCATCCCTGCAATCCCAACGCATTTCCCTGCGAGGGTGGTGGTGATGGCGAAGGGAGTCTTGGACCAAGCAGTGCTTTTGACAAAGTCCTGAGCCTCAGGAATGCGGCGCAATAAGCCAAACAGCATGCCAATGGCTAACTCACAGACCGCATCATTCAGAACGCCCGGGGTATTGCTGGCTTTGATTCCATTGGTCTTGAGATAGTCCAGGGGGAGGTTGTCATAGCCCACACCACAAGTGGCGACCATTTGTATGCCCGGTATTTTCTCCAGCAATTCTTTTGGGATTTGAGTATTTGAACGGGTAAGGATGGCGGTGAAGTTGCCATCGGGAAGGCCGCCCTGGGGATCGAGTAGTTTAGTGGTGCTCAGTCGCTTATCAATCTCCAATTGCATTATTTCTGGAAATTGTCCGACCTGCAGTACCGAATTGACTGGGATCATGTCTCACTTACTTTTTTATTGGAATAATGAAAACATTGTAAGAGGATTTGTAATCCTTATCTTGCCCCCGAAGGAGAAATTGAGATGTTGTTTACCCCATCCGAAACTAAAGTCGTCATCGTTGGTGGCGGCACTATGGGCGCTGATGTGGCGGCTGTTTGCGCTCGCGGGGGTTGTGCTGTGCAGGTTCTAGAACCCACTACTGAGCGCAGGGCACTGTTGCCCGATTATTTTGCCAACACCATGATTGATTTGGGCTACGAGCATCGCCTGCATTTGCTCTCTACCGCCGGCTCACTAGAGGAGATAGATTGGCCAGAGGTGGATTTAGTCATTGAGTGCGTGCCTGAGCGTTTAGATATTAAGCAAGAGTTGTTTGCCAAGCTTGAACAATATGCAAAGCCAGAAGCGGTCTTGGCAAGTAATAGCACGAGCTTCCCGATTAGTGATATTTCAAAAGGCTTGAAAACGGCAGCGCGAATGATTGGACTGCATTTCTTTATGCCTGCCCACTTAGTGCCTTGTGTAGAAGTGGTTTATGGAGCGAAGACTTCCCCCATGGTTGGCGAAAGCCTTTCTCGATTGATGACGGCCTGCGGTATGGTGCCAGTTACTGTTAAAAAAGATCTGCCAGGTTTCTTAGCAAATCGCTTACAACACGCTTTATCACGTGAAGCCTTCGCCATGGTCGATGCAGGTATTGCGAGCTTAGAAGATATTGATAAGGCAGTGCGTTTTGGTTTTGGTTTCCGCTATATCGCTGCTGGACCAGCAATGCAGAGAGACCACGCCGGTTTAGATGTGCATGGTGCCGGTGGCGCAACAATTTATCCCACTCTGAATAACTCTCCAGATATTGCAAAATGTTTGAGCGATCGTATCGCTAGTGGCAAGTTGGGAATGAAAACTGGTGAAGGTTTTTATTCTTGGACGGCAGAGACGATGAAAGCAGAGCGAGAGCGTTATCAAGAAGCTTTACGTGAAGGCTTGAAGATCATTCAGAAGGATCTGCCGGAGATTAAATAAATCGGGAGCAATCCCATGTGGTGATTTATTCTTAAGTTATGAAAAAAATCATTCGCGTCTGGGATTTGCCGATCCGCCTCTTTCATTGGCTTTTGGTTCTCGGAATTATTTTGAGTTTTGTGACCGTCAAGATTGGCGGTAATGCGATGGAGTTCCATGCGCGAGTCGGTTATTGCGTTCTGACCTTAGTTGTTTTTCGAATCTGCTGGGGCTTGATTGGCTCTCGCCACGCCCGTTTCATTCATTTCGTGCCAAGCCCAAAAGGCCTTCTGAATTATTTATCTGGCAAAGCTAAGGCGAGTCTTGGCCACAACCCCTTGGGCGCGCTATCTGTTCTGGGTTTACTCTTTTCGATTGGCCTTCAAGCGGTGACCGGTCTTTTTGCAAATGACGATATCGCATTTGAGGGGCCGCTAGCAAAACATGTTTCCAATGGAACGGTTGAGCTTTTAACTTCGATTCATCATCAGAATGAAAAGGTTCTGATTATTTTGATTGTTGTTCACCTCTGTGCAATTTTTTATTATCAAAAATTCAAGGGTGAGAATTTAATTAAGCCAATGTTGCTGGGCGATAAAGAAATCGACCCAAGCGAGGAGGCAAAATATCTACCTGCTGACTTGGGTCAAGCCTCCAAGGATGGAGCTTGGCAACGCGGCTTGGCGATGTTGCTGCTCAGCCTAATTGCGGTGATTGTGGGTTACTTGATAACGAACTAATTACTTTTTCTTGAAGTCGTCATGGCAACCTTTGCAGGTAGCGCCGGCTGCACCAAATGCCTTTTTAATTGCTTCTTGATCGCCTGACTGCGCAGCAGTATTGAGGTTGGCTACAGCTAGCTGCATTTTTTCTCCTGCAGCTTTAAATTTGGCGTTATCAGACCATACTGCTGGTAGTGCGTTGCCACCTTCAGTGCCTGGACCAAATGCTTGCCATGGCAAAGTGGAAAGCATTGCAACAACGGCTGCATTCTTAGCAACTTCATCTTTATTAAATGGTGCTTCGCCTTTAACTACGGCGCCAATTTTTCCAAAAGAATTTGCCATCACAGTAAACGCGCTTTGACGGTACTTAATTGCATCCTCAGGTTTTTTAAATTGCGCATAGGCAATTCCACTCAGCAATAGTGTTGGTGCAAGGGTGGCTAAAACAAGATGTTTGATTTTCATGAGGACTCCAATGATTTCAATAGATGGAAGATACGACGCTGTATTGGTTCAGCATACTCTCGAATGCTGATTTTTGCCGATTTGAATTTCCTTAGAAAATCATTCTTAAGGGGCTGGTCAGCAAGAGAATCAACCACTCAAAAAAGGCCATCAAAGGAGTCATCCAAAGGCTACCAATAATCCCAGTAAACACTAGGCCGAGAACGATAAAAAAGCCCCAGGGCTCCAACTTACCCAAGGCAATGGATTGCCGCGCCGGGAGAAGGCCCGCAAGTATCCGGCCCCCATCGAGAGGCGGAAGCGGAAATAGGTTGAAAACCAGCAAACCTAAATTCCAGGTAATGCCAGCCTGTGACATGGATATGAGGAACTTTTCATTGATGCCAAGCCCAACAAATCCAATAAGCAGGATTAGCCAAATTAGGGCCTGAATGAAGTTGGAGCCAGGGCCAGCTAAAGCTACCCAAATGGAGTCGATTCTGGGGTTGCGTAGGCGCCCAAAGTTCACGGGCACTGGCTTGGCATAGCCAACTAAAAAAGGGGATCCTGACAAAATCAATAGCAAGGGGATGAGGATTGTCCCCACGGGGTCTATATGTTTAATAGGGTTAAGGCTTACTCTACCCAGCATATAGGCTGTATTGTCACCAAATTGACGTGCTGCATAGCCATGGGCGGCCTCATGGATAGTGATGGCAAAAATCAAGGGAATCGCATTAATTGCGACAGCTTGGATAGAATAGTCAGTAATCATGGCAATATGATATCCATAGGAGCAAAAAGTGACTGACGATAAAAAACCTGAATCAAAAACCCCAGCCAAGCCAGTAGCGGCGAAGCCAGTAGCCCGTCCACCAGCCCCCAAAGGCCCATCTGGTCCTGGTGGTAGGCCTCAGGCAGGCTTTGGAGGCGGAAAAGCCATGATGCGTAAGGCTGGCCGCGGCCGATAGTGGATAATTACGCTACTAATTAATGTGTTTAATGAGGATTTAGCATGAACGAATGGCATAAAGAAACGAAAGACGAAATCAACAAGAAGATCATTACTTTGATCGTGATGTTGGCAGCCGCTACAAGCTTGGCTATTTTGTTTGCATTGGTTGCAGCTCATACTGGTTACGTATTCGGTTAATCTGCATTAATGACTAGCCATCGCCAACCTGCAGTATTTGCTGGCCATGGCAGTCCGATGTACGCCATCGAGCCCAATCGCTATACAGCTGCTTGGGCCAATCTTGGTAAATCACTCAAACGGCCAGATGCTATCTTAGTCATCTCGGCTCATTGGGTAACCCGTGGAGTATGGGTTACCGCAATGCCCAAACCAAAAACGATTCATGACTTTGGCGGATTTCCGCAAGCCTTGTTTGATATTCAGTATCCAGCACCAGGAAGTCCTGCGCTTGCCGATCGCGTAAAAGAATTACTTGGCGTTCCTGTCGTACTTGAAGAGAATGAATGGGGTATTGATCACGGCGCTTGGTCTGTTCTCAAATATCTTTATCCAGACGCCAATGTTCCTGTGGTTCAGTTGAGTTTAGATGGCTCCTTATCTGCAAATGAGCATTACGAGCTGGCTAAAAAATTGCGCCCTTTACGTGATGAAAACATTTTGATTCTGGCAAGCGGCAATGTGGTGCATAACTTGCGCACAATCCATTGGGAGGAGGGGGCAACCCCTTATCCATGGGCTAAAGAGTTCAACGATTTCTTTGTTTCAGAAATGAAAGCTAATCACCATGAGACTCTGATTCATTGGGAGCAATTTGGTGATGCTGCTCATTTATCTATTCCAACCCCCGAGCACTATTGGCCGGCATTGTATGTGCTCGCCCAGCAAGAGCAGGGTGAGATGCCTAAGACGCAAGTTGATGGAATAGAAATGGGTTCCATCGGTATGCTTACTTTTACAATCCAATAAATATTTCTATGTGGCTATCTATCCTTGCAATCTTCTTCGGTGCCGGTCTTGGCGCATTACTGAGGGCAGGTTTTAATCTTGCAACAGTGGGCGTTGCCTCAATGCTTCCTTTGGGAACCTTTATTTCCAATATGGTGGGCGGGTATCTGATTGGTATTGCGGTAGCTTTCTTTGGCAATAATCCCAATCTCTCTCCAGAATGGAAGCTGTTTGTGATTACCGGCTTCTTGGGTGGTCTTACAACCTTCTCCAGCTTTTCTGCTGAAGTTGTAGGATTTATGCAGCGTGGTGAGGTGACTTGGGCGCTGGGTACTGCGCTCTTGCATTTGCTCGGCTCGCTGTGCCTTACTTTCTTGGGTATTTTGACTTACCAAGCACTGAAGTAAGCTTTTCAGTCATGCCTATTCGGGCTTGATATTTCCGGCCTTGACTACGGTACTCCATTTCGCGGCCTCAGACTTAATCAGTGCTGCGAAATCAGCTGGAGTTCCACCGCCAATTTCATTTCCTTGAGAAAGCATGATTTCACGTACTTGTGGATCTTTTAGAGCTTCATTAGCTGCAGCATTTAGCTTGTCAATAATCGGCTTGGGAGTTTTAGCGGGCGCGATAAATCCTTGCCAATTTAGTACCTCAACCTTGGGGTAACCAACCTCGGCAAAGCTAGGAACATTTGGCAGGAGCGGGGATCTCTTTTTACTTGTGATGGCGATAGGGCGTAACTTATCTGCTTTGATGTTGGGCACTGCTGAATACATTTGATCAAACATCATATCGACGTTGCCACCCATGAGGTCTGTTAAACCAGCAGACCCACTCTTGTACGGAACATGAATCATTTTGATATCGGCATTCTGCATAAATAGTTCTGCAGATAATTGATGACTGCCGCCAATACCCCCTGAAGAGAAGGTGAGGGTGCCTGGTTTCGCTTTCGCTGCCGTGACAATATCTTGAATAGTTTTATAGGGTGAGTTTGGGTGAACAACTAAAACTAAGGGCCCCTTCTCAATCAAGATGATTGGGCTGATATCGGTTTCAGGGTCGTAGCGGAGGTTGCCAAACAAGGTTTTATTAACTGCCATGGGTGCAAAGTTCCCCATGCCAATCGTGTAGCCATCCGGCGCTGATCTTGCAATAAATTCGGTACCAATATTTCCACCGGCGCCAGGTTTGTTATCAATCACAATCGGTTGCTTCAAAATCAAACTCATTTTCTGAGCTAGCTGCCTGCTGCGAGAATCAGCGCTACCACCAGCGCCATAAGGCACGATCAAATTGATCGGTTTGCTGGGATAGTTTGCTTGCGCATGTGCGGATCCAATGAGGATATTCGCTGAACACAAAAGAGCAATTTGCAATATTTTGAATATCTTCATATAAGCCCCAATGCTCCTAGAGCGGCACCAAGTCCAATTAAATACAAAGGATGCCAACGAGTAAAAACAGTGATTCCAATAGTGAATAGTGTCAGCGCATAGGCTGCGTAGCTATGATTGATTTGTAAAGCAATCTGCCAGGCTGAAGAGAGCACTAGGCCAATGGCTAGAGCTGCAGCCGCATATTGAATCGACTTCTTTTTATGAGCATCCTGCATGCCTAGTATCAGGCGCTGTAAGTGAAAGACCAGAATGGATGATGGCCATGAAATTGCAACAGTAGCTATTAGCGCTCCTAAAACACCATAAACATGCCAGCCAATTAACGTGACCGTCATAAAGTTCGGCCCTGGTGCAGCTTGCGCAATCGCAAAATAATCAGCAAAAGTTTGAAGGTCTATCCAATGCTCTTGATAAACCGATAATTTCAGCAAGCTTGGAAGCAAGGCATTTACGCCGCCAAAGGCAATCAAAGAAAAGGCAGAGAGTTTTAAAAATAGGCTTAGCAATATGCTCATAGTTTGCGAGCCTTCTTTTGCGCCAAGAACCAGGCAAGTGGTGAGGCTATGAGCACTACCCAACCAAGTCCTAGCTGGTAATAGCTGGCTGCGATTACGGTAACCAGTACCACCAGTAGCATTGCCGGAAAGCGTAACTCGTCGCGCAACATTTTGATGCCAGTGGAGGCGATTAAACCAACCCCAACTGCAGAAATTCCTCGCAGCACACCTTGTATCGACTCCATGTAGCTGTAATGTGTATAGAGAATGGCCAACAGCATCACAATGCAGATGGGTCCCAGTGTTAAACCAAGGACGGCTGCCAATGCGCCTCTGGCGCCAGCAAAGCGAGAGCCAATACACACCGCAAGATTCACAATATTCGGGCCTGGAACAATTTGGCAGATGCCCAAAATGGCGCTAAATTCTTCCGAGCTCAATACCTTGTCGCGTTCAACTAGGGTACGTCGTGCCCATGGCAACACCCCACCAAAACCAGACATGCCGATTTTGCTGAAGCTGATAAATAATTGCGATGGGGTGAGTGTCTTCAAAGTATTAGGGTTCAAAAGGATGCGGCACTGGCTTTTGGTCAAGCCAAGCCTCTAGCGTTTGAGTAATACCTTTTGAGAAAGTTTCAAAAATAGGTTCTGCAATAAAACCAAGGTGCGGAGTTGCCAGTAGATTCGGGGTATTGCGTAGCGGATCATTGGATGGCAAAGGTTCAATATCAAATACATCTACTGCAGCTTGGCCAGGACGCCCCTGTTTAAGGGCGGCGCATAAGTCAGGCATATTGATCAATGCGGATCGTGATGTGTTTACCAGAATCGAGTCTGGACGCATTAAGGCAAGTTGATCAGCGCTAATGAGGCCTTTGGTTCCTGGGCCAGCCACTAAGTGCATGGTAACTACTTTTGATGTGCTGAGTAGCTCATCAAGACTAACGGATTTTGCGTTTTCAACGGCGGCGCGCTCTGGCGTCATATTGGGGCTCCAAGTGACAAGCTCCATCCCGAATGCTTTGCCAACGCGAGCAACAGAGCTGCCGATGGCGCCCAGACCAATAACTCCGAGGCGCTCACCCGCAAGCATCGGCAGGACCGAGAGTTCATTACGCCAGCCACCAGAAGTCAGCAGATTGTTTTGGCCTACCAGTTGTTTTGATGCTCCCAAGATTAGGGCCCAAGTTAGCTCAGTGGTAGTTTCTTTAGATGGGCCTCCTGGCGTGCAGGCGATCGGAATATTCCGCGAAAGGAGGGCAGCGCTATCTAGAGTGCCATTGCGTTTGCCTGTGAACATTAATAATTTGAGTTTTAGCAGTCTCGCAATCATGGCCTCATTAAAAGGCGATCTATCACGCACAATGGCAATGACATCGGCATCCTTAACCGCTTCATATAAAGCTTCATCGCGGAATGGCTCATGGTGAATGGTGAGATTTGAGCTTTGCTCTATCCGATTCCAATCAGAGAAGCGACGCAGGGCGCGTTCGTAATCTCCTAGGACGACAATATTGGGTAAATTGGCCATGTCTCTCTTTGCTGATTTGTTATTCTGTTTGAGTTTACTATCGATCCCTAAGCAATTTTGACAAAGGAAATTCCCATGATTTTGGAGCACTGCGATCTAGAAATTGACCCTAGTAAGGCCGCTGAGTTTGAAGAGGCTATTTTGCGTGGCGTTAATACCGTCATTGCCAAAGCTAAAGGGTTTCGAGGATTTAAAGTTAATCACAGCATTGAAAACCCAGCGCGCTACTTGCTATTGATTTATTGGGATAGCCTTGAGAACCATACGGTGGACTTCAGGGGTTCTGACGCCTTTGCTGAATGGCGTGCAATTGTTGGCCCATTTTTTGTAAAACCACCTTTTGTTGAGCATATGACTTTGGTGGGTAAATCGGGTTAAGACCTTTGCTATTTAGGTAGTTTGTTTCTTTCGGATAGAGCGCTCTAGTGGGATGGAGTCTAAGTTAGGCTCCAGCGCTTCCCGTTCATCAAATACAAAGCAGCTACCGGTGTAGTGTGCGGAGCCAACTTCTTCAAAGTACTTGAGAATGCCGCCTTCAAGTTGGTAGCTATGTTGCATGCCAATTTCACGCATGTAGAGGCCGGACTTTTCACAACGGATTCCGCCAGTACAAAAGCTCACTAGAGTTTTATCAGCCAACTCATCTTTATGCGCAGTAATTGCTGCGGGAAATTCTGTAAATTTCTCAATATTGAAATGCAGTGCATTTTCGAAGGTGCCGTATTCGACCTCGAAGGCGTTGCGTGTATCCACCATCACAACAGGGCGCCCGAAGTCATCTGTACCTCGGTCAAGCCACTCTTGTAATTTTTTTGGCGTAATGAAATTTGCGCGACCTTCTTCCGGACGAATCGTCGGATGGTTCATGCGGATGATTTCATTCTTAATCTTGACCAACATTTTTTTAAACGGCTGTGTTTCAGACCAGCTATCTTTTGCCTGAAGGGGAGTAAAGCGAGAATCTTGGCGCAGCCAATCTAGAAAGCCGCGTAATTCCGCTTCATCTCCTGCCAAGAACATGTTGATGCCTTCAGCAGTCAAGAGAATAGTTCCTTTTAGATGGCGAGCATTGCAGTCATCCAATATCTTGGCGCGTAGCTCCGTCAAATTGTCTAGGCTGACAAATAAATAGGCGGCTATGTTCAAAATTGGTTTCATGGTTAATCTCATCTGGCTCCGGCATCTATTATCGAACAAGCTGCTGAGATGGGTGTTAATCTTGCAGTCTTAATCGAGGGAGATGATGTAATGCCGATTTTCTGGAAAATAACTAAAAAAGCGCTCTTATTGAGCGTATTTCTAATGTTTGGCGCTTCTATTGTTAGCGCTCAGACGGCTGGACTAGGTACCTGGCCCACCCAAAAGCCAATTCGCTTGATTGCTGTTTTCCCGCCAGGTGGGTCTGTGGACCAAGTGGCGAGAACCTTAGCCCCAGCACTACAGGCTGAATTAAAGCAAAACGTCATTGTTGAAAACATAGGTGGGGCATCCGGTGTAATTGGCACTGCAGCTTTAACAAGATCGGATCCAGATGGTTATACCTTTGCGGTTGTATTTGACACGCATGGCGTAAATCCAAGCCTCAAAGATAAGCTTCCCTACGACACGATTAAAGATATCGCGCCTGTAACCTTAATTGGTACCTCGCCAATGGTTCTGGTTGCAAGTAAGAATTCTGGAATCACCAGCTTTAAGCAATTAGTTGATCTATCCAAGGCTGGCAAACAATTTAGCTATGGCTCTATCGGGATTGGTAGCTTAGGTCATTTAGCAATGGCACGTTTGGCTAAACAAGCTGGCTTTGATTGGAATCACATTCCTTATCGCGGCGGCGGCCCTTTAATGCAAGATGTTCTTGGCGGTCAAGTGCAGTTGGCTATTGGTTCAGAGTTTTTGGTTAAGCCGCACATTGATAGTGGCGGCGTAATTCCTCTGGTTATCACAACTGCCAAAAGATCTCCTCAGTTGCCAAATGTTCCGACCATCGCTGAAAGCGGCTTCCCTGGCTTTAATGCGCCAGCATGGTGGGCAGTATTGGCTCCAGGTAAAACACCCCCAGCAATTGTGAATGCGATGAATCAGGCTGTGACGAAGGCGCTCAAGACACCATCAGTCTCTGAGAAATTAAAAACACAGGGCATTGAAATTGTTGCTGGCAATCCAGAGACTCTGCGCGACTTTATTGGCAAGCAAATTGCAGTCTGGGGCAAGTTTGTCATTGAAAACAATATTAAAGAAACGCAATAAGGATTAAAGATGAGTGAACGTTTAATTCCTTACCAGCCGATGGATTTGGCTGAGCCTGCTGAGCTTGTGGCAGCTATTCGCAAGAGGCGTGGTGGTCAGTTTATTAATTTAGACCGCATGCTCTTGCATAGCACCCCCATTGCTGAGGGATGGAATCATTTTGTAGGTGAGATCCGCAACAATCTTTCCTTAGATCCAAAATTGCGTGAACTTGCAATGTGTGGCGTCGCAGTTCTCAATGGTGCGGAATATGAGTTCTTTCATCACGCACCTCCGTTTATCAAAGCTGGCGGTACTGAAGAGCAGGTTCAGGCATTGCGCTTAATTGGGCAGCCTAGCTTCCCGAAGGCTCTTTTCTCAGATGTTGAAAATGATGCTGCAGAGTTGACTTTTCAGATGACGCGAAATATTCAGGTCGATAGCGCTTTGATGAAGCGTTTGCAAGCTACCTTAGGAAATACTGACACGGTGGAGTTGGTGACGGTGGTGGCAGCTTACAACATGGTCTCTCGTTTTTTAATTGCTTTAAATGTCAATCCAGAGGAGCATCCTCCTGAGTAAGCCATGATGCAAGATGTTTCCATTTGCTGGGAAGAGGGCGGTCAAGCTTGCTCTGCAGTTTGGCATTCTGAGAATGGTATTGCAGCCCATAAGAAAGTGGTCACTGCTGATGACACTTTGACGGCAGATGATGCCTATCATTTAGCCTGCGAGGGTACTGCAATTCTTTGGAAAGGTGATTTCCAGAATGCCCGCCAGCTATTACAGGCTTTGGTTCGACGAATAGATAAACCTTCCAAAAAATCCAAGCGCGCAGGCAAGAGGGTATTTAAGTCGGATGACGCTACCCCAAAGAAAACAGCAAAAGATATCTTCAATCAGCATCGACTCGTTCAGTCTCAACGAGCCCGAATACTGGGTATGTTGTTAATCCAATGCAGCCCAGACCATACGATTTCATTGCGTCGTGCACCGAATATTTCACAGGCATGTGAAGAAGCATATGGCGCTGTTAGTCAGTCTTATGTGGTTTCTTTGCGTGAGCTCTTGGGTGTAATTAGTGCTCATGAGTGGCGCAAAAATGGCTTGCCTATTCTTGCTGATGAAAATGGTGAGCCAGTGTTTGTTCATCCTCATTACGGTGTTTTCTCACCTGTTCGTGGTGAGTACATTGAGCTAGTCTGTAACGCTCCATTGCCCAAGGCTTTAGATGCTGAATCTACGGCCTTTGATATTGGTGTTGGTACTGGGGTGCTCTCTATTATTTTGGCAATGCGTGACATACAGAAAATTGTTGCCACCGATCAAGATGATAGAGCGCTTGCTTGTGCCAAAGAAAATATCGCACTTCTAAATCTGGGCTCGCAAATAGAAATTGTGAAAGCCAATTTATTCCCACCAGGAAAAGCTTCGTTGATTGTGTGCAATCCACCTTGGGTTCCTGCAAGACCTAGCTCTACGTTAGAGCATGCGGTTTACGATCCGGACAGTCAAATGCTCAAAGGATTTTTAGCGGGATTAAAAGATCATTTATTGCCGGAGGGTGAGGCTTGGTTAATTCTGTCTGATTTGGCTGAGTATCTCGAGTTAAGAACTCGGCAAGAGCTACTCTCTTGGATTGAGAGTGCTGGCTTAGTTGTTCTGGGGCGTATTGATACCAAGCCCAAGCATCCAAAATCAGGGGATGAGGCTGATTTACTTTACTTTGCTAGGGCCGCTGAAACCACCTCACTCTGGCGATTGAGTATTAAGTAGTCAACGCAAGAAATCAGAAATTATTTAGCAAATAGCTGACTTGGATCTTCAAATGCCTTGAACTCCAAAGCATTGCCAGCAGGATCTAAGAAGAACATCGTAGCTTGTTCACCAACTTTGCCCTTGAACCGTATCTGCGGCTCCATAATGAATTTGATGCCACTCTTGCTTAGTCGATCAGCTAAAGCGTGCCAATCCGGCATCGTCAGAACCACCCCAAAATGTTTTACGGGAACTTGATGACCGTCAACCTCATTTGAGGCTGCATTGCCGCATTCTTGGGGTGCAAGATGGGCAACCAGTTGGTGTCCAAAGAAGTCAAAGTCAATCCATTCATCTGAGCTACGACCCTCTGCACAACCTAAGGTACTTCCGTAAAACGTGCGGGCTGCTTCCAAGTTATCTACGGGAAACGCAAGATGAAAAGGTTGAATAGTTGACATGGTGGTCCTTGGCATTAATGTGGTGCTGAGCTTAGCACGCTCAAATGTGTGCGAAAGCAAAGTTTAGTATATTGAGATCATAAAAATAAAGTTGTTTACGGAGACAAAAATGATTACGTTTCAATTCGGTAAATTATGTCGTGCTATAGCTCGGGGTATCCTCATTCTTGGATTTTCTGCTGCAGTGCACGCCGCCTATCCAGATAGACCTATTAAGCTGATTGTTCCCTATCCTCCAGGCGGGGCTACTGATGTGATTGGACGCATTCTTGCTAAGAATCTTGGTGAATCCTTAGGGCAGCAAGTTTTAGTTGAAAATCGCGGTGGTGCTGGTGGCAATATAGGTGCAGAGGCTGTTGCTAAGGCAAACCCAGATGGCTACACCTTATTGATGGGAGCCGTTACATCGCATTCAACTATGGCGACTCTCGAAAAGGGTAAATTGCGCTACGACCTACTGAAGGATTTCACGCCAGTCATGATTGTTGGTTCAGTACCTTTGGTGGTCGTTGTGAATCCCAATGTCCCGGTAAGAACTTTGAAAGGCTTAATTGATTATGCAAAGGCTAATCCAGATAAATTAAATTACGCCTCTTCCGGTGCGGGTGCGCCTCAAAGAATGGGTGCTGAGATTTTCCAAAAAGAAGCGGGCATCAAAATCACGCATGTCCCATATAAAGGTAGTGGCCCCGCAATGACCGATTTGGTTGCAGGTCAGGTCAATATGATGGTGGAGACGGTTCCAGCAGCATTGCCATTCATTACCGCTGGTCAATTGCGTCCGTTGGCAGTGACAACTGCTAAGCGCATCTCGATGTTGCCAGATGTTCCTACCACCGCTGAGTCGGGTATGCCGGCTCTAGAGGTGAGCTCCACCTTTGGCGTTTTAGCCCCAGTTGGCACGCCGGTAGCGATCATTGATCAACTCAACAGCGCTATCGCTAAACTCTTGGTAAACCCAGAGGTTAAAGAGGCTTTTTTAAAGCAGGGAGTCTATGCTGCAACGCCGACAAAACCTAAGCAATCTGCAGAGTTGTTGGCTGCAGAAGTAAAACGCTGGGAAAAAGTGATTAAAGAAGCGGACATCAAAGCTGAGTAGTAATTTCTATTTATTTTTTTATTTAAAGAATTATTTATGACAAGTAATGCTGACAAAGAGAAAAAGCAATCCACAGAGAGTGGTTTGCGTAAGGGCTTAACGAGCTATGGCGACAAAGGCTTCTCTTTGTTTTTGCGTAAAGCATTTATTAAAGGTGCAGGCTACACTAATAGCGCGCTAGATCGTCCAGTTATCGGCATCATTAATACCGGTAGCGCATATAACCCATGCCACGGCAATATGCCGCAACTCATTGAGGCTGTGAAACGTGGTGTGATGCTTGCTGGTGGTTTGCCGATGGATTTTCCAACGATCTCTATTCATGAGAGTTTTGCTGCTCCGACCAGTATGTATTTGCGTAACCTGATGTCGATGGATACCGAAGAGATGCTACGAGCTCAGCCGATGGATGCTGTAGTCATGATTGGCGGTTGCGATAAAACAGTGCCAGCGCAAATGATGGGCGCTGCTTCTGCAGGTCTTCCAGCAATTCAGTTGATCACTGGTTCCATGCTGACCGGCTCTCATCGTAGCGAGCGTGTGGGTGCTTGCACGGACTGCCGCCGCTATTGGGGAAAATTCCGCGCTGGTGAAATTGATGAAGTTGAAAAAGATGAAGTTAATGATCAACTGGTGGCCAGCGTAGGCACTTGCTCTGTGATGGGTACGGCAAGCACGATGGCTTGTATCTCTGAGGCATTGGGGATGACAGTGCCTGGTGGTGCAACCCCTCCGGCAGTAACTGCAGACCGCATTCGGGTTGCGGAAGAGACTGGTACTCGTGCTGTGCAAATGGCAAAAGACGGCCTAACCATTGATAAGGTATTAACAGCAGACGCTTTTGAAAACGCAATGCGCGTTTTATTAGCGATTGGTGGATCTACAAACGGCATCGTGCATTTAGCCGCTATCGCTGGCCGTATGGGTTTAGAGATTGATTTGGATGCCCTCGATAAGATGGGCGATGAGACGCCGGTGTTGGTAGACCTAAAGCCTTCTGGTGATCATTACATGGAGAACTTCCACGATGCTGGCGGTATGACAACATTGCTACGTGAGCTCAAGCCTTTATTAAAGTTAGATGCGATGACAGTAACAGGGCGCACTTTAGGTGAGGAGATTGACGCGGCTCCGCCAAGCTTTAAGCAAGATGTCGTGCGCAAGTTTGATAACCCAATTTATCCGCGTGGCAGCATTGCGGTCCTGCATGGAAACTTAGCTCCTGGCGGCGCCATCATTAAACAATCTGCTGCTAATGAAAAACTCATGGAGCATGAGGGTCGCGCTGTTGTCTTTGAAAATAGTGAAGACCTCGCCAATCGTATTGATAGCCCAGATCTAGACGTAACGGCTGACGATATTTTGGTGCTTAAGAACATTGGCCCGAAGGGCGCTCCAGGCATGCCTGAAGCGGGATACATTCCGATTCCGATGAAGCTGGCTCGTGCTGGTGTAAAAGATATTGTGCGGATTTCTGATGGCCGCATGAGCGGTACTGCATTTGGAACCATCGTCTTGCATGTGACTCCAGAAGCGGCGGTAGGTGGGCCGCTTGCGCATGTGCAGAATGGTGATCGTATTCGGCTCAGTGTGAAGAATCGCGAGATTAGTTTATTGATCTCGGATGAAGAGTTAGCGAAGCGTGCAAAAGACAATCCAGTGATCGAACCGACTGCAGAGCGTGGCTACCTAAAACTATTTTTGGATACAGTCACACAAGCAGATAAGGGTGTCGACTTTGATTTCTTGAGGGCAGTGAAGATTATTGGTAAGACACCAAAGCGTTGATGTAATCAATGTGAAGTAAAAAAGAGAAGGAAAGAAAAACGCCACCTAAGAAGGTGGCGTTTGCCTATTGATCAAATCAATTGACTGCTAATTGGTGGAGTCGGCGGGAATCGAACCCGCGTCCGCAAATCCTCTACAACAAGTTCTACATACTTAGTCATATCATTTAATTTAGCTAGCTAGTCACAGACTGACATGTTCCACGCTGGCGATTCACTAAGTTTTCGAACCATTCCCCGTGACATGAAATGATCTTATCTCTTGTAAATGACCCTGATCTAGCTTGCGCTAGCTGACCCAAGAGAGAATCAGTTCAGGGGCAACCGCAATTAAGCGGCTAGTGCGAAACGTTCGTCGTTTGCAGTTATTACATTCCCATTGATTTACGAGATAACGGGTCCTCGGTATGCCCTTGATGCTTTGTAATCCACGTCGAAACCATGTCGACCCCGGAGTTCATGCATTGGAAGCTCTATTTTAAGGCTCTTAGCCTTAAATTGTTGGATATCTTGCAGATTCCCAATTAAGCCCTATCGCGGGAAGATGATTTCTAGCAATTCTTTTGGGTGGCGCACAAGATAGTCGGCGCCCCAAGCTTCTGGTGGCTCATCACAGCCGCAATAGCCGTAGGCTGCTGCAATCGTCTTCATACCCGCTGCTTTGCCTGCCAAGATGTCTCTAATGTCATCACCAACGTATACGGAGCTAGCTGGGTCAACATTGGCGATTCTGGCGGCGTGCAAAATTGGCTCAGGATGTGGTTTTGAATGAGGGGTAGTATCGCCAGAGACTGTTGATGCGGCTCTTTGGCGCAGGCCCATTAAATCAGTAAGGGGGTTGGTGAAGCGCTCGCTCTTGTTTGTCACAATGCCCCAAGGAAGCTTAGCGCCATCCAGTTGATTCAATAAGTGATCTATGCCCTCAAAAAGCACGCTGTTGACTAGCAAAGCCTTCTCATAGTTCGCAAAAAACTCATCCCGCAAGGGAATGAAGTCAGGGTGGTCAGGGTTAATTCCAAATGCCCCACCAATCAGGCCACGGGCTCCAGCAGAGGCGCAAGGGCGCAAGACTTCATATTGTTTAGGCGTGAGATTTCTGGCGATTAGGAGTTGATTTGCAGCTGCCACAAGGTCTGGGGCAGTATCGGCAAGGGTACCGTCTAGGTCAAAAAAGACACCCTTGTAAGGACTGGCTAACCCACTACTCATTTACGCACCGCAATCATGTAGTTCACGTCAACATCTTCACCAAGGCTATAGACCTGGGTGATGGGGTTGTAGCTCATGCCTTTCATGCCGATCATGTCCAACTCTGCTTGGCGTGTAAATGCAAGCAATTCAGAAGGTTTAATGAATTTAGCGTATTCGTGAGTGCCTTTAGGGAGGAGGCGCAGGATGTATTCCGCGCCAATAATGGCAAATAAGTAGGACTTAGGACTGCGATTCAAGGTGCTAAAAAAGAGGGTACCACCCGGCTTGCAGAGCTTTGCGCAAGCTCGAACTACTGAGGCAGGGTCTGGAACATGTTCTAGCATCTCCATGCAAGTCACAACGTCGTATTGTTCTGGCTCTTCTTCAGCTAGCGCCTCTGCTGATATAGAGCGGTATTTGAGGGTAGCGCCTACTTCGAGGGCGTGTAATTCAGCGACCTTAAGGGCTTTTTCAGATAAATCAATGCCGCACGTATCAGCTCCAGATTGAGCAATAGATTCCGCCAGAATTCCACCGCCACAGCCGACATCCAGAACCTTCTTGCCTTGGAGATCAACAAAAGACTTAATCCAATTGAGGCGCAACGGATTGATCGCATGTAAGGGTTTGAATTCGCTATGGGGGTCCCACCAGCGATGGGCTAGGGCGCTAAATTTAGCGATTTCAGATTGATCGACGTTCATAGGATTAAAGACGCAGAAGCGCGTGGAGATGAATGAATTACGAATATAGCGGAAATAAAAAAGCCCGGCAGAACCGGGCTTTTTTACAAGTAAAAAGAATTACTTAACTGCAGCTGTACCAACAACTTCGATGTCAGTGCGGCGGTTCTTAGCGCGGCCTTCAGCAGTTGCATTTGATGCAACTGGATTGCTCTTGCCTTTTGATTCTGTGTAAATACGGCTACCGTCAACACCTTTGCTTACCAAGTAAGCTTTAACGGACTGAGCACGACGCTGGCCGAGAGCCATGTTGTAAGCATCAGTACCAACGCTATCAGTGTTACCAACAGCAATAATTACTTCTAATTTGATCTTGTTCAAGTCAGCAGCGATCTTGTCCAATGTAGCTTTACCTTCTGGCTTCAATGTAGCTTTGTCGAAGTCATAGAGTGTGTCAGCTTGCAAAGTGATCTTGCTTTGGCTGATGCTTGGAGCAGCTTTAGGAGCTAACCAGCCATCACAACCCTTAGCAGCAGTTGCAGGTGTCCAGTTGTTATCACGCCAGCACAATGTGCCGTCGCCGTTTTTCCAATTCAAGCCAGAGCTGTTTTCCCAGTTATCAGAAGCCATTGCTGCAGAAGCAGAAACAGTGATAACAGAAGCTAGCAACACTTTTAGGGTTTTGTTCATTTTTAGTCCTCAAAAATCTCTTTTTTAATTAAAGTCAAACTTAAATGTAATTCGCCCTACTTTGAAGCAAAAAACCGCAAAGCGACACATCTCAATTTCGTACAAACTGACAGAATATTAGCATAGGGGCTATCAGTCATCAAAATGATATTATTTCTAAATGGAACAAGCCGCTAAAGAAACACTACCAATATCCCTAGAAGACGAAATGCGGCGGTCCTATTTGGACTACGCAATGAGCGTCATTGTCGGCAGAGCCCTGCCAGACGTACGTGACGGCCTCAAACCGGTTCATCGCCGGGTCTTATTTGCGATGTATGAATTAAACAACGATTGGAACCGTGCTTACAAAAAATCTGCCCGTATAGTTGGCGATGTGATCGGTAAATACCACCCACATGGCGATTCTGCGGTGTATGACACCATTGTTCGCATGGCCCAGGACTTCTCTCTGCGCTATATGCTGGTTGACGGACAGGGTAACTTTGGCTCCGTAGACGGCGATAACGCTGCTGCAATGCGGTATACCGAGATCCGCCTTCGTAAGATCGCCCATGAGTTATTGGCCGATTTGGACAAGGAAACCGTGGATTTCGGGCCAAATTACGACGGTAGCGAGAAAGAACCCCTGATTCTTCCTGCAAAAGTGCCTAATTTGCTGATTAACGGCAGCTCAGGCATTGCCGTGGGTATGGCGACCAATATCCCCCCGCACAACCTGGATGAGGTCGTTACAGCCTGTTTACACGTCCTACACAACCCAGAATGCACGATCGACGAGCTGATTGAGATCATTCCGGCCCCAGATTTCCCGACCGCCGGCATTATTTATGGGGTTCAAGGTGTTCGTGAGGGCTATCGCACTGGCCGTGGCCGTGTAGTGATGCGCGCCAAGACCCACTTTGAAGACCTTGATAAGGGTGCTCGTCAGGCCATCATCGTCGATGAGTTGCCATACCAGGTAAATAAAAAGAACTTGCTCGAGCGAATTGCTGAGTTGGTGAATGAGAAAAAAGTAGAAGGTATTTCTGATCTGCGCGATGAATCTGATAAGTCAGGTATGCGCGTCGTGATCGAGCTCAAGCGTGGTGAAGTGCCTGAAGTAGTTCTCAATAATTTGTACAAGAGCACTCAACTGCAAGATAACTTCGGTATGAACATGGTGGCATTGGTAGATAACCAACCGCGCCTGTTGAACTTGAAGCAAATGCTTGAGTACTTCTTGCAGCATCGTCGTGAAGTGGTTACACGTCGTACGATTTTTGAATTACGCAAAGCACGCGAGCGTGGTCATGTCTTAGAAGGTTTGGCTGTTGCATTAGCAAACATTGATGAATTTATTGCCATCATTAAAGCTGCTGCAAACCCAGTGATTGCTAAGTCAGAATTGATGAGCAAGGCATGGGATTCTTCTATGGTGCGCGAGATGTTAGCGCGCGCTGAGACGGATACTCCGGGCGGTCGCAACGCTTATCGCCCTGAAGGTTTATTGCCTGAGTACGGCATGCAATCTACCGGCCTCTATCGTTTGTCTGATAGCCAGGCGCAAGAAATTTTGCAGATGCGTTTGCAACGCTTGACTGGCCTTGAGCAAGACAAGATCGTTAATGAGTACAAAGATGTGATGGCAGAGATTTCTGACTTACTCGACTTACTTGCTAAGCCAGAGCGCGTCACTCAAGTCATTGAGTCTGAATTAAAAGAAGTGCAAGCTGAATTTGGTATTGCTGGTGGTGACACTGGTCGTCGTTCATTTATTGAAATGAATGCAACCGAGTTGTTCACAGAAGATTTGATCACTCCGCAAGATATGGTGGTCACACTTTCTAACACTGGTTATATGAAGAGTCAGCCTCTGAGTGAATACCGTGCGCAAAAACGTGGTGGTCGTGGCAAGCAAGCTGCAGCTACTAAGAATGAAGATTGGATTGAAACACTCTTCGTTGCGAATACGCATGACATCATTCTGTGTTTCTCTGATCGTGGACGCATGTACTGGCTCAAGGTGTGGGAGGTTCCACAAGGTAGCCGTAACTCACGTGGCAAGCCGATCGTCAATATGTTCCCATTGATTGAAGGCGAAAAGATTACTGTGATTCTCCCAATCAAGGGATATCAAGATGATCATTACGTCTTTATGGCAACGAGCCTGGGTACAGTGAAGAAGACGCGTTTGTCTGACTTCTCCAATCCACGTAAAGCTGGAATTATTGCTGTTGACTTAAATGAAAACGACTTCTTAGTTGGTGCAGCCATTACTGATGGTCAGCATGATGTGATGTTGTTCTCTGACGCTGGTAAAGCGGTGCGTTTTGATGAGAATGATGTTCGTCCAATGGGTCGTACAGCGCGCGGCGTGCGCGGTATGAACTTGGGTGAAGGTCATCAAGTGATTGCCATGTTAGTTGCCCCAGCTGAAGCTGCTGAAGGTGCCGAAGCAGTTGTGGTTGATGCGAATGGCCTCGCTATTCCAAGCAGCGTATTGACTGCAACAGAAAATGGTTTTGGTAAACGCACTCCGATTGGTGAATACACCCGTCATGGTCGCGGCACCAAAGGCATGATTGCAATTCAGACAACTGAGCGTAACGGTAAAGTTGTTGCCGCTGCTTTGGTGTCCCCTGAAGATCAAATTATGTTGATCACTACTGGCGGCATCTTGGTGCGCACACGTGTTTCAGAGATTCGTGAGATGGGACGCGCAACACAAGGCGTCACTTTGATCAACGTCGATGAAGGTACGCGTTTGTCTGGCTTGCAGCGTATTGCTGAAAGCGATTCTGATGATGAGAATGATTTGGATGATGGTGAAGAGGAAGATGTTTCCGCTGATCCAGCAGTTGACTCCAATTCTGATGAAGCTGGTGATGCCTAATTGGCATTCATACAAGGTTAATTAATTCATCATGACGTTTGACCGCCGCATTTTCAATTTCGCTGCGGGGCCTGCTACCTTGCCTGAAGAGGTATTGCGGCAGGCTGCTGCAGAGATGTTGAATTGGCAAGGCTTAGGTGCCAGCGTCATGGAGGTCAGCCATCGCGGCAAAGAGTTCATGGCTCTTTATGAGGAAGTGCTGCAAGATTTACGCACCCTCATGGGTATTCCAGATTCTTATGAAATATTGATGCTTCAAGGTGGTGGCTTAGGTCAAAATGCTGCTATTCCAATGAACCTCATGCCATTAGCCAAGAATGGCCCCAAAGCGGATTTTTTGGTAACTGGTGTGTGGTCTGAAAAGTCATTTAAAGAAGCTGAAAAATATGGTGTGGCTCATTTAGCTGCATCTTCAGCTTCTGAAAAATTCAATACGATTCCAGAACGTTCTACTTGGCAGTTATCCGATGATGCTGCTTACGTTCATTACTGTGCCAATGAAACTATTGGTGGCGTAGAGTTTCCAGATGTGCCAGATGTAAACGGTAAGTTATTGGTTGCCGATATTTCTAGCAATATCCTTTCCAAAGAAATGGATGTCACAAAGTGTGGCGTATGGTTTGGTGGTGCGCAAAAGAATATCGGCCCATCCGGGGTAACTATCGTCATCGTTCGGAAAGATTTGATGGGGCACAGCATGAAGATCACTCCATCGATTTGGGATTGGTCTAAGCAGGCTTCAACTGACTCGATGTTGAACACGCCTCCAACCTTTTCAATCTATATGGCTGGATTAGGATTTAAGTGGTTGCTAAAACAAGGTGGCGTAAAAGCGATTGAGAAGCGTAATCAAGAAAAAGCAGAATTACTCTACAGCTTCTTGGATCAAAGCAGTCTTTACGAAAATCGTATTCCTAAAGAATATCGCTCCAGAATGAACGTCACCTTCTTCTTGAAGAATGAAGATTTAAATGCTCAGTTCTTAGAGCAATCTAATGCGGCTGGCTTGGTTGCCTTGCGTGGTCATAAGGCGGCCGGGGGTATGCGCGCCAGTATTTACAACGCAATGCCGCTCGAAGGCGTTAAGGCCTTAGTGGAATTTATGCGTGACTTTGAAAGGCGTGCCTAATGAGCTCTAAAGATCAGAGTACCGAAGAACAGCGCCTTGCGCCAATCCGCGACAAGATCGATGCGCTGGACGCACAGATTTTGGATTTGTTGTCGCAGCGTGCAAAAGCAGCTCAAGAGGTTGGCCATATCAAAGGTGGTTTTTCATCTCCGGTATTTAGGCCAGAGCGTGAGCGTCAAGTTGTTGCGCGCTTACAGGAGCTCAGTAAAGGCCCGCTATTACCGGATGGCATTGCCGCAATTTGGCGTGAAGTGATGTCCGCTTGTCGCGCCTTAGAGGCTCGTCAGACAATCGCCTATCTTGGACCAGTAGGAACATTTTCTGAGCAAGCGGCGCAAACCTATTTTGGTCATTCGATTGCTGGTTTGCCTTGCAATAGCCTTGATGAAGTATTCAAGGCGGTTGAAAAGGGCGCAGCTCAATTCGGAGTAGTTCCAGTTGAGAACTCTAGCGAGGGTGCCATCTCTCGTACTTTAGATTTACTTCTAGATTCTCCAATGCGTATTAGCGGCGAAGTGGTGCTGCCTATTCGTCACCATCTTTTAACTAAGAGTGGAAATTTGGATGGTGTTACAACCGTTTGTGCGCATGCTCAGGCTTTAGCCCAATGTCAGCAATGGTTGAGTGTGCATGCACCTCAATTGAAGCGCCAGGCAGTCAGTAGCAATGCTGAGGCGGCGCGCATGGCCTCCCTTGACCCAAGCTTGGCTGCAATTGCTGGCGATCCTGCGCAAGAGGCCTATGGATTGCAGGCAGTGGCCGCACAGATTCAGGACGACCCGCATAACCGTACACGTTTTGTCGTAGTTGGTACTTACGAGTGTCAGCCAACTGGCAAAGATCAAACTTCTTTGGTGTTGTCGGTGGATAACCAGCCGGGTGCGGTACATCGCTTGTTAGAGCCATTGGCTAAGCATGGTGTTTCCATGAATCGCTTTGAGTCTCGTCCAGCTCGCAAGGGAACTTGGGAGTATCACTTTTATATCGATGTAGCAGGACATGCTGACGATGTAAAAGTTGCCAAAGCCTTGAATGAATTAAAAATAACAGCCGCTTTTTATAAAAATCTCGGCTCTTATCCCCACTCAGCATGAGTTCTAAGTCCAATATTGGTTTAAAGCATATTCATGCGATAGCGCCCTATGTCGGTGGGCGCCCCATTAGTGAAGTTGCGCGCGAATACGGTCTTGATGAAAACAAGATTGTGAAGTTAGCCTCTAATGAGAACCCACTGGGCATGCCAAAGTCAGCGCAAGATGCCATGCTTAAGGCAGCTGCAGACTTGGGTCGTTACCCAGACTCCAATGGCTTTGAATTAAAGAATGTATTGTCGGCGCGCTTAGGTGTTCCAACTGATTGGATTACCTTAGGTAATGGTAGTAACGATATTTTAGAGTTGGCTGCTCGTGCAGTTGCGCAGGCTGGTGATGAAGTGATTTTTTCTAAACATGCCTTTGCTGTTTATCCATTAGCCACTCAAGCTGTTGGCGCTAAAGCGGTTGAAGTAGCTGCAACTGAAATGTACGGCCATGACTTGCCTGCCATGTTGCAAGCAGTAAAAGCTGCTGGTGATAAAGCCAAGTTGGTGTTCGTAGCCAACCCAAATAATCCTACTGGCAGTTACCTGACTGCAAAAGAAATTGAAGATTTCCTCACCGCGGTTCCAGCTCATGTGGTGGTGGTCTTAGATGAGGCCTATAACGAGTACCTTTCTGCTGATCAGCGCTATGACGCGATTGCTTGGGTAAAACGTTTCCCTAATATGATTTTGTCGCGCAGCTTTTCTAAGGCATACGGTTTAGCGGGTTTACGTATTGGCTACGGGGTAGCTCAACCCGCTTTGACCGATTTATTGAATCGCATCCGTCAGCCATTTAACGTGAACAGTCTTGCACAAGCCGCAGCGATTGCAGCATTTCAGGATTCTGCATTCTTGCAGCAAGGCTTTGAGCTCAATCGTGCTGGCTTTGCCCAATTAACCCAAGCCTTTGATGAGCTTGGTCTGACTTACCTCCCATCTGCTGGAAACTTTGTGCTGGTGAAGGTGGGCGAAGATGATGGTGCTGGCGCTCGCATTAATTTAGAACTCCTTAAGCGCGGCATTATTGTTCGCCCAGTCGGAAATTATGGCTTGCCACAATGGTTGCGTATTTCGATTGGCTTGCCTGAAGAGAATGCAGCCTTTATTGCTGGGCTTAAAGATATTTTGGCGAAGCAGTAATTTAATAGCGAACAGACAAATTTCATCAATCAATGGCCATCATTAATCCATCTAGTAATTACGGTACCGTCACCATTGTTGGCGTTGGCTTGATCGGCGCCTCTTTGGGCTTGGCATTAAAAAAAGCAGGCGTAGTGAATAAGGTATTGGGTGTTGGTCGTAGTGCTGCAAATTTAGATCAAGCGCTCAAGATGGGTGCGATTGATGCTGTAGTCGATTTAGTCGAAGCAGCAAAACAGTCTGATGTGATTGTTTTGTGTGTGCCAGTGGCGCAGATGCGTACTGCTTTTGAAGTGATTGAGCCGCACCTAGAGTCCCGGACCATGCTGACAGATGCTGGCAGCACTAAAGGCGATGTGATTTTGGCTGCCAAGGAAGTCTTGGGTAAAAAGGCCTGCCAGTTTGTGCCGGCCCACCCGATAGCAGGTGGCGCACAACATGGCGCTAGCGCTGCTAAAGCAGATTTATTTGAAGGCAAGCAAACGATTCTTTGTCCGCTACAAGAAAACTCTCCGCAAGATACAGATCTTATTGAAGGTTTTTGGCAGTCGGTTGGCTCTGTAGTGAAAAAGATTTCTTGTGTGCAACATGATGCGATCTACGCAGCTGTTTCTCATTTGCCACATATTCTGTCTTACGCCTTAATGGCAAGCGTAGTGAACTCTGAAGATGCCGATCAAAAACTGAGTCATGTTGGTGCAGGTTTCAAAGATTTCACGCGCATCGCTGCCTCGAGTCCAGAGATGTGGCGTGATATTTGCTTGGGTAATCGCACAGCAGTTCTGAAAGAGCTAGATCAATATCTACTCATCGTCAATCACATGCGTAAATTGATTGCTGATAATGATGGTGCAGGCTTAGAGAAATTATTTAATAAAGCAAGTAAAGCTCGTCAAGATTTGGATGTGCTTTGATGAGTGGATTGCCGGATATTAAAATTGGACCATTCAAGCGAGCGCAAGGCTCGATTGTTTTGCCGGGCTCTAAAAGTATTTCAAATCGCGCTTTGTTATTGGCGGCGTTATCTACTGGTACAACAACCCTTAAAAATTTATTGGATGCTGACGATACGCAAGTGATGCGTAATGCGCTTCGCCAGTTGGGTTTATCGGTAACCGATCATGCCGACAAAGTTTGTGTGGTTGAAGGTTGCGGTGGTAAGTTCCCGATTCAGAATGCAGACCTCTTTATGGGTAATGCAGGTACAGCCATTCGTCCCTTAACGGCGGCTTTAGCAATGCAGGGCGGTAACTACCGCTTGTCAGGTGTGCCCCGCATGCATGAGCGTCCTATTCGGGATCTAGTGGATGGCTTGCGACAAGTCGGTGCAAAGGTTGATTACGAATCGCAAGAAGGTTATCCGCCAATCAAGATTCTTGCTGCTGATATTGAAATCAAAGATGTTGTGAGAGTGCGCGGCGATGTTTCTAGTCAGTTCTTAACTGCCTTATTGATGGCTTTGCCTTTAGTGGCAAAAGAGCCCGTCAGGATCGAAGTGATTGGTGAATTGATTTCTCGCCCTTACATCGATATCACGCTGAAATTAATGGCGCGCTTCGGTGTCAAAGTGGCTTGCCCTGATGCGCAGTCGTTTGTAATTCCTGCTAAGACTTCTGATGCGGTATATCAAAGCCCTGGTACCTTATCGGTTGAGGGTGATGCATCTTCCGCCTCTTACTTCTTAGCGCTTGGCGCGATTGGTGGAGGACCAGTGCGCGTCTTAGGCGTTGGTAGCGAGAGTATTCAAGGTGACGTTGCTTTTGCTGATGCGCTTGCATTAATGGGTGCAAAGATTTCTTCTGGTGAAGATTGGATTGAAGTTGCCGGCGTGAAGCATGCGAATGGCAAGCTTAATGGCATCACAATTGATTGCACTGAAATTCCAGATGCAGCGATGACGCTCGCTGTTGCTGCATTATTTGCTGAAGGCCCAACCCGCTTAAACAATATTGCCAGTTGGCGCGTGAAAGAAACCGATCGTATTGCTGCGATGGCAAAAGAATTAAAAAAAGTTGGCGCTATTGTTGAAGAGGGCGCAGATTACATCGTGGTTCAGGCGCCTGCATCACTTGTTGATTGGAAGTCTCCTGCTGAAGGTATTGATACCTATGATGACCACCGCATGGCGATGTGTTTCTCATTGGCCGCTTTCGGTCCTAATGCACTACAGATTAATGATCCCAATTGCGTTGCAAAAACCTTCCCCACTTACTTTGCTGAATTTGCAAAGATTGTTTCCTAAAAGTCTTTTTTGATGAATCTACCTCCAGTCATCGCGATTGATGGACCTACCGCCTCTGGCAAAGGGACGGTCGCCTCCTTGGTAGCTGAAAAACTGGGCTTTCATTATTTGGATAGTGGGGCGCTATATCGACTGGTTGCCTTAGGTAGTCAAAAAGCATCCATTGACCCCCAAAATGGCCCAGAACTTGGTGTTTTGGCCAAAAAACTCGTGATTTCCTTCAAAAATGGCCAAATTTTGCTCAATTCTGAAGATGTTACGGATGCCATTCGCACTGAAAGTATTGGTTTGCGCGCTTCCGCAATTGCGGTGCATCCTGAGGTTAGACAAGCTTTAGTCGGTGTTCAGCATGGTTTTAGGGCTATTCCAGGCTTGGTTGCTGATGGGCGCGACATGGCAAGTGTCATATTTCCGGATGCAGTTTTGAAGGTTTTTCTCACCGCAACAGCTCAGGCTAGAGCCGAACGTCGGTATAAGCAATTGATAGCTAAGGGAATTTCTGCTAAACTAGACGACTTGCTGCATGATTTACAAGAGCGCGATGCCAGAGACAGTAGTCGAGGTGCCGCACCTTTGTTAGTTGCAGACGGTGCCAAAGTACTTGAAACATCAGAATTATCGATAGATCAAGCAGTTAAGACGGTTTTGGATTGGTATCAATCAAAAATAGCTTAATTTTTGGTGGGCAGTAGAAGTTGTTTTGGCGTCTTAAGAAACTCTACAACGCGATTTTCTAATTTAGCGTGTTTCTTGGGGCTTTTTTAACCTAACCCGTCAGGCCTTCTGGCGGCACAAAGTGAATATATAAATGTCTGAATCATTTGCAGAACTATTTGAAGAATCATTAACCCGATCGAATATGAAGACCGGCCAAGTTATTTCGGCTGAAGTACTTCGCATCGACCATAACTTCGTCGTTGTTAACGCTGGATTGAAATCCGAAGCGTTTATTCCTGTTGAAGAATTCCATAACGACGCTGGCGAGATTGAAGTAGCTCCTGGCGATTTCGTTTCTGTTGCTATTGACGCTCTTGAGAACGGCTATGGCGACACAATCCTTTCCCGTGACAAAGCTAAGCGCTTGGCATCATGGATGAACTTGGAAAAAGCTCTCGAGCAAGCTGAGATCGTTACCGGTACTGTTACTGGTAAGGTTAAAGGTGGCTTGACAGTCATGGTTAACGGTATCCGCGCATTCTTGCCTGGATCACTCGTTGATACACGCCCAATCAAAGACACCAGCCCTTACGAAGGTAAGACGATGGAGTTCAAGGTTATCAAGCTTGACCGTAAGCGTAACAACGTAGTGTTGTCACGTCGTGCGGTTGTTGAAGCTAGCCAAGGTGAAGAGCGCGCGAAGTTGATGTCTAACCTCAAAGAAGGTAGCGTTGTTCAAGGTATCGTTAAGAACATCACTGACTACGGCGCATTCGTGGACCTCGGTGGTATCGATGGCCTCTTGCATATTACCGATTTGGCATGGCGTCGTGTGCGTCACCCAAGCGAGATGTTGACTGTTGGTCAAGAAGTTACAGCAAAGATTTTGAAGTTCGATCAAGAGAAGAACCGTGTTTCACTCGGCGTGAAACAACTTGGTGATGATCCATGGGTTGGTATCGCTCGTCGTTACCCACCAAACACCCGTTTATTCGGTAAGGTAACTAACCTGACTGACTACGGCGCATTCGTTGAAATCGAATCTGGTATCGAAGGTTTGGTACACGTTTCTGAAATGGACTGGACTAACAAGAACGTTGCTCCAAGCAAAGCTACTGCATTAGGAACCGAAGTTGAAGTAATGGTTCTGGATATTGATGAAGACAAGCGTCGTATCAGCTTGGGCATCAAGCAGTGCAAAGCTAATCCATGGGAAGAGTTCTCACGTGGCCAACAAAAAGGCGACAAGCTGACTGGCGCAATCAAGTCTATTACTGACTTTGGTGTGTTCATTGGTTTGCCTGGCGGTATCGACGGTTTAGTTCACCTCTCAGACCTCTCATGGAATGAGCCAGGAGAAGAAGCTGTTAAGAAATACAAAAAAGGCGACGAAGTTGAAGCTACTGTATTGGCCATTGATGTTGAGAAAGAGCGTATCTCTCTCGGTATCAAGCAATTGTCTGGTGACCCATTCAATAACTACACATCCGTAAGCGACAAGGGTAGCCTTGTAACTGGTACTGTGAAGGCTGTTGATGCTAAGGGTGCAACTATTCACTTGGCTGATGAAGTTGAAGCTTACTTACGTGCTTCTGAGATCTCAACAGATCGCGTTGAAGATGCACGCAATGTATTGAAAGAAGGCGATAGCGTAACTGCAATGATCATTAACATTGATCGTAAGTCACGTGTAATCAATCTTTCAATCAAAGCTAAAGACAGCTCTGACCAACAAGACGCTATGAGCAAACTCCAAGGTGATGCGCAGTCCGGCACAACCAACTTGGGTGCTTTGTTAAAAGCGAAGTTGGACAATCAAGGCTAAATCAATATCGCCGCTCTCCATTAGGAGAGCGGCGGTTTTTTATTGATAGATCATGTCAGATCAAGAGCAACAAGCAATTACTCGCTCCGAACTCGTGGAGAGCTTGGCGGAACAGTTTCCCCAGCTTTTACCTCGCGATGTGGAGTTGGCAGTAAAAACATTGTTAGACACCATGACTCACGCTTTAGCCGAGGGCAAGCGGATTGAGTTGCGGGGTGTTGGCAGCTTTGTTTTGCATCACCGTCCTGCGCGTACTGGTCGCAACCCAAAATCTGGTGAGAAGGTGTTGATCCCAGAAAAACGTGTACCCCATTTCAAGCCTGGCAAAGAATTACGTGAGCGCGTGGATTACAAGCCTCTGAAGCAAGTGAGCCCTAAAGAGGGTTCTGGTGCCTAGTCACATAGCGCATATCCAGTGGTCCATTCGGACCATTTTTTTATTTAAGATCTGCACAGCATGATTCAGATTGCAACCTCCTGGCTACTATTACTACCAGTCATGTTTGGCATTGGCTGGTTGGCTTCGCGCTGGGATTTGCGTCTTGAGAATCGCATGGATGAGCGCGAGCGCATGCGCCAGCAGCGTTCAACCTTTAAAGGTTTAAGTCTCTTATTGAATGAGCAGCCGGATCAGGCGATTGAAACCTTGGTCAAAATCGCTCAACTTGATCCTGAAACCATTGAACTTCATTTTGCTTTAGGGAATTTATTCCGTCGCCGTGGTGAGACCGAGCGTGCAATTCGAGTTCACCAGCACCTTGCTAATCGTGATGACTTAAAGCCGCGCGATCGAGATCATGCCGCATATGAATTAGGCCGTGACTTTTTACGTGCAGGTCTATTAGATCGTGCCGAAGCATCATTAAATCGTGTGGGTGAAGGCAAGTTCGCCGCCCCTGCAAAAGAGAGTTTGCTGGAGATGTATCAGATCGAGCGAGACTGGAAGAAAGCCATTATTGCTGCTAGTGAGCTTGAGGGCTTGCAAGGAAAATCCCACCATACTGAGATTGCCCAGTTTCATTGCGAGTTGGGTCAAGAAGCATTGCGCCGCAAGGATTTGCCAGAGGTAGAGCAATCAGTTCAATTGGCCTTGCAAGCAGTTGCGCATCATGCGCGTGCGCTGATTTTGCAAGGGGATTATCTGATTGCAATGGATCGTCCAGCACAAGCTATCGAGGTATGGGCTGTCATTGCTAAAACACATCCTGCCTATATGCATTTACTCGCAGATCGTTGGATGGCGGCGCACACCGCTCTGAATAAAGCGGATGAAGGCTTAAGCGCGCTCTGCGAATTATTAAAAACACAAGCTTCTGGTGAGTTGCTCGATATTGTTCAAAAGCACATGACTCAAATTCGTGGAGCTCAAGCTGCTGAAGTGATGCTAGTTGAAGTGATGCAGCATTCACCAAGCTTAAGTGCGCTTTCTAAGTTGGCCGAGACACGTTTGGCCTTAGCGGAAAGTAACGGTACGCCAGAGCGAGTATCGGATTTACAGGCAACACTCAGCTTGTTGAAACAGCGCACAACTAGTTTGGCCCGCTATACCTGTGGCAATTGTGGTTTCCGTGCGAGACGTTTTTACTGGCAGTGCCCGGGTTGCAACCATTGGGAGGCTTACTCCCCAAGACGTAGTGAGGGAGCCGTTCCTAGCGGCCCTTCAATGTAATCTGAATTACTTGGAGATATCTTGAAAGTCACCATCATCGGCAGTGGTTACGTTGGTCTTGTTACCGGCGCTTGTTTAGCAGAGCAGGGTAATAACGTCTTTTGCGTTGACGTAGATCCTAAGAAGATTGAGGTTCTCAATTCTGGTGGCGTACCGATTTACGAGCCAGGCCTCAAAGAGATGATTGGGCGTAATCGTGCTGCTGGCCGTTTGCAGTTCTCTACCGATATTGCCGCTTCTGTCGCTCATGGCGATATTCAATTTATTGCTGTTGGCACCCCTCCTGATGAAGATGGCTCAGCTGATCTTCAGTACGTTGTAGCGGCTGCTCGTAATATTGGTCGTCATATGACCACCCCTAAAGTGATTGTCGATAAGTCGACTGTACCTGTTGGCACCGCTGATAAGGTTGGCGCTGCTATTGCTGAAGAGCTTCAAAAAAGAAGCCTCTCACCAGAGCTATGCTCCGTAGTCTCGAACCCTGAGTTCCTTAAAGAAGGTGCTGCAGTAGAAGACTTTATGCGCCCAGACCGCATTGTGATTGGTACGCAAAATACCCCAGCGGGTCTGCGCGCTAAAGAGCAAATGCGCAAGCTCTACGCCCCGTTTAACCGGAATCATGAGCGCACCTATTACATGGATGTCAAAAGCGCCGAGCTCACTAAATACGCCGCCAATGCCATGTTAGCTACCCGCATCTCCTTTATGAACGAGCTAGCCAATCTGGCTGACTTAGTCGGCGCTGATATTGAAGCAGTGCGCCAGGGGATTGGTTCAGACTCTCGTATTGGTTATGGATTTTTGTACTCTGGTACTGGCTATGGCGGTTCTTGCTTTCCAAAGGATGTTTCCGCTTTATCCAAAACAGCTATTGAGCATGGCAGAGATCTGAAGATCCTCGATGCCGTTGAAGCGGTCAATGAAGCCCAAAAGTACATCTTGGTAGAAAAGATTGAAAAACGCTTTGGTGCTGACCTTAAGGGTAAGAAGTTCGCTATGTGGGGTTTGGCATTTAAACCCAATACTGACGATATGCGTGAGGCCCCAAGTCGAGTGATTATTCAAGAGCTGGTCAAACGCGGAGCCCAGATTGTGGCTCACGATCCAGTAGCGATGCCAGAAACCAAACATTGCCTGGAGATGGACTTTAAAGGCAACCCAGAAGGCCTTAAACAAGTTACGTTGGTGGATGACCCGATGGCAGCAACCCAAGATGCGGATGCCTTGGTAATCGTTACTGAGTGGAAGGCCTTCCATAGCCCTGATTTTGAGCTTCTCAAAGCCAAACTCAAGAACCCCATCATCTTTGATGGCCGAAATCTATATGAGCCTCAAGCTATGCAAGAATTAGGCATTGAGTACCAAGGTATTGGTCGTCATAATTAATTAGAAGTAAAAAGTATCAATTAGAGAGATTAGTTACATCGTGGAAAAAGCTAACCGAGAACAATTTTCTAAAGCCCGCTTATTAGTGGTGGGTGATGTCATGCTTGATCGCTACTGGTTTGGCGATACGAATCGTATTTCTCCGGAGGCACCGGTACCAGTTGTTCAAGTTGGCAAGATTGATGAGCGTTTAGGTGGCGCTGCCAACGTGGCACGCAACGTTGCGGCCCTTGGCGCAAAGACAACTATCCTGGGTGTGATTGGTGATGATGAGCCTGGTAATCGCGTTACCGAGTTGCTCAAGTCAAGTGGTGTCGATAGCCAGCTTGAAATTGATAGCAAAGTTCCGACTACTGTGAAGTTGCGTGTGATTGCAAGACAGCAGCAATTGATTCGTTTGGATTTTGAAGAGGCTCCTAGTGAGGCTGCTTTGGCTCACAAGCTAGAGCGCTACGAGAAGTTGGTGGGCGATGCTGATGTGGTGATTTTGTCTGATTACGGCAAAGGCGCCTTAGGTCAGGTAGCCTTGATGATTGAGCAAGCACGCGCTCAAAAGAAAATGATCCTGGTTGATCCTAAGGGTGATGACTACGCCAAATATCGTGGTGCCACAGTGCTCACACCAAACCGCAGTGAGTTGCGTCAGGTAGTTGGTCAGTGGACTAGCGAAGAAGATCTCACAAAGAGAGCGCAGGATCTCAGAAAATCTTTAGACCTTGAGGCGCTTCTGCTTACTCGCTCTGAAGAGGGTATGAGCTTATTTACCGATGCCGGAGTGAGTCACGTTAAGGCGCAGGCGCGTGAAGTATTTGATGTGTCTGGTGCGGGCGATACTGTTATTGGCACGCTCGCAGTGGCCTTAGCAGCTGGATGGCCACTTGAAAGGGCGATGGCTTTGGCTAATCGAGCTGGTGGCATAGTGGTAGGCAAGTTAGGTACAGCCACCGTAACTTCTGAGGAATTGCAATGACGATTATCGTAACTGGCGCTGCTGGGTTTATTGGTGCCAATATTGTTCAGGCGCTCAATGCGCGTGGTGAGAAAAATATTATTGCGGTCGATGATTTACGTCCCGCTGATAAGTACCGCAATCTTGCGGACTTAGACATCATTGATTACCTTGATAAAGACGAATTTCTGGAAGCATTTAGAAGTGGTCGCTTTGGCAAGGTGAGGGCAGTGTTTCATGAAGGGGCCTGCTCCGATACGATGGAAACTGACGGCATCTTCATGATGGCGAATAATTTCCGTTACACCATGGACTTGCTCGATATCTGCACTGAACAAAAAGTGCAGTTACTCTACGCCTCTTCAGCCGCCACTTATGGTGGTTCTGATGTATTTGTAGAGAGCCGTGAGCATGAGAAGCCATTAAATATTTATGGTTACTCTAAGTTCTTATTTGATCAGGTGATGCGCAAGCGCTTTGCTGAAAAATCCACTGCCGCTCAAGTGGTCGGATTTAGGTACTTCAATGTCTATGGCCCACGTGAATCCCACAAAGGTCGCATGGCCTCCGTAGCCTTTCATCAATACCACCAGTACAAGGCCAATGGCAAAGTTAAGCTTTTTGGTGAATATGGTGGTTATGGCGCTGGCGAGCAAAGTCGTGACTTTGTCTCGGTAGAGGACGTAGTAAAAGTGAATTTGTATTTCTTGGACCACCCAGAAATCAGCGGTATCTTTAATTTGGGTAGCGGTCGTGCACAGCCATTCAATGATGTTGCTCATGCAGTAGCAAACGCTATGCGCAAAATTGATAATGCCAATCCTGCTAGCTTAGAAGAGTTGGTAAAAGAAAAAGCGATTGAGTACATACCATTCCCAGATGCACTTAAAGGCAAGTATCAGTGCTTTACACAAGCGGATTTAACCAAGCTACGCGCGGCTGGATACTCAGAGCCCTTCTTAAATGTGGAGCAGGGCGTCAGTCGTTATATTGCCTGGCTATCGGCCAATGCAGATTTCTTGGCAAGCCCGCTATAAGTAGGTAAAAATAGTCAACCGACTGAATCTTCATTCGTTGTAACTGATCCACTTGCACTTCGTGTAAGTGGATTTTTTATTAACCGATGGAGATTAAATGAATCAATTATTAAAGTCTTTGGTATTTTCAGTATTTGTAGCTGTCTCAGGATTAGCCGCAGCCTCACCAGTCAACGTTAATACCGCAACTCAGTCTGAGTTGGAAAGTATTAAAGGGATCGGACCATCCAAAGCGAAAACAATTATTGCCGAACGTTTGGATGGTGGGCATTTTCAGGATGCCAATGACCTGCAAAAACGGGTGCGCGGTATTGGCATGAAATCCGTAGAAAAGATGGTGGATAACGGTTTAACCATTGAGGCCCCGAGTTCTTTTCGTGAACCGCACGGCAGGACTAATAAAGAGGGCTCCAAGGCTAGCAGACGTGGCTCACGCGGTCAAAGCGGTTCGCGCCATCCTGCGGATCGTGCGGAACCAAGCCGCCGAAATTAAACCCTTTTACGTCTAGCCTGGCTTATGGCTAAAATGGTTTCATGAGCACACCTTCATACCTAACTATTTCTCAGACCGTGGGTAATACGCCCTTGGTTCGTTTGCAACGCATTCCTGGCGCAGAAAATGATTCCAAAAATAATCTGATCTTAGGAAAGTTGGAGGGTAATAATCCAGCGGGGTCGGTGAAAGACCGGCCTGCGCTGTCGATGATCTTGCGCGCCCAAGAGCGTGGCGAAATTAAACCTGGCGACACTCTCATTGAGGCTACTAGCGGCAATACTGGCATCGCATTGGCGATGACTGCTGCGATGTTGGGTTACAAGATGGTTTTAGTGATGCCTGAGAACCAGAGTATTGAGCGTCGACAAAGTATGGCTGCGTATGGTGCTGAGCTAATTTTGACGGCTGCTTCTGGTGGCATGGAATTTGCCCGTGACTATGCGCTGCAATTACAGAAAGAGGGCCGCGGCAGATTGCTTGATCAATTCGCGAATCCTGATAATCCACGTGCTCACATTGAAACTACTGGTCCAGAAATCTGGCGCGATACGGATGGCCAAGTGACCCATTTCATTTCTGCGATGGGAACTACTGGAACAATCACTGGAGTTTCTACCTATCTGAAGTCCATGAATCCCAATATCCAAATTATTGGGGCTCAGCCAGAGGACGGTTCGCAAATTCCAGGTATCCGTAAATGGGCTCCAGAGTATCTGCCGAAGATTTATCAAGGCGACAAGGTTGATCGCATCGAGTATGTGAGCCAAGCGGATGCTGAAGAAATGGCCCGCCGCCTTGCGGCTGAAGAGGGTATTTTCTGTGGGATTTCAGCTGGCGGTGCTTTAGTAGTTGCCTTGCGAATCGCTCGCCAGGTAGAGAATGCGACGATTGTCTTTATCGTCTGCGACCGTGGTGATCGCTATCTGTCGACCGGAGTGTTCCCGGCGTAATACATTCAGCCAAAAGTGAATTAAGTCTGCTTTGGTTTTTTCTTGCCAGCAGTCTTCTTGGGTTTGGATTTAACCGCTTCACCTGACTTTACTTCTGGCTTCGCTTTAGTTGAAGTTATGGGAACCACACTTTGGTTCTTGTATCCCAATGCTTCTGCAAACTCAGCAACGCTTTGTGCATAAAAGTAACTGCGGTTGTACTGCACAATCGTCAGGAAATTATTTAAACCAACTACATAACGAACCTGATCATTGCCATACTTATCGGGGTAGGGAAGATCAACAATGAGCGCCTTACTTTGTGGTTCAACTCCACCTGATTGAAGGTCGCCTTGCTCTTTAGTCAATATGCCTTTTGCGATGAGTTCTTGAACTGAGTATTTCAGCTGAGGTTCGCCGTCAGCTAGGGCTCTCGCCTCACTGATGGCTCCCTCCTGCACAGGGAAGTAAATCGGCATTCCCGGTTGCCAGCCATGCTTTCTCATAAAGTTAGCCACACTAGCAATCGCATCCTTAGGGCTCTGCTTGAGGTCAATGTGCCCATCGCCATCACCATCTACTGCAAAGCTGCGAATGCTACTTGGCATGAATTGGGGTAATCCAATGGCGCCAGCATAAGAACTGTTCTGATTTAAGCAGGTATTGAAGCGAGTTTGATTCAATCCTTGCTTACTATTGTTGGCGGGCAAGCTGCCGCCGCCCTCGGTCCAGCACATGAGGATGAGTTCTTTAAGCTGGTCTTTAAAGAGCTGTTCTCGGCTAGCTTTGTTAGGTGTATCTGGATAGCTGAAGGCCAATGTAGAGAGCACATCCTTTACCCGGAAATTTCCAGTTTGACGGCCATAGATGGTTTCGATCCCAATAATGGAGACAATGACTTCCGCTGGAACTCCTGATTCTTGCTCAACCTTGCTCAAGAAAGCCTGGTTTTGCTCCCAAAAGGCCTTGCCGGCCTTGATGCGAACCGGTTCAATGAAACGCTTGCGATAGGCCACCCAATTCTTTTTAAAGGTGCCCGATGGGGGTAACACCAATTTGCGTATGGACGGAATCGTTTTAGCATCTGAGAAGCCTGATTCAAGGCTTGCCTGAGGGATTTCCTGGGTTTGGGCAATTTGGGCGATTAATTGATTGAGGTTTTGGCTAAAACGGGCTTCTGTCGCGGCATCCTCAGACTGGTTTACGATAGTCTCTGTAGGGCTAACTTGCTGGATAGGGGTGCTTGAGCAGGCGCCAAGTAGTAGCGTTATGAAGAGTGTTGAAGCAAGGTAGGAGACACGAAAATTCATGGATAAGAAAATGGGTTTTTGAAGGGTTGGCAGGTTTTATTAGATTATAAAAATTATAGTTTTGCTATTGAGGATTTCTAGTAATGACAACAGGATACATAACTCATCCAGATTTTCTAAAACATGAGATGGGTAGTCATCACCCCGAGTGCCCAGAGCGCATTCAGGCAATCAATGATCAACTCATTCGTAGCGGCATCGATCGCTTTCTGCACCATCTCGATGCGCCGTTAGCAACTGAAGATCAACTGGAGTTGGTTCACAGTCCAGATCACATTGCCTTTGTTAAAGAGCGCTCACCAGCCAGCGGCTATTTCATGCTCGATGGTGACACCATCATGAACCCGCACACTTGGAGCGCTGCGCTCCGTGCAGCAGGTGCCGCTATTGCGGGTGTTGATGCGGTGATGAAGGGCGAGGTTGAAAATGTATTTTGTGCAGTTCGCCCTCCTGGTCACCATGCAGAGCCAACTCGCTCCATGGGATTTTGTGTTTTTGATAACGTTGCTGTAGCTGCGCGCTATGCGATGGAGACATACGGCATCGAACGTGTAGCCATCATCGATTTTGATGTGCATCACGGCAATGGAACTGAAGCTGCATTTTTTAATGATCCTAGTGTGCTCATGTGTAGCTTCTTCCAGCACCCGTTTTATCCATACAGCGGCTTGGATGGCGCCAATAATATGGTGAATGTCCCCTTGCCGGCTTCTACTCGAGGTGATGTCGTGCGCTCGATTGTTGAAGAGCAATGGTTGCCGCGTCTACGGGATTTTGAACCAGAGCTCATCATCATCTCTGCGGGCTTTGATGCTCACCGTGAGGATGATTTAGGGCAGATGGGCTTGGTAGAAGATGACTATGCCTGGATTACCAAGCAGCTTAAAGTCATTGCAAACCAATATGCCCAAGGCCGCATCGTCAGTTGCCTTGAGGGTGGCTACAACCTTTCCGCATTAGGCCGTAGTGTGGTGGCGCACGTAAAGGCACTTGCCGACATTTAAACGTCATCGAAATTTAGATTAAAAAAGAGCAACATTCAAGGAACGCATGGCTAATATTTTTGAGCAGGGTTTAGATCGTAACCCAGCGAATTTCACACCGATTACTCCACTATTGTTTCTTGAGCGATCAGCTGAAGTCTATCCAGACCGCTTGGCAATCATTCATGGCAAATTGCGTCAGACTTGGGGTCAGACCTATGAACGTTGCCGTCGCTTTGCAAGCGCGCTGCAAAAGCATGGCATTGGCTTAGGGGATACGGTTGCTGTGATGTTGCCCAATACGCCACCTATGGTTGAGGCGCATTTTGGTATTCCGATGGCTGGAGCGGTATTAAACGCCTTGAATACGCGTCTTGATGCAGAGTCAGTTGCCTTTATGTTGAATCATGGCGAAGCAAAAGTCGTGATCGTAGATCCAGAATTTTCTGGGGTAATGAAAAAAGCTCTCGAGATCGCCAAGAAAGAAAGTGGGCGCGAGTTTTTAGTGATTGATGCCGAAGAAAAAGAATTTGATGTTCCTGGCGAGAAGCTTGGCAAACTCACTTATGAAAAATTCCTGTCTGAGGGCGATCCTCAATTTGCATGGCAAGTCCCTGCAGATGAATGGCAAGCGATTTGCCTGAATTACACCTCGGGAACTACTGGCAATCCAAAGGGTGTGGTGTATCACCATCGCGGCGCAGCGATTAACGCTGTGTCGAATATTTTGGATTGGGATATTAATAAGCACCCCATTTACCTCTGGACGCTCCCAATGTTCCATTGCAATGGCTGGTGTTTCCCATGGACGGTAGCTGCACGCGCTGGTATTAACGTCTGCCTACGTCGCGTGGATGCACAACATATTTTTGCCGCTATCAAAGACCACGCTGTCACGCATTACTGCGCCGCCCCGATTGTGCATAACCTATTAGTGAATGCCCCTGATGAATTAAAAGAGGGAGTGCCTGCTGGCGTGAAAGGCTTAATTGCAGGTGCTGCACCTCCTGCTTCAATTATTGAGGGCATGGAAAAGCTTGGTTTTGATTTGACACACGTTTACGGATTAACTGAAGTTTATGGTCCGGCAGCTGTTTGTGTGAAGCAGGATGAGTGGAATGAAGTGGATATTGGTGAGAGAGCTCGTCTTAATGCTCGCCAAGGAGTTCGCTATCACATGCAACAAGCAATTGCCGTTCTTGATCCTGAAACCCTCGAACCCGTTCCCGCTGATGGCGAGACGATGGGTGAAATTATGTTTAAGGGCAACATCGCCATGAAGGGTTACCTTAAAAACGAGAAGGCAACCAAAGAGGCCTTCGAGGGAGGGTGGTTTCATTCGGGCGACTTAGCGGTGATGAACCCTGATGGCTATGTGAAGATGAAAGATCGTAGCAAGGACATCATTATTTCTGGCGGCGAAAATATTTCTTCCGTAGAGGTTGAAGATGTTCTCTATCGTCACCCTGCAGTAATAGCCGCTGCGGTTGTTGCGAAGCCTGATCCTAAGTGGGGCGAAACGCCTTGCGCCTTCCTAGAAATTAAGCCTGGTATGGAAGTGACCCCTGCTGACATCATCGCCCATTGCAAGCAGCATCTGGCTGGATTTAAGGTTCCAAGAGCGATTGTGTTCTGTGAGTTACCCAAGACCTCTACTGGCAAGATTCAGAAGTTTGAATTGCGAAAGCAGGCGGGATCCGCTTCAGCAATCGACGTCTAGCCTTACCTGGCACTAGACGGATAAAATAGAAAAGTTACTCAAAAATAGAGAATTCAGCATGAAAATCTTAGTAGCAGTAAAGCGTGTCGTTGATTACAACGTCAAAATTCGGGTGAAATCAGATAACTCTGGTGTCGATCTGGCAAACGTCAAAATGAGCATGAACCCATTTGATGAGATTGCAGTTGAGGAAGCAGTTCGACTAAAAGAAGCAGGTGTGGCAACTGAGGTAGTAGTTGTTTCTGCTGGCCCAACGCAATGTCAAGAAACCTTGCGTACTGCATTGGCGATTGGTGCAGATCGCGCCATCTTGGTAGAAACCGATGCTGAATTACAGCCTTTAGCAGTTGCAAAAATTCTCAAGGCGCTCTCTGAAAAAGAACAAGCGCAGATTGTGATCTTGGGCAAGCAGGCAATTGATGACGATAGCAATCAAACCGGCCAGATGTTGGCGAGCTTGATGGATATTCCACAAGCAACCTTTGCTTCCAAAGTGGTCGTTGCAGATGGTAAAGCGAGTGTTACTCGTGAGGTGGATGGTGGTTTAGAAACCATTGCGATTACTTTACCTGCAGTCATTACAACTGACTTGCGTTTGAATGAGCCACGTTATGTGACTTTGCCAAACATCATGAAAGCCAAGAAGAAGACTTTAGAAATCGTGAAGCCTGAAGAACTGGGTGTTGACATTGCTCCACGTCTTAAAACCCTCAAAGTAGAAGAGCCGCCAAAGCGCTCTGCTGGTGTGATGGTGGCTGATGTAGCGGCTTTGGTAGATAAACTTAAAAATGAAGCGAAGGTGATTTAAATGGCCGCACTCGTTATTGCTGAACACGATAATCAATCCTTAAAGGCAGCTACGCTCAATGCGGTAGCGGTTGCTTTGCAGTGCTCCCCTGAGGTGGATGTATTGGTAGCTGGTAGCGGCGCTGATACCGCAGCTTCCGCCGCGGCCCAAATCGCTGGCGTGCGTAAAGTGATTCAAGTAGATGCCCCATCTTTGGCTGATCAACTTGCTGAGCCTTTGGCTGCACAGATTCTCTCTATTGCTAATGGCTACAGCCACATCCTGGCGCCAGCAACTGCTAATGGTAAGAACGTATTGCCACGCGTTGCCGCCAAGTTAGATGTAGCACAGCTATCGGATATCACTAAGGTTGTCTCACCTGATACCTTTGAGCGTCCGATTTATGCGGGTAATGCGATTGCTACCGTGCAGTCTGGCGATCCAGTTAAGGTCATTACGGTGCGTACTACTGGATTTGATCCAGTCGCTGCAAGCGGTGGATCAGCTGCAGTTGAAAAGCAAGCAGCTACTGAAGTTTCCGGTAAATCTTCTTTCGTGGGTCGTGAACTCACTAAGTCAGACCGTCCTGAGCTCACTGCTGCCAAGATTATCGTATCCGGTGGTCGTGGTTTAGGTTCTGGTGAGAAGTATCAAGAGATTGTTGTACCTTTGGCTGACAAGCTTGGTGCGGCACTTGGCGCATCACGTGCTGCAGTAGATGCTGGCTATGTTCCTAACGACTATCAGGTAGGTCAGACTGGCAAGATTGTTGCTCCACAGTTATATGTCGCAGTAGGTATCTCTGGTGCGATTCAGCATTTAGCGGGCATGAAAGACTCTAAGGTGATCGTAGCGATTAACAAAGATCCTGAAGCGCCAATCTTTAGTGTTGCTGATTACGGCTTGGTTGCGGATTTAAATACCGCCGTTCCTGAACTGACTAACTTACTCGGTTAAGGCGATTCGAGATATTTTTTAACTATCTTTACCTCTGATTTATAGGAATACTTATGCCGTATGTAGCCCCAGTAAAAGACATGCTATTTGTGATGAACGAACTAGCGGGGCTATCTGAGGTTGTTTCTTATCCCTCCTACGCTGAGGCCGGTGCTGATGTTGATTTGGCCCCAGCGATTCTGGAGGAGTCTGCCAAATTCAATCAAGACGTTGTAGCGCCTCTCAATTGGCCAGGTGATCAGCATCCCAGCTCATTAAAGGACGGTGTTGTCACTACTACCCCTGGGTTCAAAGAGGCCTTTGAGCAATTTGCTGCGGCAGGTTGGCAGGGTGTCGTGCACCCTGCAGAGTTTGGTGGTCAAGGCTTGCCTAAGCTGATTGCCACCGCCTGCTTTGAGATGGTGCATTCAGCTAGCTTGTCGTTCGCCTTATGTCCGATGCTGACCGATGGTGCGATTGAGGCTTTATTAACTGCAGCAAGCCCTGAGTTACAAGAGCGCTATGTGCCTAAGATGATCTCTGGGGAGTGGACTGGATCCATGTGCCTCACTGAGCCTCAAGCAGGCTCCGATTTATCGATGGTTCGTTCTCGCGCCGTACCCGACGTTAATGGCACATACAAAATTTTTGGTACCAAGATCTATATCACCTATGGTGAGCACGACATGGCAAAGAATATTGTCCATCTCGTATTGGCTAGAACACCAGATGCGCCAGAGGGTGTGAAGGGCATCTCTTTATTTGTAGTGCCGAAGTTCTTGGTGAATGCGGATGGTTCACTGGGTGAGCGTAATGATGTTCATTGTGTCTCGATCGAGCACAAGCTTGGCATCAAGGCCAGCCCAACTGCAGTCTTGCAGTTTGGTGATCATGGTGGCGCAGTCGGCTACTTAGTTGGCGAAGAAAATCGTGGCCTTGAATACATGTTCGTCATGATGAACGCCGCTCGCTTTGCAGTTGGTATGCAAGGTATTGCAGTTGCAGAGCGTGCATATCAAAAGGCAGTGCAGTATGCCAAGGACCGAGTTCAGAGTCGCGATCTGACGGGCTCTCCAGGCCCTGTAGCAATTATTCATCAGCCCGATGTGAAGCGCTTGCTGATGACTATGCGTGGCTACATTGAAGCATCTAGAGCTTTGGCGTATTACGCCGCAGCTGCATATGATGCGCAGCATGCATCCCCTGATGAGGCGGCTCGCAAGCAGAACCAAGCGGTATATGAATTTCTGGTTCCGATTGTGAAAGGTTTCTCAACTGAGATGTCGATTGAGGTTGCCAGTTTAGGTGTGCAGGTTCACGGCGGCATGGGCTTCATTGAAGAGACTGGTGCAGCACAACACTATCGTGATGCTCGTATTCTGACAATCTATGAAGGCACCACAGCTATTCAGGCAAATGATCTGATCGGTAGAAAAACAGTGCGTGATGGTGGCGCAACTGCAAAGCTATTCTCAGAAAAAATCCAGCAAACTGAAAAAGATCTCGCAAGCAGCGGTACCGCAGATGCAAAAGCAGTGTTGAAGCAATTAACTTCAGCGCGTGAAGCATTTGAAGCTTCGGTGGCTTACATTGTGGCGAATGCCAAAACGGATATCAAAGCAGTCTATGCAGGTAGTTTTGCATACTTGCGTTTATGTGGTTTGGTATTGGGTGCCTGGCAAATGGCACGCGCTTTATTGGCTGCGCAAGAGTTACGTGCCGGTGATCCGAATTTCTATGATGCCAAGATTGCTACTGCTCGCTTCTTTGCGGAAAATCTATTGCCACAATCGCAAGCTCTCGCAACATCGATCTTAGAGAGCGGTCATTCCACTAATGCACTAACGGCGGAGCAGTTTTAAGGTTTAAAAAATTGCCACCGCCATTAAAAAGCTATCCGCATTACTGGGATAGCTTTCTTGCTTCTTGGAGTTGAGAAATGAAGAATTGTTCAAATGCAATTGCCAAGAAGGTCATCATGACGCCTGCACCAAAGACCAAAGAAAAAATCACTGTCAGCACAACTGGCCAACCAGATTGAGTTGCTCGGCTAGGCTCTAAACCCGGATTAAATTGGGCATCCCATTTTTCATCGGCGCGTAAGCCATAAGCGATGGTGGTTAACCAGCTTGCCTCAAGGGTGATGAAGCCGAAGGTGATGAGAACCCAACCTGGTGCAGAGTGGAAGTGCGTATCTTTAAGAATCAACCAGCCGGCGATTCCGCCAATAAATGAAAATAGTTGAGCCCATCCCCAGAAGGATTTAAATCCTTGCAAATAAAAACAGTTCAAACCAGTCCCGGGAAAAAATAATCCGAGTGAGCAGAATAGGAGTTTGTATTTTTTCATGCGGACTTTCAGTAATGTGCTTATCTAAGTATTGAGTTATTTTGCAGAATTATTTTTTTGCATGAAGCTTAAAACTTCACGATCTGCGCCAATCATCAGAAGTTGATCGCCGTTGCGCACAATCGAGCGGTAATCATTTAATTCATAGAGAAAGTCATTCTCTAGCTCCATTCTTTGTGGCGTGCAGGCCATCTTTGTAGCGGCAATTTGATCCAGCGTAAAGCCTCTGGCATCTTCAGTAATACGAGCTGTAAAGCGATTGCATCCTGTAGATCCACTCACACGCTCACCATTCGCATCAAAGATTATTTGGATTGGGTTGCTGTTGTCGCCCTGTGGAATTTGTCGGGCACGTACCTCACCTTTAGCATTGGGTGCGAGATTCCAGCGCACTAACTCCCATTTAGTGTTTCTGAATTCACTGCTTGGAGGGCTGGTTTTGGCATTGCAGGGCGGAATGACATTGGCGCAGGCGGTCAAAAAACCTAAGCCAAGGCAAGAAAGAACAAGAAAAAAGCGCTTTATAGGGCCTCTGGAGGGGCTAAAAATGGCAGTTTTCATAGCGGTATTTCTGTAAGTTATTGTTTTTAATAATTATTTAATGAGCTACTGGGTTCTATTCTACTGTTGAAGCCAAAAGGGTGCCCGCTTAAATAGGTGGATCAAGTAGGGGTTTTCGTCTAGAATATGAGGTTTTCCGCTATACCGTGCATTTGTTTTGTTAATTTGCTCAGTTAGTTGGAGCCCAAGATTTTGTAGTAATTTCATTGGGTTGTAATCAACCTGTTTTCATTTTAGATTTTAAGGAATAAGTATGGTCGTCATTCGACTGGCACGCGGCGGTTCAAAGAAGCGCCCTTTTTATAGCATCGTGGCTACAGACAAGCGCAATCGTCGCGACTCGAACTTTATCGAGCGTATTGGTTACTTCAATCCACAGGCAGCAGCGACAGAGCAAGCAATGCGTATTGCTCAAGATCGTTTGACCTATTGGACTGGTGTTGGCGCGCAGATCTCTCCAACAGTAGTTCGTTTGATCAAAAACAATCCTGCGGTCTAAAGACTTCAAATCCAAAGACTTTTTCTTAGTGATGAAGTCTTTGGTAGCAGAATTTACTTGTAGTGTTATTTGGGGAGTTGAGGTGGCTTCAATATGAATACACCTTCCCTAGATGATTTGATTGAGCTCGGTGCAGTTCAGGACGCTCAAGGCTTACAGGGTCAGATTAAGGTTCGCCCTCATTCTTCCGATCCCGTAGCACTCTTATCTAGCAAAGAACTTTGGTTATCTCTCATTCCTCGACGGAGTGCGGGTGTTGCTGCGTCTCATGAGCAGGCTTCATTAAAGCTGTACAAGGTGAAGCAGGCCAAGATGCATAGCGGTACTGTAGTGATTGCTTTAGATGGCATAACTGATCGTGACCAGGCTGAGGCTTTAAAAGGCGCTCGCATCTTAGTTGCTCGTGAAGTATTTCCAAAAGCAGAGAGCGATAGTTATTACTGGGTTGATCTGATTGGTTGCAAGGCAATTAATCTTCAAGGCGCAAGTCTTGGTGAGGTAATTGACATCAACGATAACGGCGCCCACGGAATCATTGCCCTTGGCGATCCAGAAACCAAAACAGTAAAACAGTTGGTACCTTTCGTAAAAGAAGCGGTGCAAAACGTCGACTTGCCGAACAGGCTCATTACTTTAGATTGGCAAGCCGACTGGTAGTTGGCGCTAAATGCAAAACAGTAATTGATCTTCTATTTCCAATATGCGCTTTGATGTAGTCACCTTATTTCCTGAAATGTTCCCTGCTTTAACGCAGTGGGGTATTACTGGGCGCGCTTGTGAGCAGGGTCTTGCCAGTGTCAATCTCTGGAATCCCCGTGACTATTGTTCTGATCCCCGTAAGACTGTGGATGATCGCGCCTATGGCGGTGGCCCTGGTATGGTCATGATGGCAAAACCATTGGAAGACACGATATCCGCTGTTAAAGCAGCACATCAATCTCAAAATGTCGCTTCTGGGCCAATTTGTCTCCTGGCACCTCAAGGGGAGATCTTTTCCCAGAAGATAGCGACAGATATACTCAATTACGGTAATTTAACCTTTATTTGTGGTCGATATGAGGCTGTTGACCAGCGTTTTATTGATCGAAACGTCGATTTACAGCTTTCTATGGGCGATTTTGTGGTTTCCGGCGGGGAATTGCCTGCTATGACCATGATGGATGCAGTTATTCGCCTCATCCCAGGGGCCTTAGGCGATGGAGAATCTGCCGTCCAAGATAGCTTTATTAATGGTCTTTTGGACTATCCGCACTACACCCGCCCTGAAATATATGAAAATTTATCTGTTCCGGACGTGCTTTTGGGCGGACATCACGCTAAAATAGCGGATTGGCGTCGGCAGAAGTCTTTAGAGCTGACGCTAAGGCTTAGACCTGATTTAATTAAATCAGCAAGAGCTACTGGGTTGCTAAGTAAAGAAGATGAGCAATTTCTTCGAACGCTGTAAGTAATTATGGTTTTGAATGAAGTGTTTGTGTTTTGATTTAGTGAAATGGTTTTAACTGCATCCTCTGTCTGGTCCGTTGATGAAAGTCTCGGGATTAAACGCTGACAAGATGTTTAAGGATTAATAATGAATTTGATCGAAAAAATTGAGCAAGAAGAAATTGCTCGCTTAAGTGCTAACAAAGTACTTCCTACTTTCGCTCCTGGCGACACAGTAGTTGTTGGCGTAAACGTAGTTGAAGGTACACGTAAGCGTACCCAGGCCTTTGAAGGCGTTGTGATTGCTAAGCGCAATCGCGGACTGAATTCAAGCTTTATCGTTCGTAAGATTTCATCTGGCGAAGGTGTAGAGCGTACATTCCAAACTTACTCACCATTGATCGCTAGCATTGAAGTGAAGCGTCGCGGTGATGTACGTCGTGCCAAGTTGTACTACTTGCGCGATCGTTCAGGTAAGTCTGCACGTATTAAAGAAAAACTTCCTGCACGCAAAGTTAAAGCAGTTGCTGAGACTGTAGCGGAATAAGGTTTGCTTTAATCCAAAAAGAAGGCGGCCTAGGTCGCCTTTTTTATTGCCCTAAAATAAGCTAATGACTCAGAATCAGAAACCCCAAGAGCAAAAATTGAGTGCAGCCACTCCATTGAGCTTTGATGCGCAGGCGATTCCGATTCATGGAGTATGCGCAGATCAACCCAGGGTAGCTGACCATCATTTGCATCCAGAGAATCTAAAGAGTCGTTTTCTAAGTCCTCCCGATTGGCAGCCAGAGATCACGGATGAGAATCGACAGGTTATTGCAGCAGGCATTATTCAAAGCCGCCAAGCCGCTGGAAAAATAACTCAGGCAGCAGTGCTCATCCCTTTACTGTTGAAAGCCGATGGACTGTCAGTGCTGCTAACCCAAAGGACCGATCATTTACACGACCATGCTGGTCAAATTAGCTTTCCGGGTGGGCGTATGGATCCAGGCGATTCCAGTCCCAATGACACCGCTTTGCGAGAAAGCGAAGAGGAAATTGGCTTGGATCGGCAGGGGGTGGAGATCATTGGCCATTTGCCTCAATATTTAACGGTTTCGGGCTATAGTGTGACGCCAGTTGTGGGATTGGTAAAACCTCAGGCAGAATATGCCTTAGATGCCTTTGAAGTCGCAGATGTTTTTGAAGTGCCTTTACATTTTTTAATGGACCCTGCAAATCATCAAGTACGAGTCTGGGAGAGTGATCAGGGTAGTCGTCGGTTTTATTCAATGCCCTATGAAAATCGTTTTATCTGGGGTGCTACTGCTGGTATGTTGCGTAACCTTTATCATTTATTAAAAGTATGACTTTCTTTTCTATTCTCTTTGCCCTCATTGCTGAGCAATATCGCCCAGTAACTTCGACCCATTGGATCGCGCGCATGAGCGCTCGCTGGTTAGATTGGGTCGCCGGTGAATTCGGTGGTAAGACCGAAGAAGGTGCGAGCCCAGTGGGTGCTCGTATGGCGTGCTTGGTAGCTTTCATTCTGCCAACATTTTTAGTATTTGTACTCTATGTTGTGTTCATGGTGACCTTCCCAATTTTGGGATTCTTGTGGAACGTATTAATTGCGTATTTATTTTTTGGCTTTCGCCAATTTAGTCACTCCTTCACATTGGTCCATGAGGCGATTGCAAATCATGATTTGCCAGCGGCGCGTGCGGCTCTGGCTGAGTGGTATGGCCCTGAATTAGATGCATCCAATCTCACAGAGACTGAAGTAATTTCTCTTGCACTAGAGCGCGCCATCATTGGTTCTCATCACCATGTATTTGGTGTGCTGTTTTGGTTCTTAATGCCAATGGGTCCAGCGGGCGTGGTCTTATATCGCCTGGCTGATACAGCTGCTCAGCGCTGGTCAGAAAAGGGCGATTTCAATTTAAGTGAAGCAGCGCGTCATTTCTTCTACGTATTGGATTGGGTTCCTGCACGTATTACCGCGATGGGCTTTGCGATTGTGGGCAACTTTGAAGGCGCAGTCTATGCATGGCGTCACTTGACTGGTAAATGGTCTGACTCTTTATCAGCAGTGATCTTGGCATCCGGTAGTGGTGCCCTGGGTGTTCGTTTGGGTGAGCCTATGAGCGAGCCTGATAGCGATGAAGCTTTGCGCATGGCTGAAGCTGGTGAGCCCGTTGTTTACGAAGTAGGCCTTGAGCCGAATGAGCGCACGATGCGCTCTGCAATTGGTTTGGTGTGGCGCTTAGTTATCGCTTGGATGGCTTTATTGCTAATGCTGACCATCGCTCTTTGGCTTGGCTAATTCCCTGAATCTGCGTATCGGCCGTTTTTGAATCGGATCGTAATTGCCTAAATAGCGCCAGTCTTTCTGGCGCTATTTCATTTCTGTCTACAGCTTCTCGTATTGCACAGTCCGGCTCAGATTGGTGAGCACAGTTATGAAAGCGACACTTGCCCAGCAAGTCATGAAACTCCCTAAAGGCATGCTCGAGTTCGCTAACCGACATATGTGCCAAGCCAAACTCCTGAAAGCCTGGAGAATCGATTAAAGCACCCAATTTGCCGTTCTCACCCCGCCCCCAAGCCTCAGGTAACTCAAAGTAGCGGCAAGCTGTGGTGGTGTGTTTGCCGGTATCGAGGCGAACTGAGTACTCTTGAGTAATTGCTGCTGCATTTGGAACCCAGGCGTTGAGTAGACTTGATTTGCCCATGCCAGATTGACCTACAAACACCGAGACTTTGCCGCAGATAGCAGGGCGCAATGCTTCGATGGAGGCTTCATCAAACTTGGCGGATACCTCAGTTACGGGATAGCCCATACGTGCGTATGGCGCAATGATTTTGCGAGCGTGCTCTAAGTTATCTTTGAGGTCACATTTGTTCAATAGGATGTGCAAGCCAATTTGATTTGTCTCTGCGGCGACAACAGCCCTTCCCAAAAGATCGGGGGAGAAGGCGGGTTGCGTAGCCAGGACGACTAATATTTGATCCACATTCGAGGCGATCAATTTACTTTTAAAGGCATCAGATCGATAGAGTAAATTTTCTCGTGGCTCGATGCGAACAATGCGTGCTTGATCTACTGAGGTCATCTCCAGGAGCATGCGATCACCTACTGCACCAATGTGTTGCTTAGCTGGCGTACTTACCTGAATTAATTCACCGACAGGGGATTCATTCCCACGCTCATCTTTGACTAAGCGTTGCGCTAAATAATGCCTTCCGTAGGAGGCAGTGAGTAGCGCGTGAAATTGTTCCATTAACTAAATATGTTCCGGCTTACTCAGTTAAAACGTTTGAGATTGGAAATGCGCAATGGAGCAGGGGGGTGCGAGCTATAGAACGCGGTATAGATCGGATCTGGCGTTAAGGTCGATGCATTGTCTTGATAGAGCTTGACTAAGGCAGAGATCAAATCGCTTGCAGAGGATTTATCTGCAGCAAAACCATCTGCCTCATATTCATGTTTACGTGATGCCAAGCTCGATAGCGGAGTCAGGAAGAAGCTAAAGACGGGCGATACCAACATGAAGAGCGCTAAGGCTAGGCCACCGTTATAGCCATTAGGGTTGGGCATCACACCAAGATCGCTATAGAACCAAGGCTGCGTACTGATCCAACCTAGGAGTGCAAATGTCGCAAAGCTCAAAGCAAAGGAAACCAGTAAACGTTTACGAATATGGTTGCACTTGTAGTGGCCTAGTTCATGAGCCAGAACCGCTTCCACTTCTCCAGGGTTGAGTTTTTCGATTAGGGTATCAAAAAAGACAATACGCTTGGCTTTACCCATGCCGGCAAAAAATGCATTGCCGTGCGCGCTACGTTTGCTGCCATCCATCACAAAGAGGCCTTGGCTTGCAAAATCACAACGCGTCAACAGAGCTTCGATTTGGGTCTTTAGTGCGCCCTCTTCTAGTGCTTCAAACTTATTGAAGATAGGCGCGATAAAAGTTGGAAATATCCACTGCATCAATAAGCTGAAAACAGTAAGAACACCCCACGCCCATAGCCACCAGAAGTCACCTGCTTGAGCCATTAAGCTGAGAATGACCCAGAGCAGTGGAACGCCAATTGCACCACCAACGCCTAAGCCCTTAAACATGTCACTAAAAAAGAGTTTGGCATTCATGCGGTTGAAACCAAAGCGCTCTTCTAGGTAAAACTGTTTGTACCAGGAGAAGGGTAGGTCAATAATTCCGGAGATCAAGACAATCGATATCAATAGAGCCATTTGCTGTGCAATGCCCTCTCCCAATAGTTGCAGAAGAGAAAAGTTCAAAATCTGTAAACCGCCCAAGAGCGTGAAGCCCATCAAAACAATTGCGCTGAAGCCATTCTCTAAAATACCGAGGCGTAGTTTGGCAATCGTATAGTCGGCAGCTTTTTGGTGTTCGGCCAGAGAGATCTGTGAGGCGAACTCAGCGGGCACCACATCACGGTTGAGTGCAACGTGACGAATTTGGCGTTGGGATAACCAGTGGCGTAGACCAAAGCTGGCGATGAAGGCGATTAGAAAAACAATTGTGAATGTCATGAGATGATTATAGATATGAGTGAAAAAACAAGTACCCCTGCACCAAAGGCGGCGCCAGCCAATGAACACCTGATTTGGGTGGATATGGAGATGTCAGGCTTAGACCCTGAAAAAGAGCGCATTTTGGAAATTGCCGTGATCGTGACCGATGCACACCTCAATACGATTGCTACTGCCCCTGTTTGGGTGGTTCACCAAGACGACGCCTTATTGGATGCGATGGATGCCTGGAATAAGGGCACCCATGGACGCTCTGGCCTCATTGATAAGGTCAAGGCCTCAACCACAGATGAAGCCACTGCCGAAGCTGAATGTATTGCCTTCCTGAAGAAATACATCAAACCCGGAATTGCGCCTATGTGCGGCAATACGATTGGTCAAGATCGACGCTTCATGGCTAAATACATGCCTAAGCTTGAAGCATTTTTTCATTATCGGAATATCGATGTTTCTACCCTCAAGGAGCTCTGCAAGCGTTGGCATCCTGAGCTGGTGAAGGGCTTTACTAAAAAGCAGGCTCATACCGCCTTGGCAGACATTGAAGAATCCATTGAGGAACTCAAGTACTACCGAGAAAAGTTCATCGTGCCTTTGCCGGAGTGAGTGGCATTTAAAAGTGCGCAACGAGTAATAAAAAAGGGTCTATTTAATAGACCCTTTTGCTTTCCCAAAATGACCGCTCGCCTTATTTCTTAATGGCACTCTTGGGTCTAAAAGCCTTGACGATAGATTCATCTGTCTCGATATAGGGGCCACCGATCAAGTCGATGCAGTAGGGGACGGCGGCAAAGATACCGGGAACAATGGATTTACCTTCGGCATCCTTTAATCCTTCGAGTGTTTCTTTGATAGATTTAGGTTGACCTGGCAGGTTGATGACCAGGGCAGCGTGACCATCGATTTCTCGTAAAACAGCTGTTTGACGGGACAAAATCGCTGTAGGTACAAAGCGTAGGCTAATTTGGCGCATTTGCTCGCCAAATCCGGGCATTTCGCGGGTTCCAGCATCCATTGTGGCCTCAGGTGTCACATCTCTACGAGAAGGTCCTGTACCGCCTGTGGTGAGGACTAAATCACAGCCGAGATCGTCAGTCAGCTCCACGATTGTTTCGGTAATGATCTCCCGTTCATCGGCAATAAGGCGCTCATGAAAGACGCAGGGGGTGCTGATAGCGGTTTGTAGCCACATTTGCAGGGCAGGGATACCCTCGTCGGTGTAGACGCCCTTGCTCGCTCTGTCGGAGATCGAGATTAGGCCGATTTTGACTTCGTTTGGGGAGGATCTTTTCCAGGCTTCGGTATGCTTCATGTTTCTATTCTAGCTATTATTAGGGCATGTTTACATACTCATCAAATCAGTTTCAAGAAATCATTGATTTCATGCTCACGGAAGCCAAAAGGCGGGGTGCCTCGGATGCTGTTGCGGAGGTTTCAGAGGGGCAAGGTCTTTCGGTTACGGTTCGCAAAGGCGAGGTTGAAACCATTGAACAAAGCCTGGATAAGCAAGTTGGCGTCACTGTCTTTTTGGGTCATCGTCGCGGTAACGCCAGTACCAGTGATTTCTCTAAGGATTCCTTAAAGGCGACAGTTGAGGCTGCGTACCATATTGCCCAGCATACAGCCGAAGATCTGTGCGCCGGCCCTGCTGAAAAAGAGCTTCTTGAAAAACATCCGCGTGACCTAGATTTATTTCATCCATGGGATTTAGATTCGGCAACAGCAATTGATATTGCGCGTACCGCCGAGGGCGCTGCCTTTGCAGTTAGCAAACAAATTAAAAACAGCGATGGTGCTTCGGTATCGGCACATCATGCGCATTTCATGATGGGGACAAGTCACGGGTTTATGGGCGGCTACCCGTTCTCACGCCACTATATTTCTTGTGCACCGATTGCAAATGAAGGCGGTAAGAAGTCACTTATGCAAAGAGATGACTGGTATTCCAGTTCGCGTATCCCTGAAGAGTTGGCTGATCCCGCTGCGATTGGCAAGTACGCAGCAGAGCGTGCACTCTCACGTCTTAAGGCGAGGTCATTAACTACTCGACGCTGTCCAGTGATCTTTGAAGCGCCCTTAGCAGCTGGTCTACTGGGTGGATTGGTGCAGGCGGTATCCGGGGGCGCTTTGTATCGTCGCTCCAGTTTTTTATTGGATAGCTTAGGCAAACAAGTCTTACCAAAGCACGTTAGCCTTTTTGAAAATCCTCATCTGAAGTCGATGACAGGTAGTGCACCTTTTGATGAAGAGGGTGTAAAGACAAGCGCAAGGACGGTAGTCGATAAGGGCATATTGCAAGGTTATTTCTTATCCACTTACTCTGCCAGAAAACTCGGTATGAAGACCACCGGTAATGCCGGAGGCTCTCATCATTTGACATTGCAAAGTCGCAAGACGCCTAAGGGTGGATTGCCTGCACTCCTTAAAGAGATGGGTACAGGTTTGCTGGTTACTGAGCTCATGGGACAGGGCGTGAACTATGTCACCGGTGATTACTCTCGTGGCGCTTTTGGTTACTGGGTAGAGAACGGTGAGATTCAATACCCGGTAGAAGGAATTACGATTGCGAGCAACTTGCGCGATATGCTGATGGATATTCAGATGATTGGCAGCGATTCATTAATCCGCGGAACCAAGGAAACGGGTTCTATTCTGATTGGATCGATGACTGTTGGCGGTAAATAATTTTGGAGGAGAAGAAAATGCAAAGACGTTCCTTTTTAAAGAAAGCCACTATCGGCGCGGGTGCAGCAGCATTAGCTGCCCCATCCATTGCACAGAGCTTGCCAACCCTCAATTGGCGTTTGGTCTCGAGCTTCCCAAAATCATTAGATACTTTGTATGGCACCCCAGAGGTATTTGCCAATGCTTTGCGTAAAGCCACTGATGGCAAGTTCAATGTCAAAGTGTTTGCCGCTGGTGAAGTGGTCCCAGCATTGCAAGTATTGGATGCCGTGCAAAACGGGACGGTGGAATGCGGTCATACCGCTAGTTATTACTACTTAGGCAAGAACAGTGCATTTATTTTTGATACGGCCGCGCCATTTGGTATGACAGCGCGCCAGCAATCTGCCTGGATGTTGCATGGCAATGGCATGAAGTTGATGCGTGAGCTCTATGCCAGTTACAACATTGTGAACTTCTTGGGTGGACAAACTGGAACTCAGATGGGTGGCTGGTTCCGTAAAGAGATTAAGTCTCCAGAGGATCTCAAGGGACTTAAATTCCGTATCGCTGGTTTTGCCGGACAAGTTCTTGCGAAGTTAGGTGTAGTGCCCCAACAGTTACCTGCTGGTGAAATTTATTCAGCCCTAGAAAAAGGCACGATTGATGCCGCTGAATTTGTGGGTCCTTACGATGATGAGAAATTAGGTTTAGCTAAAGTAGCTAAAAATTATTACTACCCTGCATTTTGGGAAGGGGCAGCTGGCCTCTCATTCTTGGTAAATAAAAAGCAGTGGGATTCATTGCCACCCGCATACCAGGCAGCATGGCAGGCAGCATGTTTTGAGGCTCACACTGATATGTGCGCCAAGTACGATGCCTTGAATCCACCGGCATTACAACGCCTTGTTCAAGGTGGCGCAGTATTGCGTAAGTTCAACACCTCAGTAATGGATGCCTGCTTTAAGGCTAGCCAAGAAACCTATGCCGAGGAGTCTGCCAAGAATCCTCAGTTCAAGAAAATATTTGAAGACTATCGAGCCTTCAGAAATATGGAAGCGCAATGGTTTAACGTGGCTGAGCAAGCATTTGCGCAATACAGTTTTGCTAAGAAGCTGTGATCCTATAAGTGCAATCAGTAGATTAGAAAAGGGCCCCTCAGGGCCCTTTATCTTTTGAAGTGCAGCCCGTCTAATTACTTGCGTTCGAGCGTAATAAAGTTAAAGGTGATTTCACCTTCAGAGGCTGGGGTACGCTCAACCTCTTTCCATTCGGATTGGTTTGGAACTTCAAAGAAAGTATCACCACCGTCTACATCGATATCAATCTCGGTGATGTAAAGGCGATCCGCCTTAGGAAAAGCTTGAGTAAAGAGTTGCTCCCCACCAATCACAAATACGCGGGGGAATTCATTCAAGGTGGCGAGTGCCGCATCGAGTGAGTTAACTACTTCCGCGCCAGTCAACTTGAGATCGGCATTGCGACTTACAACGATATTGCGACGTCCAGGAAGCGGGCGACCAATCGATTCCCAAGTTTTGCGACCCATGATGACGGGGTGGCCCATTGTTACTTTTTTGAAGAACTGCAAATCAGCAGAAATTTTCCAAGGCATTTGATTGTCGCGGCCAATCACGTGATTACGTGAACGGGCAACAATCATTGAGATAGCGGGGTGCTTAGCTGCAGTCATGGGGATCTAATTTCTTAAACAGCTACAGGAGCTTTAATGGCGGGATGGGATTCGTAGCCGGCGATTTCAAAGTCTTCGAATTCATAATCAAAGATGGAGTCTGGCTTGCGCAGGATGTTGAGCTTAGGCAACGGGAAGAAGTCTCTAGATAGCTGAAGATCAACTTGCTCTAAGTGGTTACTGTAGAGATGACAGTCGCCACCAGTCCACACAAAGTCACCCACTTCTAAATTGCACTGCTGAGCCATCATGTGGGTCAGTAGAGCGTAGCTAGCAATATTGAAAGGTACGCCCAAAAAGATATCCGCACTACGTTGATAAAGTTGGCAAGATAATTTTCCATCAGCAACATAGAACTGAAAGAAGGCATGGCAAGGTGCTAAAGCCATACGAGGAATATCAGCTACGTTCCAAGCGGAAACAATAATGCGACGAGAGTCTGGATTCTTTTTAAGGGTCTCTACAACTTCAGCGATTTGGTCAATATGCTCACCATTAGGTGCAGGCCATGAACGCCACTGGTAACCATAAATTGGACCCAAGTCACCATCAGGTGCTGCCCATTCATTCCAAATGGAAACACCACGCTCTTTGAGCCAGTTGTTATCGGTGCTACCTTTGAGGAACCAGAGCAGTTCCAAGATGATGGACTTGAGATGGAGCTTCTTAGTGGTGACCATCGGAAAGCCTTCGGCCAGATTAAAGCGCATCTGGTGGCCGAAGATAGAGATCGTTCCGGTTCCGGTTCTATCGGATTTTTGGACGCCCTTTTCGAGGACTTCCTTCATGAGATTGTGATATTGACGCATAGGTGTATTCAGCTAAATGATTCAGTGATATTAAGAGCTTACTCGAATGTTGGCGGGCTCACCCCAAGCGCTTTATGCAGCTTTGGGGAGGTGGTGGTGTACTGGAGTTGAATCTGCTTTTCAGGGGCTAGATAAGCTGCTGCAGCAAAGGCTGCCAAGGCTGCCTCATGAAAGCCTGACAGAATCAGCTTTTTCTTGCCTGGATAGATGTTGATATCGCCAACGGCATAAATACCGGGCGTACTGGTCTGAAAGCAGGCGGTATCCACAGCAATTTGTTTGCGATCGATATCGAGACCCCAGTCGGCAATTGGACCCAATTTAGGTGAGAGGCCATAAAACAGTAAGAGGGCATCTAAGGCAATGTTTTGTACTTCACCATCAATATCGGTGACGGCAATGTCAGTGAGTTTGTCATTGGAGGATTCAAGGCCGGTAATTTGCCCAATGATGAGTTGCATCTTGCCGGCCTCGCAAAGCGCGCGCATCTTAGTGATAGATTGAGGCGCTGCTTTGAATTCATCTCTGCGGTGAATGAGTGTCACGCTTGCCGCTTGATCAACAAAATGTAATGCCCAGTCCAGGGCAGAATCTCCACCACCACAAATCACCACACGCTTACCTACAAATTGCTCAGGATTTCTGACGCGATAGAAAACTTGTTTATCTACAAATGCCTCAATGCCATCCAGATTGAGAGTGCGCGGCTGAAATGCGCCAACGCCAGCAGCAATAAAAATAGCCTTGCTCAAAAATTGTTGATCCTGGGATGTGCAAATCAAAAAGCGCCCATCAGCCTGCTTCTCAAGAGTGGAAACCTCTTGATTTAGGTGGAACTGTGGCTTGAATGGCTCAATTTGTTTGAGTAGGTTGCTAACGAGCTCTCGACCAGTGCAAACCGGAATCGCCGGAATGTCATAGATTGGTTTGTCTGGATAGAGCTCGATACATTGACCGCCTACCTCAGGCAGGGAGTCAATGACATGCGCTTTAATTTCTAGGAGACCAAGCTCGAAGACTTGGAAGAGCCCCACCGGACCGGCGCCAATAATGACTGCATCGGTTTCAATGGGGGAGTGCAATTTACTTTACCAGTTGGTCAAGTTTGTTTTTAACGTCTTTCCACTCTTCAGCTTCTGGTAATGCAGCTTTAGATTTGGTAATGGATGTCCATGAAGGTGACAACTCAGCATTTAATTTTATGAATGCCTGTTGATCTCCTGGCACATCATCTTCAGCATAAATCGCATTGACTGGGCACTCAGGTACGCAGACTGCGCAATCAATACATTCGTCAGGATCGATAACTAAAAAGTTAGGACCTTCGCGAAAACAATCGACTGGACAGACATCAACGCAATCAGTGTATTTGCAACGGATACAGGCTTCGGTAACAACGTAAGTCATGATGGGTAACAGGTGAGGAGTCCAAATCAATGGACTGCCAAGTTATAAAACCTCAATTTTAGCCGAATCAGCCTATTTTTCAGGCAAAAGCATCAATTTACTTGAGGTAAAGTCACGCTATGAACACACCAGCCAATACCTCTACAAACACCTCCAAACCGAAGATTTTGGTCGCAAGGGCGATATTTCCTGAGGCTCTAGCCAAATTAGAGGAATCCTATGAGGTTCACTCTAACCAGTCTGACAAGATTTTGACCCCAGAAGAGCTTCAAAAGGCACTTTCAGTGGTGGAGGGGGCTTTGGTTGCTGGTAGCGAGAGAATCGATGCAGTGGCCTTAGCTCAGGCCAAGAATTTGAAAGTGGTTGCCAATATTTCTGTCGGTTACAACAATTTTGATGTCCCAGCGATTACTGCTGCTGGTGTCATGGCTACTAATACCCCTGATGTTCTTACGGATACCACTGCGGATTTTGGCTTTGCATTATTGATGGCCACTGCAAGGCGTATTACGGAATCGGAGCATTGGGTGCGAGCCGGTAAGTGGGATCAATGGTCAATTGTGAATAACCCATTGGGCATGGATTTGCATCACAGCACCGTTGGCATTATTGGTATGGGTCGCATTGGACAAGGAATTGCGAAACGCGCTTTAGGTTTTGGGATGAAAGTGATTTATCACAACCGCAGCCATCTCTCCGTTGCTGATGAAAAATCCTGTGGTGCAACTTATGTTTCAAAAGAAGAATTACTCCGCACTGCTGATCATGTGGTGTTGGTGCTACCTTACACCGCACAAAATCATCATACGATTGGTGCAGCAGAAATTGCGATGATGAAACCGTCTGCAACCCTGATTAACATTGCCCGTGGCGGTATTGTGGATGATGTGGCTTTGGCACAAGCATTGCAAAGCGGCAAGATCTTTGCGGCTGGCTTAGATGTTTTTGAAGGTGAACCTCAAGTGCATCCAGAGTTACTCAAGTGCAGCAATATTGTTTTGGCTCCGCATATTGCGAGCGCTACAGAAAAAACGCGTAGAGCGATGGTAGATCTCGCAGTAGAAAATTTACGAGCAGCGCTTGATGGAAAAAAACCACCAAGCTTAATTAATGCTGAAGTACTAGAGGGTAAAAGTCAGACTTAAGAAATGAAACGAAGTCGACTGAATAATTAGTCGGCTTCGATTTCTTCTGGAAGCTCGCGAAGAGCAAGTTCAATTCCGCCAAATTTTCCTGCTACCCAGTTGTAAACCTTGCAGGCAATCCAAAGCAAAGCAAAACCCAGTAAGGCATTGAGGATCAGTGCGGAGAGAACGGTAAATCCAGGAATGGCACCGTCACGAATGAAGGCTACAAACAAAGCCAACAACACAATCGGTACAGAGAAGCAGAGGTAAACCAAAACCAGGGTTTTGGCGGTATGCATTGGATCTACGAAGGCAATTTCTTTTTTGGTGAGTTTCATGAGGTGCAATCTTAAAGCAGTCCGTCGAAAAGCGCCACATCTACCCAGTCACCAGCGGCAACATTTCCTTGGTCGTGGGGCAGTATGACAAAGCAATTTGCCTCACTCATAGATCGCAAAATTCCAGCACCTTGGCTACCAGTCAGCTTGACTGTGGGCTTTCCATCTGGGCCGCGCCCCACAATAGCGCGCTGAAACTCTGTCCGACCAGGCTTTTTCCGAATCGGTGCCTCGGCAATTGCTTGAGTCATTGGCGGCTCGGTCTGGCTTGCGCCATTCAGTTGCAATAAAGCGGAGCGGACAAATTGGTAGAAGGTCACCATGACTGCAACTGGATTCCCAGGCAAACCAAAGAAGAGGGTTTTGCGCTTAGACCCATCAACTGGCTTGAGCATTCCAAAGGCCATGGGGCGACCTGGGCGCATAGCAATTTTCCAAAATCCTACATCACCCAACTCTTGCATGATTTGCTTTGTAAAGTCCACTTCACCGACTGAGACTCCGCCAGAAGAAATTAGGACATCTGCTTTAGAGGCGGCATCTATGAAGGCGGCTTTCAGTGAGGTGGGATCATCGCGCACAATTCCGCAGTCCATGATTTCTAAATTAAGGCGATTGAGTAGACCGGTCAGGCTATAGCGATTGCTGTCATAGATACTGCCGACATCGAGGCTCTGTCCAAGAGGGCGCAATTCATCTCCAGAGGAAAGAATGGCAACCTTGAGTTTGCGATGGACTTTGAGAGTCGCAATACCCAGTGATGCAGCTAGACCAAGATCGGATGGTCGTAATAAACGACCGGCTGCAATAGCAGCTTTTCCGCTTTGTAAATCTTCACCACGTAAGCGACGATTCTCTCCGCGCTTCACTTGGTTTTGCTTGAAACTGACAACGGATTCATTTGCAGATTCAGTAAATTCTTGAGGGATTACCGTATCGCAGTCATCAGGCATGAGTGCACCAGTCATGATTTTGATGCATTCATCCGAACCAATAGCGCCCTCATAAGGTTTGCCAGCATAGGCCGTGCCGACGATCTTCAGGGCGACTATATTTTCATCGACTCCTAAGCAATCGCCATTAAAGGCAAAGCCATCCATAGCTGAGTTATCAGCGGCGGGGACATCAATCGGGGAAAGTAAGTCTTCTGCCAAAATGCGGTTGATCGCTTGATCCAACGTGACCGACTCAATATCGCTCGCGTTGTTCAACTTACGAGACTCATGAATCAATTCATTAACGAGACCGGCGATTGCCTTACGCGCTTCATCCACATGGAGAGAGGCAGTCAGAAGAATGGGGCTGTTGGGAGAGTGCTTCATTAAATCCGTCATGATGATACTTTTTCTAGGGCAGCTAACTCTTCAGGTGTATTGACGTTGGCAAATGCTTGCGGGTTTTCAAATACCACGGTGCCAGAGCGTAACTCTTTAAACCAGCGGTCAATCTTTAAGTCGCCTTTACTTAAAAAGGTATTCAAAGAATCCTGCAAGCTGCTTTTCATTAAACAGAAAACGGGTTGTGACCAAACCTTTCCATCGGCCTCTTTAGAGGAGGCAAAGACGAGTTCTAAATTATTGTCTTCCAGCTCGGCTGACATTGTTTTGGCAAGATCAGTTGGTAATAAAGGCGAGTCACAAGGTGATGTTAGTAAGTAGGGTGTTTTGCAATGCTTCAGGCCGACCGAGAATCCAGCTAATGGGCCAGAGAAATCTGGAGTTTCGTCCATGAGTACTGGATAGCCATAGTGCGAATACTTTGTAATGCTGCGGTTGGCATTAATCAAAATAGTACTGACCTGGGGCTTGAGTCGGCTAATAGCAGATTCAATGAGGGGTTTGCCATGAAAAGGTATTAAGCCCTTATCAATCCCACCCATTCTTTGGGCGCGGCCGCCTGCCAAAATGAGGCCAGTAATTTGTGCTGAAGTAATCATTAGCCGCCGATGTAAGACATCTCTACCTTGCGCGAGGATTTTGATCCAGCGGTATTGGACCCCCGAATTTCCGAATAGTGATCATTGCGTCCGGACCATGTGGACATGATGGCGTTGGCAATTTCTAAATCACTTCTATCGGAACGTAATAGCGTTTTGAAATCAAAACCTTCATTTGCAAATAGGCAGAGATACATCTGCCCATCTGTGGAGATGCGCGCACGGGTGCATTCATGACAGAAAGTTTGCGTCACGCTAGAGATAAAGCCAATTTCTCCTGAGCCATCTACATAGCGCCAACGTTGAGCAACTTCGCCAGGATAGTTAGCTTCAATGGGTTCAATTGGAAAAACTGCATTAATGCGATTGGCGACTTCTTGGGAAGGGAGTACTTGTGACATATCCCAGCCGTTAGAGCTACCCACATCCATGAACTCAATAAAGCGTAGCGTCACACCGCTACCTTTAAAGTGCTTGGCCATGCCAATAATCTCTTGATCGTTCGTACCCTTCTTAACAACCATATTGACTTTAAGATTAGTGAAGCCCGCTTCTTGAGCCGCAGCAATTCCGTCGAGCACATCCGTAACAGGGAAGTCGACATCATTCATTTTCTTGAAGATTTCATCGTTCAGCCCATCAAGACTAATAGTCAGGCGCTGCAAGCCTGCCGCTTTTAATGCAGCCGCCTTCTTGCGCAAAATACTGCCATTGGTAGTGAGTGTTAAATCAAGGGGTTGATTTGCCGTAGTGCGAATCTTGGCGAGCATCTCAATCAGTACTTCGAGATTTTTACGTAGCAAAGGCTCACCGCCCGTGAGGCGAATTTTTTCCACGCCTAGAGAAGCAAAGATATTCGTTAAGCGTGTGATCTCTTCAAAGCTGAGTAATTCATTATGAGAGAGGTAGGGATAGTCTTTGTCGAAGATTTCCTTAGGCATGCAATAGGTGCAGCGGAAATTGCATCGATCCGTTACGGAGATTCGTAAATCACGTAGGGGGCGTCCCCGAGTATCTTTGGTTGAAGTATTGGCGGCAACAAGCTGTCCAGGAATGGACGGCGTCAGGCCTTTGCCTTCATCTATACGTATGGGGATGACTTTTTCAACCATGTCTAATTATGGCTGTGAAACGGTGTTTCTGCCAAACTGCCAAATATCCTTGTGGGATAAATAGCAGTCTGGAGAAATTGGATTAAACCGTTTTTTCTTGGCCGCCGGTTTCAACTAAAACCATTGGACCATTTTGCAAGCTAACTGGAGCTTTAGGAGTTCTGCCCATAGGCAAAACTTCTGGCTCAGCTTTGATTTGCGATTGCGCTTCTTGATGCTTGCTTGAGTCTGTAGCTACCCAAACCATGCCAGCAGATTGAACTACGCTATGCAATGGAGTTTCCTCAAGCGCCTGGAAGGCAACCTTAGGAAGCTCAGGCATCGGCTTTGCAATTACCTCAATAGCTGGCGCTGGCTTAGCTACTGCCTGTGGGGCAGGAGCTGCGGCAGCGTTATCAGGGCGATTGCTTTGACGTGGTGCACGTTGCTCTCTCGGTGCGCGGGGTGCGCGCTCTTTTACTTCGTTAGAGGCTACAGGCGCAACAGTATTTCCAAAGCTTTGAGCAATATTCTGAATCGGCATTGAAGCAGATGCTCCTGCCATTCCTACTGGTGGGCCTGAGAATGAAGTTGCTATTGCAACAACAGAAGCAATTGCTGCATCACCGTTGGACTCAGTGCGCTCGCCACGTTGACCGCGGCCACGACCACGACGGTTGCGACCACGACCACGACGCTCTTCGCCATCCGCGCTTGGTGCTGTATCAGTACCGGGAGCAGCCTCAGTAGCTGGAGTTACCGCAGCTTGATTTTCTGGTTTTGGATTTTGATTATTTTGATTACGATTGCCATTGCGGTTACGACCGTCTTGACGACCTCTACCTGAACCTGCTTCGCGTGGAGCATTTCCACCTTCAGTGCTTGCTGCACCTTCGGTTGGACGCTCAGCGCGATCGTTACGTTCGCCGCGACGACCGCGATTGCGGTTATTGCCATTGCGATTGTTTTGATTGCGACCGCGTGGTGCGCTAGGAGCAGGCTTTACTTCTGGCGCAGGCGCTGAAGAGAATAGGCTCTTAATAAATCCGAAGAATCCACCAGTGCTTGCAGTTTCAGTGCTCGCTTTTTCAGAGCGTGCAGGACGTGGCTGACTTACTGGTGCTGGTGCATTTGGCGTAATACCTTTAACGGCAGCTTCAGGACGAACTTTAACGTCGGCATCTTTACGACTTACTGCAGTATCGGTCTCGAGTTCAGCAGCAGCTTCTTCAGCCATTACATAACTCGCTTTTTGATCATCAAGACGTGGATCGTCATGACGTAAACGCTCAAGTTTGTAATGAGGCGTTTCTAAATGCTTGTTTGGAATCATCAAGACATTAACTTTGAAGCGTGTCTCAATCTTGATGACTTCAGCACGCTTCTCATTTAGCAAGAATGCAGCCACTTCGACTGGAACTTGACTATGAATAGCGGCAGTGTTTTCTTTCATTGCTTCTTCTTGGATGATGCGCAAGACTTGCAATGCAGAAGATTCGGTATCACGGATATGGCCTGTGCCATTACAACGTGGGCAGGTTACGTGGCTACCTTCAGAGAGGGCAGGGCGTAAACGCTGGCGCGACATCTCCATCAAGCCAAACTTGGAGATCTTGCCCATTTGAACGCGAGCACGGTCATGACGCAGAGCGTCGCGTAAGCGATTCTCAACATCCTTCTGAGCTTTGCTCGATTCCATATCAATGAAGTCGATCACGATCAAGCCACCCAAGTCACGTAAACGTGCTTGACGGGCGATTTCATCGGCAGCTTCTAAGTTGGTGCGAGTAGCAGTCTCTTCAATGTCAGAGCCGCGGGTTGCACGTGCAGAGTTAACGTCAACTGAAACCAAAGCTTCAGTGTGGTCAATCACAATCGCGCCGCCTGAAGGCAATGGCACGGTACGTGAGTAAGCAGTTTCAATCTGATGCTCGATTTGGAAGCGGGAGAACAATGGAACATCGTCCTGATAACGCTTCACTCTAGGTAAGTTATCTGGCATTACTACAGACATAAAGGCTGCAGCTTGCTCGTAGATGTCGTCCGTATCGATGAGGATCTCGCCGATATCTGGTTGGAAGTAATCGCGAATCGCACGAATCACTAGGCTGGATTCGAGGTAGATCAATAATGGTGCTGAGTTGCCTTTAGCGGCTTCATCAATCGCTGTCCACAACTGCATGAGATAACTTAAATCCCATTGCAATTCAGTAGCGTCGCGACCAATACCGGCTGTACGAGCAATGATGCTCATGCCATCTGGTACTTGTAATTGGGACATTGCTTCACGGAGTTCTTGACGATCTTCGCCTTCAATGCGACGAGAAACGCCGCCTCCACGTGGGTTATTTGGCATTAATACCAAATAGCGACCTGCTAGAGAGACAAAAGAGGTGAGGGCAGCGCCTTTTTGGCCGCGCTCTTCTTTTTCTACCTGAACAATGATTTCTTGACCTTCGCGTAAGGCTTCTTTAATAGAGGCATTACGGACATCAATACCCTCTTTAAAGTAGGTACGGGCAACTTCTTTAAATGGCAGGAAGCCATGGCGTTCTTCGCCGTAATTTACAAAGCAAGCTTCGAGCGATGGCTCAATGCGGGTAATAACACCTTTGTAAATATTGCCTTTGCGTTGTTCACGACCGGCAGCTTCGATATCGATATCGATGAGTTTTTGACCATCGACGATGGCAACTCGCAACTCTTCTTGTTGAGTTGCATTAAATAACATGCGTTTCATAACACTCTCCTATTGGGAGTGCGTCGTTGCGCGCTGCGTTAGGGTTCAGTTAGATACCGCTTGGGGCATAGCCCATTGGCGGTTTTGGAGTGTGGATCAAGCAAATCCAGGCATTTATTGCCTAGTACACCAAGTTCAATGTTGTTAAACCGGTGCCACACTTGACGATCGCCGCAGAGACCTCCTTTAGGTCATCAATGCAGGCGCGCGCCTGAAAACTGTCTTCTAATCGCGGGTCGCGGCATACGGCACACCAACCCTGCGCCTCATTACAACGGGGGAGGGGCAACCCCGGGAGTCTATTAAGGGCGACTCCAAGCTCCACGATTCCAACCTGAATCAGGTCAGTCTCGGGCCAATAAATTGGCTAGAGCGTTGATTATACGGCACAAGTTGAACGACAATGGGGTATTGTTGAGTCCCTTGTCGACCCCTGTCGAGGCGACAAGAGAGATAAATCATGAAATCCGAACCCATTTCCAAGCCTTCACAGGTAAAAACCACCGCTCCGGCTGCCGTTCATCTCCAGACTATTGGTCCGGAAGAGGCCGGCCAGCGCTTGGATAACTACCTCTTGCGCTGGGCTAAAGGGGTTCCCAAAAGCCACGTTTACCGGATTATTCGCTCTGGCGAAGTCCGGGTGAACAAGAAAAGAGCCGAGCCAACTACGCGTTTAATTGAGGGGGATGTGGTTCGAGTTCCTCCGGTTCGGATCGCTGAGCCCGCCCAAATGGCGGCAGTCAATACCGCTCAAACCAAGTCTCGGGCCCAGGGATATTCCGACAAAATGCCGATTTTGTATGAGGATGAGGCGCTATTAATAGTGAATAAGCCGGCAGGTTTGGCAGTTCATGGTGGTTCTGGTATCGCCCTGGGTGTAATTGAGACTCTGCGCATTACCCGTCCAGAGCTCAAATTCTTAGAATTGGTTCATCGTTTAGATCGAGATACCTCGGGCGTCCTACTCTTGGCTAAAAAGCGTAGTGCTCTAGTGGAATTGCATCGCCAGATCCGCGAAGGTCAAACAGACAAGCGTTACTACTTGCTAGCCCATGGAGAAATTGCTCAGAGTGCTGGCACGATGCAACTGAAGTTTGCATTACATAAATACTTATTGGCTAATGGTGAGCGCCGTGTTCGCGTTGATCCAGATGGCCTACCAAGCCATACTGCTTTGCGTGTTACGAAAGTGATGAAGCGCGGAGAGCTAGCCATTACCTTGGCTGAGGCTCAGTTGAAAACCGGGCGTACCCACCAAATCCGCGTACATCTCCAAAAACTAGGCCACTCGATTTTGGGTGATGATAAGTACGGCTTTGAAGATCAAGACAAGATTGTCAAATCTAAACGCCTGTATCTACATGCTCATTTGGCTGGCTTTACTCATCCACGTACTGGCGAGAAAATGCGTATCGAATCACCACTACCCGCTGAATTTACAGCGATGATGAAAACCTTTGAAGTGCCCAACAATGCCTGAAGAGCAAAAACCCGATAGACGTTACGACCTGATTGTGTGGGATTGGGATGGAACCATCATAGATTCCACGCCGACGATCGTGAACTGTATTCAGCAGGCGTGTCGTGATTTAGGTTTCAAGGAACCAGATGACACTTTGGCTAGCTCTGTCATCGGCTTGGGTATTCAAGATTCACTCAGAAGAGCGGTGCCGTGGATTGAGCCTGCACATTTCCCAAAATTGACTGAACGTTTTCGTTATCACTACCTCGCTAAGGATCACGAGCTTGATCTATTTCCAGGTATTCGTGAGCTACTTCACAGTTTGCGTGAGGATGGCTATCTTTTAGGCGTTGCCACAGGTAAATCTCGCGTTGGATTGGATCGATCTTTAAAGCACCACCAGCTAGAGCAGATGTTCCATGAAACACGCACTGCGGATGAATCCTTCTCTAAACCCCACCCTGGAATGCTTCTAGAGCTTTCGGATGTCATGCAAGTGCCGATGCGCCGTATGTTGATGGTTGGCGATACCACCCATGATTTAGATATGGCTGCAAATGCTGGTGTTGATGCGGTAGCGGTAACTTATGGGGCGCACCCACCGAGTACTTTAAAAGAGGCGCCATCACTGATTCATGTGGATGATGTCTCGCAGTTAGGTCAATGGCTTAGCGACAATCTCACAATTAAAAATTAGTTAGTCATTAAGGATTAAAAAGATGGATCAGAATCAATCCGAGAGCGCCAATCAAAATTGGGAACGTCAAGCTCTCGAGCATTTATTGCTTGAGAATTTAAAAGAGACTCGCAAGGCCCGCCGCTGGAAAGCGGTGTTTCGTATTCTCACTCTGATCGTCTTTGTTGGCGTAGTGATATCAGTTTTTGATTTCCATCTACCGGGGCGCGGGATGGGAATGGAGAAGCACACGGCTTTAGTCACGCTAGAGGGTGAGATTTCTTCAAGCTCGATGGCCAATGCATTGGATATCAATTCATCTTTAACAGCTGCTTTTGAAAATGTAAATAGTGCGGGCGTAGTTTTGCGCATCAATAGTCCTGGGGGTTCTCCGGTTCAGGCGGGCATGATGAATGACGAGATTCATCGCTTACGCAAACTCTATCCAAGTAAACCGTTTTATGTCGTCGTGGAAGATATCTGCGCTTCAGGTGGTTACTACGTTGCTGTTGCAGGCGACCAAATTTTGGTTGATAAGGCTAGCTTAGTGGGATCTATCGGCGTGATCATGGAGGGCTTTGGTTTCACTGGCCTGATGGATAAATTGGGTGTGACTCGTCGCATGATTACTGCGGGCTCAAACAAGGGAATGATGGATCCGTTCTCTAAAGAAAATCCACAACAAGTGGAAATGATTAAAACCATGATCGATGAGATTCATCAGCAATTTATTGCGGTGGTTAAAGCAGGTCGTGGCGATCGCTTAAAAGAAACTCCAGAAATGTTCTCAGGCCGCGTTTGGAATGGCGAGCAGGCAATCAAAATTGGTTTAGTGGATGGCTATGGAACAGTAGAGACTGTAGCGCGCGATATCTTTAAAGCGCCGGATATCCTGGACTACACCATGAAAGAGAATTTCGCTGAACGTGTTGCTAAACGTTTTGGGGCTGAGGTGGGTTCTGCAGCAGGCAAGGCCTTAATTAAAACTCCTGATCTAAAGTAAAAAACGATAGATCAACGAGGTAGCAAACAAAACACCTAGGCCAGCAATAGAAATACTGCTGGCCTATTTTGTAATGAAGCGCAGGCAGCCTCATTGGGGAAGCGCTTACGCCAATCTGCAATCGAAAGCGTTGTAATGGTTTCAGTTGGAAGGCTGAGATCCATGCCAAGACACAGCAATGATTGTGGTGATAGTGCGCTTAGGCAGGCCATCAGCATCGCAGTATTGCGATACGGCGTCTCAATCCAAATTTGCGTCTGTTGTAATTTTCTAGACTCCACTTCTAACTGTTTCAGTCGTGCAATGCGATCTTGCGCATCATGAGGAACGTAGCCTTGAAATGCAAAGCGCTGACCATTCAAACCGCTCGCCATCAGACCTAACAAAATCGAGCTTGGTCCAACCAAGGGCTTTACTTTAGCGCCTAGCTTGTGTGCTGCTAGCACGAGCTCGGCACCGGGATCCGCAACACCGGGAACACCTGCCTCTGACATGAGTCCCATGTCTTTACCAGCGATGAGAGGCTTGAGTAAATCCATTGGTTTAACGGCATCACCGTACTTAGCATTGCGCGCAACGCCACGCCACTCACTCATTTGCATTTCTTGAATGGTGCAGGCTAAAGGTGAAACGCTATCGACTGCTTTTAAAAAAGCACGTGCTGTTTTTGCATCCTCAACAATCCAGTTGGTGAGCTTGGCGGTTTGGGCGATGGTTTCACTTGGCAAGACCCAAGGTAATTGCTCAACTCGAGAATCATCACCCAAAGTATTGGGAATTAAAAAGAGGGTACCTAGTGTCGAACTCATGTAGTTGCTTAACTTTATGTTTGTTTTATTTCTTGGCTGGAATAACAAAGCCAGCTTCACGTAAGAGGCCGCTCAGCGCAATTAATGGCAAGCCAATTAATGCAGTGGGATCATCACTCTTGATGGATTCTAGGAGTGAAATTCCTAAGCCTTCAGACTTGGCGCTACCAGCGCAGTCGTAGGGTTCTTCGGCATGGAGGTATGCCTCTAGAACATCATCCGATAGTTTGCGAAAGGTAACTTCCGTAGGAATATTGATGGTTGTTTCGACATCGCCATGCATCAGACATAGCGCTGTTTGAAAAGTCACTGTCGCACCGCGCATGAGTTGTAGTTGCGCCATTGCACGCTCAAAGTTTCCTGGTTTACCGATAGCGGCTCCACAAAGGTCGGCTACTTGATCAGAGCCAATGACCCAAGCTTCAGGGTGATCTTTTGCAACTGCGGCAGCCTTGGCTTTTGCTAGGCGCAGGGCTAAATCTAAAGTGCTTTCACCGGGTAAGGGGGTTTCATCCACTTTGGGTGAGATGACATCAAAAGGGATGCGCAGGCGCTCTAAGAGCTCTCGACGATAGACCGAGGTGGATGCCAGAATTAGTTTTTTTGCAGAATTACTCATCACTACTTGTACTTTCGCTGAAGCCTTCATTTAGACTGATGTCATGAATCGTAATCAAGTTTTACCTCAAGTTGAGCTCTCCACTGATCCCAAGGCTTTGAGTCGGATCGATTTTTGTGCCCCCCAGTCCTATCAAGGGTCTGGCTTTTTGGAGATTTCAGCCTTGCCAAGGGTGGCTGAGGAGGCCTCCAGTATCGAGCCGGGCGATGGTTTCCATTGGCAGGTAAAGACCCATTTTGCCGATTCTCCGGGTTCTGAGCCCCGGCAAATTCTGGAATTAGCCATAAAAGGCCGTATTCACCTGGTTTGTCAGAGTTGTTTGCAGGACTGCGGCCTAGATTTGGCTCAAGAGAGTCGATTTGTCATGGTGGCCTCTGAGGAGGAAGCGGATGCCTTCCCAATGGAGGATGATCAACAAGAGCCCTTGGTAGCAAGCCAGCACTTCGACCTTTTGGGGTTAATTGAGGACGAAATTCTCCTGTCTATGCCCTTAATTCCAAAGCATCCAGAGGGTACTTGCAAACCACATGCCTCTTCATTCGGGGAGGGCGAGGAGGCTGCAGATGCCGCTGAAAAGCCCCAAAATCCCTTTAACATATTGAAAAATATGAAGAAAAATTGATTAGACCTCTCGTATTGGGAGTGGCTTTTCAAACCCGTTTTATCAATTAATCAAGCATTTAGCGCAATTTTCATGCTAGAATGTCGCCTTGCTTAGGAGTTCAATATGGCCGTCCAACAGAATAAAAAATCCCCATCCAAACGTGGCATGCACCGTGCGCACGACTTTTTGACCGCACCTGCTACGGCTGTTGAAGCCACAACTGGTGAGGCTCATTTGCGCCACCACATTTCACCAAACGGCTACTACCGTGGCCGTAAAGTTGTTAAAACCAAAAACGACTAATTCTTTAGTCTAAAAAGATAGAAGCGGCTCCAATAAAAGCCGCTTTTTTCTTGGATAAAACCACTTGCAGCAATACATGATTTTATGAGCGTCACTCTTGCTATCGATGCCATGGGCGGAGATCACGGAGCAGTTGTCACGGTTCCCGCTTGTTGTGATTTTCTCGAAAAACATGCTGATGTGAAGATTGCATTAGTTGGCAATCCGGAAGTGCTCAAACAAGCTTTGAGTAAATTTCCAAAAGCGCCAATTGAGCGCATACAAATTATTCCCGCCAGTGAAGTTGTCTTAATGGATGATCCCATTGAGGTGGCATTGCGTCGTAAAAAAGATTCTTCCATGCGCGTTGCTATCGAGCAGGTGAAAGAAGGTCTGGCTGACGCGATCATCTCTTCTGGCAATACGGGCGCCTTAATGGCAATCTCCCGCTACATTCTCAAAACACTTGATGGTGTTGATCGTCCTGCAATTGCTACTGCGATCCCTAACGAAAAAGGGCGTGGTACCACCATGCTGGATCTTGGTGCCAACGCGGATTGTGAACCAATGCACTTGGTGCAATTTGCACAAATGGCTAACGTGATGGTTCAGGTAGTAGACGGGACACAAAACCCTTCAATTGGCCTCCTCAATATCGGTGAAGAAGTGATTAAAGGGAATGAAGTGGTTAAGCAGACGAGTGAGCTGCTGCGCCAAACCAACTTAAACTTTTACGGTAACGTAGAAGGTAATGATATTTTTAAAGGCACAACGGATATCGTAGTGTGTGACGGCTTTGTTGGTAACGTAGTCCTCAAGGCAAGCGAAGGCTTGGCGAAGATGATGAGCGGCTTGATCAAAGAAGAATTCAATCGATCATGGCTTACTAAGCTGATGGCGATTTGCGCCATGGTGCCATTGTTGCGTGTACGCAAGCGCGTGGATCATCGTCGTTACAATGGTGCAGTACTCTTAGGTTTGCGCGGTTGTGTGATTAAGAGCCATGGCTCGGCAGATCGGTTTGCCTTTGGTTTTGCGCTTGATCGCGCATATGAAGCAGCAAAAAATCGCATGGTGGAGCGTATCGCTCAAGCTTTTGTGGCGGAGACAAAATAATCATGAGTACTTATTCACGGATAGCAGGCACCGGAAGTTATCTTCCGGAGCAACGTCTAAGCAATCAAGATCTAGTTGAGCGTTTAGCAAAGATTGGTCTTGAGACTAGTGATGAATGGATTGTGACTCGCAGCGGCATTTCTGCTCGTCACTTTGCTGCAGAGAATCAACTTACCAGTGACTTAGCAGTTAAAGCCGCTGAGGCTGCATTAGAGGCGGCTGGCTGTACTTCAGAAGATCTTGATCTGATTATTTTGGCAACATCTACACCGGATCATTTAGGTGGCTTTCCAAGCACTGCTTGCGTAGTGCAGGATAAGTTGGGTGCTCATACCAATTGCGCAGCATTTGATGTCCAGGCAGTATGTGCCGGCTTTACTTATGCTCTCGCGATTGCGGATGCATTTATTCGTACAGGCACTTATAAGAAAGTTTTAGTTCTCGGTGCAGAAACCTTTTCCCGTATTTTGGATTTCCAAGATCGCACTACTTCTGTTTTATTTGGTGATGGTGCTGGGGCAGTGGTTCTCGAAGCCTCGAAAGAGCCTGGCATTTTGGCTACTGCCTTGCATGCTGATGGCAGTCAACGCGACATCCTCTGTGTTCCAGGACGTGCAAAGCAGGGTGGCGTAGAAGGCTCTGCGTACTTAACTATGGATGGACCTGCGGTATTTAAGCTGGCCGTTAAGGTGCTTGAGCAAGTTGCTCATGAAGCTCTAGAAAAAGCCAATCTCAAACCAGAGCAAATTGATTGGTTGGTGCCACACCAAGCTAACATTCGTATCATGGAGAGCACAGCTCGCAAGATGGGTATGTCGATGGATAAAGTGATTGTGACTGTGCATGAGCACGGCAATACTTCTGCTGCATCTATTCCGCTTGCATTGGATGTCGGCGTGCGCTCTGGTCAAATTCAACGCGGCCAACACCTCTTGTTAGAGGGTGTGGGTGGTGGCTTTGCTTGGGGTGCAGCAGCAATTAAGTACTAAGCAAAAAATACATTAATAACCATTCTTCAGCGATTATTCCTATGACATTTGCATTTGTATTTCCTGGCCAAGGCTCCCAATCAGTTGGGATGCTTAACTCCATTGCTGATCGCCCAGAAGTTCGTGCGACTTTGCAGGAAGCCTCAGAGGCTTTGGGCGAAGATGTTGCAAAACTTATTGCTGAAGGTCCTGCCGAAGCATTGTCTTTAACGACCAATACACAACCCGTGATGTTGACTGCCGCAATTGCGTTTTATCGCGCTTGGTTGGCCTCTGGTGGTGCGGTTCCTCAGATGATGGCTGGTCACAGTTTGGGTGAATACTCTGCTTTAGTTGCTGCTGGCGTAATCTCATTTAAAGATGCAGTTCCTTTGGTGCGCTTTCGTGCTGAAGCGATGCAGTCGGCTGTACCAGTTGGTACTGGCGGTATGGCTGCAATCTTAGGTTTAGATGATGCAATTGTGAAGACGGTTTGTGCTGAAGCTGCTGCAGCCTCTGGTGGTGTAGTAGAGGCAGTGAACTTCAATGCGCCAGGACAAGTAGTGATTGCGGGTGGAAGCGATGCGGTGACTAAGGCCTGTGAATTACTCAAGGCAGCTGGCGCAAAACGTGCTCTGCCATTGCCGGTATCTGCACCATTTCATTCATCATTGCTGCAGCCTGCTTCTGAAAAACTCAAAGGCTACTTAGCGGATATTGAATTTAAGGTCCCCACTATTTCTGTAGTCAATAACGTTGATGTCAATGTTTTGAATGATCCAGCAGCTATTAAAGATGCCTTAGTGCGTCAAGCCGCCAAACCTGTACGTTGGCAAGAGACTATTAATGCTATGGCTCAGCAGGGCATCACTCAAGTAGTGGAATGTGGCCCTGGCAAGGTATTAGCTGGACTGACTAAGCGTATTAATGAGAATGTTGTTGGCATTCCTATTTTTGATGAAGCTAGTCTCACTGAAGCCTTGGCTACAGTAAAGTAAAAACATAAATAAGAAATAACAAAGAAACAACGGAAGACAAATATGAATCTCGACTTAAGCGGACAAATTGCATTGGTAACCGGCGCATCACGCGGTATTGGTCAAGCCATTGCGGATGAGTTGGTGAAATGTGGCGCCAAGGTAATTGGTACGGCCACTTCTGAGGATGGTGCCAAGGCTATCAATGCACGTTTACAAGCGAGCGGTGGTCGTGGTGAAGTATTGAATGTGACTGACCCAAAGGCTTGTGAGGACATCATTGAATTGATCGTCAAGGATTTTGGCGGCATCAATATTTTGGTGAATAACGCAGGTATCACCCGCGATAACCTAGCTATGCGCATGAAAACAGATGAGTGGACCGATGTGATCGACACCAACTTAAGTGCTGTTTTCCGCTTGTCACAGGCGGTAATGCGCCCAATGATGAAGGCGCGCGCTGGCCGCATTATCAATATCACCTCGATCGTTGGCCATATGGGCAACCCTGGACAGGCTAATTACGCAGCTGCTAAATCAGGCGTTTCAGGTATGACCCGCGCTTTAGCCCGCGAAATCGGTAGCCGCAATATCACCGTGAACTGTGTGGCGCCCGGATTTATTGATACCGATATGACCCGCGCTTTGAGCGAAGAACAGCAAAATAGCCTAAAAGCGAACATTCCCTTGGCTCGTCTGGGTAGTCCAGAGGATGTGGCCCAGGCAGTGGCGTTTTTGGCATCCCCGGCAGCTGGGTACATTACGGGTAATACCTTACATGTCAATGGCGGCCTGTATTTAGCCTAAAAATAAAGCAGAAATTTGATCATTTTTTGGCGGAATTGCTAATTCGGTCTGCCAAGCTGATAAAATTCTTTTCATCGTTTTTTTACAACCCTTGGGGGAATTAATGGATAACATCGAACAACGCGTTAAGAAGATCGTCGCTGAGCAATTGGGCGTCGCAGAAGCAGATATCAAGAATGAATCTTCTTTTGTGAACGACTTGGGCGCAGACTCTCTTGACACTGTTGAATTGGTAATGGCTTTGGAAGATGAATTCGGAATTGAAATTCCGGATGAAGAAGCTGAAAAAATTACTACTGTTCAGCTCGCTATCGATTTTGCTCAGTCAAAAGCTCAGGGTTAATTCCCGAGCTTAGTTAAAAGCTATTACTGTGTCAGCATCAAATGGCCGTCGCCGGGTTGTTGTTACCGGCTTAGGCCTTATTTCACCAGTTGGTAACTCGGTTGATGTAGCTTGGTCTAATTTGCTCGCGGGCAAATCAGGCATCGCTACCATCACTAAGTTTGACCATACTCCGCTGAGCGTGCATTTCGCCGGCGAGGTGAAAGATTTCAATGTCGAAGAATATGTTTCTGCCAAAGAGGCGCGCCATATGGATACCTTTATCCATTATGGTATCGCTGCTGGTACGCAAGCAATTCGCGATAGCGGTTTACAGGTAACCGAAGAGAACGCCGAGCGCGTTGGTGTCATGGTTGGTTCAGGTATCGGTGGTTTGCCGATGATTGAAGAGACTGGCGCTGAGTTGCTCGCTCGCGGTCCTCGTCGCATCTCCCCATTCTTTGTGCCAGGCTCAATCATTAATATGATTTCTGGCCACCTCAGCATCTTGTTTGGTCTCAAAGGTCCAAACGTGGCTGCGGTGACCGCCTGCACCACAGGTTTGCATAGCATTGGATTGGCTGCACGCTTAATTCAGTACGGTGATGCCGATGTGATGGTTGCTGGTGGTGCTGAATCTACGATTTCTGCATTAGGTGTTGGTGGCTTTGCTTCAGCTCGTGCACTATCTACTCGTAATGATGACCCTGCAACAGCTTCACGCCCATGGGACAGAGACCGTGATGGTTTCGTTCTAGGTGAGGGTGCTGGTGTTGTTGTTCTGGAAGAGTATGAGCACGCTAAAGCACGTGGCGCGAAAATCTACTGTGAGCTCTTAGGCTTCGGTATGAGTGGTGATGCGTATCACATGACTGCCCCAAATATGGACGGCCCACGTCGTTGCATGCTCAACGCAATGCGCGATGCTGGTTTAAACGCCGATCAGATTCAATACATTAACGCGCACGGTACCTCGACACCTTTGGGTGATAAGAACGAGACTGCCGCTATCAAGGCTGCTCTTGGCGATCACGCTAAGAAGACGCTGATTAACTCTACTAAGTCGATGACTGGCCACCTTTTAGGCGGTGCGGGCGGTTTGGAATCTGTCTTTACTATTCTGGCGTTACATAACCAGAAGTCTCCACCAACAATCAACATCTTCAATCAAGATCCAGAGTGCGATTTGGACTACTGCGCCAATACTGCTCGTGACGTGAAGATCGACCATGCCGTCAAAAACAACTTTGGCTTTGGGGGTACTAACGGTACCTTGATTTTTGGCAAACTGACCTAATATTCTTACTAGGTTATTTCCTTTCTTCGTTTCTTTAATTATTGGTTTTTACCAAGCAGGTCTATAGCATTATGAAAAAGTATCTTATTGCGCTCTTGGCTATCTTCAGCTTGGGGCAAATTGCATTCATTCCTCAGGCTAGTGCTCAGAGCCCGCGCGTCTCTATTCCAGATTTTGCTGATCTGGTCGAGCGAGCCAGTCCGGCCGTAGTCAATATTCGCACCACTGAAAAAGTGATGCAGCAGCAAGCCCAGGGTGGCTTCCCAGGAATGCCAGAGGATCAAGCTGAATTCTTTCGTCGCTTCTTCGGAGTGCCTATTCCAGGTTTGCCTGGTACACCTAAACAATCCCAGCCAAATCCTGGTAAGCCTCAAGAGGCCGATCGTGGCGTAGGCTCAGGCTTCATTATTGAATCCAATGGTTTGATTTTGACGAATGCCCACGTGGTTGAAGGTGCAAATACGATTTACGTCACCTTGACTGATAAGCGTGAGTACAAGGCAAAGTTACTAGGCATGGATAAGCGTACCGATGTAGCGGTTGTCAAAATTGATGCACGCGATTTACCTAAGTTGCCGCTGGGTGATTCTTCCCGCGTGAGGGTGGGTGAGTGGGTGTTGGCCATTGGCTCCCCATTTGGCTTGGAAAATACTGTGACCGCGGGCATCGTGTCTGCCAAGAGTCGTGACACTGGCGACTACTTGCCATTCATTCAGACTGACGTTGCAGTGAATCCTGGTAACTCGGGTGGACCTTTATTGAATACAGCTGGACAAGTGATTGGTATTAACTCACAAATCTTTAGCCGCTCTGGCGGCTATATGGGTATCTCATTTGCGATTCCAATTGATGAGGCCATGCGTGTAGCGGATCAATTGCGTACCAATGGAAAAATGACTCGTGGTCGTATTGGTGTTGCTTTAGGAGAAATGACTAAAGAGATTGCTGAGAGCTTGGGCTTGGGCAAACCGCGTGGAGCCTACGTTCGCAATGTTGAGCCTGGTGGTCCAGCGGCAGCGGGTGGCATTGAGTCAGGCGACGTGATTTTGAGCTTTAACGGCCGTGATATTGGTAAGTCGACTGATCTGCCTAGGGCGGTTGGTGAAACCAAGCCTGGAACTGGTGCATCAGTACAAGTCTGGCGCAAAGGCGGCACCAAGGATTTAATGGTGACTGTGGCCGATACCGAAGCCGGTCAGGCAGCGGTTAAGAAATCGGATAACTCGGGATCATCTGGTGGGAATACTAATTCTCTAGGAGTAGCCGTTTCTGAGCCCTCAGATAGCAAGAAGAAGGAGCTCAATATCCGCGGTGGGGTTGAGGTTACGGGCCTAGGAGACGGCCCCCTAGCGCGTGCAGGGGTGCGTCCTGGCGATGTCATTATCCGGATTGCAGATGCTGACATTACTGGGGTAAAGCAGTTTGAGGGGCTAGTTAAGGGCCTGGATGCCAATAAGTCAGTCCCAGTTTTTGTCCGCAGGGCTGATAGCACCATGATTATTCCCGTCAGGCCAAAATAAGCCAAAACCTGGGTTTTTGCATGGAATAAACGGGTTCGGCGCTAATTTAGCGCCACCCATTACAATCACTTTAAGACGGCTTTTTGCAGCGCATCATTGTGGTGCGTTCTGACAAGGCGTTTTTTGAAGACCACATAAGACGCTATGGATTTAATCCGCAATTTTTCTATCATCGCCCACATTGATCACGGCAAATCAACGCTTGCTGATCGCATTATTCAACTATGTGGCGGTCTATCTGATCGTGAAATGGAAGCCCAAGTGCTTGACTCGATGGATATCGAGCGGGAGCGGGGTATCACAATTAAAGCGCAAACAGCAGCGCTGACTTATAAGTCCAAAGACGGTAAAACTTACAACATCAATTTGATCGATACGCCGGGACACGTCGACTTCTCTTATGAAGTTAGCCGCTCTCTATCAGCATGTGAAGGTGCATTGTTGGTGGTAGATGCTAGTCAAGGTGTTGAGGCTCAAACCGTTGCCAACTGTTATATGGCGCTGGAGTTGGGTGTTGAGGTTGTGCCAGTACTGAACAAGATTGATTTGCCACAGGCCGATCCTGAGCGCGCCAAAAAAGAAATTGAAGATGTGATTGGTATTGATGCATCTGAAGCAGTGACCTGTTCAGCCAAAACTGGCTTAGGCGTTCAAGATGTCATCGAAGAGATGATTGCACGCGTGCCTCCACCAAAAGGCAGTGCGGCAGATCCTTTGCAAGCCTTGATTATTGATTCTTGGTTTGATAACTATGTTGGCGTGGTGATGTTGGTGCGGGTTGTGAACGGCACCTTAAAGCCAAAAGAAAAAATTACCTTGATGGCCAATGGTTCAAGCCATCTCGTCGAGCACGTTGGTGTATTTAGTCCAAAGTCAGTAGATCGTCCAGAGTTGTCTGCTGGTCAGGTAGGCTTTGTGATTGCCGGTATTAAAGAGTTAAAAGCCGCTAAGGTGGGCGACACAGTTACCCATACCCCTGGGCAGCAAGGCCGAGTTCCCGCTACCGAGCCACTTCCAGGTTTTAAAGAAGTGAAGCCTCAGGTTTTTGCGGGTCTATACCCAGTAGAGTCGAGTGAATACGATCAACTACGCGAATCTTTAGAGAAGCTGCAATTAAACGATGCCTCACTCTTGTATGAGCCTGAGGTTTCGCAAGCACTCGGTTTTGGATTTCGCTGCGGCTTCCTGGGATTGCTCCATATGGAGATCGTACAAGAGCGCTTAGAGCGTCAGTACGGTATGAATCTCATTACTACCGCACCAACAGTGGTGTATCAGGTAGAGCAATCTGACGGCACAATTTTATCGGTAGACAATCCGTCGAAGATGCCAGAGGCTAGCAAGATCAATACGATTCTTGAGCCGATCGTGACAGTTAATCTGTATATGCCGCAAGAGTACGTGGGCGCGATCATTACCTTGTGCGTCGGCAAGCGTGGCATACAGATGGATATGAATTACCTCGGTCGCCAAGTAAAGCTCACATATGAGTTGCCTATGGCCGAGATTGTTTTGGATTTCTTCGACAAAATGAAATCCATCTCTCGTGGTTATGCATCGATGGATTACGAGTTCAAAGAATATCGTCCTGCCGATGTGGTTAAGGTCGATATCCTGATTAATAGCGAGCGAGTTGATGCATTGTCGGTGATCGTTCACCGCAGCAATAGTCAGCATCGCGGGCGTGAAGTGGTTGCCAAGATGCGCGGGATTATTCCGCGTCAAATGTTTGATGTGGCTATTCAGGCGGCAATTGGTAGCAACATCGTTGCTCGTGAAAACGTAAAAGCTTTGCGTAAGAACGTATTGGCTAAGTGTTACGGTGGTGATATTTCTCGTAAACGCAAATTGTTAGAGAAGCAAAAAGAAGGTAAGAAGCGCATGAAGCAGGTAGGTAATGTGGAGATTCCACAAGAAGCCTTCTTGGCCATTTTGCAGGTAGACGACTAATGAACTTTGCGCTCATCCTATTTATCTTGGTAGTAGTTTCGGGCATCGCCTGGATTGCTGACCGTTACTACTTTGCGCCGCAAAGACGTATGGCTGGCATCGATCGCATGCCATTGTGGTTGGAATACACGGCTGGTTTCTTCCCGGTAATCTGCGCGGTGTTTGTATTACGCTCTTTTATTGTGGAGCCATTCAAAATTCCATCGGGCTCGATGATTCCAACCCTGCAGATTGGCGACTTTATTCTGGTGAATAAATTTACCTACGGTATTAGGTTGCCAGTAATCAATCAGAAGGTAGTTGAACTAGGTTCTCCAAAACGTGGCGATGTAGTCGTATTCCGTTATCCCCGTGATGAATCTATTGACTACATTAAACGCGTCGTGGCTTTGCCTGGCGACACTATTACTTATCAAGATAAGCGTTTAACGGTAAATGCTCAGCCACTTCAATATAGTGGTGGTGAGCCTTACTTAGATCCAGAAAACATGCGTTATGCCAAACGGTTTGGAGAGTCTTTTCCTGCGGATTTAGGTGGCAATAAGCATGAGATTCTGAACGATCCCGACCGTCCTGCCGGCATGTTCCCTGCAGAGCGTTTTCCTGGATTTGAAAATTGCCAATATATCAATGCTGGCCTCACATGTAAGGTGCCTGCGGGGCATTATTTTGCTATGGGCGATAACCGCGATAACAGCGCTGATTCTCGTTATTGGGGATTTGTGCCGGATAAAAATATTGTCGGTAAGGCATTCTTTGTTTGGTTAAATCTCGGAAATCTAGGTCGCATTGGCGGCTTCGAATAAAGTCATGAACGCCCGCGCCGTCATCGAAACCGCACCGCTACAAGCGCAACTGGGCTACACGTTTAAAAAGCTAGAGCTGCTGAATCAAGCTCTAACGCATCGTAGTCACAGTAAGAAAAATAATGAGCGCTTGGAATTTTTAGGTGACTCTATTCTCAATTGCGTCGTCGCTGAAATGCTCTATGAGCGTTATTCCGATCTAGATGAGGGTGATCTCTCGCGCGTGCGGGCTAACTTAGTTAAGCAGCAAGCGCTCTATGAGATTGCTCAAACACTGTCGCTGTCTGACTACCTTCGCTTAGGTGAGGGCGAGCTGAAGAGTGGAGGCTTTCGTCGCCCATCCATTTTGGCCGACACACTTGAGGCAGTCACTGGTGCAATATTCTTAGATGGCGGGTTTGATGCTGCCAAGACGTGTTTGCGCAAACTTTATTCCATTATTCTGGCCAATGTTGATCCCAAAACATTGGGTAAGGACGACAAAACTTTATTGCAGGAGTGTTTGCAAAGCTATCAATTGCCATTACCAACCTATAACGTTACTGGCACAAGCGGTGCAGCCCATAACCAGCAATTTGAGGTGGAGTGTTTAATCCCTAACCTCAAGGTATCGGTTAAGGGTGAGGGTGCATCTAGACGTGCGGCAGAGCAGGCAGCCGCGAAGATCGCCTTAATCGCTGCATTAAAAGCCTTGCCACAAGCGCTAGGTAAACCTAAAAAGACTCGGTCGGCTAAAAAGAAGGCAGCAAAAAAAGTAGCGACCGAAGAGCAGTTAAATCTTAAGCTGAAGGGCTAATCGTGTTTAGATGCGGCACTATCGCCATTGTTGGCCGTCCCAATATGGGCAAATCAACCCTCTTGAATGCTTTGGTTGGTCAGAAGATCAGTATTACTTCTCGTAAAGCACAAACCACGCGTCACCGTATTTTGGGTATTCAGAATCGTGAAGAGGCGCAATTCATCTTCATTGACACGCCAGGCTTTCAGACACGTTTAATGAATACCTTGAACAAGGCCTTGAACCGCACTGTCACTACAGCTTTGCAAGATGTAAACGTGGCTTGTTTTGTAGTTGAGGCTGGTTACTTTGGTGAGGATGACAAGAAGGTTTTGAAATTACTGCCAGATGACTTACCCATTGTCTTGGTTTTAAATAAATTAGATCTATTTAATAGCCGTTTTCAGACTCCTTCGGAGCGTGATCAGGCGCTACTGAACTTTATTAAAGAGATGGCTCGCCCTTGGTGTGAATTAGGCGGCCATGAAGATCAGAAGTCTGAGTTCGCTGAAATCGTGCCGATGAGCGCCAAGAGTCCTGGGGATGTTGAGAGATTATTGGATGTACTTGAGGGTTACTTGCCAGAGGCGCCAGCGGTCTACGATGGCGATACCATTACTGATCGCAGTGAGCGTTTCTTGGCTGCCGAGATCTTGCGTGAGAAGGTCTTCCGCTTTACCGGCGAAGAGTTGCCTTACACCAGCACCGTGGTAATTGATCAGTTCAAGATGGATGGCAAGATGCGCCGTATCGCAGCAACGATTTTGGTTGATCGCGATAGCCACAAGGCAATGATTATTGGTGCTAAGGGTGAGAGACTGAAGAAGATTTCTACCGATGCCCGCATTGATATGGAAAAGCTCTTTGATGGCAAGGTCTTCCTGGAGACTTGGGTTAAGGTCAAACGTGGCTGGGCAGATGATCGCGCTGAATTACGGGCGCAAGGTCTAGAGTAATTATTCATGGCATCTATTCGTGTTGCTGACGAACCCGCTTTTGTATTGCACAGCATTCCTTACAAGGAAACTAGCTTAATTCTGGATGTCTTTACACGTCAGCATGGTCGTATGGCCTTAATTGCCAAGGGTGCCAAGCGCCCGCACTCGGTACTGCGTCCAGTGTTACAGCGCTTTCAGCCTTTATTGGTTTCTTGGAGTGGCAAGTCTGAGTTACGGACTTTAACGAAGTCGGAGTGGGTCGGTGGCACACCATCTTTGGTGGGTGATGCATTGCTCTGCGGCTTTTATCTTAACGAGTTGTTAGTCAAGTTCCTGGCTCGTGAAGATGACTATGAAAAACTCTACGACCATTACACCGATACGATCTCCGCTTTATCTAATCTCGAATTTGAATCCAAGGGCTTAGAAGAAATTCTGCGTCCCTTTGAGTTAACACTTTTGCAAGAAACTGGTTATGCAGCAGCGCTTGATCGCTGCGTCGAAACCAATAGTGCTCCGATCTCGAATGAGCAATATGTTTATCAGCCAGAGCGTGGTGTGAGGCCCGCTCAGGGGGATGATCCAGGTCACTGGCCAGTCTTGAGTGGTAAATCCCTGCTGGCCATTGCTGCAGGAGACTTTTCTGATCAAGAGACGCTTTCTGAGAGTAAGCAGTTAATGCGCTTCTTATTGGGATTGCATCTTCAGGATCAAGTGCTTACCACCCGTCAGATTTTGATTGATCTAAAGAAAATCTAGTAATCTACCTCAATGAACACCCAACCAAAGCTTGAGCTTGGCATCAATATCGATCACGTGGCCACTTTGCGTAATGCACGTGGCACGGTTTACCCTGACCCTTTAAAAGCTGCCCATTTGGCTGAAGAGGCGGGCGCTGATTTAATTACCTTGCATTTGCGTGAGGACCGTCGCCATATTAAAGATGCGGATTTAATGGCCTTACGTCCTTTGATACAGACACGTATGAATTTGGAGTGCGCCGTTACTCCGGAGATGATCAGTATTGCTTGTCGAGTCCAGCCTCACGATGTTTGCCTGGTTCCTGAAAAGCGTGAAGAGGTAACTACTGAGGGTGGCTTGGATGTAGTGGGACACTTTGAAGCAGTTAAATCTGCCACTACACAGTTAAAAGCTGCAGGTATTCGGGTATCTCTTTTTATTGATCCTGAGGAAAAGCAAATTCAAGCCGCCAAAGATGTTGGTGCAACAGTCGTTGAATTACATACTGGTCGATATGCAGATCTAGCTGGTGATCAACAGAAGCAAGAGCTCGAGCGCATTAGAAAAGCAGCGCAGTTTGGAAAGAGTATTGGCTTACGCGTAAATGCAGGCCATGGTTTAAATGAGGGTAATGTGATCCCAGTTGCCGCTATTGCCGAGCTTTCTGAGCTCAATATTGGTCATGCTATTGTTGCTGAAGCCCTCTTTAAGGGCTGGCAAAATGCGATTACCGACATGAAGGTCCTGATGGTTCAGGGTAGGGCTAAAGCTTAAAAGATTAAATATCAAATGATCATTGGCATAGGCACAGACATCTTACAAATCGAGCGGCTTCAAGCGGCTTACGATCGCACCAATGGCCGCTTAGCTGAAAAAATTCTTGGGCCAGATGAGATGTTGGTTTTCAAGCATCGCTTAGCTAGAAATCACAAGAGGGGCATTGCTTTCTTGGCAACGCGCTTTGCTGCAAAAGAAGCATTCTCCAAGGCAATTGGTCTAGGCATGAGAATGCCCATGACTTGGAGATCGCTACAAACGCTTAATGAACCTAGCGGTAAGCCAGTGACATCATATTTAGGTGCACTCGCACAATTTATGCAGGACAAAAATTGGGAGGCTCAGGTCACCGTTAGTGACGAGCAAGACATGGCAATTGCTCATGTCATCGTAGTTCAAAAATAAATAAGCATCAAAAATATATAAATCTAAAAAATTTCGAGGAATACATGACTAAGTCGACTATGAAACCGGGCCCAGTTACTTTAGATGTTGTTGGTTTTGAGTTAAATGCAGAGGATCGTCGTCGCATCTTGCACCCCCTTACTGGCGGCGTGATTTTGTTTGGCAGAAACTTTGCTAATCGCAAGCAACTCACCAAACTCACTGCTGAAATCAAAAAACTCCGCTCTGACGTATTGATCTCGATTGATCATGAGGGTGGCCGTGTTCAGCGCTGTAGGACTGATGGCTTTACCCATTTGCCTGCCATGCGTAAGCTCGGCGAGCTTTGGGGTTCTAAAAATAAGTCATCCCATTCCGCTGAATCTGCTGCGATTGCGATGGCTGCAGCAACAGCTTGCGGCTATGTCCTGGCTGCCGAGTTGCGCGCTTGCGGTGTGGACTTTAGTTTCACTCCAGTTCTGGACCTCGATTTTGGTCGTAGCGGTGTAATTGGGGATCGCGCATTTAGTCGTGATCCGCAAATTACTTTTGCTTTGGCTAAGAGCTTGAATGAAGGTTTGCGACTTGCAGGCATGGCGAACTGCGGTAAGCACTTCCCAGGCCACGGTTGGGCGGAAGCGGATTCTCATGTGGCCATTCCGGTGGATGAGCGTCCGTTGAAACAAATTCTGAATGACGATGCTAAGCCTTATGAGTGGTTAGACCTCAGTTTGACTGCAGTGATGCCGGCCCATGTGATCTATCCAAAAGTCGATAAGAACCCAGCTGGATTTTCTAAGGTTTGGTTACATTCCATTCTCCGCCAAGAATTAGGATTTGAAGGTGTTATCTTTAGTGATGACCTTTCGATGGAAGGTGCGAGCGTTGCTGGTTCTGTAGTCAAGGGTGCTGATATGGCGCTTGAGGCAGGATGCGATGCAGTGTTGATTTGCAACCGCCCGGATCTTGCGGATCAATTGCTAAGTCAGTTGAAAGTCTCAAAAGCAAAACAAGCGGAGTCTGCTATTCGATTGAATCGCTTGATGCCAACTGCCACAGCTCCAGCGTGGGATGAGTTGCAGTCTGAGGCGCAGTATCAACATGCCAAAGGCTTACTGCAGCAACTGAATTTAATTGGCTAGAGCTTCTATTTCTTTGAAACTCTTTCCCATTCAGAGACTACAAACTTTTTAACCTCTTCGCCTTGCTCTCTGGCGCAAACGATTTCACTAACGTTCACTGTTTGGTAGATCTTCTGTAAACGCAGAATATCACCCTGGGTAGAGTAGTGTGGAATCCAAGAGCCCCAAAAGAAGCCCAGATCTTCTAATGCCATATAGGCATTGGCCGCCGCCTCTTGCGTAATAGGTAGATCAAGATAGGCGGAAGCAATATTTAAAGTCTCAAGTTTTTTTAGCTCCGCCGTGACTGATGCAACTAAATCTTCGCCAATATGGTCTACGGATATATTCGCAACCTGGTCTTCAGAGTCAATTTCAGTTTTAAGTATTGTTTCCCCAGTTCCTTGTATCTCCGAATTGCTGATATTGCGCTGGAGATTTAAGCTGCTTAAAAGCGCATTCAAGTGCTCAGTATGTTTACTTGGAACATAAATATCATGTGGGCGATCTTTTAGCGGGAGATAAAAGGCCAATAAGGACATACGGGTATCGCTAAAGTTTTGCAGACCCTGCATTGCAAATGTTGGTGGAACATCTCCAATAAAAAGGCCGGTTTCCTTTGCGTTAAATGCAATCATTTCATGCTGGCTATAAGGGTGATTGGTAACGCACTCAGTCCAAAAGCCTGGCAAGCCCAAAGATTCGGCAATTTCTATACGCTTTTTTGCGATCAACTCAGCAATATGATGCCCCCTGTAATCAGGATCAACCATCATCTTTCCAGCCTCTGGTGAGGCATTATTAGCGCCGTCAAAGGTTAATGCGCAGTGCCCAATAATTTGATTATTTTCTAATTTAGCAACTATGGAGTGCATTTTCTGTGTGACGATTGCATCTTTCAGTAGCGCGGCGTCGTACATCACTGGATTGGTATAGCTTTCCCCGTAGCAACGTCGAACGCAGTCAATCAGGTGGGGAATATCTTCAAGGGCTAATGTGGTGATTACTGGGGAAATGGTATCAGTCATGGATTTCATTATGACTGCACTTTAGAAAATAAAAAAGCCCGGCAAGCCGGGCCTTTTACTATCGAGCGAGCTAATTAGTTAGCGCGGCTACGATATTCACCAGTGCGAGTATCGATCTCGATCTTGTCACCAGTGTTGCAGAACAATGGAACTTGCAATTCATAGCCAGTAGCCAATTTTGCAGTCTTCAATACTTTGCCTGAGCTGGTATCGCCTTTAACTGCTGGCTCTGTGTAAATGATTTCACGAACCAATGAGTTTGGCATTGCTACTGAGAGTGCTTTACCTTCGTAGAACACCACTTCGCAAGGCATGCTTTCTTCGAGGTAATGCAATGCATCGCCCATGAATTCAGCTTCAACTTCGTATTGGTTGTATTCAGTATCCATAAATACATACATTGGATCTGCGAAGTAAGAGTAGGTGCAATCTTTCTTATCCAAGATCACTACATCAAACTTGTCATCTGCTTTGAATACGCCTTCGTTGGGCGCACCAGTTAACAAGTTCTTAAATTTCATTTTTACAACAGAAGAGTTGCGGCCTGAGCGGCTGTATTCTGCTTTTAAAACGACCATGGCATCAGTGCCGATCATTACTACGTTACCAACGCGGAGTTCTTGTGCTGTTTTCATCTTGCTATTCCTGGGTGCAGAGCTGATTTTCTGCGGTTTTTATCAAAAACAAGATTGTAACCGCCCGCAGGCAGATTTCGCCTAAGATCAGGCTACAAAGCCCATTAGACGGGCAGCCAAGCCACCATCAGCTTGTTTTTTGAGTAAATCTGCTCGCCAAGCCTCGGAATGGGTGCTCCATTCATCAATAGACTGGTACCACTCGCTAGGCATTGCCCAAGTCATCGCAGCTATTACAGCGTGTTTAAGCTCTTGTGATGCATCTTCAAGGTAGAGATCTAAAAATGCAGCTAACTTAGTTTTGTGAGCACCATCTTCTTGGGGGTAGATATGCCAAATAAAGGGCTTACCAGCCAACTGCGCTCGAACAAAAGAATCTTCACCTCGAACGATATTGAAGTCGCATTGTGAAAGCACCCAATCGTATTCATCTTGAGAAACAAATGGAATCGAGATCAACTGAATGGAGTCAGGCAAAGCAAGTGGCTGGGTGGGATGGGCAGAACTGAACTGCAATTGCTCGCGTTGACCGTGTGTCAAAACAATGTCGAAGTTCTCATCCAAGGTGGCCAGATCCTCCAACCATTTCAGGAGCGGTACACCTGGGTAGCAAAAAACACTGATGCGTTTTGTATTTGGCCGCAATAGCTTCCAGCTCGCCTCGAGGCTCTTGGGAATCCATTGTTCAGTTGGTGATGGCTCCTTGGGGATTGGATCAATCAAAATACCGCCCGCATTCTTCTGGAAGCCTGGGAAGAAGAAGTACTTCGGAATGCCGTGTGCTTGAGGGGACGCCTTCTGATGAAAGTCCACAATCCAGGGCTCAGCACTCAAATACTCTAGATTGATGATGATGGGTTTTTTGGGGGCAATTAGCAGGCCCGCAAGGTAGCGCTCTGGAAGGTCGCATCCGAATGCCTCAATCACCACGTCAGGCGTTTCTACTGGATGACGGCTATTGTGATGACTTGCTTCCCAGGGTTGGATATCGATACGGCGCTTAATTTCCGGATCTACCCCAGAAGCGAGTAAATTAAGGGTTGGCAGATCGTCACAGAAAATGCGCACGTCTTGGCCATGAAGACTTGTTAAGCTTCTTGCTAGACGCCAGCAAACACCAGCATCACCATAGTTGTCTACGATTTGACAGAAAATATCCCAACGCATGAGCAATTCGCTTTTTGAAACCCTTCAGCAGGATGTTAAACGGCTACCCGGATTGCCGGGGGTGTATCGCTTCTTTGATGAGGCGGGACATATTCTGTATGTCGGTAAAGCGCGCAACCTCAAAAAGCGTGTATCTAGTTACTTTCAGCGAACCCAGCTTTCACCACGAATAGAGCTGATGGTGGGAAAAATTGCCCGTTACGAAACTACAGTAACACGCTCAGAAACCGAAGCCTTAATTCTAGAGAACAATCTCATTAAGGAGTTGGCCCCTCCATTCAACATTCTCTTTCGAGATGATAAGTCCTATCCCTACGTCATGTTGACGGGGCATCAATTTCCTCGCTTGGCCTCGTATAGAGGAAAGACGGATAAGCGTAATCACTACTTTGGCCCATTCCCCAATTCATGGGCAGTACGCAACAGCGTACAGATTTTGCAGAAAGTATTTCGTCTGAGAACTTGTGAAGACTCAGTATTTAAAAACCGCAGTCGCCCTTGTTTATTGCATCAAATACATCGCTGTAGTGCGCCTTGTGTTGGCCGTTTAAGTGTCGAGCAGTATGGGCAGGACGTAGCCCAGGCAACACGCTTTTTAGAGGGTGACCATAGTCGCGTGCTTTCTGAACTTGAAAAGAAAATGCATGCCTACAGTGATGCCATGGAATTTGAAATGGCGGCAGTGTTAAGGGATCGTATTGCTGATCTTTCGAGTGTCTTACAACAACAGTCGATGGACACTGTTGCTGATGGTGAGGGCGATGTGGATGTGATTGCTGTCGCTCAAATGGAGGGTGTGGTCTGCGTCAATCTGGCAATGATTCGTGGCGGTCGCCATTTGGGTGATCGCGCTTACTTCCCTAAGGGCTTGCGCTCAACGTCTGGAGAGTTGCCACCACCAGCTGAAATTCTGGAGGCATTTATTGCTCAACATTACTTAGAGGAGAAGGCTGGCGATGGTGAAGCGACCACCAATTTAATTCCGCCTGTATTGATTCTGAATCATCCTCTGAGAAAGCTAGTTGATGACATTGCAGCTCCAGAAGAAGGTGTTGAAGATCTTTCTGAGCAATCAGCCCCGGAAGGTCTACACGATTTATTGAATGCACAAGCTGGTAAGCGCATTACTTTCTTGCACCAGCCACAAGGTCAGAGACGTCATTGGTTGGCCATGGCAGAAGGTAATGCCAAGATTGCGATCGCAAAGCGCTTGGTAGAGACGGGTGGTCAACTAGCAAGAGCAAGAGCATTGGCGGATGTCTTAGCTTTGGAATTAGAAAGTCTTGAGCAGCTTCGTATTGAGTGTTTTGATATTAGCCATACCTCTGGTGAGGCCACTCAAGCTTCTTGTGTGGTGTATTCCAAAAATGCGATGCAGCCTAGTGAATACCGCCGATTTAATATTAATGACATTACGCCGGGTGATGACTACGCAGCAATGCGTCAGGTCTTACAACGCCGTTATGCGAACTTTCAAGAGCTCCCTGTTGAAAAGATGCCGCAAGTCATTTTGATCGACGGCGGCAAAGGTCAGGTTGAGATGGCAAGACAAGTCCTTTCTGAATTTGGCATGGACATTGGATTGATTGTTGGTGTTGCCAAAGGGGAGGGTCGTAAGGTGGGTTTAGAGACCCTGATCTTTGCGGATGGACGTCAATCGCTTGAGCTTGGTATTGATAGCGCTGCTTTGTTGCTAGTGGCGCAAATACGTGATGAGGCACATCGCTTTGCCATCACTGGCATGAGAGCTAAACGAGCAAAAGCTAGAACGGTTTCTCAGCTAGAGGAGATCGAGGGAATAGGGGCTAAGCGACGTCAAAAACTACTCGCCCGTTTTGGGGGTTTGCGGGGTGTTTCCAATGCCACTATTGAAGAGCTTTCAAGTGTTGAGGGAATATCCACCGCATTGGCCGAACAAATCTATAAGCAACTCCATTGATTTCCCAGTGCGCTCACATTGGTTTATGCTTAGGTCATGCCTTTTAATCTACCCATTGCTCTAACCTGGTTGCGCGTCGCTGCAATTCCACTGGTTGTTGCAGTGTTCTATTTGCCAAATAGCTGGCTTACCCCTTTCGATAAGAACCTCACTGCTACAGTTATTTTTGTGTTTGCGGCTGTAACTGATTGGTTGGATGGATTTTTGGCTAGACGCATGAAGCAAGAGTCGGCATTTGGCCAATTCTTGGACCCCGTAGCTGATAAATTAATTGTGGCTGCTTCATTGTTAGTTCTGCTCAATATGGATCGCGTCCAAGTCTGGGTGGCTTTGATCATTATTGGTCGTGAAATTACTATTTCAGCATTAAGAGAGTGGATGGCGCTCTTGGGTGCTGGAAAAAGCGTTGCCGTTCACATGGTCGGCAAGCTAAAAACTACCGCTCAACTTGTCGCCATTCCATTTTTATTGCTAAACGACACTTTATTTGGATGGTTAAATTGCGCACAAGTTGGCACTTGGCTAATTTGGATTGCATGCTTTTTGACGCTTTGGTCAATGTTCTATTACATGAAAAAAGCTTTGCCTCAGCTGGTTGATAAGGCTGACTAAAGTCCACAAACCCATAGCTGATAAGGGTTTGGTAGAAACGTGAGTCCAGCCAGTTTTTAGTCTTCAACACAAATAATGCGTTCCCTCAAATTGTTTGTTAAACTACTGCCCTGTTATGCGGGAATAGCTCAGCTGGTAGAGCGATACCTTGCCAAGGTATAGGTCGGGAGTTCGAACCTCCTTTCCCGCTCCAAGTTCGATGGGAAGCCCTAAAAAGCTTCCCATTTTTGATTCAAGCATATGGCGCGTTGGCCGAGTGGTTAGGCAGGAGCCTGCAAAGCTTCGTACGGGGGTTCGATTCCCTCACGCGCCTCCAGTAATTTAGATTGATTACCAGGGCAAGAATATGATCCAACTCAAACGAATCCAATCAATCACATCGGCGTTAGCGTTATCTGTGCTCTTGGCGGCCTGTGCATCTTCAGGGGATTCTCCAACTGGCACGCCTAGTGAAATCCAAGAAATTCAGGCGCAACTTTTGGGTGATATGCCATTACCTGCGGCATCAAAAATTATTGGTTCAGATTCTTTAATTATTGGCCGTGGTGATAACTGGGTTGGTCGAGTTGTTTTGTCTGGCGTTCAATCTCCAACCGATATTTATGCTTTCTTCCAAGCGGAATATCCTAAAGTGGGTTGGACTACTGTGAGTGCCGTGAAATCTAAAACCAGTATTTTGGTTTTCACTAAAGGTGATCGTACTTCTACTATCGAGGTAAACGAAGGCTCATTTGGCGGACCTAAAACAATCATCACGATTACAGCATCACCAAAGAATGCAAACGTAGTGACACCAACTAAGAAATAAAAATAGTTACTCCATCGTGAATAGAAAAAGGCCTCTAACGAGGCCTTTTGCTTTATCGGGTGAGGTGGCTCAGAGCCCGCCAGCCCTAATTAGGCCAACAGCCTGACCCTCTACGGCAAAGTTCGGTTGGCGTCTATCTACCAAAATATTTTTGAAGTCTGGATTCTCGGCTTGTAATTCAATGACTATGCCATCCGCAGTTTTCTTTTGGTTCCAACGCTTCACTGTGACTTCATCATCTAAGCGTGCAACCACAATATCGCCATTGCGTACTTCAGAAGTTTTTCTCACTGCAAGATAGTCGCCATCCAAAATTCCGGCATCGCGCATACTCATGCCAACTACTTTTAATAAGTAATCAGCACCCTTGCTAAATAAACTTGGATCGATCGGCACTTGTTTTTCAATGTGTTCGATAGCTGTGATTGGAGAGCCTGCTGCAACGCGACCAATGAGTGGCAATGTAAGTTGCTGAAGCGCGCCAGAAGGTAAAGACATCTGACGATATTTGTTTGGATTGTGAGTCTGGTTAAAGCGTTGTGGAATCCGAATGCCGCGAGAGGTTCCTGGCGTTAGCTCGATGTATCCCTTTTTTGCCAGGGCACGTAAATGTTCTTCAGCAGCGTTGGCGGAAGCAAAACCTAGTTGCGTTGCAATCTCAGCGCGCGTTGGAGGTGAGCCACTTTCATCAATGGCCTTGGTGATTAATTCCAAAATCTCACTTTGACGTGAGGTGAGTTTGGGGAGGGCAGTCAGCTCCTCTTGAAAATCGACTGTATTTATGTCCATACTGGGATTGTATACAGCACTATTTGAATATTCAAGCAATTTGCAGGCGGATAATGGAGGAATGAGCTCAAAACCCAGCATTTCTGAAAATACACCTCATCTCTTGGTCTTAGGCATGGGGGGCACCATTGCAGGCCTCGCGCCAAACCCGGAAGAAAACCCTCTCCAATATCAGGCTGGCCAAGTTGGGGTGGATGCCTTAGTGGCGCATGTTCAGTCAGTAGTGCCTGAGGGGGTCAAGCTGGTGTCCTGTCAGGTGGCAAATATCAATAGTCGCAATTTGACTGATGCCCATCTCGCCGCACTAGGGCTTGCAGTAAAAGAAGCCCTGCTGGATGTTGCTGTAAAGGGGATTGTGATTACTCATGGCACAGATACGATTGAAGAAACAGGCTTATTTTTGCAAGCAACTTGTGGAAAGCTGGCCCAGACACAGGGCAAGCGGGTGATTTTGACGGGGGCAATGCTGCCAAGCAATGCGCCTGGAGCTGACGGCCCCTCTAATTTATTGGATGCCTTACGCTGGGCTTCTACATCGATTGATAACTGTCCTGGCGGCATCTATGCCGTAATGGACGGGCGTGGATGTATGGCGCTCGATCTAGCTAAGCGACACGCCACAGCCCTCAATGCCCCCTTACAAGATGCTCCATCAAGCTCAGTGGGCCTCATTAATCCTTCTTGGTTATCTGGTGTCAAGGCGGTACAGGCTGCTTGGAATGAAGATTTACCGATCCCACAGGAAGGCGAGTGGCCTTGGGTTGAGATTTTGACTAGCCATGCAGGCGCTCGTCCTGAAACCATCTTGCAGTGGCTGGGTAGTACTGTAGAGGGCTTTGTGCTTGCTGGGTCAGGCCATGGTGGCTTTCATGATGACTGGGCAAAACCTCTGGAGCAAGCAATGGCTCAGGGCATTGCCTTGGTGAGAACGACTAGAACCGGTGCGGGCGCTACTTTGCGAAACATTCCTGAGGTAGATGCGCCTGGATGCCGAGCATCTGGGGGGTTGACTGCACCCAGGGCCAGAGTTGCGCTCCAATTGGCTTTAAATGCGGCAAAGCAGGCAAATAAAGCTGGTAAACCCCTGACTTGGCAGGATTTTTTTGCTAGAATAGCGGACTTACCTGAAATTCGGTAAGGACTTAAAAGCTGTAAATTTCTGTAGTTAGTTTTACCTACAATTTGTTACTACCTTGTCACACTGGCGCTAACTTTAAAACCATCGGAAGTTAGCAAGACGCCCAGGTGACTTTATCCTTAAGGAGTGTTAGATGCGTCATTATGAAATCGTCTTTATCGTCCACCCGGACCAAAGCGAGCAAGTGCCTGCGATGATCGATCGCTACAAAGCGACATTAGCTGCTGCTGGCGGCAAAATTCATCGTATGGAAGATTGGGGTCGTCGTCAGATGGCTTACATGATCGACAAACTTGCTAAAGCCCATTACGTTTGTATGAACATTGAGTGCGACCAGAAAACTCTGGACGAGCTCGAGCACGCATTCAAATTTAACGATGCTGTTTTGCGTCACCTCATCATCAAGACTAAGAAAGCTGAAACAGAGCCTTCCATCATGATGAAAGAAGTGCAACGTGAAGAAGCACGCAAAACAGCTCAATCCGACGCTCCTGTAGCAGCGGCTTAAGTTAGAAATTTGAAGAGGAATACACAGACTAGAAAACGTATCAGAGTGACGGAGCGGCGTTGAATCATTTCACCCTAACTGCATTCTTGGTAGCTAAAGACGCGATTCGATTTACACCAGCAGGAATACCGGTGATGCATTGCCAGCTAGAACATAGCGGTGAGGTAAGCGAGGTAGGAGTGGCTAGGAAAATTCAGATGAGTGTTGAAGCCATAGCAATTGGTCCGATACAAAAGGGCTTAGAGCAAATGGATTTAGGTGCTGAGGCAGTGTTTGAGGGATTCTTAGCACCCAAGACTCTACGTAATCAAAGACTTGTTTTCCATATCACCCATATTCAATTGAAAAATTAAAGAGGAAATCATCATGGCGTTTGGAAAGAAACCCGATTTCAAAAAGAAACCAGCTCAGAACCCATTGTTCAAGCGTAAGCGTTATTGCCGTTTCACTGTTGCTGGCGTAGAACAGATTGACTACAAAGATGTAGACACATTGAAGGACTTCATTGGCGAAAACGCCAAGATCACTCCTGCACGTTTGACAGGCACAAAAGCTAAATATCAGCGTCAGTTAGACACTGCTATCAAGCGTGCTCGTTACTTGGCTTTGTTGCCATTCTCCGATCAACACAAGAAATAATTGGGAGCCCTCAATGCAAATCATTCTTTTAGAAAAAGTAATTAACCTGGGCAACCTCGGTGACATCGTTCGTGTTAAAGACGGTTACGCTCGTAATTTCCTAATCCCACAACGCAAAGCTCGTCGTGCAACTGAAACAGCTATCGCTGACTTTGCAGTTCGTCGCGCTGAGTTGGAAAAATTGGCTGCTGAGAAATTGGCTGCTGCTGAAGCGGTTGGCGCAAAGCTCAAAGACTTGGTTCTCGAAATCGGTCAAAAAGCAGGTGTTGACGGTCGTTTGTTTGGTTCTGTAACCAACCATGACATCGCTGATGCTTTGAAAGCTAAAGGCTTTGTAATTGAAAAAGCTTCTGTACGTATGCCTACTGGCCCGTTGAAGATGGTTGGTGATCACCCTGTAGCGGTAGCTGTTCATACCGATGTAGTGGCTGACATCACTATCCGTGTAGTTGGCGAGCAAGCGTAAGTTTTAGATCTGTAAGCTAGCCTCATGGCTGAATCCCGCTCACGCTCTCTTATGTCAAATCCTGGCATGATGGGTTCTGGGGATCCAGTCTTGCAGGCGCTCAAAGTACCGCCGCATTCTGTAGAAGCCGAGCAATCTTTGCTCGGCGGTCTACTGATCGATAACACAGCCTGGGATCGTCTAGGTGGCGTGTTAACTGATAAAGATTTCTATCGTCCTGAACATGCTTTGATCTATAAGGTCATTCAGCGTTTAGTTGGCGACAATCATCCCGCTGACGTCATTACTGTTCATGAGGCTGTTAAGTCCGAGCAGGGTGGTGATTTAGTTGGCATCGATTACCTCAATTCATTAGCGCAAAGTACTCCAAGTGCAGCGAACATCAAAGGCTATGCCGATATTGTTCGTGACCGCAGCATTCTGCGTCGCCTAATCGAAGTATCTGACAACATCGTGAACTCTGCATTTGTTCCAGAGGGCCGTTCAGTGAGAACGCTCTTGGATGAAGCAGAATCACGCATTCTGCAAATTGGTGAAGAGGGTAGTCGCAAAGCAGATTACCTCGAGATTGAACCTTTACTCAAAACCGTTGTTGCTCGTATTGATGAGCTCTACAACCGTCAAGGTGGAAGTGATATCACTGGTATTGCAACTGGATTTATTGATCTGGATAAACAAACTAGCGGTCTTCAAAAAGGTGACTTAGTGATTGTTGCTGGAAGACCGTCGATGGGTAAAACGGCGTTTGCATTGAATATCGCTGAGAACGTTGCATTGGCTGAGGGCTTGCCGGTTGTTGTGTTCTCTATGGAGATGTCAGGCGAGCAATTAGCGGCTCGTTTGCTGGGTTCGGTAGGGCGCGTTGATCAAGGTCGTATGCGTACCGGCAAGTTGCAGGATGATGAGTGGCCGCGCGTTACTGATGCGATTGCCCGCTTAAGTAATACCCAAATTTTGATTGATGAGACTGGCGCTCTTTCAAGTTTAGAGTTGCGCGCACGTGCGCGTCGTATTGCTCGTAACTTTGGTGGAACACTGGGCCTCGTTGTGATTGATTACTTGCAGTTGATGAGTGGCTCTGGTTCTGAGAACCGTGCGACTGAGATTTCAGAAATCTCTCGCTCACTCAAATCACTCGCAAAAGAATTGCAGTGCCCAGTAGTTGCGTTGTCACAGTTAAATCGTGGCCTTGAGCAACGGCCTAATAAACGTCCAATCATGTCTGACTTGCGTGAGTCGGGCGCGATCGAACAAGATGCCGATTTAATTATGTTCATCTACCGCGATGAGGTGTATCACCCAGATACGACTCAGGACAAAGGCATGGCGGAGATCATTATTGGTAAGCAGCGTAATGGACCAATTGGTACTGTGCGCTTAAGCTGGCAAGGTCCATATACTAAGTTTGATAACTTGGCGATGGGATCAGTTGGCTACTCCTCTGGTGGATACGAACCCTTCTAACTCAATAGAAAAAGCCTCGCAATGCGAGGCTTTTAACTTGATACGAGAAGTGTTTACTTGCCGCCTTCACACTTCTTGATGGATGCAGTTTTAGCAGCACCATACAGTGGCTTGCCATCTTTGCTTACTGCCTTAGCTTCGCAATCATTAGGCTTGGCATCACCCATACATTTTTTAATGGACGCATCTTTGGCTGCGCCGTGTAGTGGCTTACCTTCTTTGCTTACTGCCTTAGCTTCACAAGCGGCTTGATCAGCAAAAGCGATAGATGGAATTGCAAAACTGAATGCAATGCTTAAAGCGATAATGATTTTCTTCATGCGAACTTCTCCTTGGTTTGGAATTCAAATAATTTTTAGGCTGTAATCCATTATTTCCAATAAGTAGACCTAAGAGTATTAGCTCTAGGGTTAATAGATATTAACTTTATAGCTAATTATCATAACTAGTATTCACATACACGTGCTTTTTAAGCCGTTTCATCTGCCTAATTTCAGTTTAAAGCTATGAAATTTATAGAAAAATTACCCCAATATTCAGCCGCTCTTATTTTGGCGAGCGCATTTATTTTGATGCCCAATGCCGCTTCGGCAGTGGCGGCAGGTGGTTGCGACAGCTACACGCCAAACACAGCAAGTGGCTCTTCACAGACAGTTGCCTGTAACTCGAGCATTACTCCGGTAGCAACGGCTGGTGTAATTTCTACTCAGAACACCACAACTGTTGGAAATAATGTCACCGTAAATATTGCCAATGGAACTTCATTAATTATTGATGGTTCTACTATTGGCATAGGTAGTAACGCAAATATTAGTAACCATGGAAATTTAAATACCAGTTCTTTTTATTATGGGTATGGCATGTCTTCCGGTGCAAATGGCCGATCTCAGGCAGGTGGCAATACTTTTGTTAATGAGTCTAACGGAACGATTTATACCGGAGGTGGATATGCTGCAGGCATGTATGTCAGTGCTACGAATGCCTCCTCAGCTGCCAATAGCTTAACGAATGATGGACGTATTCAGACTGATGGCACTGGTGCTGCAGGCATACGCTTAGTATCTGGTGCTACTACAAGCACCGTAGTGAACTCTATTGTTAATAGCGGAACCATTATTACTAATGGCTCGGCAGCTCACGGCATTCAAGTATCAGGGGTGGGCGCTGTCACCATTGAAAACACCGGAACCATTACAACCAATGGAGCAAATTCATTTGGTATTTATAGTGCCGGAAAAATCAGCACTTTGACTAACTCACAGGGCGGCTCTAATCCACTGACATTTTCTGGTGTAATGCCGACAAATTACAATGCGGCCATTGCAAGCCCAACCGTTTACGGTAAGTTGGATGCTAGTAATGGCACTGTAACTGGCGTGATGAATTTCGCAATTGCTAATGGCTCAACTGTTTCTGCAACAACTTACTCCACCGTGCTCTCGGGGATCAAGGTCAACAATCTTGGTAACTCCTACGGCAATGTAACTATCGGGGGTACTCAGTATCAATGGGCACTGGTGCATCGTATTAATGGATCTGCTGATCAGACAGATTTGGTATTGAGTACTGTTGTACAGCCGACTTTAGTCGCACTTGAGGAGACTCTTGCTACACAGTCTTATTTAATTGCACCGATTGAGTATGACACTCAAGTTGCTTTATCCTCGATGGGTACCGCTCTTCAAGGCCTCTTTGCAATGCAATCTGCCGGCGTGATAAACGGCATGAGCTATGACTGCTCACTATTCAGGGCTAATAATGTTTGCGTTTCTGCCGGTGGTAGATTCACCAATGTCAGTGCATATCCATATAACAATAGTAGTGCTCTGATTATTGGTGGATATCGCTTGTCAAATAATATTCGAATTGGTGGATACCTAGATCAAAACCTGTCTCAAAGTACGCCAGGCGGCATCGCTCAATTAAATAATGGCAGCCCGATGGTTGGGGTATTTGGGGTGTGGTCGCAAAACCCTGATGGTACTGGTGCAGAGGCAAAGCTTTCAGCGGGATATGCCAACAAGGGTGCAACCTTAACTCGTCCAGTGGTTGGGGTCTCTGAGGCTGGCTCAGGCTCCACCTCTTTAACCTCGCAAGGTGTTCTAGGATTGCTCAAATATGGTTTTGGTCTCGGCAATAAAACTGTTGTGTCACCTTATGCTGGGATGCGTTACCTAGTGGGAGGAATGGGTGGATATAGTGAGGGTCAATCCAGCACTGTTTCTAGTCCATTAAGTTACAACGCTATCAATAACTACACTACCACTGTGCTCGCAGGAGTTTCTGGAGTTCATAAGTTGAGTGAAAAAACAAGCTTACTTGCGAGTGCCGGCGTAGAAAAAGATACCAATACTAACGTTGGAAATTTAGTGACTACTGGTAATGGCTACTTCAATATTGCGATGAATAACAACTACCGAACCACAAGACCAACAGCAAGTTTGGGTGTTTTTCATGATCTCAGCATCAATGAACGGATCGGAATTTCAGCCATCTATCGTCAAGAGGCTTATCAAGCGCTTACCTCAACTACAGTAATGGCTACCTATACGGTTGGCTTGTAACTAGTTTTGTGTATTAGTTGAGGTCAGTCTTCTTGCCTCGGTAAATCTAGCTGCCCAGTAGGGCGTAGTGATGTACTCCAGGCGCACAGTTCCTCCAGCGCTTGGGGCATGTACAAATCTGCCTTGACCCACATAGATCCCTGCGTGGGAATACTTTTCACCGGTGGTGTTAAAGAAAATCAGATCGCCTGGTGCAGGGGGTTGATTTTCAACGCTTTGCCCTTTGGTGCTCATTTCTTGAATAGTTCGCGGTAGCTTGATATTGGCCGACTTTTGGTAGACGTAAGCAATCAGCCCACTGCAATCAAATCCACCCTTAGGATTGTTTCCGCCGTAGCGATAGGGCACGCCAACTAAACCTACTGCCGCAATAGAGATGTCCTCTGTGCCTACACTCGTATCTTGTTTGAATTGAGAAACTTTAGCTGCATTATTTTTTGAGCCAAAGCTAGTGCATCCTGATAGCGAGAGCAGGGCACAAATAAAAATGCCGCACCCCATTAGAGTGCGGCATGAGAGGGGTTGCTTAGAGTGCGTCAGCAGCATGATCCGCAAGACGTGAACGCTCACCGCGGGCAAGAGTCACATGTCCACCATGACGCCAGCCTTTAAAGCGATCGACTACATAAGTTAAGCCTGAGGAACCCTCAGTTAAGTAAGGCGTATCGATCTGGGCAATATTGCCTAAACAAACAATCTTCGTTCCTGGACCTGCACGAGTAACCAAAGTCTTCATTTGTTTAGGTGTTAAGTTTTGCGCTTCATCAATAATCACAAACTTACTCACAAAGGTTCTGCCGCGCATGAAGTTCATGCTCTTCACTTTGATGCGTGAACGAATTAGCTCCTGAGTGGCGGCACGACCCCATTCGCCGGCGCCATCTTCATTGCGTTGTAATACCTCAAGGTTGTCGTCAAATGCACCCATCCAAGGCTGCATTTTCTCCTCTTCAGTGCCTGGTAAGAAACCAATATCTTCACCAACAGGAACGGTAGCGCGGGTGATGATAATTTCGTTATAGCGCTTACTATCTAGAACTTGCTCAAGGCCGGCAGCTAAGGCTAGCAAGGTTTTACCGGTACCTGCTTGACCCAATAGTGTGATGAAATCCACATCAGGGTTCATGAGCAAGTTCATGGCAAAGTTCTGTTCGCGGTTACGCGCAGTCACACTCCACACATTGTTTTTCTGATGTGAAAAGTCTCTCAAAGTTTGGAGGAGGGCAGTCTTGCCATTAATTTCTTTTACTTGAGCGTAGAAAGGTGTGGAGCCATCAGGATTTTCTTGATACACGAACTCATTGACTAGCATGCTAGGTACTGAAGGGCCAGTTACGCGATAGAACATCGTTCCGGATTTACCATCAGCCCAACTTTCCATGTCTTTGCCATGCTTAGGCCAAAAGTCTGCTGGTAAGGTCATGACTCCTGAATACATCAAGTCACGATCTTCTAGTACTTGGTCATTGAAGTAGTCTTCAGCAGGCAATCCTAAGGCGCGTGCCTTAATGCGCATATTGATATCTTTGGATACCAATACCACCTCTTGACCCTTACGAGTCTTTTGTAGCTCACTAACAACCGCCAAGATGAGATTATCACCTTTACCTTCAGGTAAGCCCTCAGGTAATGCCTGGGTAGTGAGTTTGGTTTGGAAGAAGAGCCGACCAGAGACATCCTGATTACCCAGCTTATTGAGCGGAATACCTTCATCCAGCGTGCCACTAGTGCCAGCAACCAATTGATCTAAAGAGCGACTAACGGTACGAGCATTACGCGCAACCTCAGTCATACCCTTCTTATGGTTATCCAATTCCTCCAAAGTAGTCATTGGTAGGAAGAGGTCGTGCTCAGAGAAGCGGAACAGGGAGCTTGGATCATGCATTAATACATTGGTATCCAAGACAAATAGAGTTGGAGGTCCAGTGCGAATAATGCGCTTTGGTTTCTCCGGAACGCTTGATACTCTCTTATCACTGCGCTCATTACGTGGCGCAACTGGACTGCGATCACTTTTGATTTTCTCAAGCGCTACTTCAGCAGCAGAGAGATCCTCTTCAGCATCTGTGGCCCAATCTGGCGCATGGCTTTCCATCACAACAGTTTTTGCTGGTGCAGGACGCTTCTTTAAGTTTGGAGTGTCCTTACTGCTAATTTTTACTTGGCCAGCAATTTGAGTTGGGATTGGGGGCAATGGCATGCAGACTCTCCTAAAAGAAAAAACCGTCAAGCGGATTGCATTGACGGTTTATAACGAAACTGGGTGTAAAACGATCTGTAAAACGGCGGGGGTTGTTTACCGAGCCTGTTCTTAAATATTCAGGCTGATGAGTCAAACGGATTGTTAGACTTTCCCGTCGTTTACGGTGCATATAAACAACTTTACCCCAAATTTTGGGCTTTGCAAGTACCCCGGATTAAATTAATTTAAAAAATTATTTAGCGGCTTGAGCTGCTTGTAATACCTCTGTCACATGCCCGGGAACCTTCAGACCGCGCCACTCTTTAACGAGCTTGCCCGATGAGTCAAAGAGGAAGGTGCTGCGCTCTACACCGCGCACCTGCTTGCCATACATATTCTTGAGCTTCATCACGCTAAAGAGCTGACATAGGGTTTCTTCGGTGTCGGCAACGAGCTCAAATGGCAGCTCAAGTTTGCTACGGAAGTTGTCGTGTGATTTGAGGCTATCTCGAGATACGCCAACGATCAAGGTATTAGCTTTGGTGAAGGCGTCAATATTGTCGCGGAATTCACCAGACTCAGCGGTGCAACCAGGAGTCATATCTTTTGGGTAAAAATAGATAACCAGCTTTTTGCCTTTAGCGGAATCTGGCGTAAAAGTTAATCCCGATGTTGCTGGGATTGCGCACTGGGGCATTAGCTTGCCGATTTCTACTGTCATGATGGTCTCTCTAATTTAACTTTATGTATTACGTAATCTGATGTTACTTAAACTGCTTGCAAAATGAGTTCGCCACTTCGGTTGGGGATCTCGCCCCAGGTTACTGGCTGCACTGCTATTTTATCGAGTTGCTTAGTGGCTTCCCAGGATTGATGGAGCTCGCCCATGGTGACCAGGTCGTGGCCTTGGTTTAGCCACCCAGCGAGCAATTGCTCAAAGGCGGGAAGCAGCTTTTGACCTTCTAATTCTGCATGCAAGGTAAATACCTGATCATTTGGATTACTTTGGGTGATTTCCAAGAGTTTCTTTACGGCGCTAAACTCGTCGGCATTATCAATGCCAATCAATTCATCAAAGGTGGGCAAGGTCGTTGGATATTGCACGTGCTTAGCTTTGCCAGAAGGTAGGTCAAAGCGATAGGGCATTAAGTTAGGCTCGGCTCTGCCATCGGAGGAATATTTAATACCCCATTGATCGAGTTGCTCGAATGCCGCCTCATTCATTTGCCAGCCAGCAGCGCCATAAGTAACTGGCGGATGGCCAAAGATCTCCACAAAACGATCCCAGCTTTTTTGCATCTGCGCTTTAGTCCATTGGGCATCACGATTGCGTACGGCGTCTTGCCAAGCCACATGATCCCAAGTATGAATGCCAGTCTCATGGCCGGCTGCATCAATTGCGCGCATTTCGGCAGCAGCTTGTTTACCAATGTCAGGTCCAGGTAAGAGGACGCCATAGAGTAGGGTTTTGATGCCGTAGTGCTCAACAACCGAAGTGCGACTGACCTTCTTTAGGAAACCCGGCTTAAAGACCCGCTTGAGAGCCCAGCCAGTGTGGTCGGGGCCTAGGCTAAATAGGAAGGTGGCTTTGAGGCCAAAACGCTCAAGCGTACGCGCTAGATTGGGTACGCCTTCTTTGGTGCCACGTAAGGTGTCAACGTCTACCTTGAGAGCAATCTTAGCCATGAACCCCTATGCTTATTCGTTATCAACCAAGTGACGTGCTTTTTCTACATCTTCACGATAGGCTTCGAAAATATTCTTCAGCGCATCGCTCATATTGGTAGTTGGCTTCCAGCCTAATTCACTCATCGTGTTATCAATTGCAGGAACGCGATTCTGAACGTCTTGATAGCCTTCACCGTAGTAAGCACCAGAAGTAGTTTCTACAATCTTCACTTCATTGGCTGTCTTTGCATACTCTGGAATGCTGCGAGCGATTTCCAGCATCTGATTAGCTAGTTCGCGAATAGAGTGATTGTTCTTTGGATTCCCGATGTTGTAGATCTTGCCATTAGCAACACCATCTTTGTTATCGATGATGCGCATTAGAGCGTCGATACCATCGTCAACATAAGTAAAGGCACGTTTCTGAGCGCCACCATCAACCACGTTAATAGATTCACCGCGAACGATATGACCCAAGAACTGAGTTACTACGCGGGAGGAGCCTTCTTTTGGTGTGTAGATGCTATCTAAACCAGGGCCAATCCAGTTAAATGGGCGGAAGAGGGTGAAGCGCAAACCTTCCATACCGTAACCCCAAATTACACGATCCATCAATTGCTTAGAGCAAGCGTAAATCCAACGTGGCTTATTGATTGGGCCGTAAACCATATTGGATTTAGCGGGATCAAATTCACTATCTTCACACATGCCATAGACCTCGGATGTGGATGGAAATACCAAATGCTTTTTGTATTTAACGGCTGAGCGAACGATTGGAAGGTTTGCCTCGAAGTCGAGTTCAAATACTTTTAATGGCTGCTGAACGTAAGTCGCTGGTGTCGCGATAGCAACTAAAGGCAGAATGACATCGCATTTGCGGATGTGATATTCAACCCATTCTTTATTGATGGTGATATCACCTTCAAAGAAATGCATACGAGGATGATTTACTAAATCACCGAGGCGATCGTTCTGCATGTCCATGCCATAGACATCCCAATCGGTTGTCTCTAGGATGCGTTTTGAAAGGTGGTGACCAATAAAGCCGTTTACGCCAAGAATGAGTACTTTTTTCATCTTTACTGCCTCGTATTTAATCTAAAGGGTGCTGCTTTTAATTTGTTAGCTGTTTGCTGGGAACCAGTCCAATATCGCTACCGCTCTCTGGTCGCCACAAACGCCGAATACCTGATTATCAACCACTTGGATACCGGAAGCCTGAAGATCTAGCTGCCCCGGAAATGGCCCTTCTAGGCTGGTACGAGCCACGATCATGCGCTGACCTTGCCAGTCGGTAAAAGCCCCGGGATAAGGGGGTGCAACGGCTCTGACGAGGTTGTGAACCTGCTGAGCTGTCTGATCCCACCGAATTTGCCCGTCTGCAGGCTTTCGGCCTCCAAAATAGCTTCCTTCGGCTAGATTATTGGGTTTTCTGGGAATGTGGCCTTGAACAAGTTCCGGAAGGACTTGGTTCATTACGGTAACAGCTGCTTGGCTAACTTTGCCAAAGACTTCTGTAGCAGTCTCATTGGGGTCAATTAAGACTGCAGATTGCCCCACGATATCGCCTGCATCCGGCTTAACTTCCATGATGTGCAATGTGGCACCAGTTTTCGCTTCCCCATGAAGGATGGCCCAATTGACTGGAGCGCGGCCGCGATACTTTGGTAGCAGTGAGCCGTGCATATTTAGTGCGGCAATTTTGGCGCATGCCAAGAGCTCCGCTGGAATCATGTGGCGGTAATAAAAGGAGAAGAGGTAATCGGGTGCTAGCTTCTGAATCTGCGGTACAAGATCCATCAACTGATTTGCATTTGGTGTGATGTAAGGAATCTTTTTTTCCTCACAGAGCTTGGCAACACTCCCAAACCAGACATTCTCATTGGGGTCATCTTGATGGGTAACTACTAGATCAATTTGTATGCCCGCATTCAGCAATGCCTTGAGGCAATTAACGCCAACATCGTGATAAGCAAAGACGACTGCGTGCAATTATTTTTTCTCTAAAACAGTTTGCACAACATAGCGTGGACGCTCGCGTACCTGTTGATAGATGCGACCAATGTATTCACCAAGTAGACCAAGGCCAAATAGCATTACGCCAATTAAGAAGAAGGTGAGAGCGAATAAGGTAAATACGCCTTCAACCTCAGCACCTAAAACGAACCGGCGAACTAAGAGGTATATAAACAAGCTGCCAGCTGCCATTGCCAACAGCATTCCCAAGATTGAGAAAATCTGCAAAGGCATCACGGAGAAGCCGGTCACCAAATCAAAGTTCAAGCGAATGAGTTGATAGAGGCTGTACTTGGATTCACCGGCAAAACGCTCTTCGTGCTTGACGCTGATTTCGGTAGGGTTGGATGCGAAGGTGTAAGCCAGCGCCGGAATAAAGGTATTGCTTTCATCGCACTGACGAACGAGATCGACGATGCGACGACTGTAGCCGCGAAGCATGCAGCCTTGGTCAGTCATCGTGATACGAGTAATTTTTTCGCGCAAATGATTCATCGCGCGAGAGGCAAATTTTCTGAAGAAGCTGTCGCGACGATCCGCACGAATAGTGCCAACGTAATCATGACCCTTGAGTAATTCATTTACTAAGGCGTCTATTTCTTCGGGAGGATTCTGTAGGTCTGCATCCAGCGTGATGATGTATTCACCACGGGAGTATTCAAAGCCAGCCATGATCGCCATATGCTGACCAAAGTTGCTATGAAATAGCACTGCGCGAGTTACATCCGGGCGCAGTTCAACTTGTTTAGCCAAAATGCCGGCAGAACGATCTTTGCTGCCATCATTTACAAACACCACTTCATAAGCAATGTTGCGCTTGCTCGCCATGACATCTAGCGCAGGATATAGGCGATCAAAGAGGGCTTGAAGACCATCTTCCTCGTTGTAAACGGGAATGACAATACTGAGTATCGGATTGCAGGCTTGGGTAGCTAAATTTGCAGTCATGCTGCAATTTTGCCTGATTCCGCTCTCGATACTAGTTTTTACGATGTTTCTTCAGAATTCCAGTCAAAGCACTAGCTATACGGCCAATATCTTCATCTGCCATGCCCGGAAAGAGGGGGAGGGTCAAAATGGCGCGGCCAATGCGCTCTGCTACTGGGGTGGCATTAACTTTGTAACCCAGTTTTTGGTAAAGCGTGAATCCAGTAATGATGGGGTAATGAACGCCAGTGCCAATGCCTAAATCTTTAAGTTCAGTCATCACTTGCGCGCGATCTACATTCAATTGCTCAAGCGGAAGAACAACTTGGAACATGTGCCAGTTGCTATCGGTGAAGTTTTCTACTGGCAGCTCTAAATTGAGATTAGCTAGGCCGGCGGATTTCATTTCACTGCGAATGGCATCAAAGTATTGTTTGGCTAATGCACTCCTACGCGCCTGAAATGCTGGCAGCTGTTTGAGTTGATGCAAGCCAATTACAGCATTCACATCAGTCAAATTATCTTTGCCGCCTAAGACGTCTACATCCATGCCATCAATGCCTTGGCGTGTGAGCCCTTGCAGGCGAAACTTTTCTGCAAGTTTAGCTTCGTCAGCATTGTTGAGAACAAGGCAGCCACCCTCAACAGTGGATAAATTTTTATTTGCCTGAAAACTAAAGCTCACGAGATCACCAATGCTGCCAATCTTGCGACCTTTCCACTCTGACCCAAATGCTTGCGCTGCATCTTCAATCACACGTAGCTTATATTGCTTGGCTAGGTCATAGAGTTGATCCATATTGACAGGTAGCCCAGCTAAATAGACGGGCATGATGGCGCGCGTCTTCGGTGTAATCGCTGCGGCCAGCTTGTTTAAATCAATATTGCGGGTGATGGGATCAATATCCACAAAGACAGGTGTTGCACCAACACTCAGAATCACATTGGAGGTAGCTACCCAAGAGATTGGGGTGGTAATGACTTCGTCACCCGGCCCAATACCAGCAACCTGGAGGGCGATTTTCATGGTGGCAGTGCCATTGGCAAAGCAACGCACAGGACGGCCGCCAAAGTATTCACTCAGAGTAGCTTCAAACTCCGCCAGTTTCGGTCCTGAGGTTACCCAACCAGAGCGCAATACCTCTGCAACCGCATCAATCGTTTCTTGATTAAAGTGTGGACGCGTAAAAGGAATAAAAGGCAGGGAGTTTTGAGTGACTGACATGGGAGCCTTAAAAATTATTGTGCAGAGTTACTTAGTGACTCTGGGTGTTTAACAATGACGCGCCGAGAATCTCTCCCCACTTCTTGCATTGGCACATTGAGTTTTTGCAGCTCAATAAATTGTTCTGGAACCATGAGAGCGTAAGCAGTTTGATCTTCTTTCCAGCGCTCAATAAAGGCGTCGAAGGTGGAGAGCCACAACTCAGGCTCTTGCTTCACACCAAACTCAAGTTCATCTGGAGATTCCACCATGATCATGGTTCTACCAAGATAGAAGGGTACTGTGTGATCGAGGATTCTGATTGAATAGAAGTTGACCTTCTCCGGAATGCCCGCTTTAACTTGCTCAACTAAATCTATACCCGAGACTGCACGACCAAGGGTTTCATGACCTGTACCCGCGATGATTGTGCAGAGAAAAAAGCCAGAAGCAAAACTGGTGATGCTGCTCAAGCCATTGCGCTTACTTTGGACAAATGCTATTAGGCTAAATGAAATCAATACGATTAGCGCTGCAATGATCCAGTAAGTGTATTGCGCGTAGGATTCAATTTCATCTGGCCTTGCTTGTTTGCCAACTTCGCTTAAAAAGAAAAAGCCAACGCCGCCCAAGATTGCGAAGAAGAGAGCTTGCAATTTCCAAGGCAATCCCATTGAATTACTGAAACCCAGATTGCGGTCTAAGCGATGACCAACAAGCATTGCCAGCGCTGGAAAAACCGGGATGATGTAGCCGGGTAATTTTGATTGGGACATGCTAAAGAAGCCCATGATCACCGCAAACCAACAAGTCAGCAACCAACCGCTGGAGAACTCGCGGTTGCGTTCCCGCCAAGCCTGAGCAAGGGCTCCAGGGGTTTGTGCAATCCATGGCAAAAAGCCCAGCAGCAGTAGTGGAATGAAGTAATAAATCGGACCCGTTCTACTATGCGCTGTCTGCGTAAAACGTTGCAGGTGCTCATGAATAAAAAAGAACTCTAGAAATTCTGGATTGCGTTGTGCCACCAGCACAAACCATGGTGTAGTAATTACTAAAAATAAAATCGTGCCACTAATGATGTGTAGGCGTTTCCAAATCTTCCAGTCCCATGCAGTAATGGAATAAACAATGAAGACCATGCCGGGGATGGCGACTCCGATGACGCCTTTGGATAATGTTGCTAAGGCCATGAAGGCCCAGCAGGCCCACATCCACTTTCTAGTGTCGTTTGAGTTATGAGAAGTTTGCGCCAACAAAAGACTGCACAGTGCAGCAACTAAAAAAGCTGACAATCCCATGTCTAGTGAGTTGATGTGTCCACCCATCACCCACATTGGGCTGGATGCTAAAGCGATAGCAGCCAACCAGCCTGCTCTTGCGCTGTAGACGCGTGCACCAGTAAATCCAATAAATACGATCGTCAGAAATCCAGTGAGTGCTGTCCACAAGCGCGCCTGCCAGTCACCGATGCCAAAGAGATTAAAGGCGGTAGCAGTAGCCCAAATTTGCAATGGCGGTTTTTCAAAATACTTGTAACCGTTGTAGCGTGGGGTGACCCAATCTCCGGTCACAAGCATCTCGCGAGCAATCTCGGCATAGCGGCCTTCGTCAGACGGTATGAGGTGACGGTAGTTGAGGGTGCCAAACCATAGCAAGGCATAGATCAGCACCAGAATCAAAATCGATGCTGGATTGAGGGCGCTTGACTGCCGAATTTGGCCAAATTGCATTAGGCAGCTTCCACAATGAGGGCGAGAAGAACCTGGCGACCTTCACCTACAAGAATATTGTAGGTGCGACAGGCTGCTTGAGAATCCATTACTTCAAAGCCAATCTTGGCCTCTATGAGGGTCTTGAGTAACTCGGGCTTAGGAAAGCGCTGGCGTTTACCAGTGCCAATAATGATTAATTCAGGCTTAAGAGAGGCCATTTGAGTGAAATCTGCTGGGGTCAGATCATCAAAGGTCTTGATGGCCCATTCGAGGATTTCACCGTCGGAACTCAATAAAACCGCGTGACTATAGGGGATCTTATTGATCTCGATGTAGTCATCGCCGTAACCGGTGATCGTATTGGCTCCGGAATGGGGGTCAGATTGAAGCTTCACATGGACTCTCTGTCATAATTATGAGGATTATAGCTAGCTGTTTTTTCCTAGATTTCAAGAACTTACCCTTTAATTTATTGTGAAACCGATCCTAAAGTCCGAAAAACTCAATCACGTCTGTTACGACATTCGTGGACCCGTGCTGGAGCTCGCTCAGCGCATGGAGGAAGAGGGTCACAAAATCATCAAATTAAACATCGGCAATGTGGGTGTTTTTGGTTTTGATCCTCCAGAAGAGATTCAGTTGGACATGATTCGCAATTTGGGTAATGCCTCAGCGTACTCCGATTCCAAGGGAATCTTTGCGGCTCGTAAGGCCATCATGCAGTATTGCCAAGAAAAAGGCATCCAGGGCGTTACTTTGGATGACATCTATACCGGCAATGGCGTTTCTGAATTAATCGTCTTAGCAATGAACGCATTGCTGAACAACGGCGATGAAGTTTTGGTGCCGGCCCCTGACTACCCACTATGGACAGCTGCTGTCAGTCTATCTGGCGGCACTCCAGTTCATTACTTGTGTGATGAGTCGAAAGAGTGGGCTCCAGATCTAGCAGATTTACGTAAACGAATTACGCCGCGTACTAAAGCGATTGTGGTGATTAATCCGAACAATCCAACTGGCGCCATCTATTCCAAAGAAGTGCTGACAGAATTAACTTCAATTGCGCGTGAGCATGGCTTGATTCTGTTTGCCGATGAGATTTACGACAAGATGTTGTATGACCAAGAGAAGCATATCTCCTTGGCGTCCTTATCTACCGATGTAGTCACTATCACTTTCAACGGTTTATCCAAAAACTATCGCTCTTGCGGCTACCGTGCTGGCTGGATGGTGGTTTCTGGGGATAAAGAGATGATCCGCGATTACATTGAGGGCCTGAACATGCTGTCCTCAATGCGCTTATGCGCTAATGTGCCAGGTCAGTACGCCATACAAACGGCATTGGGTGGCTATCAAAGCATTAATGATTTGGTAAATGAAGGCGGTCGCCTGGCTAAGCAGCGCGATCTTGCTTGGAAACTCATTACAGAAATCCCTGGTGTGACTTGCGTTAAGCCAAAGTCCGCTTTGTACTTATTCCCAAAACTCGATCCTGAGATGTATCCGATTGAAGATGATCAGCAATTTGTGGCCGATCTTTTGAAAGAGGAAAAAGTTTTATTGGTTCAGGGCTCTGGTTTTAACTGGGGCAAGCCGGATCATTTCCGCGTAGTGTTCTTACCTCATGAAGATGTGCTGAAAGAGGCGATTGGTCGTCTGGCACGTTTTCTAGAGCGTTATCGTCAAAAACATAGTCGTAAAGCGACTAATTCAACAGCAACAAAGGCATCATGAAACCGATTCAAGTTGGTCTATTAGGCATTGGCACCGTAGGTGGTGGGGTATTTACTGTTCTCGAGCGCAACCAAGATGAGATTTTGCGTCGTGCAGGTCGTGGTATTCGTATTAATACTGTTGCTGATCTGAATGTAGAGCGTGCCAAAGAGTTGGTTAAGGATCACGCTCAAGTAGTGAGCGATGCTCGTGCAGTTATTGATAATCCCGAGATTGATATCGTTGTTGAGTTGATCGGTGGTTACGGCATTGCTAAAGACTTAGTGCTTGAGGCAATCGCCGCCGGTAAACATGTTGTGACAGCCAATAAGGCTTTGATCGCCGTTCATGGCAATGAGATTTTTAAGGCTGCCCATGAGAAGGGTGTCATGGTTGCGTTTGAAGCGGCTGTTGCTGGTGGTATTCCAATCATCAAAGCGCTTCGTGAAGGTTTGACTGCAAACCGCATTGAGTGGATCGCCGGCATTATTAATGGCACAACCAATTTCATTCTTTCTGAGATGCGCGACAAAGGTTTGGACTTTGCGACCGTCTTAAAAGAGGCGCAGCGTTTAGGTTACGCAGAAGCAGATCCTACATTTGATATTGAAGGTGTAGATGCTGCCCACAAGGCAACCATCATGAGCGCAATTGCATTTGGTATTCCAATGCAGTTTGAGAAAGCCCACGTTGAAGGCATTACGAAGTTAGATGCCATTGATATTAAATACGCTGAGCAGTTGGGCTATCGCATTAAGTTGTTGGGTATTGCTAAGAAGACAACAACGGGTGTTGAGTTGCGCGTCCACCCAACTTTGATTCCGACTAAGCGTCTCATCGCAAACGTAGAAGGTGCCATGAATGCCGTTCAGGTATTTGGTGACGCTGTAGGTACTACGCTTTACTACGGTAAGGGTGCTGGCTCAGAGCCAACCGCTTCTGCTGTGATTGCTGACTTAGTGGATATCACTCGTTTATTAGGCGCAAGTCCTGAGAATCGCGTTCCTTATTTAGCGTTCCAGCCTGATGCAGTACGCGACATCACCGTGTTGCCAATGGGCGAGATCACCACCAGTTATTACCTACGTTTACGCGTAGCCGATCAAGCCGGCGTATTGGCTGACATCACAAAGATTTTGGCAGCTCACGGTATCTCGATTGATGCGCTCTTGCAAAAAGAAGCAGATGAGGGCGAAAGCCAAACTGATTTAGTGGCGCTAACTCACGAGACCAAAGAAAAGCACATGTTGGCAGCGATTCAGGAAATTCAGAATCTGAAAACTGTTGCCGGTGAAGTGGTGAAGATCCGTTTAGAAAATCTGTCCTAATACAAAGCATGCGTTACCAATCTACTCGGGGCAATAGCCCACAGCAATCCTTTTTAGAAATCTTGCTCGGCGGATTGGCGCCAGATGGCGGCTTATATCTGCCTACTGAGTATCCTCAGGTTACTAAAGAGCAGTTAGATTCTTGGCGCGGATTGCCTTATGCCGATCTTGCTTATGAGGTCTTGAGCCTCTATTGCGACGATATTCCTGAGGCAGATTTACGCGCTTTGTTGCGCAAGACCTATACAGAGCAGGTCTATTGCAATGGCCGCTCTGAAGATAATGCGAAAGACATTACTCCCTTGCATTGGCTGGGTGAAGAGCAGGGTGCCCGTATCGGCTTATTGAGCTTGTCTAACGGACCAACATTGGCATTTAAAGATATGGCGATGCAGTTGCTCGGTAATCTCTTTGAATACGCGCTTAAGAAAAAAGGTCAGAAACTCAATATTTTGGGCGCGACCTCTGGTGATACTGGTAGCGCAGCTGAATATGCCATGCGCGGCAAAGAAGGCGTGAAGGTATTTATGCTTTCACCACGCGGCAAGATGAGCGCTTTCCAATCCGCACAGATGTATTCCTTGCAAGATCCTAATATTTTTAACTTGGCGGTTGCTGGTGTATTTGATGACTGCCAAGATATTGTCAAAGCAGTCAGCAATGACCATGCCTTTAAAGCAAACAATCAAATCGGTACTGTGAACTCGATTAACTGGGGTCGTGTAGTTGCCCAAGTGGTTTACTACTTCCAAGGTTATTTGCTCGCGACAAAATCAAGCTCAGAAAAAGTCTCTTTCACTGTACCTTCTGGCAACTTTGGCAATATCTGCGCTGGCCATATTGCTCGCATGATGGGTTTGCCAGTTGCGCATTTGATTGCTGCTACCAATGAGAACGATGTTCTTGATGAGTTCTTCAGAACCGGTGTTTACCGTGCGCGTAAGTCTGCTGAGACTTTGCATACCTCTAGCCCATCCATGGACATTTCGAAGGCAAGTAATTTTGAGCGCTTTGTATTTGATCTCATGGGTAAAGACGGTAAGGTAACTGCTGGGATGTTCAAGCAGGTAGACGAAGCGGGTGGCTTTGATATTTCTAAAGACGCTGTCTTTAAAGATATTGCAAAGTATGGATTCCAGTCGGGCCGCAGCACTCATGAAAACCGCCTTGAGACGATCCGCAACATTGACTCTCAGTATGGCGTGATGATTGATACGCATACAGCCGATGGTGTAAAAGTTGCTCGCGAGCATTTGCAAGCAGGTATTCCGATGCTTGTTTTAGAGACTGCCTTACCTATTAAGTTTGAAGAAACGATTGAGGTGGCATTGGGTCGTCCTGCAGAGTGCCCAGCAGCATTTAAAGATATCAAGTCAAAGCCCCAGCGCGTTGAAAATATCGATGCTGATGTCAATCAAGTTAAAAACTTCATTACTGCCCACGTCAATTAACTCAGAAAAAGTACTATGACCAAGCCTCCGATGTTGACTGCTCAGCAGGCTTTAGATCACCTGTTGTCAAATACAAAAGCTGTAGGTGAGAGTGAGACGGTCGCTATGCAAGCTGCGCTCGGCCGTGTGCTTGCAGAAAATGTTAATAGCTTGGTCGACGTGCCTCCACTCGATAACACCTCAATGGATGGTTATGCGGTGCGCACTTCGGATACCCAAGCTCCTGGAAGCACCCTTAAGATTGCCCAGCGAATTCCGGCGGGCTCGATGGGTACGCAGCTAGAGCCAGGTACTGCCGCCAGAATCTTCACTGGGGCTCCAGTTCCTCCAGGTGCTGATGCGGTTGTCATGCAAGAGGACTGCGCTATTCCAGAGGGCTCAACCGATCAAGTGCAGGTCAATATTGCGCCAATATCAGGCCAGTGGATTCGTCGAAGAGGCGAGGATCTGACTGCAGGAAAAGTAGCTCTGACGGCAGGTACTTTTCTGCGCCCACAAGAACTAGGTGTTGCAGCGTCTGCTGGTCTTACGCATTTAAATGTGAAGCGCAAAGTCAGGGTTGCAGCATTTTTCACTGGTGATGAGCTTTCTCTTCCGGGTGAACCGCTCAAACCAGGTGGCATCTACAACTCCAATCGCGATACTTTGTTAGCGTGTATTAAATCTTTGGGATGTGATGCTACCGACTTTGGAATTGTTCCTGACGGTCTTGAATCCACTAAAGAAACGCTTCGCAAGGCCAGCAAAGATCATGATTTGATTATTACCTCTGGCGGCGTATCGGTTGGTGAAGAGGATCACATCAAACCAGCTGTGACCGCTGAGGGTAGATTAGATCTCTGGCAAATTGCGATTAAGCCTGGCAAGCCTCTGGCTTTTGGTGCTGTGCGTAAGTCAAGCGAGAGTAGGGATGGGGAAACTTGGTTTATTGGGCTTCCTGGCAATCCAGTCTCTAGCTTTGTGACATTCCTCCTATTTGTACGCCCATTTATTTTGAAGCTACAGGGGCGAGATGCAGGTATGCCTCAGTCTTACCCAATGCGCGCTGACTTTGATTGGCTTAAAGGCGATCGTCGCAATGAGTTCCTGCGCGTCAAGATCAATGCGCAGGGCGGGTTAGATCTATTCCCCAATCAAAGCTCTGGCGTACTTACAAGCGCTTCATGGGGTGATGGCTTGCTAGATTGCCCGCCTGGACACACCTTTAAAGCAGGTGAGCTGGTGAAGTACATTCCGTTTAACGCGCTCCTTGCCTAATCGTATTACGATTCCCTTATGAAACTCGAATTACGATTCTTTGCCTCCTTAAGAGAGGGCCTTGGACTTTCTGGTGAGAGCATCACTACGCCGCCGGAAGTGAAAACCATTGCTGACTTAAGAGGCTATCTTGCTCAGCGGGGAAATCCTTGGGCCGAAGTGTTGGCTAGCACTAAGGTGATTCGTTGCGCTTTAAATCAAGAGATGGTGGCTGATTCCACTCCGCTAGTAGAGGGTGCTGAAGTTGCATTCTTCCCCCCGGTTACGGGTGGCTGAGATGCAAAACGATTCCATCCGCATTCAAGAGGCAGACTTCGATCTCACGACTGAAGTGAAAACGCTTCGTAAGAATGATCCGCGCGTTGGCGCTGTAGTCACTTTTGTGGGTACCGTCAGAGATATAAATGACGGCAGTCAAGTCAAGGGCATGACGCTGGAACACTATCCCGGGATGACAGAAAAATCCCTAGAGGAAATCATCAAGCAAGCAAGAGGCCGCTGGGATCTTTATAAAACATTAGTCATTCATCGAGTGGGACCACTTCTACCTGAAGATCAAATTGTTTTGGTGGCTGTCACTAGCGCCCACCGAGGTGAAGCATTTGCAGCTTGTGAGTTCATCATGGACTACTTAAAAACAGCAGCGCCATTTTGGAAAAAAGAAGAAACCCCAGAAGGTAGTAAATGGGTAGATGCACGCGTGACTGACGATGCTGCAATGGCGCGTTGGAAGTAATTTAGCGCCCATCTCTTTTAGCCTCAAAGCTAACTCAAGACACAATAACCAGGCTCTTTCATATTCGGGGAAGTATTTTCCGAAAGGTGATATTAATTCGGGGGACTTGTAATGGTTGCCGTCTTGAGAAGGCTGTGATGCCAATGCTCTTGAGTGGGCGGATGCATGATCAGCAGGCTGCCATGCTCCAAAAATACTGGGTAGGTTGTTTTATCTTGCTTGTGGCGAAATGCAAACTTACGTTGAGCACCTAAGCTGACTGATGCTATAGGACTTGCGCCATCCAACTCCTTCTCATCGTCACTGTGCCAGCCCATGCCTTCAGCGCCGCTGTGGTACAGATTGAGCAAGCAGGAGTTGTAGGTATGGCCAGTGAATTGTTCAAGCTTATGCTTCATTTGCAATAACTCATTAGTCCAGGCCTGAGGTGTTTTTTGAACTCCAGAGTAGGTGTATGCGCACTCTGGGTCACCCACCCAGACAACTTTTCTTGCGGTCTTTACTGACTTACCAAACATCATGATCTCGTCCACCTCCCAGGGAAGAGAGTTCAGTAAGCTTTTGTAAAGATGATCAGATTCATCCGCGTCATAAAAATGATTGAAATATTCAGCTCGCCCATCTTTTTCCAATAGGCATATTGGATCAGATGAGTTGGCTTGATTGAATAAGGAGTTTTTCATGCTTGGTAAATCCAGGCGGAGTTTGTACGCAATTACGATAAAAACCCTAGAATAGACTTCATTATGAATTGTTCAGGACAAATAGGTTAATCATGAAAGCGCCAGATAAACGTTGCTGTGGCTCAGGGGTTTGCATCATTAATGAAGCAGGGGAGTGCTGGTGTGGCCAAGTTTGGGATGGCGAGAAAATGAGCGCGCCACCCCTCCTATCGGCAAAAAGCCCTTCCGTTGACCCAACCCCTGGTAACCCAGACTCCTCTCGCGAGGAATAGCCTCCTTCTTGGATCCATCGGGCAACAATCCTAGATTTCAGCTAAATTGCATGGTGTTCACAGGAGAATTAACATGATTCAAAAATTACGAGTTAAGCTCGCGCGCTTGATTTTAGGTAAGCATTGCCCTTGCTACCAAATGGGCTATCACCCGATGGTTGATTTTCAGCAGCGCAGCGCTGATCAGCTTGAAAAAGCTAAACAAGCCAAAGCAACTAATAACTAGGCCGTCAAATTCAGTAAATCCGTATCCCATGATGAAAGCCTGGAAGATGAGACGAAATTGTGCGCTGACCCCAGGTCAGTTGCTCAAGTTCTACATTGCCTTGGTTTGCCTTTCGCTAACTGTAGCCACTGGTTTTCTATTGGCTGGTGTAAAAATCATCCTCATCTTCACGGCTATTGAGTTGACCGCTGTGACTGCCGGCTTCTTGATTTACTGCCGACATGCTTTAGATTTTGAGGAGATTGAAATTAGCGGGACCCGCTTAATTGTGAGGAAATTTATTGCCTATAAGGAGACGGTGATTGAATTTAATACTCGCTGGGTCAGGCTATCTCAGCCGGAAGAGCATCAAAAAGTATTTTTTATTGAGCAAACGGGACAAAGGGTTGAGGTTGGCCAGTTTCTTAGGCGCGAGCAATTTAAGAATCTTCTTGCTGAGCTAAGACCGTATTTGGGTTGATTGCAACCATGTGCCGCTCAGGGTTAAAGCTTGGGGGCCTGCAGAAAGAAGCGTTTAACTTGATACTGAATTCAATTCAACATATTTGCTAAATTAATCATGAACGTCAATACAGCAGTGAAGGCCGCCCTAAATACTTTGGTTGATATTGCATCCAATTCAAACAGCGTTCAGCCCATTACCGGATTAGAGCTGGCGCAACGCCAAAAATTATCGATTAGCAGAATAGAGCTTTTACTCAGCGCCTTACGTGCTGCAGGAATCGTCAAAGGTACTAAGGGCCGTAATGGTGGTTATACGCTACTGCAAGATCCGCGAATGGTCACCATTAAGGATGTAGTGCTGGCTATGAATTACATCAAAAAGCGTAAGGTTGAGGCTTGCGACATTGCAAGTGAGTTATATCAATCCTTGGAGACTTATATGCTTGGTTGCATGGCCAATATGAACCTCTCTGATGCTATTAAAGATTATGTGCCGCGATTTAGTGAGGCCAAAACCGCTCCAGAGCGCAAAACTTTTTCTTATCCAGAATTGAAGGTGCATAAGCCATCTAAGGGTGAGATTCAGAGGGTCATCAAGACGCCATTTAAAAAAGTAGAAGATGTTCCTTTGGGACCAAACTCTATTTTTAGTTTTGGCGACTATTTGCACAAAGCAGGATAAATATAAGGCCCCACATGATTAAGGCAACGAAGCGTAATTTAATTAGCAAACTATTTTTATCCTTTGCCCTTGCAATAGCACCCTGGGTAGTTTCAGTAGCTGCTGACAGTACTCCAGCTAAGTCTGATCCAGCTTGGCTAACGGATGCCCGCGCCAGCATTAAATCCAATAATTATGATCAAGCAATAAAGCAATTGCAGTCGGCAAACGAAGTCAACTCGGCAGACTGGAACAATCTCATGGGATACAGCCTTCGTAAAAAACAGCCACCAGATTTAGTGTCATCTGAAAAGTACTACCAGGCGGCACTCAAGATCGACCCAAGTCATCGGGCTGCTTTGGAGTATTACGGTGAGCTACTTTTAATGAAGAAGGATTTACCTGGAGCTGAGGCTATGTTGGCAAGACTCGACAAGGCATGTTTATTTAGTTGTGAAGAGTACAGAGACCTCAAAGCGAGTATTGCGAAGTATCAAGGTAAAAAGTAATTCTTTAGCCCTAAATGCTGTCCACCGACTGTGGGCGCTTCACATTTGTAGTCTAAACTTCAAAAAAGCCCAGCTTTTCCGATCTGGGCAACTTCTTTAACTTAGCCTCCGCCTTAGACGCCTCAGATCGATCTGGGTGCTCTTGGGTGGCCAAAAGGATTACAGGTCTGCGAGCCCTCGTATACCGAGCACCATCCCCTGAATTATGGGCTGCCAAGCGATGTTCTAGGCGGTTCGTAATGCCAGCGTAATAGCTGCCATCAGAGCACTCTAGGAGGTAAACAAGCCAGGTCAAAATAGGGATAAATTCGCTTAAAAAGAGGTCTAACAGACTTGAAATTATCAAGAATGCCCCTATATTCTATAGATAGATATATGTAAAAAATAGCTGTAGTAGATAGGACTTAAAAAATGAGAATAGATAAATTAACTACTAAATTTCAAGAAGCGCTCAGCGAGGCGCAAAGCCTTGCTTTGGCAAAGGACAATCAATATATCGAGCCAGCCCACTTGCTCTTGGCGATGTTGCGTGATTCTGATGGTGGTGCCAAGAGTTTGTTAACTCGCGCCGGTGTTAATGTGCCTGGTCTTGAGAAGGCAACCGAGAAGCTTATTGGCAATCTTCCCGAAGTGCAGGGCACTAGTGGTGACGTTCAGGTCGGCCGTGATTTAAGCAACTGGCTCAACTTATGTGAAAAAGAAGCTAATAAGCGTAACGATCAATTTATCGCTGGTGAGCTATTTTTGCTGGTGGTGGCAGATGATAAGGGCGAGCTCGGCAAGATTGCTCGTGAGAATGGATTAAATCGTAAATCGTTAGAGGCGGCTATTGATTTAGTGCGCGGAGGAGAGTCAGTGAATAGTGCAGATGCTGAAGGTCAACGTGAAGCCTTAAAGAAATACACCGTCGATTTAACTGAGCGTGCTCGTATGGGCAAGCTTGATCCTGTTATTGGTCGCGATGATGAAATTCGTCGCACCATTCAGATCTTGCAACGTCGCGGTAAAAACAACCCAGTACTCATTGGTGAGCCAGGTGTTGGTAAGACTGCCATCGTCGAGGGCTTGGCCCAACGCATTATTAATGGCGAAGTTCCAGAAACCCTCAAAAACAAGCGCGTCCTCGTATTGGATATGGCATTGTTATTGGCGGGTGCCAAGTACCGTGGTGAATTCGAAGAACGTCTAAAGGCTGTTTTAAGCGATGTAGCTAAAGACGAAGGTCAGACCATCATCTTTATTGATGAGATTCATACGATGGTTGGCGCTGGTAAAGGTGATGGTGCAATGGATGCCGGCAATATGCTCAAGCCCGCCTTAGCGCGTGGTGAGCTGCATTGCATCGGTGCAACGACTTTAGATGAGTACCGCAAGTACATTGAGAAAGATCCAGCGCTTGAGCGTCGCTTCCAAAAAGTCATGGTGGAAGAGCCAAGCGTAGAGGCAACAATTGCCATCTTGCGTGGCTTGCAAGAGCGCTATGAGCTGCACCACGGTATTGAAATTACTGATCCTGCCATCGTCGCAGCGGCAGAGTTATCTCATCGTTACATCACTGATCGTTTCTTGCCAGATAAGGCGATTGATTTAATTGATGAGGCTGGTTCACGCATTCGGATGGAGATTGATTCCAAGCCTGAAGTGATGGATAAGTTAGAGCGTCGCCTGATTCAGCTCAAGATTGAGCGTGAAGCTGTTAAGAAAGAAAAAGATGAAGCATCACAAAAACGTCTCGGCCTCATTGAGGATGAGATCAAGCGTCTTGGCGCCGAGTACGCTGACCTAGAAGAAATCTGGAAGGCGGAAAAAGGTGCCGTATTGGGTGCCGCTCATCTCAAAGAAGAGATTGAAAAAGTCCGTGCTGATATTGCTAAGTTGCAACGCGATGGCAAGTTAGAGCAAGTTGCTGAATTGCAATACGGCAAGCTGCCTGAGCTTGAGGCTAAGCTTAAATCTGCCGCAGCTGCTGAAGCAAAAGGCGATAAAGATGGCGTGGTCAAGAATAAGCTCTTGCGCACCCAAGTGGGCGCAGAGGAGATTGCGGAAGTAGTGTCACGTGCAACTGGTATTCCGGTATCGAAGATGATGCAGGGTGAGCGCGATAAGTTATTGAAGATGGAAGAGCTCCTTCATAAGCGCGTAGTTGGTCAGGAAGAGGCTATTCGTGCGGTATCGGATGCTATTCGTCGTTCCCGTGCCGGTCTTGCTGAAGAGAATCGTCCTTACGGGTCATTCTTATTCTTGGGCCCTACAGGCGTAGGTAAGACTGAGCTTTGCAAAGCCTTGGCTGGTTTCTTATTCGACAGCGAGGATCATTTAATTCGTATCGACATGAGTGAATTCATGGAGAAGCACAGCGTGGCTCGTTTAATCGGCGCGCCTCCAGGCTATGTTGGTTACGAAGAGGGTGGTTACTTAACTGAACAGGTACGTCGCCACCCATACAGTGTCATCTTGTTTGATGAAATTGAAAAAGCACATCCCGATGTCTTCAACGTACTTTTGCAAGTATTGGATGATGGCCGCTTAACCGATGGCCAAGGTCGTACTGTTGATTTCAAGAACACTGTGATTGTGATGACTAGTAATATTGGCTCGCATCTCATTCAGTCAATGACTGATAAGAAGCAGTCCGAGATCAAAGATGCGGTATTTGAAGAGCTGAAGAATCATTTCCGTCCAGAGTTCCTCAATCGTATTGATGAGATCGTGGTATTCCATGGCTTGGATAAAGGCAACATCGCTAATATTGCGAAGATCTTGCTCAAGAACTTGTCGGATCGGTTGGCAAAGGTGGATATGCAGATGGAAGTCAGCGATGCTGCCCTTAGCAAGATTGCGGAAGTCGGTTTTGATCCTGTATTTGGAGCCAGACCCCTAAAGCGTGCGATTCAGCAACATATCGAGAACCCAGTTTCTAAGATGATCTTAGAAGGCAAGTTTGGTCCTAAGGACACCGTTCCTGTGAACGTCGATAAGAACGGCGACTTTAGCTTTAGCAAGTAAGACAAAGCAATATCAGCAGGAATTTCCCTGCACCAGTAAACTCGGTACATGACTGACGCTCTGAAAATGAGGCGCGCCAGTGATGTCCGGGTTGTTGGTCTCATTAGCCTGGCTCACGGCAGCTCCCATTTCTTTCATTTAATCCTGCCGCCCATGTTCCCATGGTTGAAGGCGGAGTTTGGGTTTAACTATGCTGAGCTAGGTCTGCTCATGACCATTTTCTTTGTGGTCTCCTGCATTGTCCAAGCAGCATCTGGTTTTTTGGTAGATCGTATTGGGGCCCGCCCCGTACTTTTTGCTGGGGTTGGTTTGCTTGCATTGGCTGCACTGACTTATTCACAAAGTAATGGTTATGCCATGTTGGTTTTGGGCGCAGTAATAGCGGGATGTGGCAATGGCGTTTTTCATCCCGTTGATTACACGCTGATCAATCACAAAATTTCACCGCCTAATTTGCCTTATGCCTATTCCATTCATGGGGTAACAGGCTATATCGGTTGGGCAGCAGCTCCAGCCTTTATGGTGGCTGTGGCTACTATCGCTGATTGGCGTATTGCCTTTTTATCTGCTGCAGTGCTTGAGGCGTTGATCTTATTGACTCTCTGGATTGGTAGAGCGCGCTTAATTGATGATGTTCATGCAAGGCGCGAGGAGTCGCAGGCTAGTCATGCTCAAAGCAATCCTGGTGGGGCACCGATGAGTACCTTTGGATTTTTGAAGTTACCGGTTGTATGGCTTTGCTGGATTTTCTTTTTCTTTAGCATGGCTGCAACGACAGGCCTGCAGTCATTTGCCCCAACCGCGCTTTTTAAGATCTATGACATTGCCGTGAGTTCCGGTAATTACTACTTAACGCTCATGTCTATGGGTGGTGCCGGAGGGATGCTTTTGGGTGGCTATCTTGCTACCAAGTTAAAAGTGCCCGAACGCATTATTACGATCTGCTTTACCGTCAATATCGTGATGGGTCTTTTATTGGCTACCGGTTTAGTGCCAGTTGAATTGATTGTGATTGCTTTTATTGTGATTGGACTTGGTCTGGGCATTGCTGCTCCATCACGTGACTTGATGATTCGCTCTGCGACACCGTCAGGGTCATCCGGAAGGGTGTACGGCATTGTTTACTCTGGCATCGATCTAGGTGCTGCTCTAAGCCCATTAATCTTCGGAATCTTCTTGGATGTTGGCTTGCCAAAGCTCTTATTCATTGGCGTAGCAGTCCTGCAGCTCATGATTATTTTGACTGGATTCAAAGTCGCTACTATCAGCGCCCCAAAAACTACCTAGATAGTTACTTTCTTTTCATAATGTGAAAAGACATTCCCATACGTAAAATGCAGTGCAACATTTGAGGTTTGGAATTCTTTCGCCCCTTGAATGGCCATTCCATATTATAAAAATTATCATTTAACTTATTGAATTAATTGAATTAATTATTTTCAGTTTTTACTGAAATAGTGCTTGCATGCTTTTCCTGGATCCTTAAACTCTTATATAAGACATAAGACTTGAATGTCCAAATATTTGAAGTACTTGTTTAACTTAGGGAGAAAAACATGGCAGATCGCAAAGCAGAAATCGCAGCACTACAAAAAGACTGGGATACCAATCCACGCTGGAAAGGTATTACTCGTGGTTACACGGCTGAAGACGTTATTCGTCTCCGTGGCTCATTGAAGATTGAGCACACATTGGCAAAGCATGGCGCAGAGCGTCTCTGGGACTTGGTTAATAACGAAGCTTACGTTAACTGTTTAGGTGCTTTGACTGGTGGTCAAGCAATGCAACAAGTTAAAGCTGGCGTTCAAGCTATTTACTTGTCAGGTTGGCAAGTTGCTGCTGACGGTAACTCATACGCAGCGATGTATCCAGACCAATCTTTGTATCCAGTTGACTCAGTTCCTAAGATGGTTGAGCGTATTAATAACTCATTCCAACGCGCTGACGAAATCCAAACCGCCAAAGGCATTAACAAAGGCGACGCTGGTTATATCGAGTATTTCGCTCCAATCGTTGCTGATGCTGAAGCTGGTTTCGGTGGTGTATTGAATGCATTTGAACTAAGCAAAGCATTGATCAAGCAGGGCGCTGCTGGCGTTCACTTTGAAGATCAACTCTCTTCTGTTAAGAAGTGCGGTCACTTGGGTGGCAAGGTATTGTTGCCTACTACTGAGTCTGTTCAGAAACTGATCTCTGCACGTTTAGCTGCTGACGTAATGGGTGTTCCAACCATCATCTTGGCTCGTACTGATGCTGAAGCTGCTGACTTGTTGACATCTGACTACGATGCAAACGACAAGCCATTCTTGACAGGCGAGCGCACTGCTGAAGGCTTCTACAAAACACGTAAGGGCTTGGATCAAGCGATCTCCCGTGGTTTGGCATACGCTGCATACGCTGATATGGTTTGGTGTGAAACAGGTACTCCTGACCTCGAGTTTGCTCGTCAGTTCGCTGAAGCAATTCGCGCGAAGTTCCCAGGCAAGATGTTGGCTTACAACTGCTCACCATCTTTCAATTGGAAGAAGAACTTGGACGACGCAACAATTGCGAAGTTCCAACGCGAATTAGGCGCAATGGGCTACAAGTATCAGTTCATCACATTGGCTGGTATTCACTCCATGTGGTACAACATGTTCGACTTGGCTCAAGACTACATGCAGCGCGGTATGACTGCTTACATCGAGAAAGTACAAGAGCCAGAATTTGCTGCTCGTGATCGTGGTTACACATTCGTATCCCATCAGCAAGAAGTTGGCACTGGTTACTTCGACGATGTAACTACTGTGATTCAGGGTGGCAAGTCTTCAGTAACAGCGTTGACTGGTTCTACAGAAGAAGAGCAGTTCCACTAAGAAATCCCTAAGTAGTACGTAGTAGCAGTAATATCCTTACTGTCGCGGCATCTAAATTACCTCACAAGGGTGACTTAGATGCCGTTTTCGTTTACATTCTTCCCATGACTAATTGCGTACTCTGTAAAGAAGAACTCAAGCCTGAAGAGGGTCAGTTAATTTGGCGTGGTGATGACTGCCGTGTGATCCTAGTAAACGATCCCGATCTTCCTGGTTTTTGCCGCGTGATCTGGAATCGGCATGTCGCTGAAATGACTGATCTGACTTATGGTGAGCGGGAGCACCTCATGGCCTTGGTCTTTGCGGTTGAAGGGGCTGTAAGGCATGTAATGCACCCAGAGAAGGTCAATATTGCAGCGCTGGGTAATATGGTTCCCCATATCCATTGGCATGTGATCCCTAGATACAAAGACGATGCCTTCTTTCCGGGTTCAGCCTGGTCTCAAAAGACCCAGAAAACTCCCGCAGCAAATTTAGAAGCAAGAAAAAAATTAGCTCAAGAACTGCCTGCTGCAATCAAGTCTGCCATTGCGGCACTTTCCTGAGGAATAAGTGAAGAAACCCATGAGATTTTTAAAACAGCTTTATTTGTGTGCCGCACTAATTTTGGTTGGCTGCTCTACGGTAGCGAATTATCAGGCAAACCTACAAACCTGGGTTGGTCAATCTGAGCAAGCGTTAGAGGCTAGTTGGGGAGTGCCATCATCCATTGTCATTAGTGGAAATACAAGGTATCTGACTTATGCCCGCAATGATGGAGTTTATGTGCAAGGTGGCTATTGGGGAAGGACTGTTACACCTTTATATTGCTCTACCATCTTCTCAATTCAAAATAATGTTGTAGTACAGGCTCAGTTTCAGGGGAATGAGTGCACATCCTATTAAAGACAATGTTCTCTTTATCAGGGTTTGCCCGTCCCAATAGGCTGCCGTTGCAGGGGTGATTGCAATAGAATTTGCATTACACCCACTTAATTTAAGGCTCTTTATGCATTCGCTTAGCAAGATCGTTGCTGCGCTGGTTTCATGTTGTATTTTGAGTATTGCCAGTGCTCAGTCCGCAGGTGGTAATCGTCCCGAGGCGCCAAAGAGACCTCAGTTACCAAAGGGCATGACGGCAATTGAACCAGCTGCTTTGGATCTTTTGAAGGCAATGACGGACAAGTTATCCGCAGCCAAGTCTATGCAGTTTGAAGCTTTAGTCCTATCTGAGTTTCCATCAATTGATGGAATTCCTGTAATTTATTCAACTGCTGCAAAAGTGGCGCTTCAGCGCCCGAATAAGTTTGATGTAGTTGTTTGGGGTGATGGGCCTTCAAGCGAGGTTCTGTTTAATGGCAAGCAATTATTTGCCTATAGCCCTGAAAAAAATCTAGTGGCCGTTAGCAATGCGCCGAGCAATATAGATGAGGCCGCAAAATTTGCTTACGAAAAGGCGGGATTGTTTTTCCCTGGTGATGATTTGATTCTCTCCAATCCTTATGCGCACTTAACCCAGGGCCTTACCGATGCCTTTATTGTTGGCAAGACGAAGCTGGTGGGTGGTGTAGAGACTAATGTCATTGTGATGGCTGGTAGACAGTTGCAGGGCCAAATCTGGATTGGTGCTAAAGATAATCTTCCTTATATGGCCTCTTGGATTTACTTAGGTGATAAATCTTTGCCAAGAACAACGCTCCAATATAAAAACTGGAAACTCAATTCCAGTATTCCTGAGACACGCTTTGATGCTGGTAGATTTTCAAAGGCGCTCACTATTGAATTCGCGCAGCCTGATGCGCCTCTTAATTAAAAGCATTAGGGACATCACATGAAAATTCTTTCGTACGTTTTATTGGGCTTGGTTGGTTTCGCTACATTAACTGCTACTACGGATGCTGAAGCCTATTGGCATGGCTACCGCGGAGGTTGGCGCGGTCCAGGTTGGGGTGGTGGCTGCTGGCGTTGTGGACCGGGTTGGGTTGGGCCTGCAGCAGTTGTGGCGGGTACTGAGGTGGTTGAGGGTTCTACCGCACCGCAAGTCGTAGTTGAGCAGGCGCCGGCACCTGTTTATGTGCAGCAAGCTGCACCTGCCGTTGTGGTGCCTGCTGCTGCACCAGTAGCAGTTGCTCCCGGACCAGCTGGTGCTGTAGGTTATTCAATTCCACCAATTGGCTCGACTTTCCCAAACCTATTGCCTGGATGTTTTCTGGCCCCAAGAAATGGGATTAATTTCTATCAATGCCAAGGCTTCAGAATGAGACCGCTTTACGGTGGAAACGCCTTCTACTATCGCGTTGTGCCAGGATGATAAAAAACCACCTTCGGGTGGTTTTTTATTGGTGACTAACTACCTAGCTCCGAAGAGTCAACGAACCATCAATTTATTTATTTAAATTGATGGTTCCCAACATCCATAATGATTCCTCGAGTTGATAAGGTTTGACAGGATTCCACATGCCATAAGGCGAAATAGTGATGTAGAGAAAAGTCATCGCCGTGAGTATGCATAGCGACGCTATTGATAGTGATGCTTTCATCGCTTTAATGCTGCCAAGATGCACGATCCCAACTGAAATAAGCAGCAGAATCGAAGAAATGGGGATGACAATCCATTTTTTTATATTGTCGGTGTCATATGCTATTGATTGTCTAACTTTCCGATTGTGCCGAATGATGGTTAACTCTGCTTCAAGTTGACTCACTATGGAAGGGCGCTGATTAGGTTGGTACGCTATCTGGTTGATTGTCTTGCTTAAGGTTATAAATTCAGGCAATGCAATCTCTCGATTTTTAGCCTCTTTTTCATTCATAGCCGGCCATTCTTTTTCAATGACTGCATTGAGATAGTCTTTTACCACCGACTTAATTTGCGCCTGATCCTGTGGGGGTAAGACTGTTGAGATATTGATGAGGCTATCAATTGCGCTTGATTCAGTAATCAAGTTGGAGATAGCTGATTCATGCTTCTCAAATGAAAAGCCCGCAAGGGTAGAAACAGTAAGCCCAAAAATAAATGCAGTAATGGATAGGAAAGATGGAACGACTGCATCTGAATCATTAAGCCATCGAGATATGGGCGAGTCATTTAGAGTCCAGTAAATCGCATAGGTGACTAATGCAATCATGACTATGGAGGCTGCCAAAAATTTCAATACATCAAGAGTGAATGGAGTCATTGCTTGGTTCCGGGCTGTCTCTGTAGAGCGTTTAGTTTAGCTTCTTCAGTGCTTCAAGATACTTCTCGGGGCTGAGCGGCTGACCCTCACGCTGCGCTTCCCACATCACCTGTCCAAGGCATTCCATCATGGCGTGTTGTGCTTCGTGTTCAGACCCCAGCTTCTTTGCTAGATTTTCTGCAATCGCTTTAATGCCTGGCGGTTGATCAATGGAGATTTGCTCGCTAATCGACAGGTGCATTGAGAGGTGCAAGAAGGGGTTGGTCTCACCGCGTTCTGGTGTGTAGTCTTGTGCCACTGCGCCTTCTGGATCTGATAGAAGAGTGTGATATTCCGGGTGCTCAAGCATCCAGTCGCTGGCAATCATTTCCATTGGCGTCAGAATCTGATTCTCAGTTTTCTTCTTCCAGGTGTCACAGAAAAAGCGACGCACTTCTTCGCGAGTTGGATTAAATATTGCCACGAACTTTTCCTTTGCCAGTTTTTTGTTTAAATCCACAGAGTGGTTCAACAATGCATTGCTCACAATCAGGGCTACGTGCCTTGCAGGTATATCTACCATGCAGAATAAGCCAATGGTGAGCATCCATTAGGAACTCTTTTGGCACACGCTTCAGTAATTGTTCCTCTACCTTTACAACATCCTTGCCGGGCGCTAAACCCGTTCGGTTTGAGACTCTAAAGATATGGGTATCAACAGCCATGGTGGGTTGGCCAAAAGCAGTATTGAGGATGACGTTCGCAGTTTTTCTGCCAACACCAGGCAGTGCCTCTAGATCTTCTCTGATTTGCGGAACTTCACCACCATGTTTTTCCAGGAGCAGTCGGCAAGTTTCTTGGATATGCCTACCTTTGGAATTGAATAAACCAATGTGTTGAATAAAGGGTTTAACGCCTTCCTCACCCAGATCCAAAAGTGCTTGAGGTGTATTGGCAATCTTAAAAAGCTTGCGCGTACCTTTATTCACTGAAATGTCGGTGGCTTGTGCAGATAGCAAAACGGCAATGAGTAATTCAAAGGGAGAGCTGTATTCCAGTTCTGTTTCTGGGTGGGGATTATTTTCCCGGAGCAATTCAAAAAAGGCTTGGCGCTTTTCGAGATTCATCATTTCTTTTGCTGGGCTCTCGCAATGGCAGCGGCGATGATGGCTCGCTTTCTTTCTTGCTCTTTTATAGCCTCTTCTGAATCTGGATTCTCCGCATTGACTGCTACCAATTTAGCGGCAGCTTTCTTTGCCAGCCTCTCATCATTGTCACGCTGTTCGCGATCTAGTCGGATATCACGCGCCTCGTATCGAGTACGTGCGAGTTGCGCCAATTCAGGTGACCAAGCATCCCAGCCGGTTTTCTCATCGGTAACATCAATCATGGTGATGCAATCTACGGGGCAGGGCGGTATGCAAAGATCACACCCCGTGCACCAATCACTCAAGACCACGTGCATTTGTTTTGAGGCTCCCACAATCGCATCTACGGGGCACGCCTGAATACATAAGGTGCAACCAATGCAAGTCTTGGGATCAATAAATGCTACCGGCCTAGGGCGTTCTATGCCGCATTCAGAATCAATCTGAGGGTGCAGTTCAAAAGCATCCTGAGGGAAGATGGGGGCAAGGATGGCGCTGAGTCTCTGAATGCCCTCTGCGCCTCCAGGAGGGCAGCGATTAGGCAAAGCCTCGCCTGTTGCCATTGCTTCTGCATAGGCTCTGCAGTCTGGGTAGCTGCATTTGGTGCATTGGGTTTGAGGAAGGATGTCCTCGAGACGATTGGCAAGCTCTTTCGTCTGCTGAATATTCATTGCAATTGGTGTGCCCTAAAACTAGAAGCGCGACCCTAGAGTCGCGCTGCTGTTTTATGCAGACTTTGAGCCTTCTAATTTAGGAGGTCTGGCCCTTGTTTTTTTCTGAACGCCTTGGTGCTCACGAATAAACGACTTAATTTTTGGATATACCTTTTCACGCCAGCGACGGCCGGAGAAGATGCCGTAGTGCCCAGCACCCGCAACTTCGTAGTGATCTTTATCAGTTTTTGGAATGCCTGCACACAAGGCATGTGCTGAACGAGTCTGCCCGCTACCAGAAATATCATCTAACTCACCCTCAACAGTAAGAAGGGCGGTTTTCTTAATATCTTGTGGCTTAACTAGATCGCCGGATACTTCCCATGTGCCATTTGGCAATGAGTAGTCCTGGAACACGGTCTTAATCGTGTCTAAATAGAACTTCGCATCCATGTCGAGAACAGCGTTGTATTCATCATAGAAACGGATATGCGCTTCGGCATCTTGTTCGTCGCCGCGCACTAGATTTTGGAAGTAATCCCAATGTGACTGCAAGTGGTTCTGGGGATTCATAGCAATAAAACCAGTGTGTTGCAAGAAGCCTGGATACACTTTGCGACCAGCGCCTGGGTAGCCCGGTGGCACTTTATAAACCACATGACTCTCAAACCAATCGTAAGACTTTTGATCGGCTAGGTTATTAACAGCAGTCGGTGACTTACGTGCATCAATTGGGCCGCCCATCATGATCATAGAGGCCGGCGTTACTTCACCGGCAGAGGCCATCAAAGAGATTGCACCAAGCGTAGGAACTGTTGGTTGGCAAACAGAGATCACATGTAAGTTCTCAGCGCCAATAGCGCGGATGAAATCTTGCACATAATGAACATAGTCATCTAAACCAAAGTCACCTGCATCCGCAGGAACAATGCGAGCATCGATCCAGTCAGTGATGTATACCTTGTGATCTTGCAATAGTGTGCGCACAGTGTCGCGCAATAATGTGGAGTGATGTCCAGATAGCGGGGCAACTACCAATACCGATGGATCATCTTTGAGTTTCTTGATAACTTCGACATCATCAGAGAAACGCTTGAAGCGAATTAAATTGCAAAATGGTTTGGCAACGATCGTTCTTTCGTGAATCGCCACTTCTTTTCCGTGTGCCTTTACAGAGCGAATACCGAACTCTGGTTTCTTATAGTCTTTACCTAAGCGGTAGAGAAGTTCGTAACTAGCAGCTAAACGTTCGGAGCCCGGAACCTTGGACGCAGGATTTGAAGCGTTAATGAAGGCTTCAGAAGCAGCGCGAGCCCATGAGCTCATTGGTTGAAGTAAGGCTTTTTGAAATTCGTGTAGCTGATATAGCATGGTGACTCCTAGTAAATCAGTGTAGCCGCTTATTGCGCGTTGTTACGCCAATACGCGGGCGATTGCTTTGGCTACTTTATCAATATTTTTAGTATTGAGAGCAGCCACACAAATACGGCCTGTGGAGAGGGCATAAATACCATCTTCCTTTTGTAAACGCTCAACTTGCTCGGCACTTAAGCCAGAGTAAGAGAACATACCGCGCTGCGCTTCGATAAAAGCAAAGTCTTGCTTTACACCAGCAGCAGCGAGTTTTTGTACGAGTCCTTGACGCATTGCTTTAATGCGATCACGCATCTCAGCCAATTCATCTTCCCAAAGTTTTCTGAGTTCTGGTGAATTTAGAACAGCGGCTGCAATAGCGGCACCATGAGTTGGCGGGTTGGAATAATTTGTGCGAATCACGCGCTTCAATTGAGACAGCACGCGAGTAGATTCATCTTTGCTTTGGGTCACGATGGATAAAGCGCCAACGCGCTCACCATAGAGTGAGAATGATTTGGAGAAAGAGCTTGAAACAAAGAAAGACATTCCAGATTCAGCGAACAGACGTACTGCAATACCGTCTTGCTCAATACCAGCAGCGAAGCCTTGGTAAGCCATATCCAGGAACGGAATTAATTCTTTTGCTTTGCAGATAGCGATTACTTGACGCCATTGCGCTTCAGTAATGTCTGCACCAGTTGGGTTGTGGCAGCAAGCGTGTAGCAATACAGTGGTGAACTTAGGGAAAGACTCTAAAGACTTCACCATGCCATCAAAATCAACACCACGTGTTTTGCCGTCGAAGTAGGTGTACTCAACTACTTCAAATCCTGCGGATTCAAAAATACCGCGGTGGTTTTCCCAGGTAGGGTTACTAATTGCGCAAGGCGCATTTAAATTGAGGCGCTTAATAAAGTCTGCGCCAACGCGCAACGCACCAGTGCCACCAAGGCACTCAGCAGTCACAACGCGACCATCTTTAATCAGGGAAGAATCAGCGCCGAACAATAGGTTCTGTACTGCGCTGTTGTATGGGTTTGGACCTTCAATTGGAATGTAGCTACGAGGAGAGTGCTTTGCAACAATTGCCTCTTCAGCTTTAATGACTGCCTTCAAAAGAGGTACCTTGCCTTCGTCGGTGTAGTACACGCCAACACCCAGATTGACCTTGTCTGCGCGTTGATCGGCGACATAGGCTTCTGTGAGGCCAAAAATAGGGTCTTTAGGGGCTAACTGGACTGAAGTGAAAAGGTTCATTTGAGGGTCGAAAAGGGTAGTTAATAAGGTATTACAGGCTTAATTGACGTTAAATTCAGTTAAATTTACTTTAAATGGCTGTTTTTGAGGCTAGATTCAACTATTTCCAAATAAAAACGGCAAAATCAATGTTTGTACAAAATTCGCTGTGAACTAAAAGTCACAGGTGAAATGATAGCTGAGATGCCCCCTAAGTTGCCTAAAACTTCCTCAAATTCTAAAGACGCTGAAAGCAAGAAAAGCCCTGTGGCCGATCCTTTGGGTGAGGTAGGCCACGACCTGGATCCGGCTAAGTTCGTTTCCTTCCCAGATTCGCCATTTCAGCTCTATCAGCCGTTTCCACCCGCAGGCGATCAACCGGCTGCAATTGATGCTCTGGTGGCTGGAATTGAGGACGGATTGACCTTTCAGACCCTTTTAGGGGTCACAGGCTCGGGCAAAACCTTCACGATGGCTAATGTGATTGCTAGAACTGGTCGTCCAGCCATCATTTTTGCCCCCAATAAGACCCTAGCCGCCCAGCTCTATAGTGAATTTCGAGAGTTTTTCCCTAAAAATGCGGTGGAGTACTTTGTTAGTTACTACGACTACTACCAGCCAGAGGCCTATGTCCCGACACGTGATTTGTTCATTGAAAAGGATTCATCAATCAATGAGCATATTGAGCAAATGCGACTGTCCGCCACTAAGAGCTTATTGGAGAGACGTGACGTCATCATCGTAGCCACTGTCTCCGCAATTTACGGTATTGGTAATCCAGGCGACTATCACAGCATGGTGATGACTTTACGTCCTGGTGACAAGATGAGTCAGCGCGATATTTTGATGCGCTTAATTGCGATGCAGTATGACCGCAACGAAACCGATTTCAAGCGCGGTGTTTTTAGAGTGCGGGGCGACACGATTGATATCTTCCCGGCTGAGCATAATGAATTAGCTGTGCGCGTTGAACTTTTTGATGATGTCATCGAGAGCTTGCAATTCTTTGATCCGCTTACTGGAAGAATTCGTCAGAAAATTCCTCGCTTTACTGTCTACCCGAGTTCGCACTACGTTACGCCGCGCGACACAGTTCTTAAAGCGATTGAAACGATCAAAGCGGAGTTACGTATTCGCTTGGATGAATTCGTTAAAGATGGAAAGTTAGTTGAAGCACAACGTTTAGAGCAGCGCACTCGTTTTGATTTAGAGATGCTCAATGAATTGGGATTCTGCAAAGGTATTGAGAACTACTCCCGCCACCTCTCTGGCGCCATGCCTGGTGAGGCCCCGCCGACCCTGGTAGATTACTTGCCGAACGACGCCTTGATGTTCTTGGATGAGAGTCACGTCTTGATAGGGCAGCTTAATGCCATGTACAACGGCGATAAATCTCGCAAACATACTTTGGTCGAGTTTGGTTTCCGCTTGCCTTCAGCAATGGACAACCGTCCGCTTAAGTTCACCGAGTTTGAAACCAAGATGCGTCAAACTGTTTTCGTCTCTGCAACACCAGCTGATTACGAAAATACGCACACCGGACAAGTCGTGGAACAAGTGGCTAGACCAACAGGCTTGGTTGATCCGGAAATTGAAGTATTGCCAGCAAGCACGCAAGTAGATGATTTGCTAAATCAGATTCATGAGCGAGTCAAAGTACATGAACGTGTCTTAGTAACAGTATTAACAAAACGCATGGCCGAGCAGTTGACAGACTACTTATCTGATAACGGCGTGAAGGTGCGTTACGTCCATTCAGACATTGACACTGTAGAGCGCGTAGAAATTCTGCGTGACTTGCGTTTGGGCGTTTTTGATGTGCTGGTGGGTATTAATTTATTGCGTGAGGGTCTGGATATTCCAGAGGTCTCACTGGTTGCCATTTTGGATGCGGATAAAGAAGGCTTCTTGCGCTCTGAGCGTAGCTTGATTCAGACGATTGGTAGGGCGGCACGAAACGTCAAAGGCAAGGCAATTTTGTATGCCGATCGGATTACCGATTCCATGAAGCGGGCAATGGGGGAGACTGAGCGTCGCCGAACCAAGCAAATCGCCTTTAATAAGGCGAATGGGATTGAGCCACGCGGCGTCCAAAAGCGCATTAAAGACATTATTGATGGGGTCTACGACGTCAAGGAGAAGCGCTCTGAGATGCAGGTGGAGCAGGAGCGGGCTCGCTATGAGGATATGAGCGAGAAGGACCTGGCAGGCGAAATCAAGCGTTTGGAGAAGCAAATGAACTCTGAGGCCAAGAATTTGGAGTTTGAGAAGGCTGCAGCTACCCGGGATCGCCTTACTAAAGTTAAAGAAATGGCCTTTGGGGCGCGCTCGAGGGATGCTATTTAATCCTGAGCAGATTAGTGGGGTATATGGTAAAGTTGAGCGGAATGGTCGGGTATTACCCGCCCGACTGTTAGCTGTCCATAACAATCCATTACCAAGGTGACATATGAGACTTACAACCAAAGGCCGTTTTGCAGTAACCGCAATGATTGATTTAGCCCTGCGTGAAACGCACGGGCCTGTAACTTTGGCTGGAATTAGCCAAAGACAGAAGATTTCCCTGTCTTACTTAGAGCAGTTGTTCGGCAAATTACGCCGTTTCAATATTGTTGAGAGCACTCGTGGTCCTGGCGGTGGTTACACCCTAGCCCGCAAGTCAGAAGAAATTAGCGTGGCCGACATCATTGTGGCCGTGGATGAGCCTCTAGATGCAACCCAATGTGGCGGCAAGGGCAATTGCCATAGTGATGAAGAAAACCATGGTCGTTGTATGACGCATGATCTGTGGTCAAACCTGAATGCCAAGATGGTGGAGTACCTGAGTTCCGTGTCGTTGCGTGACTTAGTACAACAGCAATCTGGACGTGGAATCGTACTGCACGATTTGCGCCCTAAGAAAATTAAGACTGAAAGTGCCAAGGCAGAAAAGCCGGCATCAGCAGTCGCAGCAGCAAAAGAGGCCGCTCCGAAGCGACCTCTCGTGAATTCTGTTTTTAACCTGGCTCAGCAAAGTTAAGAGATTAACTTCTTAGTCTATTAATCGATAAGTAAAAAATGAACGCACCACAAGACATTCCTCAGCAGCCGATACCGATGTTTAGTCCTAAGCACTTCCCGGTGTATATGGATTATTCAGCCACCACGCCGATTGATCCGCGTGTAGTGGATAAGATGTTGCCTTACTTGCGTGAGCAGTTTGGTAATGCGGCATCTCGTAGCCATGCTTATGGTTGGGCTGCAGAAGAGGCGGTTGAGTGGGCGCGTTCAGAGGTGGCCCAGTTAGTTCATGCGGATCCAAGAGAGATCGTATTTACTAGTGGCGCAACTGAAAGTATTAACTTGGCACTCAAAGGTGCCGCCCACTTTTATAAAGATCGCGGTAATCACATCATTACCGTGAAGACTGAGCACAAGGCAACTTTAGATACATGTCGTGAGCTTGAGCGCGAGGGTTACGAAGTCACATACTTAGATGTACTGCCTGATGGCTTGATTGATTTTGCTCAGCTTGAAGCAGCAATGAAGCCTGGCACGATCTTGGTATCAGTCATGTATGTGAATAACGAGATTGGCGTTGTACAAGATATCCCTCGTATTGGAGAGTTATGCCGTACCCGTGGCGTAATCTTGCACGTGGATGCAGCCCAGGCTACTGGCAAAATCGAAATCGACTTAGAGAAGATCAAAGTTGATTTAATGAGTTTTTCCGCTCACAAGACTTATGGTCCAAAAGGTATCGGCGCTTTGTTTGTTCGTCGTAAGCCCCGTATCCGTATTGAGGCACAAATTCATGGTGGTGGTCATGAGCGCGGTATGCGTTCTGGAACATTGGCCGTTCACCAAATCGTTGGCATGGGTGAAGCTTTCCGTATTGCCCGTGTTGAAATGATTGAAGAGAATGCTCGCATTCGTGCATTGCGCGATCGCTTGTTGACTGGCCTAAAGGATATCGAAGAGGTTTATGTGAATGGTGATATGGATCACCGCGTTCCACACAACCTCAATATCAGCTTTAACTATGTTGAAGGCGAGTCAATGTTGATGGCATTAAAAGATTTGGCTATCTCATCTGGTTCAGCATGTACTTCTGCATCCTTGGAGCCGTCCTATGTATTGCGCGCACTGGGTCGCAATGATGAATTGGCGCACAGCTCAATTCGTTTTACCTTGGGTCGCTTTACTACCGAACAAGAAGTAGATTTCACTATCAAGCTGGTGAAAGAGAAGATTGCTAAGCTGCGCGAACTTTCACCGCTCTGGGAAATGTTTAAAGATGGTATTGATCTCAGCACCATCCAGTGGGCAGCACACTAAATAAAATACTAAAGAAATAACGAGGAAATACCATGGCATATAGCGATAAAGTAATTGATCATTATGAAAATCCCCGCAATGTGGGTTCTTTTGAAAAGGGTGATGACCAGGTAGGTACTGGCATGGTTGGTGCACCTGCATGCGGTGACGTCATGAAATTACAAATCCGCGTAAACAATCAGGGCGTGATTGAAGATGCTAAGTTCAAGACCTATGGTTGTGGCTCAGCAATTGCTTCATCTTCCTTGGTAACTGAGTGGGTCAAAGGTAAGACCTTAGATCAAGCCTTAGAGATTAAGAACTCCTTAATTGCGGAAGAGTTGGCTTTGCCACCTGTAAAAATTCACTGCTCTATCTTGGCTGAAGATGCCATCAAGGCAGCTGTGGCTGATTACAAAGAAAAGCATCCAGCTAAGTAACTATAAAGAGGCATCCATCATGGCAATTACCTTAACTGACAAAGCAGCAAAGCACGTACAGCGTAATTTAGATAAGCGTGGAAAAGGTTGCGGCTTGCGTTTGGGTGTTCGTACGACCGGTTGCTCTGGCTTGGCCTATCAACTGGAGTATGTGGATGAGGCTGCCCCTGAGGACGCCAAGTTTGAATCCAATGGCATCACTATTTTTATCGATCCCAAGAGCTTGGCCTATTTAGACGGCACTGAATTAGATTTTGTGCGCGAAGGATTGAACGAAGGCTTTAAGTTCCAGAATCCGAATGTAAAAGATGAGTGTGGTTGTGGTGAATCCTTCCGCGTCTGACGATTACTTTCGTTTCTTTGGTTTAGAGCAGAAATTTAATCTCGATTTGTCTGCATTGGATCAGGCATATCTAGCGATTCAAAAAGAAGTCCATCCAGATCGCCATGCTCGTGGAAGCGATACTGAGCAGCGATTAGCCATGCAAATGGCAACCTTGGCCAACACGGCTTTTCAGACTATTAAGAACCCTATTCAGCGAGGCCTTTATCTTTGCCAGCTTCATGGTGTGGATGCCCGCCTGGAAACCAATACTGCTATGCCAGCCGCTTTCCTCATGAAGCAAATGGAATGGCGTGAGAGTCTTGAGGATCAAGATGAGGACCTTGGTGCTTTGGAAGCTTTAGCTGAAGAGGTCGATCAATCCAAGCGCGAGACCTTAGTGGAGATTACGCAATCTATCGATGGCGCTAAGAACTATGAGCGTGCTGCTGAATTGCTCAGGGGCCTTCTTTTTATAGATAAGTTTGCGCTTGAGCTAGATGATGCTATCTCAGCTTTGGTATAGCTTTAAACTCTAGTCCCCATGGCCTTATTACAAATCTCCGAACCTGGTAAATCACTCGCTCCGCATCAACGTCGGATTGCGGTGGGTATCGATCTAGGCACCACTAATTCATTGGTGGCAATTGTGCGAGATGCTTTGCCTAAAGTGCTTCCCGATTCCGAAGGGCGAGAGTTGCTTCCTTCGGTAGTGCGCTATTTGCCTAATGGTAGAACCCAAGCTGGCTTTGAGGCTATTGAAAGTATTGTTTCTGATCCTAAGAACACCATTGTTTCTGTAAAACGTTTTATGGGTCGCGGTATCGTTGACGTAGAAAACATCGAGAACACGCCTTACGACTTTGTCGATGAGCCAGGCATGTTGAAGTTAAGAACAGTTGCTGGCGACAAGAGTCCCATCGAAGTCTCAGCGGAAATTCTGGCGCGCTTGCGTCAGTTAGCTGAAGACTCGGTAAATGATGACATTGTTGGTGCAGTGATTACTGTGCCTGCTTATTTTGATGATGCTCAACGTCAAGCAACTAAAGATGCTGCTAAATTGGCTGGTATCGAAGTCTTACGTTTACTGAATGAGCCCACCGCCGCTGCGATTGCCTATGGTCTAGATAATGCCTCTGAAGGTATCTACGCTGTTTACGACTTGGGTGGTGGCACCTTTGATATCTCCATCTTGAAGATGAGTAGGGGCGTGTTTGAAGTGCTCTCTACTGGCGGTGATTCTGCTTTAGGTGGTGATGACTTTGATCACCGCCTCTATTGCTGGGTGATCGAGCAGGCCAAGCTTCAGCCAATCTCGATTCAGGACCATCGCAAGCTATTACTTTCTTGCAAACATGCCAAAGAACAATTAAGTCACAACCCATTAGCCCGTGTTCATGAAACCCTCACTGATGGCACCGTAGTGAACGTCGGTATTAGCCAGGCCCAGTTTTTTGAGATTACTCAAAACTTAATCAATAAAACTTTGGTCGCTGTGAAGAAGGCTTTGCGTGACGCTGGCCTCAAGGCGGATGAAGTTAAAGGGGTGGTAATGGTTGGTGGCGCAACACGCATGCCCCATGTACAACGTGCGGTTGGCGAACTCTTTGGTACTAAGCCTTTAAATAACCTTAATCCAGATCAAGTTGTCGCACTTGGTGCGGCTATGCAGGCCGATTTACTGGCCGGCAATCAAAGCAAAGATGATGAATGGCTTTTATTGGATGTCATTCCGCTTTCCCTTGGTATTGAAACCATGGGTGGCTTGGTAGAAAAAATTATTCCGCGCAACACACCAATTCCGGTTGCGCGTGCTCAGGATTTCACAACCTTTAAGGATGGCCAAACAGCGTTAGCTATTCAGGTAGTGCAGGGTGAGCGTGAGTTAGCGCAAGATTGCCGTTCTCTAGGTAAGTTTGAGTTGCGTGGCATTCCACCGATGGCTGCTGGTGCTGCCCGTATTCGGGTGACATTCCAAGTGGATGCGGATGGACTGCTTTCAGTTAGCGCAACAGAACAGGGCTCAGGTGTGCAGGCCTCGATTGATATCAAGCCATCTTATGGCTTGACTGATGCTGAGATTGCTCGCATGTTGCAAGACGGTTTTGCTTCTGCCAAAGTGGATCTCTTGGCTAGATCTTTGCGTGAAGAGCAGGTGAATGCACAAAGATTATTAGATGCTGTGCAAACTGCATTGGATTCTGATCGTGGATTATTGAATGCTCAAGAGCAGGCTGCTGTTGATCAAGAGATGGCTGTTCTACAAAAGATTCTTACAGAAGAAACAGATAGCGCCATTTTGAGAAAGGCAGTAGATCATGCCGCAAAGGCAACCGATGATTTTGCTCAGAAGCGCATGAACGCGAGTATTCAGAAGGCCTTAGCTGGTAAGAATGTTGCAGAAATTTAAGAAAAGAAAACTACCCAGATGACTCAGATTGTTGTTCTACCCCATAGTGAATATTGCCCAGAGGGCGCTGTAGTTGAAGTAACCCCCGGCACTTCTATTTGTGAAGCGCTGCTAGAAAACAATATTCCAATTGAGCATGCCTGCGATATGGTTTGTGCTTGCACTACCTGTCACGTCATTGTGAAAGAGGGCTATCAGAGCCTCAATGAGCCTGATGAGAATGAAGAAGATTTGCTTGATCGCGCATGGGGTCTTAATCCCCAATCTCGCTTATCCTGCCAGGCAATTGTTGCCCGTCAAGATTTGGTGATTGAGATTCCGAAATACTCAATCAATCACGCAAAAGAAAACCATTAATTGCTTTCAAGATGCAGATAAAGAAAAAGCCACCCTCAGGGTGGCTTTTTTAATGCTGGATCAGAAGATCAAGCAATTCAATGCATCACTTGCCGCAAGGGAATACGCCTTCTAAAAACTTCAACATAGTTTCTGCTGCTGGTTTAGGTCCATTAGATGGGTTTGCATTGGCCCAGGCAATGTATTCGTCTACCACTTGGATGCGTGTTGGGGCAGGTTGCTTAACGCAAATCTTGCTGGGCGCAGTTTTTGGATTGCGTGTTGCAAGGTAGGTGTCATAAACGGCCTGACCATAAATTTGGCAAGTTACGTTTGTGCTTCCGTCGCCTTTGCAGTATTGCAATAGCTCATCAGTAGTTGTTGCGTTTGCTACCTGCATGCTAGTGGCCATTCCGAAGGCTAGGGTAGCGGCAATTAAAAATTTCTTCATGTTCATTCCTTTAATCAAATTTGTATATATCAATGTGGATGAGTGCGAGTAATTAGCGGCGTCCTCGACCGCCACCGCCTCCAAAGCCGCCACCGCGGTTACCGCCACCAAAGTGCTCGCCACCGCCATCAAAGCGCGCGCTGCGAGTATCACCAAAGCCGCCGCCACCACCAAATCGATCGCCACCGCCGGAAGATCTATCTGGAGCGCGATCACCACCAAAATTACCACCGCGGTCGCCGCCATCTCTGTTAGGTGTTCGGTCTGCACTTGCACGATTGCCTCCGCGATCACCACCCATATTGCCAGCACGATCACCGGAGCGGTTATTGCTTAAGTCACCACGTTGCAAGTTCTGACGTAATTGATCACGCTCCGCATCGCGATTTGCATTAGCTCCAGCACCGCCACCAAGATTGGCGCTACGACGTTGTTGGTCGGGCTTCCAGTCGCTGGAGCCGCCATTACGATTGCCGTTCCAGTTGTTGTTGGTGTTCTTATTGAAGTTGTTGAAGTTATTGTTATTTACGGTCAATGATCCACCGCCATAACCACCTCCCCAGTGACAGCCGCCCCAAAGAGCCGCACCAACTGCCATACCAACTCCAAAAGAGAGAAGTGCAGTGCTGGCTACGTATCCAGGCGGATAGTATGCGTATGGAGGGTATGTTGGGTAGGCCCATGGACCGTAAACAACCATTGGGTCGTATGTGGGAACATAGACGACTTGTGGGTTAGCAGGTTCAATGATGATGGTCTGACTGCTACCACTACCTTGTGTTGTTACTGTCTGCTGTGAATTCGATTGCAGTGAACCAGCTTGCTTGGCTTTTGCGCGCAATGCTTGAATCGCGCTCATGGTTTCAGATTGCTGTGCCAAAACTGCATTGCCAAGTTGCTGCGTCCAGCTCAGCTGGGAGCCCATCATCTCCAGTACTGGTGGAAATGATACGAGGGACTTCACACTGGCATCCCAGGTCTGCTGTTGAAGCGCTTGATTCAGAGAATTGCCCTTAAGCTTGCTATTAGCTTTAGCCCAGTTTGATGCCTCCCCAACCTCTAGTGGGTAGGTGGCAGCCATCAATACTTGCGAAACAAGTGCGTCTGGATAAAGTGCAATCGGCGCTACCAAAGCCTCTAATTGAGCTTGAGAAAGCTTAGCGGACTGCTGTTGGCTAGTGTTCTGGGCATATGCCACAGGAGCCGTTGCAGGAATGATTAGTGCAGCCGTAAGTAGGCTTGCTATTAAACGAGATGGAATGCCCATCTTCTTTGTCGCCAACATTGGCACCCCTTTTTCTAGGTTGAATATGCTTTGATTCTACAGAATGGCGTAAATCCTCAGATATGCACCAAATTGAAGCATAGCGCACTTAAACCAGGCAGGTTAATAATTGTGATGAAGGGTAGGGGAATACTATGAATTTGTTGTTCATTCTTTAGTAGTACCTCCATAGATTTTCTTTCAAGCCACCCTACGGGGTGGTTTTTCTTTGCCTCATATTCTTTTAGATTTTGGAACTGTAGAGGTTGAACCTCGGATCACTAGATTCACGCCCGCCTTAATTTTTTTCGGCAAGTCTTCTACTCCATTAATTTGTGAAATTAAATGATTGGCTGCTTGAGCCCACATGGCAACTGCATCAATATGTATGGTAGTTAGACTGGGCAGTATGTGTCTAGATATTTCCAGATCGTCAAACCCAACGATAGATAGCTCTTTGGGAACTTTGATGCCTTGATTTTGTGCCTCTAGTATCGCCCCCAGCGCAAGCACATCTTGCCCGCAAATAATGGCTGTTATTTTTGGATTGGATAAAAGTAATTTTTTTAAAGCAAGTCTTGCCTCCTGAAGCTCATAGTGGCACTCCACAATGACTTCAGGTCTAAGATGGATTTTATTTTGCGCTAAAAGCTCTAAAGCCCCCGCAACTCGATCCTTTGCTCGGTCATTATCAGCGGTGATACCCGTCAAAATACCAAAATATTTGTGACCCATCTCAAGAAGGTGTTGAACACCTAGCTTAATGGCTTCCCTATTATCAAAGCCTGAGGCAAAGCCCTGTAAAGGGGTTGTGAGGGAGCCAACATGGATATAAGGAATAAAGCGGTTCTTGAGTAGCTTAAGAGCATCCCTCTCCTGGCTTACTCCAAAAAGAGCTACTCCCTCAACGCCTCGCGCAAGCAGATTATTAATTTGGTTTGATTCAATTGATGGGTCGTAGTTGCTACTAGCAACCAATAGCTGATAACCAGCTTGATTTAACTGTTTCTGAAACTCTGCTAGCCCTTGGGCAAAAATAGCATTGTCTAGAGTGGGGACAATAGCGCCAATAGTCCCAGAGCGCTTAAGCATTAAAGCGCGTGCCCCAGCATTGGGTATGTAACCCAATTTTTTAATGACGCTATTAATTTTTTCTCTAAGCGAAGTGCTTACGGTGTCGGGGCGATTTAAGGCCCTAGATACCGTTGCAGTAGAGACTTTTGCTGCAGTTGCAACATCACTAATAGTGACTGCGCCAATCAATTTTTTCATTTTTGGTTCGGGTAAATACTTAAGAAAGTAGCTAGACAGAATTTATATTACTGTTAAATTGAGGGTGATCGTGAAAGCGCTTACATTTTATAAGGAATTAGAAATTTTTAGCAGACTTTTCTCTCTCGTTTTGTTCTTTGGTATTTCGTTACTCGTTTGGTTTGGCCTAACTGAATGGACAGGGGCAATCTCGAGCGCTAGATTTCCTGCGCCTACAGAGACTTGGAACTCTTTCAAGATTATTGCAATGCAGGGCTACGGAAATGGCAAGCTGTACCAACATATCTTGCAAAGCGTGGTCCTAGTCACGACAGGATTTTTGGTTTCTTCTTCTCTGGGGATTCTTTTGGGAATTCTCATGGGAGCCAATAAAAAAATTGAAGCATTTGTAAATCCCATCTTCCTAACCCTCAGGCCCATACCACCCTTAGCTTGGATTCCTTTAGCCATTGTTTGGCTGGGATTGGGTAATTCGGCTAAGGTGATGGTTATTTATGTGGCTGCTTTTGTGCCGGCTGTCATTAATAGCTTTACAGGGGTTAAGTCGATTGAAGTTCCGCAGCGTGAAGCAGCTGCTATGTTGGGGATTGGCCGCTTTGCCTATTACCGTGAAGTGCTCATTCCGGGTGCGCTTCCTTTAATTTTTACAGGCCTGAGACTTTCACTTCAAGCATCATGGACTACCTTAGTTGCTGCTGAGTTAGTTGGGGCTACATTAGGCTTGGGTTCAATCCTCAATCAAGCTGCGCAGGATATTAACCCTGCCATGATTCTGGTGGGCATGATCAGCGTGGCAATTTCGGGGTGGCTCATGACGCAGATATTGGCGAAAGCTGAACGTCTTGCAATGCCTTGGAGAGCGTAATGGCACATCAAGGGCGCTTAAATCAGAGTGAGTTTATTTTATGGACAGGACTCGGTATTGCTAGTTTTATTGGAATTTGGTACCTGTCAGCTCTATTGGGTGTTGTGCCAAAGCAATTTTTGCCGGCTCCACATGAGGTTCTTCTTAAATTCATTCATTTAATGAATGAGCCTTTTTCTGGTTACACCTTACTAGCTCACATTGCATCAAGCTTCCAGCGCTTTCTATATGGCTTTGTATTGGCGGTAGTCATTGGGGTGCCACTTGGTTTGTTAATGGCTTTATCTCGTTTTGCAAACCAGCTAATTACTCCATTCTTTGAAAGCATTCGATTTGTTGCGCCAATCGCTTGGGTTCCGTTCGCCGCCCTTTGGTTTGGCACTGGCATTGGTGGACCAGTTCTGGTTATTTTTATGGGCGCATTTCCACCAGTCTTAATTAATACTTATCGCGGCGCCATACATGTGGATAAAAAATATCTTGAGGCCGCAAAGATGTTGGGGGCAGGCAGGTTGCGTTTAATGACAGAAGTCTTGTTCCCAGCAGCCATTCCATCCATTATTGCCGGCTTAAGAATTTCTGCTGGACTAGGTTGGCAATCTTTGGTGGGTGCTGAGCTGATTGTGGCATCTAGTGGTGTGGGTTACATGATGGTTAAAGGTCAGGCCAGTATTCAGACAGATATTGTGATGAGCGGGATGATTGCAATTGGACTCATTGGTTTATTGATTGATGTACTTTTAAGGCAGGCTGAAAAGTTTGCCGTTCACTATAAAGAAATTTGATTTATGGCAGATATTGTTTTTGATTCCGTAGAGAGAAGCTTTAAGCAAGGCGGCAAGGAATTTTTAGCTGTTGGGGGAATTGATTTAACGGTCAAGGATAAAGAGTTCGTGGCTATTGTTGGCCCGTCTGGTTGTGGCAAAACTACCTGCATGCGCATGGTCGCTGGCCTAGAGATGCCGAGTAAGGGGCATGTGTTAGTTGGCGGCAAGGAGGTGAGGGGTCCTGGACCGGATCGTGCCGTTGTGTTTCAGCAATTCGCATTATTTCCTTGGAAGACGGTTCAAGAGAATATTGAGTTTGGTTTGAAATCGATGAGTATGAGTTCTGAAGAGAAGCGCGATAAGACTATTCGATTGATATCCTTGATGGGCCTAGAGGGCTATGAGCAGGCTTATCCTCATCAATTATCTGGCGGCATGCAGCAACGCGTTGCCATTGCCCGTGCGTATGTTCTGGAGCCGGAAGTGCTCTTGATGGATGAGCCCTTTGGCGCCTTAGATGCCCAAACGCGGGTAGTGATGCAAGAGGAGCTCGTGAGGCTTGCCCGTAAGAATCCCAAAACAGTTTTGTTCATTACACATGCGGTTGAAGAAGCGGTATATCTCGCAGATCGTGTAGTCGTAATGTCTAGAAGACCGGGACTCATTCGAGATGTCATTGAAATTAAGCCTATACGTGAAAAAGAAAGCTGGGATAGTCATTCACGCATTGAAGATGTAATGGATTTAAGTTCGTTTGTGCAGTTGCGTAGTCAGATTTGGAAGTTGTTACGGGAGCAAAACTTGGGCGTTGATCATTGATTCACTTTTGTAAGGTACGAGGGAGATAAGAATGCAATTTAAAAAAACATTAGCCGGCATTTTAGGTGCAACGGTTTTATCGGCAGTCAGCATTAGTCAGGTGCAGGCGCAAGCAAAGCCGGCATTAACGGAAATTAAAGTTAGCTATCAACCAGCCCTTTATTGGGCGCTACCTTTTTACGTGGCAACTGAGAAAAATTGGTGGGCTGAGCTAGGTCTTAAGCCTGAATTCAGCACCTTCCCGGCAGGGGTCCCACAAATTGCCGCCTCAGCATCAAAGTCATGGGATGTTGGTGGAACAGGATCTGTACCGGCGGTATTGGGCTATGTGCGTTTTGGCATTAAAACGATTGGACTCTCTAATGATGAGTCAATGGGTAATGCTTTGCTGGCAACCCCAAAGGCTGCAGCTGCTTTTGCAGCCAACCCTCAATCATTAAAAGGTCAAACAATCGTTCTCACTGGAAATTCCACTGGCGATTACGCTGTTCAATCTTGCCTGAAGAAATATGGCCTATCTAAAACTGATGTCACCATTAAGAATATGGGGCAGGGTGAAATTATTTCTGCGATGTCATCTGGTAACGCAGATTTAGGTGGTTTATGGGCGCCAAATATCTATACCTTGGAAGAAAAAGCTGGCGCCAAGGTGATTTGTAGTGGCAAGGATGGCGGTGCTTTTGTTCCAGGAGCTTTGATCGTTCGCGGCGATTATGCAAAAGAGAATCCTCAAAATGTCGCTAAATTCTTAGCAATCTATTTACGCACTTGGAAGTGGATGAATGCCAATCAGCCACAAGCGATTGCAATGATGAAAAAGTTTTATGAGCAAGGTGGTGTAACAATTTCTGAGGCATCAATGAAGAAAGAGTTTGATACACGCCCAACCTATGATCTTGCAGGCGAGTTAAAGATTATGGATAGCTCCAAAGGTCCATCACAGGTAGATGGTTGGTTTAATGCTATTGCTGCATTCATGCAGTCTACTGGCGCTATTCAGGCTATTCCACCTGCAAATGAGTACATCACTGATGAATTCATGAAGATGGTTAATGCAGACAAAAAACTCCGTGAGTTTGCAAATAACAGCAAGTAGGATTTATTAAGTAGATCTAAAAAATGGGGGAAACCTCATTTTTTAGATTGAAGCTGTAAGCGCTTACAAAATTAAGGTTAAATATATGTCGATTAATTATTTAAAAAAAGCAGCAAAGACCCCTGAAACTGAGACCTCTGCAGCGCAGCAGGTAGTAAATGAGATGCTCGCTAATATTGAAAAAAATGGCGAAGCAGCTGTTAAGGAGTACTCTCTCAAGCTCGATAAATGGGCTGGTGAGATTGTGATGTCTCAAGAAGCTATTAATGCAGCTTTGGCTGACGTGCCTAGTGCTGTAAAAAAAGATATCGATTTCGCGGTGAAGCAAGTTTATGACTTTGCTATTGCTCAGAAAAATAGTATCCAGGACTTCGCAACAACCTTGCATCCTGGTGTTACGGCTGGTCAAAAAGTGCTGCCAGTGAATGTCGTTGGATGTTATGCCCCTTCGGGTCGATATGCCCACATTGCTTCTGCCTATATGACAGTTGCTACTGCTAAAGCGGCGGGAGTAAAAAATATTATTGCTTGCTCCAGTCCATTTCGGGGCGGAGGTATTCATCCATACGTTCTATATGCTTTCAAGGCCGCGGGTGCAGACGTCATTATGACCTTGGGTGGCGTGCAGGCAATTGCATCAATGGCCTATGGCTTATTTACCGGCAAACCTGCTGACGTAGTGGTTGGTCCAGGAAATAAGTTTGTAGCAGAGGCGAAACGCTCTTTATTTGGTAAGGTGGGTATTGACGTTTTTGCCGGCCCTTCTGAGGTGGCGGTGATTGCTGACGAAACTGCTGATCCCAAAATTGTCGCAAGTGATTTGGTTGGGCAAGCAGAGCATGGACATGAGTCTCCCGCTTGGTTGTTTACAACCTCAGAGAAGCTGGCGAATGAAGTAATGAAATTAGTTCCTGAAATGATTGACCTATTGCCCCCTACTGCTAAAGATGCTGCAGCCTGCGCTTGGCGTGATTATGGTGAGGTTATTGTTTGCAGTTCTCGCGAAGAGGTTGCCCAGATCTCTGATAAATATGCCAGTGAACACCTTGAGGTTCATGCAAAAGATTTGGATTGGTGGCTTAGCAATCTCACTTGTTATGGGTCGCTCTTCTTGGGTGAGGAAACTACAGTTGCCTTTGGCGATAAAACTAGCGGACCAAATCATGTTTTACCCACTAAGGGTGCAGCAAGATACTCCGGAGGCTTATCGGTTCATAAGTTTATGAAAACCTTGACATGGCAAAAAATGACGCGAGAAGGTAGCAAGGAAATGGCCTTGGTCACTGCCAGAATTAGTCGTTTGGAGGGTATGGAAGCGCACGCACGCACTGCAGATGATCGACTGGAAAAGTATTTCCCAGATGAAAAATTTGATCGCGGAACTCCGGTGGAGGTATGAGTCTGAAGATTGAACAGTTATTTGGCTTGCAGGGAAAAACCGCTCTGATCACTGGTGGTAGTAGCGGCCTGGGTGAGGGCATTGCTCTAGCGCTCGGTCGAGCTGGGGCTCAGGTTGCGATTGCTGCTCGCAGGGAGTGGCAATTGTTTGAAGCTGCTGAGCGTCTAGATAAACAGGGCGTTCAAGCCTCTTGCTTTGTAGCCGATCTCAGCCTGCTCGAGCAACCTGCAGAGTTATCTCAGAAGGTGTTAACTAAGCTAGGCAAGGTCGATATTTTGGTTAATGCTGCTGGAATGAATTTACGTGAACCTTTTACTGCGGTCTCACCAAAAAGTTGGCAAGAGCAATTGAATGTTCATTTGGGCGCTCCATTTTTTTTGACACAAGCTTTGGCACCTCAAATGAGAGAAAGAGGGTGGGGGCGGATTATTAATATCGCCTCTTTGCAAAGTTTTAGGGCGTTTGCAAATAGTGCTCCTTATGGCGCAGGCAAGGGTGGAATAGTGCAGCTTACACGTGCAATTGCGCAGGAGTGGTCAAGGTTTGGCATTACCTGCAACGCAATCGGCCCCGGTTTTTTCCCAACCGCACTCACTGCACCAGTCTTTGGGGATCCAGAGTTGGTCAAAATGCACGCAAGTAAAACGGCCGTTGGCCGCAACGGGGAGATAAAAGATGTCGATGGCTTAGCAATTTTTTTGGCTAGCGATGCATCCTCATACATCACGGGGCAAACCATCATGCTTGATGGTGGTTACACCGCATCATAAGGAAGGAACTATGAAAGCTTTGGTCTATACGCAACCCAATGAGATGCAAATATTAGATCGACCCTATCCCGATCTAGTAGAAGGAGAAGTGGTTTTGAAGATAGAGTCAGTTGGCATTTGCGGTAGTGACATGCATGCTTTTCATGGACATGATCCCAGAAGAAAACCAGGGCTTGTATTGGGACATGAATTTGCTGGAACAATTGCGGAAGCTAGTACCCCATTATTTTCTCCCGGGCAAAGAGTCACGGGTAATCCGTTAATCACCTGCGGACATTGTGAGTATTGTTTGCAAGGTAGAAATAATTTATGCGCTAACCGAACAATGGTTGGCATGACTCGCCCTGGTGCTTTTGCTGAGTATATGAGTATTCCGGCAAGCTCATTGATAGCAGTCCCAGAGAATCTGTCGGTAGATGCGGCGGCACTCACTGAGCCTGCTGCAACTGCAGTGCATGCAATCAATTTAGCAATGCGCGCACTTCAGCGCCCCATACAGGAATGTCGCGTTTTAATCCTCGGTGGTGGGGCGATTGGCATGTTAGCCGCTCTCCTTCTCAAACATTATGGGGTTGGTGACTTAACGGTCGCAGAGGTAAATCCATTGCGCAGAAGCGCTATTGAGCTTCATGCTGCATGCAAGACCTTTAATCCAATTGAGCAGAAGGCATCTGAAAACTATTATGAGTTTGTAATGGATTGTGTTGGTGCTGCCGTAACTCGAAATGCTGCCATGGCAGCTATCAAACCTGGAGGTGTGATTATGCACGTAGGTCTTCAGGATTGGTCTAGTGAGATTGATATGCGTAAGCTCACACTTGCGGAAATTACACTTCTTGGCACCTACACTTATTCAACCGTTGATCTTCAGGCCACGGTTCATCTATTGGCTCGTAATGCGTTTGGAGATTTGTCTTGGGTGGAAAAGCGAACCCTAGATAATGGGCCTCAAGCTTTTATGGATTTACATGCCGGCAAGACTGCAGCGGCAAAGGTTTTGCTTAAGCCCTTCTGAGCGTATTTATTTATTACCAAAGGATTGCTGATGCAATTTGATTTTCATTCCACTCGTTCTATCCTGGTTCAGCGGGGTGGCTCTAACCAGTTGGCAAAAATCGCTCGTGAGCAGGGTGCTAGCAACGTTTTAATTGTTACGGACCCCGGAGTACTTGCTGCAAGATTGTTGGAAAAATCATTACCTCAATTCAAAGAGTTAAACATTCCTGTACATATTTTTTCTGAAGTCCAGGCTGATCCACCGGTTTCAATCATCGAAACAGCGGTTAAGGTGGCTCAAGAATATAAAGCAGACTGTATTGTGGGGTTTGGCGGTGGCAGCTCGATGGATGTGGCAAAGCTCGTTGCCTTGCTATCGCTGGGCAAGGAGGCATTGGCTGATATCTATGGGATCAGCAATGCGAAAGGCCCTAGGTTACCGTTAATATTGGTACCCACCACTGCGGGAACTGGATCAGAAGTAACTAAGAGTTCAGTAGTTACTGTGAGCGAGAGTGAAAAGAAGGGTGTCCTATCCCCCCACTTACTACCGGATGTTGCTCTTTTAGATGCTGAGTTGACATTGGGTCTTCCAGCACATGTCACTGCAGCCACTGGAATCGATGCCATGGTTCATGCAATCGAGGCATTTACAACAAAGCATTTAAAAAATCCCATGGCTGACTGCCTTGCAAAAGAGGCCCTGAGATTGTTATCGAACAACTTGCATCGTGCAGTCTTTGTGGGTGGAGATATTGAGGCACGTGAAAATATGCTACTCGGAGCATGTTTAGGTGGAATGGCATTTACTAATGCACCAGTCGCCGGTGTTCATGCTTTAGCTTATCCAATTGGAGCAAGATTTCATGTGCCACATGGGCTGTCAAATTCACTAGTGCTGGCTCCGGTAATGCGATTTAACTTAGAGGTTGCGCATGTAATGTATGCGGATCTTGGACAGATTATTCGGCCCGGTTTACAAGGGTCGACTATGAAGCAAGCTTCTCAATTGGTAGATTATCTTGGTTCCTTGGCAGGGGAGTTAGGCCTGCCCACTCGTCTTAGAGATGTTGGGATTGCTGAAAAAGATATTGATCAATTGGCGATCGATGCGATGTTACAAACCCGTTTGCTAATGAATAGTCCGCGGGAAATCAAGCTTGAAGATGCTGCCGCCATCTACAGAGAGGCTTTGTAGGATTTCAAGTTTCTAGTGAATACGTTCTATAGGTACGGAGAAATATTCATAGGTATTGCTGCTAAAGTACTTTGCCAGGATTCATGATTCCGTTTGGATCAAGTGCTATTTTGATGCTTTTCATCAACCCCAGTTCTACAGAACTCTTTCTTTGCGTTAGCTCATCTCTTTTCAGCTGCCCAATACCATGTTCGGCTGAAAATGAGCCTGAGTATTTATAGACTTCATCATGAACCAATTGATTAATGTCTTTTCTTCTTGACTCAAGTTCTGTAGAAAATTCTGGGGTGAGTGGCGCAATGTTGTAGTGAAGATTGCCATCACCAATGTGCCCAAAAATAATTGTTTGTAAATGCGGCCAAAAGTTTTTCAATTTCACTTCTGTTGATGAGACAAATTCCGCCAGTGCAGATATTGGCAATGAAATGTCATGCTTGATGATTGTCCCAAGGCTGAATTGCGCTTCCGGTATGCCCTCCCTTACTTTCCAGAGCTCTTTTGACTGCTGTAAGGATTTTGATAAGACAGCGTCATTGATTAGTGCGACATCAAAGGCCTTCTCAAGCAATGATTCAAGCTGGGTATATGATTTTTCTTCATCCTCCATGCTTGATAGCTCTATCAGCACTGTCCAATAAGATTTGTTGTTAACTAGCCCGGCTAGTTTTTCATTCCCGATGGGAACAAGGCTGAGCGCTTTAGATGAAATGATCTCAAATGCGGTTAAGTCTGCATTGCAATGCTGATTAATTAATTCAATCAGTTGGATGCTGGCGTTTATGTCTTCTAGGGCAACGAGTGCTGTAGCTTTAGATCGAGGTAATGGAAATAGCTTTAAGGTTGCAGCAGTGATAATTCCAAGCGTTCCTTCTGAGCCAACGTAGAGATCTTTTAATGAGTACCCGGTGTTATCTTTTCTAAGGCCGCGTAAACCATTGAAGATTTCGCCAGATGGTGTCACCACCTCAAGGCCTAGTGTGAGATCACGCATATTCCCATAGCGAAGAACTTGTACTCCCCCTGCGTTGGTGGATAAATTTCCTCCAATAGTGCAGCTGCCTTCTGAAGCGAGGCTAAGGGGAAATAACTTTCCCGATTGTTTTGCAGTCTCTTGAGCGCTTGCTAGTAGCACTCCAGAATCAAGGGTAATCGTCGAGTTTTCAAGATTAACCTCATGGATTCGGTTCATTCTGCTTGTGAGAATGACAACCGATTGATAATCGCTGATGGGGGTTGCGCCACCACAAAGTCCAGTGTTTCCTCCTTGCGGCACGATAGATATTTTATTTTGATTACACAAAGAAACTAAGGCAGCTACCTCCTGAGTGTTCTTTGGTTTTAAGACAGCAATGGCATCACCCGAGAAGCGTTTACTCCAATCCGTTAAAAAAGGCTGGTTATCGGATTTTGAGTCGCACACAAAGTCCAGCCCAATGATTGAACGACATTGTTCAAGGAAATTCTGGTACTTAGTCAGATTAGCCCCTTTTGATATTAGGTGCCGCTAGACCCTCAATCATGACATTAATGCAGGATGGTAAATTGCTCGCGATTGCACGTTTTACTGCAGGCAGTATTTCATTAGAGCTTGTCACTAGCTCCCCGTAACCACCAAAAGCTTGGCAGACTTTTTCATAGCTCGATGGCAACAGTTCACAGCCAATGGTTCTATCTTTACCGTAATCTTTGAGTTGGATCTGATATTCGGCATTCCATCGCGCATCGTTTCCAACTAAAAGGACAAAATCTAGTCCATAGCGAACGGCTGTATCAATTTCAGCGCTATGAAAACCAAAAGTACCATCTCCCATTACAGCAATAATCGGTGCGTTTGGTTTTGCAACTCTTGATGCCAATGCAAAAGAGATCCCGGCCCCAATGGAGCCGGCGATGCCATTGAGAACACGATTGGGTGCATTCAAGCATGCCTGAGCCCACTGTCCAATTTCACCGCCATCACTGACTAGCACTGAATCTGGGTGACTATCCAATATTTCTTGAAGAGGCAGAAATGCTTGTGCTGGATGAATTCTGCCTGCTGTTGGTGGTAACTCTTTCCAAGAAGCAGGGCGATAGGTAATGGCTGAATTAACCTCTTTTAGCCATTCATCTGGGCTTGGATGTTTTGCCGATTTAGCAGCGATCAGTTTGTCGATTGCAGTGGGGGTGTCGCAAATGCATGATGACTTCAAGCGATTGCTTACTGCTTTTTTGACTCGCTCAATTTCATTTGCTTCGGGATCAATTTGTAACAAAGTGCACTCTGGATTGATGCCAGGGCTATTACCAAACTTCAAGGTAAAGTCGAGTTTTTTGCCAAGCAAAAGAATGCAGTCGGCTTGAGATAAAACTTCAGAAAAGGCGCCGAGACTAGGATCGCCAATGCCTCTTGGGCTTTCCATGCCAACCACGGGAATGTTTAACGCTGCTTCAAGTTGTAGCAATTGCTTTCTTCCGGACTTGGAGAGCATCATTGGTCCAACGAGTATGAGTGGTTTTTTAGAAGCCATTAACGGCGACAGAATTGCCGCAACATCTACATTACTGGACTGATGCTCCACCAAGAAATCCTCGCTTGAGGGTAGGGGGGCATTTAATGGACTTGCAGCTTCTAGAATATCGCTAGGTAGACTCAGGTGTGTAGGGCCCGGTCTTCCCGACTTTGCTATGCGTATTGCTTTTGCAGTATCGATGGCGATATCTTCAACTTTTTGGCAAGTCCAGGAGGCCTTTGTTAACGGCGCTGCAATGTCTGCTTGAGCCATCTCCTGAAATGCACCTTTACCCAGCTGGTTTAAGGGTGCGTGCCCTGAGACAAGAACAACTGGTGATTCAGCCATTGAGGCGGTGTAGAGGGCAGAGACTGCATTTGCATGACCTGGTCCGCCTGTCACTAAGGCAATACCGATCTCACCAGTCAGTCTTGCCCATGCATCAGCCATATGAACTGCAGCCGCCTCATGTCGCGTATGTATGAGCGCAATTTTGGAATCAAACAGTGCGTTGTACACAGGCATGATGTGATTTCCAGAAAGCGTAAACACTTTAGTAACACCCGCAAGCTCTAGCGCCTTAACAAAGTTATCGGCACCGCTGGTAATTTTTGTGACCATAAAAAATACATCCCTAAAAATTTCATTGAGTACTGCTCTCTGTCAGTAGAGCATACGATATTTTTGTAAATTCATTTGTTCAAAAACAATCTATTTTTATTCTGGCGCATAGGCGAATTTATTTTTGGATTTTTCGGAATTTCTTCTTATGTAGGGGCAGAGGTAAAAATGGGTGATAACCCTTAATCATTCACCATCATCTATAGAGTTTAGTTATATGAGAGTTTTAAAAATAAAATAAATTGATATGAAAAAGTATATTTGTGATTTATTTCTCAAATTTTTTGAGATAGACTGCTTTTAATTCGAGCGCAGTCAAAATCCAAATGTATGTAATTAGATGAGGTAATGAATATGCATGCAGAACACGCCGCAAATAAACTGGACAATGCCCCAAGCGTGATTGAGGGGGCTGGTGCATGGTTAGGCGAGGTTATTCAAAATGATCCTAGCTGGATTGTTCATTGGGACTCAGAGCAAATCGCCGAGCTTGAGGCGGCCGCAGATCATTTTCTTAGCTCTGGCATTGCATTAGAAGACATCAGCCCTGAATCATTTCCACTAAAAAAGCTTGCGCCATTTGTTGCTAAAACGCTTAATGAGCTACTAGCCGGGCGTGGCTTTGTGCTGTTGCGTGGTCTTCCAATCAAAAACTGGTCAATAGAAAAGGCTGCTGCTGTTTATATGGGGCTTGGTCGCCATATGGGTAGCTTAAGAAGTAGTAATGGTAAAGGTCATCTTTTGGGTCATGTACGTGATCAAGGTGTCAAGGTAGAGGCTGGAGTACGTTTTTATCAGACCAATAGAAAGCTTGATTACCATACCGATTCTGCAGATATTGTGGGCTTGCTTTGCCTACAAAAAGCTAAGGCGGGCGGGGAGTCATTTATTGCAAGCTCGATGGCCCTCTATAACAAGTTGATTGAACGCAGGCCGGATTTAATCTCTGCTATGTTTACTCCTTACCCGACTGATCGCCGAGGAGAAGTTCCTGAAGGTCGGGATCCATGGTTTGAGATTCCAATCTTTAATTGGTATCAAGGACATCTTTCCTGTGTTTACTTGCGGCACTACATAGAAGACGCACAACGACTTTATCCGCAAGCTCCGAGACTAACTCCAGAGCAAATCGAAGTCATGGATGAAATTGATGCCATTTTGCAAGAGCCTGGATTTGCCCTGCAGATGGCTTTTGAGCAAGGCGATATTCAACTCTTGCATAACCATCAAATTCTCCATTCAAGAAATGATTTTGAGAATTGGCCAGACCCTAAACTTCAGCGCCATCTGTTGCGCCTCTGGATTGCGCCTCTATCAGCAAGACCTTTGCCCGCCTATTTTGATTCTCGCTGGGGGGGTGTGACACCAGGGGATAGGGGTGGAATCTTGGTTCCAGGGACCAAACTTTCTGTTGAGTTGACTGTATAGTCAATCGACGCTCTTACTCGTTTAAACCCTTACTTTATTTTTTACAAATACTCTTTAGCATTAGCTTGTATTTCTATGGGATGCCGGATTTTAAAAAACAGGGGGTAGCATGCTGCGCTTAGTAAAAAATCGATTTATTCCAGCATTATTTTTGATGGCGTTGGCTGCTGATGTTGCAGTAGCTCAAAATTATCCAAATAGACCCATTACGCTCATTGCGCCCTATGGAGTTGGTGGTGATAGTGACTTTTCTGCCAGAAATTTAGCGCCTATAGCTGGCAGGTTATTAGGCCAAAACGTGATTGTGCAAAACATTGCGGGCGCATCAGGGACGATTGGCTCGCAAAAAGTTCGCACATCCCCGCCTGATGGCTACACTTTATTAGTTTCAAGGGCTGGCTCTCAGGCGATTGTTCCGGCACTCGATAGTAGTACTCCTTATAAATGGAATGACTTTACGTTCATCTCCTTACTTGACTTTAATCCCTTGGTTTGCGTTGTGAAGCCTGATGCACCCTATAAAAATATGAAGGAATTAATAGCGGTCATTAGGGCAAATCCAACTAAATTGAATTATTCCACTGCGGGTGCGGGGACCACGCAACATTTGGCTGTAGAGGTTCTCTTGCGTGACGTTGGCTTACCATCATCAGCTGCAACGATGATCCCTTATAAAAGTGCTGGACTGGCTTCTACTGCTTTGTTGAGTGGTGAAGTGGATTTCTTATGCAATAACTTAACGACCATTACAGGGCAGTTAAAAGGAAATGCAATGCGACCCCTTGTAACTTCATCACCTACACGCTTAAAAGATTTTCCAAATATTCCCACCGCAAAAGAGGAGGGAATGGGAAGCCTCGAGAAGGTTATGGGATGGAGTGGTTTATATGGACCTCCTGGGCTACCGTCCGAAGTTGTTGACAAGTGGCAGGCTATTCTCAAAGAGGTTGCAAAAAATCCTGCATGGATAAATGGTAATGACATGGTTGGTGCAATCTCAGCGATTCGCTCGCAAGCAGATACCGAAGCCTTTGCAAAAGAGCAATACGATCTTTATAGCAAATTAGGTACTGAATTGAATCTTAAGAAATAAGGCCTTTATTGCGCCTAATGAAAAGTCCGGTAATGCCGGACTTTTCTTATTGTTGCTATGTCTACAGAACCCACTTAAGTTGGCTAGTTATTTGTTGGATGAATGGATAAGAAGTGTTGCTTAATGACCTGGGTAATATTTTGGCGACTGTGTTTTTTTCGTTCTAGCAGTCCCACCTTACGAAACACTGTTTTCCCTGTCAACTCCGAAATGTGTAATTGTTTATCAGTTCCCCAGGAGATGTTCGCTAGCTTAGGGACAATTGCGTAGCCTAGCCCCTGCCTCACGAGCTCAATAATTGCTTCTACGGAATTGAGCTCCATACCTTCCTTAATAACTAGTTTGTTTGAGCGAATAGTTTGATCTACAAGGTGGCCTGTCCAAGTGTTTCTCTCGAATCGAATAAATGGTAGCTCGCTAGACAATGCCTTTGTGGAGACACCTTTTCTATTTTTGACTGTTGGGTAAATTAACACCATGGGTTCGTTGTACAACTCAGTCCATTGCACATTTTGAGGTAATGCATATGGGGATTCTGTAACAATGGCTGCATCCAGACTCCCGTCAAGAACTTGATCAAGAAAGTTGCTAGATAAGCCAGCTATTAATTTGACCTCAAGGCTTGGATAACTTTGTTTGATTTTATTGAGGGCATTGCCAAATGCCCCCATGAGGGTTGAAACAAGTGCACCTAAAACGATGGTTCCGCTCACTTCGGATTTGAAATCAGAGCCCAGGGCCTCATAACGAGCCACGATCTCCTGGATTGGCTCAACTAATGATCTGCCGTGGTGATTTAGAGTCATGGAGCGTTTAGTCCTATCAAAAAGCTCAATACCAATATCTGCCTCCAGTTGCTGTAATTGTTGTCCCGCAGCAGCTGCGGTAAGCCCTATTTCACGTGCAGCGGCCGCCACGCTCTTGTGTCTTGAAATAGCTAGAAAGTTCTTGAGTACTCGAATGCTCGACATAGGCTTAAATATAAAGTATTTTTTTATCTCGAAGAAAATTATATTCGATTTATTTTTTACTATCTATCGATATAATCAGCTCATGTCCAATACAGATCTCAAAGTAAAAGTCTGGCGCGGTGCTCAAGAAGGTGAGTTTGTTGAGTATTTGGTGCCACGAAACTCCAATCAAACGGTGCTGGATGTTGTTACCTATATTCAGCGCAAGCTGGATCCAACCCTAAGTTATCGCTTCGCTTGTCGAGTTGGTATGTGTGGTTCTTGCGCTATGACAGTGAATGGCGTTGCTCGCTGGACATGTCGCACGCACGTTTCTCAGATTGTGGAGGGTGACTCACTAGAGATCGCCCCCTTAAATAATCTTCCCGTCATTAAAGATCTTGCAACGGATATGCGAGAGTTCTTTAACAAGTGGAAAGGTGCTGTCGGCTTCTTCAAGGGCAATAAAACACGTCATGATGATTTTGCGAAAGTAGAGCCAGAATCGATTGAGCGCCAGTTGGCTAATGCTGGCATCGAATGTATTGGTTGCGGAGTTTGCTATTCCTCGTGTGAGGTTGTTGAAAAACGCGCTAACTATCTTGGTCCTGCGGCTTTGAATCGCGCCTGGACGCTAACAAACGATGTGCGTGATGTGCAGCAATTGGATCGCCTGCGTGCTGTTGCTGGCGATGAAGGTTGTCATGCATGTCATACGCAGGGATCTTGTACAGAGCGCTGTCCTAAGAAGCTTGAGCCTACAGCCAGTATTGCTGGCCTTAAGAAATTGGTAGCCAGGGCTGCCGTGCGTGGCAGCAAATGGGGTAAGTTATGAGTCCGGGAGTATTGCAGGCAAAGCTTTGGTATGCCCAAAGAATTAGTGCCATGATTTTAGGACTCTGTGTCAGCATCCACCTCATCATTATTTTTTACGCAATACGCGGCGGTCTCACTGCTGAAGAGATTCTTGGGCGCACGCAAGGCAATATTGCATTTGCCATTTTTTATGAGATTTTTGTTTTGGCCTGTTTTGTACATGCACCTATCGGTGTGGCTAACATTCTCGAAGAAACCTTTTGCAAAGGATTTATTTCCAAGGCTCTATCTTGGGTTCTGGCGGCCCTCATCATCACCCTGGGAACTACAGCGGTAATCGGCGTCTATACCGGAGGTGCTTTATGAGATCTAGACCAAAGCTCGATTTACGCGCAAAGTCTCATCTCTCTTACTTTGCATATGCATGCCATCGTTTCTCCGGATTATTGTTGGCTTGCTTTATTCCTTTGCATTTCTTAATGCTTTCTCAGTCCCTACGTGGGGCCAGTGGATTTGAGCGCTATTTAGAATTAACTGATTTTTGGGTATTCAAATTTGGTGAGTGGGCGCTCGTTATTTTGTTGGCGATACATTTGGTGGGTGGAATTCGGCTCATCATGATTGAGTTTGGTCCGTGGCGCGGACTGCGTAAGGCTTGGACCCAAGTGGCTATTTTGTTTGGCATTGCTTGTGGCCTTCTATTCTTGTATTTAGCAAATTGATTGGGTAATTTATGCAGTTGCAAATGAAAGCAGTTGAAGACGCATGTAAAGAGCTTTATATCCGCGCCTTAAAAGTACTCCCAGATGATGTTAAAGCGGGTATTGAGCGCTTAAACCAAGGTGAGTCGGATGCTCGCGCACAGGTAGTGCTGAAAACCATGATCACCAATATTGCTGTTGCAGAGCGTGAGGACAACTTACTTTGCCAGGACACGGGCCTACCGATCTACAAGGTCAAGATTGGTCGCAATGTTCAGCTTGATGGCATGGAGCTCAAGGCGGCTATTCGTAAAGGGTGTGAGCGTGCAACAACTGAATATCCATTGCGTTCATCAGTAGTCCATCCAATCACCAGAAAAAATAATCACACCTCCTGCGGCATTGATATGCCTGCAATCAGTATTGATTTTTGTGACGATGATGAGACGCTTGAAATTGAGATGGTTCCAAAGGGAAGTGGCTCAGAAAATAATTCATTTTTGAAGATGGCTATTCCTGCTGATGGGATTAATGGCGTTAAAGCTTTTGTCATTGAGAGTGTGGTATCTGCTGGAGGTAAGACATGCCCCCCAACGATTGTTGGCGTTGGCATTGGTGGCACCTCCGAGCAATGTGTTGCGATGGCCAAGCGTGCGGCTACCAGGGCATTGGGGAGCGTATGTAGTGACGAAGAAGGCGCCAAGTTAGAGCAAGAGTTAACTGTTGCTGTAAATAAATTAGGTATTGGCCCCCAAGGTTTAGGTGGCGATGGAACGGCATTTGCCGTGCATGTCGAGCTTGCACACACCCATATCACTTTAAATCCAGTGGCAGTCAATATGCAGTGCCATTCTGCGCGAAGAGCGCGAGCAACTTTCACACCCGCTGGTGTGACTTACGGATTCTAGGAATAACGATGGCCCATTACTACCTTCCAACTCCTGTTAGCGAAGCGGATATTCGTAAGCTACGTATTAATGACACAGTTACACTTCAAAATACCTTGTTTGGTATTCGAGATGCTACGCAGATCCACTTATTTGATAAGGGTCGAAAAACTCGCTTTGATCTCAATGGGCATGCTGTGATTCATACAGCGCCGAATGTGCGTAAGGTGCCTGTCAGCGAAGAATTCCCAGCTGGCTACCAGCCAATCTGCATTGGGACTACTACTTCAGATCGTATGGAGCGTTTTACTCGCCCTTTGATGACTGAAAATGGTGTGCGAATGATTGTAGGCAAGGGCGGTATGCGTGAAGGATCTGCGGCAGCCTTTCAGGAAATCGGTGGCGTGTACCTTGCTATTATTGGCGGCACAGCGGCACTAGAGACGACTTGGATTGAACAAATAGAAGATGTCGATATGGATGATCTCAATCCAGAATCTCTCTGGCGCTTCAAGATTAAGGACTTTGGTCCTTTGCTGGTAGCAATGGATAGCCACGGTGGCAGCATTTATCAAGAAGTGAAGAGCGATGTTGCGCGCAATAAAGAAGCTGTTTTAAAGAGCTTAGGAATTGCATCATGAATATCGCCACTATTGAAACTGATATCCTAATTCTGGGTTCTGGTGGTGCAGGATTATTTGCAGCCCTGCACGCACATCAAGCTAATCCAAACCTTAAGATCACTATTGCCGTAAAGGGGCTGCTGGGGAAATGTGGTTGTACCCGGATGGTGCAGGGTGGTTATAACGTTGCGCTAGCAGAAGGTGATTCTGTTGAGCGTCACTTTATGGATACGATTGAGGGTGGTAAATGGCTGTCCGATCAAGAGTTAGCTTGGACCTTAGTTAATAAGGCTGTCGAACGTATTCATGAGCTTGAGAATGAGCTCGGCTGTTTTTTTGATCGCAATCCAGATGGAACAGTCCATCAAAAAGCATTTGCTGGACAAACCTTTGACCGTACAGTTCATAAGGGTGATTTGACTGGCATTGAAATTATCAGTCGATTGGCTGAGCAAGTCTGGGCTAGAGGAATTCATCGCCTTGAGGAATATCGGGCGCTTGAGTTAATTCATAGTGCTGATGGAAAGTCACTCGCCGGGGTACTCATGCTCAATATGCAGACTGGTGAATTCACATTGGTACGAGCCAAGGCAGTACTCCTTGCTACTGGTGGTGGTCCAACAATGTATAAGTACCACACGCCTTCGGGCGATAAGAGCTGTGATGGCTTAGCAATGGCTCTGCGTGCTGGCCTCACATTGCGCGATATGGAAATGGTGCAGTTTCATCCAACTGGTTTGTTAGCCGGCCCTGGCACCAGGATGACTGGAACTGTTCTTGAGGAAGGCTTGCGTGGGGCAGGTGGATATTTGCTTAATGGTAATCAAGAGCGCTTTATGGGTAACTACGATCCCCGTAATGAACGTGCAACTCGAGATATTGTTTCTCGCTCTATTAATTCTGAAATTAGAGCGGGTAGAGCCACCCCTAATGGCGGTGTTTTTATTCAGATGAGTCATCTCGGCCCTGATAACGTTCGCAAGCAATTTAAAGGCATGGTCGAGCGATGTGCTGATAGTGGCTTTGACTTGGCTGGAGATCTTGTAGAGGTTGTTCCAACTGCACATTACATGATGGGCGGATTGATATTTAAGGCAGACTGCAGCACCGAGTTACCAGGTTTATTTGCAGCAGGTGAAGACACTGGAGGGGTGCACGGTGCAAACCGCTTGGGTGGTAATGGCGTTGCTAACTCCACTGTATTTGGCGGTATTGCTGGTGAAGAAATGGCGAAATGGGTTGTTTCGCAGAATTTGCAGGAGTGCAATATGGATGAGGTGCACGCCAGCATCAAGGCTCATGAGGCGCCATTAGAGAGGCCTGCTGGCGATATTGAGTTAATTCGTGATGCTCTGGCAGAGTGTATGTGGGATGACGTAGGCATCTCAAGAACAAAAGAAAGTTTGCTCCGAGCTCGCATCAAGCTTGATCAGTTAGGTGAGCAGTTGCATCAAATTGGCGTTGGCGATATTCAAAGGGAATACAGCATTACATGGCAGGATTGGATGAATTTAAATAATCTGATCTTAGTTAGCAAGTCTGTAACCGAAGCTGCGCTTTCTCGTGAAAACTCTCGAGGAGCTCACTATCGTGATGATTTTCCTCAACCCGGCTCTTTAGAAGAGTCTTATTTCACAGCAGTTCAATTGGGTAAAAATGGGTTGGATATTAAAAATAGACCAGTTCAATTTACGATGATTAAACCTGGCGAGACTATTTTGGTAGAGGCCTAATTATTTTTGAATTAATTGAGCCGGCCTCGTTTGCGCTAGCAACTCTAATTGTTCTGTGCGCATTCTTCATCTTTGGAGTTTCTGGATTTGGCTCATCAATAGCGGCTGTGCCTTTACTGGTTCAGATGTACCCGCTAAAGGTAGTGGTGCCAATGATGGTGCTTATTGATATCTGCGCTTCGCTGTATGTGGGTAGAAAGTCATCTAGTGATGCCAATATTCAAGAATTGAAATGGCTATTTCCTTTTAGTCTAATCGGGATGGTATTAGGGATCTTTTTATTGGTGAAGGCGCCAAGCGAGCCTTTGTTATTGATTCTTGGGATCTTTGCAGCCATTAATGGCGTGCGTGTTTTAGTTCAGAGAAACGTCGAGTTTCGAGATCCCATCAATAAATGGTGGGCAGTGCCATTTGGATTTTTTGGAGGTGCATTTACTGCTCTTTTTGCTACAGGTGGGCCAGTGTATGCATCCTATCTAGGTTTAAGAATTAATGACCCCAAGGTTCTTCGCGCGACAATGGCCTTTGCTATTTTTATGCTGACCTTCTTAAGGCTTGCCTTGATGCTGGTTACTGGGCTGATACTGAGTTGGGAGGTAATCGTCCTTGCCGCTTGCTTAATGCCGGTTGCATTCTTGGGTATATGGACTGGATCCCATGTCCACACCAAGCTTAGCAATACTTCGATGCGGATAGCTTATGGCTCTATATTGGTATTTTCTGGTTCAATGTTATTGCTTAGACAGCTTGCATAAAATGATTGCTTATTAGAAAGTAAAAAAGCGAGGACGAATCCTCGCTTTTTTATACCGCTATGAATCATTACTGGGCACTAATATTGCGACCCTTAATCACCTTCTCCCAGTTTGCTGACTCAGCTTTAATCTGAGCATCAAAGTCTTTCTGAGAATTGACTACTGGAGTTAAGCCGTTAAGCTCTAGGCTCTTTTTCATCGCTTCTGAGTTCACTGCCTTTACCGTGGCATCGTAAATCTTATCGGTGATGGCTTTAGGAGTGTTGGCGGGGGCAATCAAGCCAAACCAGCCTGTACTTTCAAATCCAGGAATCCCACTTTCGGCAACGGTAGGCACATCAGGAAGTTGTTTAACTCGCTTAGCACTGGTAACGGCTATCGGCTTAATTTGACCGGTCTTTGCAAATCCAGTTGCAGCTGTCAAGTTACCAACCATGAAATCAATTTGTCCAGCTACGAGGTCATTGATAGCCGCTGATTCACCTTTATAAGGTACATGTGTTGCTGGAATATTGGCAGAGTAGGTGAGATTCTCGCCAGCCATATGCACTTGGCTGCCGATACCAGCTGAACCAAAATTCAGATCTTTAGTTTTGGCGTAGGTAATAAATTCATTTAAATTTTTAACGGGCAATTTAGTACTTACTGATAGCAGCATTGGACCACTGGCAACATTGGTGATATTCACAAAATCTTTGCTGTAATTAACCGGCAATTTTTTGTACAAGTTGGGGTTAACTGTGAGCATGCTTCCAGAAGCAAGCATGATGGTGTAACCGTCAGCAGGGGATTGCGCTACAAATTCAGCTGCGATATTACCGCCTGCACCGCCTTTGTTTTCAACGATAACGTTCTGTCCCAAGTCTTTTGTTAATTGCTGAGCCAGGAGTCTGCCAAGAATATCGGTAGTTCCTCCAGCTGCAAATGGGATTACTAATTTAATTGGCTTAGTAGGCCAAGATTGCGCGATTGCTAGTTGGGGTAGGGCGAGCGATAGCGCTCCAGCAAGCAAAATAAATCGTCTACTCAGTTTGAAATTTTCAATCTTAAACATCGGTGATCTCCAGTGGTAATTTGATCTTTGTATCTTATCTACTTAGGCATCAAAAAATACGCTTTATTGCTATTTATTAGTTATATGCTTATACGTCACTACTGTCTCCTCCACCCACTATATTGCGCCACTTTGTATTCGTTGCGCCGCACAATGAATTGATTCTTGCAAGATATCTAAATCATCTATATGATTCAGATATGTCATCTATTTTGTCCCCTAAAGCCAAGTCTAGTCAAGCCCTAAAAACCCTGCGTTTTAATGGGTTGAGCCTGATTGCCTTTTCCCGAGGGGAGCATGCATGAATCTCAGTTATCAGGAATTGCTGACGTTGGCCGATTCAGGTCTGAGGGCCGCAGGGATTGGTGCAAAGGCCGCTTATGAAACGGCGCAATTTTTGGCTTTAGCGGAGCTGGATGGGCTTGCATCACATGGCCTCGCACGGGTGGCTCAATACGCTGGCCATGCAAAAAATGGGCGTATTGAACTAGATCCCAAATTGAAGGTTCGACCATTCAAGACGGCAGCAGCGTTGGTTGATGCGCGTGATGGCCTCGCTTTTCCTGCACTTCGTTTTGCTACTGACCTCTCCGTGAATCTGGCCTCCAAAAGTGGCCTTGGTTTAGTCGCGGTTACCAATAGCCATCATTTTGGCGTCGCAGGTCATTATGTTGAGGCTGCTGCAAGAGCGGGCTATATCTCATTGTTATTTGGAAACACCCCAGCGGCAATGCCAATGGTTGGTGGTGCGAAAGCTATTTTTGGGACCAATCCTTTGGCTGCAGCCTTCCCAATTCCGGGTAGCGATCCCCTGGTCATCGACATGTCACTTTCTGCGGTTGCCCGCGGAAAATTATTGGTCGCAGCAAAAAATGGCCAGCAGATTCCAGAAGGTTGGGCATTGACTGCTGACGGTAAGCCAACCACGGATCCACAAGAGGGCCTGAAGGGTCTGATGGTTCCTCTGGGCGGTGATAAAGGGGCTTTGCTTGCCCTCATCGTTGAATTACTAGTAGTTGGGCTTTCTGGCAGTAGATTTTCCTATGAGGCAGATTCTTTTTTTGATCCGAAGGGTAACCGCCCACGGATTGGTCAGTTGATATTGACGATTGATCCAGGCTTAGCAGGCGCATCTGTTTTTGCTGGTCGAATTCAAGATTTTTTACAAGTTTTAAGTGCTGATGCCGGAACTCGTCTTCCTGGGCAGCGTCGTTTTAAGCAGCGCGCCACAGGACTAAAAGGCGGCGTCATAGTTTCAGATGTAGTTGTAGAAGAAATTCAGACTGGTATCCGCCAGTCATGGACTGAGTAGTTTTTATAAACGAGATTATTGAGGAGATAGTAATGATCCACTTTGTCGTGCATGAGCCAGCAGATGGTGTAGGTGTAGTGGTAGTTGAGGGTGTTAAAGCCGGAACCGACTTGATTGGTTGGGTAATGGATGGTGACCTAACTTTAAATATCAAGTCTGAAAGTGACATTCCAATTGGTCACAAAATTTCATTGAACGATTTCAAGCCAGGTGACACGGTAATGAAATACGGCGTTGATATTGGCAAGGTGGTAGCCCCAATTAAAAAAGGCGAACACCTCCACGTCCAAAACGTAAAAACTAAGCGCTGGTAATCCAGCCTCCTTACCTACCTATTCATTGAGAGAGATATAAAAAATGACTAATTTGAAAGACGCGACCTTTTTAGGTTATCGCCGTGAAAACGGACGCATGGGTATTCGAAATCATGTATTGATTTTGCCTTTAGACGACTTATCTAACGCAGCCTGTGAAGCAGTAGCAAACAACATCAAAGGAACGATGGCAATCCCTCATTCCTATGGTCGTTTGCAGTTTGGAGCTGACTTAGATTTGCATTTCCGCACTTTGATTGGAACTGGTTGCAATCCAAACGTGGCAGCAGTAGTGGTGATTGGTATTGAGCCACAGTGGACAAAAATTATTGTCGATGGCATCAAGGCATCAGGTAAGCCAGTTGAGGGATTCTGGATTGAGGGTAATGGCGATACAGCAACGATTGCCTCTGCCAGCAAAGCTGCGTATAGCATGATGAAGCATGCATCTAAGCAAAAACGAGTTTCTGCTCCTCTTTCAGAGTTGTGGGTTTCTACAAAATGCGGTGAATCTGATACGACTTCTGGTTGCGGTGCAAACCCAACTGTTGGCGATGCTTTCGATAAGCTCTATGGAATTGGTTCTACCTTGGTATTCGGTGAGACTACCGAGTTGACTGGTGGTGAGCATTTAGTTGAGGCACGTTGCCGTACACCTGAGGTGAAGAAGAAATTCCGTGAGATGTTTGATCGTTACCAAGATGTTATTGAGCGTCATAAGACAAGCGATCTATCTGACTCCCAGCCAACCAAAGGCAATATTGCAGGTGGTTTAACAACCATCGAAGAGAAGGCTTTGGGTAATATCCAAAAAATTGGTAAGAAATGTATTGTGGATAGCGTGCTTGATAAGGGTGAAGAGCCAACAATTCCTGGACTTCATTTCATGGACTCATCATCAGCTGCCGCTGAAATGGTCACCTTGTGTGCAGCCGCAGGTTTTACAGCTCATTTCTTCCCAACGGGGCAGGGTAACGTAATTGGTAATGCAATTCTTCCAGTAATTAAGATTTGCGCTAATCCAAAGACTGTTCGCACTATGGGTGAACACATTGACGTTGATGTGTCAGGCTTATTGCGTCGTGAAGAGAATATGGATGATGCAGGAAACAAGTTGTTAGATTGCTTGAAGCGTACCGCTGATGGTGAGTTGACTGCTTCTGAGATTCTCGGTCACCGTGAGTTTGTATTGACTCGTTTATACGAATCAGCATAAGACTGCAGCATGAGAAACCTGACCGCTTACCAAGAAGTCAAGCAAAAGATCACCGAGGATCTGGTCAGGGGTCGATATCCTATGGGGCAGGCATTGCCTGCCGAAAAGGATTTATCGAAAGAGTTGGATGTATCTATAGGTACCCTGCGTAAAGCGGTGGACGAGTTGGTTGCTGAAGGTATTGTGGTTCGACGCCAAGGCAGGGGCACCTATGTTGTTGAGCATGATCTCAAACGACTTTTATATTATTTTTTCCACATCGTTAAACACGATGCTGAAAAAAAGGTGTATCCCAAAGTTGAACTGGTTTCCTTAAATAGTGCTGCTGCCAATAAAGAAGAGGCAAGTAAGTTGGAAATTAAAGAGGGATCACCTGTTTGGAGAATTACCAATCGCCTTTCATTGGAAGGGCAATGCGTGATGATCGACCAGATCACGCTAGATAAAAAGCGGTTTAAGGATTTAACCCGTGCAGACTTTATTGATCGCAAAGGTAGCATTTACCAAATGTACCAAATGGAGTATGGCCAGACTGTAGTGCGAAGCAGTGAACGCTTACGCGCTGGATTGGCAGGCAAACAGCATGGTGAATGGCTTGGATTAAAGCCAGACTCCCCAGTGCTCATCATTCGAAGGGTAGCGCTTGGTATTCAGGATGAACCTTTGGAGTGGCGCGTCTCTACCTTAAATACTACTCAACACGAGTATTTCAGTGAGTTAGTAGCTTAGATTGATGCTAACTACCACTCGAAAAAATATTCCAGGACTTTTAGTCTGCCTGGTCATTGCCATGTCAACCAGTTTTCTATCTGAGAACTATGGCGGCCCACAGTTGTTGTATGCCTTACTGATTGGCTTATCCCTACATTTTTTATACCTGAATGAAACAGTAAAGCCAGGAATTGATTTTTGTGCAAAAACGGTTTTGCGTTTAGGCGTTGCATTCCTAGGTATCCGCATTACATTTGCTGATATTGGTGCAATCGGTTGGAATACTGGGCTAATGGTGATGTTTGCAGTAGGCGCTACGGTATGCCTTGGCTTCTTCCTGGCCAAACTGTTGAAGCTATCCCCTGACTTTGGTCTGATCGCGGGAGGGTCTGTTGGTATTTGTGGGGCGTCTGCAGCATTAGCAGTTGCCTCGGTTCTTCCAAAAACAAAAGAGAATGAGCGCTTTACTTTACTGGTAGTGGTTGGGGTAACCGTTCTTTCAACCATCGCAATGGTGGTGTATCCATTTGCCCTACAGTTACTCAACATTACTGATTTACCTGCAGGCATATTTCTAGGTGCAACCATTCATGATGTTGCACAGGTAGTTGCTGCTGGTATGTTGTTTGGGCCGGAGGCAGGCGATGTCGCTACGGTTGTTAAGTTATTCCGGGTTGCATTGTTGTTGCCCGTGGTTTTATTTATCTCTATTTTCTTTGGCGCTGAAAAATCATCTCAACGCTTAGGCTGGGGAAGTTTGCGTCTGATACCAACATTCCTATTGGGATTTGTTGCTTTGTCCGTTGTTGCATCCATGCAGATTTTGCCAAGCTCGGTAACCCACTCTATTGGCGGCATATCTCGCTGGATGCTCGTGATTGCTATCGGCGCTGCTGGATTGAAGACAAACTTTCAGGAGTTAGCAAAGCTCGGCTGGCAACCAGTTGTGATGTTGGTAGTGGAAACCCTATTTATTGCTTCAATAGGCTTAATTTTTATCATGAATCTGGCTTAACGTTATTGCCATTAATTATTTTGGCGATATTCTTTAAATAATGCGTTCTTAATTGATGTGTCTATTTTAAAAAGGTGAAATACCTATGTCAGACAACAGCAATACTTCTAGTCGCCGAAAATTTCTAAAAAATTCTGCTGGGGTTGGTGCAGGTCTTGGAGCCGCAATGGTCTCTGGTGCTTCGCTTGCCCAATCCTCAACAAGTGAATTTTTAGAGGTAGATCCTTGGACTAAGGTGCAGGGCTCGACTTTCATTAATCCACCATATGGCCTTCCTTCAAAATATGAGAAGAATGTAGTTCGGGTCTTGCCATCTCCGGCTCCAACATTTTTAACTGGATCGCGCACACCGCTACAAAATTTGCATGGCATTATCACGCCAAATGGACTCTTCTTTGAGAGACATCACGCTGGTGTGCCGGATATCAATCCTGATCAGCATCGTTTAGTCATTCATGGCATGGTCGATAGACCTTTGATGCTATCGATGGAAGACATTGTTCGTTTCCCATCAGAGTCTCGAATTTATTTTTTAGAATGCTCTGGCAATAGTGCTGCTGAGTTAAAAAAGGCAAGCGGTAAAACTGCCCAAGAAATTCACGGGCTGCTTTCTTGTTGCGAATGGACTGGCGTTCGCCTATCCACCATCTTTCAAGAATGTGGAATCCAGCCTGGCGCTACATGGGCTTTAGCAGAAGGCGCCGATGGCGCTGCAATGACTCGAAGTATTCCGATGAGCAAGATGATGGACGATGCTTTATTGGTGTATGCCCAGAATGGAGAGATGTTACGCGCAGAGCAGGGCTATCCACTGCGCCTTTTCTTGCCAGGATTCGAAGGCAACATGAGTATTAAGTGGTTAAGGCGTATTAAATTAGGAGCCGAGCCTTGGCAAACCCGTGAAGAAACGTCTGCCTATACTGACTTGCAGAAGGATGGTAAGGCTCAGCAATTTACATTTGCCATGGATGTGAAGTCTGTCATTACGCAACCCTCTGGCATGATGAAACTCAAGTCCAAGGGATTCTATGAGGTTTCAGGTGTCGCTTGGTCTGGCAATGGAAAAATTAAAAAGGTTGAAGTATCAACCGATGGTGGAAAGTCTTGGGGCGATGCCATCTTGCAAGAGCCGGTCATGGACAAGTCTTTAGTGCGCTTTCGCTATCCCTGGGTTTGGAATGGTGAGCCGACAGTATTTATGAGTCGAGCAATCGACTCTAGTGGCGATACCCAGCCAAGCATGGAAGCTTTATTAAAGGTGAAGAGCCCTAATAGTTTTTATCACAACAATGCAATTCAGCCATGGCGTGTTGCTGCTAACGGGGAGATTACAAATGGTCGTTAAATCTTTTGTGAAACTTCCTCTAGCCTTGGCATTGTCTGGCGTTCTAGTGGCTTGCAGCAGTGGGTATCACACGACTGGACCAGTTGGTCTTGGTAAGCCGGTTACTGAAAACCAAATCAAAGCATGGAATATTGATATTGGTCCAAGTGGTGCAGGCCTGCCACCAGGATCTGGCACAGCCGCAATAGGCGAAACCATTTACCAGCAAAAATGTTCATCCTGTCATGGTGACAAAGGGCAGGGCGCAATTGCTAACCGATTGGTTGGTGGGGGCAATCTCAATACAGATAAGCCAGTTAAAACAGTGGGTAGTTTTTGGCCTTATTCCACAACCATATTCGATTATGTAAGACGGGCTATGCCACACCAAGCTCCGCAATCACTCACGGATGATCAGGTGTACGCTTTAACTGCCTATATCTTGTATATGAATAAGATCGTCTCAAAAGATGAGGTAATGAACGCGAGCACATTACCCTTGGTAAAGATGCCAAATCGAGATGGGTTTATTCCAATCATCAAGTAGGGATCTGCATTGAGTCTATTTAAGCGTAAGAGTCCTCAAACTCTTCCATTTTGATCGTAGTCATCAAGAACAGAATTCTGCGCTGGAAACTTTTGCGCTCACTGACATTCTCATGCGGCAGCTGATCATGCTCACGCAGTAGCTGGGTAATGATGGGGTTGTAGTGTTCGCGTACAGGTGACATCTCGATTCCTTGATAAATATCTCGTTATAGATAATTTACCAAGGCATCTATATATCCACAAGGAATATATAGCGATATCTAAATTACTTTTAGATATATAAAGCGGATTACTTTTCTACGAATGCGCGTTCGAATACGTAGTCACCTAGCTGACCTAAGCTGGGGGATACCTTGAAGCCTTTAGCATCTAGCATCTCAGCAGTTTCTTTCAGCATGGATGGGCTACCGCAGATCATTGCGCGATCCACGGCTGGATCTAGTGGGGGCAAGCCAATATCTTTAAAGAGTTGACCAGATTCAATGGCGGTAGTTAGGCGGCCAGTATGTTTGAAGGCTTCGCGCGTCACGGTTGGGTAGTAGATTAATTTCTCACGAATGATCTCGCCAATATATTCATCTTGGGTGAGCTCGTTTTTGATGTAATCACCATAAGCCAATTCGCTAACTAAGCGAACTCCATGGATGAGCACTACCTTCTCAAACTTTTCATAGGTATCTGGATCACGAATGATGCTCATGAATGGCGCCAAGCCTGTCCCGGTACTGAAAAGGTAAAGATGTTTGCCTGGATTTAAGTCATCAATGACCAAGGTGCCAACAGATTTCTCGCTCACCAAAATAGGGTCACCAACCTGAATCTTCTGAAGGCGAGAGGTAAGGGGACCATCTTGGACCTTGATACTCAAGAACTCTAAATGCTCTTCATAATTAGGGCTTGCCACGCTATAGGCGCGTACTAATGGCTTGCCTTCAACCTCTAAGCCAATCATCAAAAAATGGCCGCTACGAAAGCGCAGACCTTTGTTTCTGGTGGTGGTAAAGCTAAATAGGGTGTCGTTCCAGTGATGGACTGTGAGAACGGTTTCAGTGTTGTAGGCTGCCATAAACGCTTAATAATGAGGTGTAAACCTCAATTATCCCCATTCTTGGGGTGGTTCTATAGATAAAAAAGTATTTAGCTTATAAAAAGGGATTCTTTTACTTATGCTTGCTAGTTCCCTATGATCCTTTCATACCCAACCGAAAGAGTCACATGTCTACAAAGCCTGCAGTACAGAAGCCCTTATTTCTAACCATCATCCAGATTTTTCTGGGTTTGGCCTTGTTGAGCCTGTCGACCCACTTAGCGCTGGAAAGCTCCCTTTATCTTGAGGTCCTCAATCAGAGCGGCCTGAACCAATACCATGCCTTTGGAGTACTGGTTTGCCTTAGCTTCATTTCAGGCGTGTTTCTTATTGCGCAGCATGTTCTCACGCAAGATCAAGCTAGCATTGATGATCACTTTATTCAGGCCCTGAACTACTAAAGGAAGATAGACTGTGGTCTTATCCCCATAAGGCCACAAATATGATTTCATCGCACCATAAATCCATCTTCGAGAGAGGAGCATGGTATGTGGTGGTTCAGGGAATTTTGATTGGTCTGATCTTATTCGGGCCCCAAGGATTTCCACTCATCACCTCGGAGCCTCTCACCGCCATTCTTCAATCCTGTGGCATTGCCATTGGTTTGCTAGCTTGTTTAATTATGGTGATTGCCGTAATTAATCTAGGAAAAAATCTCACCCCCTTACCTTGTCCTAAAGACGATGCCGTTCTGATTCAGACTGGCTTATACCGATATGTTCGGCACCCCATTTATTTCGGAGTGCTCTTAGCGGCTCTAGCCTGGCTACTCGTCTTCCCCGGACTTTTTGTATTGGTATACGCCCTTGGTTTGTTTTTTCTATTTGACATCAAAGCAAGGCGTGAAGAGGTATGGCTGGTAGATCGTTTCCCAGCCTACCGGGACTATCAGGCAACGGTCAAAAAATTAATCCCTGGCATCTATTAATATAGAGTTTTAAGTTATTGGAGTAGCTATGAGTGGCGTACCTTCCGTAAGACTTGTCCAGCAGGCTGATTATCAATTTGCCATCCATTACAGCGAAGAGCGGGATCCCATTTATGGGGATGAGCCGCCACCATTGGGCAGGTCTCAAGGGGCTACACCGTCACAGTTTTTATTGGCCGGAGTGGCCAATTGCCTATCCGATTCTTTGCTATTCGCATTACGTAAGTTCAAGCAGAATCCTGAGCCAATCGAAACTAAAGCTGGTTGCGAGATAGGTAGAAATGCAGAAAACCGCCTCCGTATTCTGTCAATCCAGGTAGAGATTCGTATTGGTGTGCCAGGAAATACTTTGGAAAACCTTGATCGCGTATTGGCACAATTTCAGGATTTCTGTACCGTATCCTCTAGTGTCAGTCTAGGTATTCCGGTCAATGTTACGGTAATCGATAGCGACAACACGAAGCTATATCCAGTAAGCTGAGTTATTCGAATCCGCAAAAAGAAAAAAGCCGCAGAGTTTAAATTCTGCGGCTTTTGTATTTCTAAAAAGTAGCGATTGGATTGATTACTCTTCTTCGCGACGCAGGTGTGGGAACAAAATCACATCACGAATATTGGGCGCATCAGTCAAAAGCATGACTAAGCGGTCAATACCGATACCGCAACCACCTGTTGGGGGCATGCCGTATTCCAGCGCACGAATGAAGTCATGGTCAAAGTACATTGCTTCTTCATCACCAGCTTCTTTTTGCTCTACTTGCTTACGGAAGCGGTTGGCTTGATCTTCTGCATCATTTAACTCTGAGAAGCCGTTGGCGATCTCACGACCGGTAATGAATAATTCAAAACGCTCCGTAATACCAGGGCGTGTATCAGATTCCCGGGCAAGAGGACTTACTTCAATTGGGTAATCGATGATGTAAGTTGGTTCCCAGAGGTGTGACTCAGCAACCAATTCAAATAAGGCCAATTGAAGGGCGCCAATGCCAGCGTTCTTCAAGGTAGGGGAATCTGGATTCTCGCCACCTTTTTTCAATTCGGAGCGGATAAATGCAGCATCTTCTAATTGGGCTGGCCCATAACTCTTATTGGACTGGCCGCAATACTTCAGAATAGCTTCGGTAATAGTTAAGCGCTGGAATGGCTTGCTTAGATCGAGTTCACGACCTTGATGGGTTAGAACTGCTGTGCCTTGTGCATCCATCGCAGCTGCACGAATCAAGCCTTCCGTGAAGTCCATCAACCAACGATAGTCGGTGTAGGCCGCATAGAACTCCATCATTGTGAATTCTGGGTTGTGACGCGGGCTAACGCCTTCGTTACGGAAGTTGCGGTTAATTTCAAAGACACGTTCAAAGCCGCCAACCACCAAACGCTTCAAATACAACTCTGGCGCAATACGCAAGAACATCTGCATATCTAAAGCATTATGGTGTGTAATAAATGGCTTAGCTGTAGCGCCACCAGGAATTGGGTGGAGCATTGGTGTTTCGACTTCCATGAAGTCTGCATCCAGCATATGCCGACGCAAGGAAGCGATCGTATTGCTACGCGCTCTGAAAGTATTGCGACTCTCTGGATTCACAATCAAATCAACATAGCGTTGACGATACTTGGTCTCTAAATCTGAGAGGCCATGGAATTTGTCTGGAAGAGGACGCAGAGATTTGCTTAGGAGACGGAGATTGCTACATTCAACTGAGAGCTCACCCTTGTTAGTTTTGAATAGATTGCCTTCAGCAGAGATAAAGTCACCCATATCCCAGTGCTTGAATGCACCATGGGTATCTGCACCGCTGATTTCATCGTTGATGTAGAACTGAATCTGACCACTGCGATCTTGAATAGTGGCAAAGCTAGCTTTACCCATCACACGCTTTAGCACCATACGGCCGGCAACTTTGACATGCACCTTTTTAGCAGCCAACTCTTCTTTGGTGAGGCTGTCGTAGTGAGTGTGGAGATCTGCTGCTAAGTGGGTTGGCACGAAGTCATTTGGAAAGGCTACTCCGCCTTCGCGTAACTTGGCTAATTTCTCGCGACGCTCAGCAATGATGTGGTTTTCATCAACAACTTCAGTGGCAGGGGTTTGGGTGGAATTCACTTGATCGTTCATATGGAGTGTTAATAACTGGAATAGGGGTAGTAAATCAAACGCCTTGTTTCAGGCTCGCTTCAATAAAGGCATCAAGATCGCCATCCAATACCTTTTGTGTATTAGATATCTCAACGTTAGTACGCAAGTCTTTAATGCGGCTTTGATCCAGTACGTAGGAGCGGATCTGATGACCCCAGCCCACATCGGTTTTGCTGGCCTCAAGCTTGTCCTGCTCGGCGCGACGCTTTTGCATCTCGTGCTCATATAGACGTGACTTCAACATCGTCATCGCTTCTGCTCTATTGCGGTGTTGGCTTCGGTCGTTCTGACACTGAACCACGATTCCGGTTGGAAGGTGGGTCAAGCGAACGGCAGAGTCGGTCTTGTTAATGTGCTGACCACCTGCACCAGAGGCGCGATAGGTGTCAGTGCGGATATCAGCAGGATTAACGTCAATCTCAATGGAGTCATCAATCTCTGGATACACATAAATACTGGCAAAAGAAGTATGGCGGCCATTGGATGAGTCAAATGGTGACTTACGTACCAAGCGGTGCACACCAGTCTCTGAACGGAGGTGGCCATAAGCGTACTCACCATCGACTTTGATAGTGGCGCTCTTGATGCCCGCAACGTCGCCATCGGATTCTTCTAGGATTTCTGTCTTGTAGCCTTTGCGTTCGCAATACTTAAGGTATTGGCGCAGGAGAATACTGGCCCAGTCACAAGCCTCTGTTCCGCCGGCACCTGCTTGAACATCTATAAAGCAACTGCATGAATCCATCTCGTTATGGAACATGCGGCGGAACTCAAGATCATGAATGATCTTGCTATAGCTCTCAACGTCTTGTTCGATTGCGCCAATCGTTTCAAAATCACTTTCTTCTTTAGCCATGTCGAATAATTCGAGGGCGCCAGTGATATTGCTATTTAAATCGGTGAGGGTGGCAACAACGCCATCGAGCAATTTCTTTTCTTTGCCGAGGGCTTGCGCTTTCTTTTGATCATCCCAGATAGTGGGATCTTCAAGAATAGAGTTAACTTCAGTAAGGCGTCGTGACTTTACTTCGAAGTCAAAGATACCCCCGAAGTGCTTGCTCACGAGTGAGCAGATCGGACAGGGTATTTGAAATAATATTGAGTTGTTCGGCTTCCATCCCCTAATTATAAGGGGGTTATTGCGACTCAGCCCTCGTCGTGGGCCTCAATCATGAGTTGCACGCGTGCCTGCCCCTGGAAGCGGTCTGTCACTAGGCGATAGGCCAGCCTGGCCTTGGCTGGCAAGGGCTGGGTCCGATTGAACCAAACCCCTGTGAATGGTTTGCTAGCCAGTTGACCGTCGCCAATAGGACGAAGCTGCAAACGTAGATGTTTTTCTTTCATGAGGCTTTGCTGTCCAACTTCGAATTCCCCATAAAAAATCGGCTGAGGAAAGCCTTGACCCCAGATTTCTTCAGCAAGAAGATCGCCTGTTTCGGGTGTGAATTCAGAAAGATCGAGCGAGCCATCATGAATATGGCGACGCTCTAATAATTCATCGTTCAGCAATTCATTGGCCACCTGCTGAAACACCTCATCAAACTTTTCAAAATCCGATTTTCTAATGCTCAGACCTGCTGCCATGGCATGGCCACCAAATTTGAGAATTAGACCTGGCTCGCGTTTGGAAACAATATCTAAGGCGTCACGTAGATGAAAGCCTGTTAGAGATCTGCCGGAGCCACGTAATTCTTCTCCACTAGCACCATCAGCAGGCGCAAACACAATCGCAGGGCGATTAAAACGCTCTTTCAGACGCGAGGCCACAATGCCAACCACGCCTTGATGCCATTCTGGATTCCAAAGGCAAATGCTCGAGCGATCAGCCATGGTGCCCGCCAATTGATCTTCAGCCAGATGGGCGAGGGCAGCTTCCTGCATGCCACCTTCAATTACACGTCGCTCGCGATTAATGCGATCAAGTTCATAAGCCAGCTCGGTAGCCTCCTCTGTCTTATCGCTCAGCAAGAGACGAATGCCTAGCGTCATATCTGCTAAGCGCCCAGCAGCATTCAGACGAGGACCAATAGCAAAACCTAAGTCAAAGGTATTTGCCTTGCGAGGATTTCGGACAGCCGCTTGAAATAGCGCTTGAATGCCTGCTTGTGAAACACCTGCGCGAATGCGCTTTAAACCATTGGAAACCAAAATACGGTTATTGCGATCGAGTTGCGCCACATCCGCTACGGTACCTAAGGCTACAAGATCTAATAGGTTCTCAATTTTGGGTTGAGTCTCAGCAGTAAATTTGCCACGCTGACGAAGCTCAGCACGCAGAGCAACCAACAAATAGAACATCACTCCTACACCTGCAAGTGCTTTGCTTGGAAAGGTGCATCCAGGCTGATTGGGATTGACGATTGCAGTTGCTTTGGGAAGTCGATCACCTGGCAGGTGATGGTCAGTCACAATCACTTCCATTCCCAACTCGCGAGCTCGATCTACCCCAGCTTCACTAGCAATGCCGTTATCCACTGTGATGAGATATTTCGGTTTGGGGTTTTGTTGAGCTGCTAGATCTACCACCTCTGGGGTTAATCCATAGCCCATCGTAAAACGGTTTGGTACTAAGAACTGAATGGGGGTATCTGCTCCACCCAACATCTTCAAACCGCGGAGTGCAACGGCGCAAGCGGTGGCACCATCGCAGTCATAGTCAGCCACCACCAGCATAGACTCTTTGCGCTCCAGAATATCGGCTAGCAGAGTGGCAGTGCTAATGCAGTTCTTTAATTCGACTGGCGAGAGTAGTTGCTTTAGATCTAAAGAGAGTTCATCTGGTTTATCAATGCCACGGGCCGCATACAGCCTAGCTAGCAATGGGTGCAGACCACTTTGCTGTAACCAGCTTGCCGTCCGCTCAGAGAAGGGGCGCTTTGAAAATACGCTCATGCTGAAATGATTTCCGACCAAGCTAAAGGTTCTGATTTTTTCCAGAATGCCCAGGACTTTTTATTTAGGTCTTTAGCTGTGAAGATTTTGTGGCGAACTTGACCATTAGGAAAGTCAATGATTTCAATTTCATCTAACTCATTACTCAAAAGAGCTCTTTTTAAGTCATCCCAAATACTTTCAGGTCGATCAATCCATGCAAAGGTATTTTGCAGTCTTGAGAAATCAATAGCGCTTTGCTGAGGAACTCCAAGATATTTAGCCAGCCCGGCTAAAAGAGGATGCCCCCCATATACCTGACTTACATTTTGAAGGGAGTGAGGAATCTGAAGATCAGCTAGTTTGCCAATGCCGCTAATCCAAAGTGAGTTAATGCTTGGCAGTCTGCGTTGCTCGCGTTCTTCATTCACGGTATCTATGTGCCAAAGCATTTGAACTTCATTTTGAAGTTTGCGCCAAAGCTTAGCGATGCCAACTTCGCTGGAATCGCGTGGCATCCACCAATCAATATTGCGACCATGAGCTTGATCAATAGAGTGAGTTGCCAGGCTAGCAAATGGCCCTGCTGGAATAAACCAATCACGTTGTCCCTGAAATAAGATCTTGCTGCCAAAATCCTCTTCAATAAAAGGAAGGGCAGTCTGTAGCAATTTAGAGGATTCACTTGCGGTCAGATCAATCTGACTTTGAGCCATCAGGATCAAATGATCTCGGGTGGCGTGAAAATGGACAGGTTGGAGGCAGGCAATAGCTTCATTGGGATTGATTGCTAAATCACTCTGGCCCAACAGTAAGACTGGGGCTATTGGCAACCGATCTCCGAATAGAAACCGCTCATGCGGCAGTCCGCTAGGTGGCACATTCTGCTCAAACCCAGCGTCAACAGCATCTTCCCCTGACACCATCAGGGTAAAGCGTCGCGAAGCGCTTGTTTGGGAGGTCAAATTAGCAGTCATTCCCCTGATTTTAGGTGGCATTTACAGAATCCATTGGTTTGCTCGTTTAATTCACTAAACTGTAGCTATGTTGAGACTTCCTATTGAGCTAGAAATTGGCCTACGCTACACCCGATCCAAGCGTCGTAAGACAGTGGGTAAGCGTGATGGCTTCCTCTCTTTTATTTCCGGAATCTCTACTGCGGGTATCGCTTTAGGCGTTGCAGCCTTAATTGTGGTTCTCTCAGTCATGAATGGCTTTCAGAAGGAAGTGCGCGACCGTATGCTGTCCGTACTTTCCCATATTGAAATTACCGCCCCGGATGGTTTGGCTAACTGGGAACCGATTGCGCTGAAAGTAGCTGCTCAGCCCCACGTAGTTGGTGTCGCTCCAATGGTGAGTTCACAAGGCTTATTGAGTCGCGAGAACGTCATGCGTGGCGTGGCTATTCGTGGAGTTCTGCCAAGTGAAGAGGGTAAGGTTTCTGATTTACCCAAGCAGTTCGTCGCCGGCAGTATTGAAGATCTCAAGCCGGGTGCTTTCGGAGTTGTCTTGGGTGCGCAGCTTGCCAATATTGTTGGCGCACGCGTAGGGGATCGTATTAATTTGATCGTGCCAGAAAGTGATCTCACGCCTGCAGGTGCGATGCCCAGAATGCGAACACTGCAAGTCGTAGGCATTGTTGATAGCGGTCATTATGAATACGATAGTTCACTAGCCATCATGCATTGGAAAGATGCTGCTGCCTTGTTGCGCTTGCAAGACCCATCAGGCTTACGTGTGAAGGTGGATGATATGCAGCATGCCCCAGAAATTGCCGCTGAATTAGCTCAGGTTGTTCCGCAAGCTTTATGGGTGAGCGATTGGTCACGCTCTAACCGAAATTGGTTTGCTGCCGTTCAAACCGAAAGAAAGATGATGTTCATCATCCTCACTCTGATCATTGCTGTAGCTGCTTTTAATTTGGTCTCTACTTTAGTGATGACTGTTAATGAGAAGCAAGCCGACATTGCAATTTTAAGAACCATGGGTGCAAGTCCTGGACTTATTCAGCGGATCTTCTTGGTACAAGGCCTGGCGATTGGCTTACTAGGCTCTCTAGCAGGCGCTGGCCTGGGCCTTCTGATTGCATTAAATATTGATGTAATTGTTCCGGCTATTGAGGCGATCTTCCGCGTACGCTTCTTGCCACGCGATGTGTACTTTATTAGTGAGTTACCTTCGGATGTTCGCTTCTCTGATGTGGTGACTGTAGGTTTGATGGCTTTCGGTCTCTCTGTATTAGCCACCTTGTATCCAAGTCGCCGCGCCGCCCAAGTTCAGCCTGCGGAGGCATTGCGCTATGAGTAATTCCAATTCAATTATTTTGAGTGCTTCGGGTCTAGCAAAGACCTATGGCAAAGGATCAACCGCGGTTGATGTCCTTAAGGAAATTGATTTACAGGTAAGCGCTTCTGAGAAGGTGGCTATCGTTGGATCCTCTGGTTCAGGTAAGAGCACCTTGCTGCATCTCTTGGGTGGTTTAGATACGCCAAGCGCAGGCACAGTGATATTAGCTGGAGAGAATCTCCATAGGTTACCCGTTAGAAAGCTGGATCAACTGCGTAACCAGAGTCTGGGATTTATTTATCAATTCCATCACCTCTTAGATGAATTTAGTGCCGTCGAAAATGTAGCCTTGCTTTTACGTATTCGTGGACTAAGTAACGAAGAGTCCATGGAGCGAGCAAATACGATGTTGCATGCGGTTGGCCTGGCAAAGCGAGTCCAGCATACCCCTGGTGAGCTATCTGGCGGCGAACGCCAACGTGTTGCAGTTGCTCGCGCATTGGTAGGTAACCCCGCTTGCGTTCTAGCGGATGAGCCAACGGGTAATCTGGATACCGAAACTGCCGACGGCGTATTTGACTTGATGTTAGATATTGCTCGTGAGCAGGGCACTGCTTTTGTGATTGTGACCCATGACCCTATTCGCGCTAAACGTTGTGACCGGATTTTGCATTTAGAACGCGGAGTATTAAAGACGTTCGCACAATGAGCGATGCCAGCACAGAGCTCGCTTGGGTTGATACCCACTGCCATCTAGATGCGCCAGAGTTTGATGGCACGCTTTCGGAAATTATTTCAAGTGCAGTAGACAAAGGTGTTAAAGCCATCTTGCTGCCGACAGTTCAAGCCTCCGATTGGGAGCAGGCTAAAAATTTAGCAAACCAATACGGCAATCAAATTCCAGGTTTGGTCTATACGCTTGGTATACATCCCCTGTATATCAATCAAGCCCAAGAGGGTGATATCGAGATTCTTAAAAATCAAATAGAGCAATCATTGAATGATCCTCGATTTGTAGGAATTGGTGAGATTGGCCTTGATTACTTTGTCGAGGGCTTGGATCCTCAGCGCCAAGAGTATTTCTTTCATAAGCAACTCGATTTGGCTCAACAATTCCAGTTACCAGTGATTTTGCATGTGCGCCGTTCGCAAGATGCCATACTGAAAGCTCTGCGTAAAAGAAAAGTCCTCAGCGGTATAGCGCATGCTTTTAATGGCAGTCATCAACAAGCCGAGCAATTTATTGAATTAGGCTTTAAGTTGGGTTTTGGTGGTGCTGCAACTTACGATCGAGCATTACAGATTCGCCGCTTATTAGAAGAACTTCCTCTGGAGAGCATCGTTACCGAAACTGATGCGCCGGATATTCCACCTGCATGGCTTAAGGAGGAGGGCGGTCAATTTAATGAGCCTGCCTTGCTCCCCAGAATTGCTCAGCAATTGGCTGACATTCGAGGCGTTGGTGAAGAAGTATTTGCAAAGGCAGTTTGGCAAAATGCCATGCAAGCATTACCCCGTTGGTCATTCCTAATGACTAGCAACCCAAACCCACAATCCGCTTCTTAAGAACTTGCGCATCAATATTGCGGCGTTTATCGCCGGGGGATCGCTTCTTCTATTTTTGCCAGCCGTGCCAGAGAATTGGGCTTGGATTTGTACGGCGACCATCGTTATCTCCCTATTTGGTGTTTGCATCAATTACGCCTCAATCCATAACTGTTATGCGAGTAGTGCACTCCTGGCGGTTTGTTGTTTCGCCTTAGGATTTGCTTGGAATGCACATTACGCACAAAGTCGATTAGCCAATATCCTTTCGATAGAGTATGAAAGCAAAGATCTCATTCTCGAGGGCAGGGTAAATGCTTTGCCGCAGAGCTCTCCTGGTGGAGCAAAGTTTTCATTAGAGGTGGATAAAGCTTATTTGGGTAAAAGCTTGATTGAGTCATTTCCTGGGCAGGTGTACTTGAGTTGGCAGCCAGCATGGCGTAACCCCCAAGATGTTCCGGAGGTCATTCCAGGTCAGCGCTGGGAATTCAAGGTCAAGATCAAAAGGCCTTATGGATCTCTTAATCCCTATACCTTTGATTTTGAGCGCTGGTCTTTTTATCAAGACTTTGGTGCCAGTGGTTCTGTGCGATCTGGAAAATTAATTACCGAGAAAGATATTCGTTTTACTGAATTCGCTTTAGGTATGGAGTATCAACGCTGGAAACTAAGGCAAAAGATTCAACGTTTACTGCCAAAAGATGCGCGTTATGGTGGTGTGATTGCAGCTCTTGTGATGGGTGATCAAAATGCGATCGATCAAGAAGATTGGCGCGTATTTAATGCCACTGGGATTGGGCACCTCATATCTATCTCGGGACTCCATGTAACGATGTTGGCAGGATTTGGTGCCATGCTTGCTACATTTTTATGGCGTCGTAATACCCTGCCTTTAATGATTCCTGTTAGCAAGGTTGCTGCGGCAGTTGGATTTCTCACTGCGTTTGTATACGCCTGGTTGGCAGGATTTCAGATTCCGGCACAGCGAACCATGTATATGGTGGGCGTAGTTGCCTTCGCACTTTGGTCCGGCAGAAATCCAAGGTCATTTGATATTTGGTGGTGGGCGCTGGCCTTTGTGCTGCTCATCGACCCAATGGCGCCCTACACGCCAGGGTTCTGGCTTTCGTTTGGAGCGGTGGCAGCCATTTTGTATGCCATGCAAGATTCTGATGGCCTATTGGGGTTGCCTACCGGCAGGGAGCTAGAGCTTGATTGGCGACATAGAGTCATGCAAGCCCTAAGGGAGGCATGTCGAGTGCAGGCGGTTGTTACCATCGCACTTTTGCCATTGACCTTATATTGGTTTTATCAGGTCTCGATCGTCTCCCCATTGGCAAATGCTGTTGCCATTCCTGTGGTGAGTTACATTGTGACGCCGCTAGCAATAGCCGGAGCTTTATTGCCTGACTTCATTGGTAAATGGTTGCTGATGCCAGCGCATGCCACGATGGACTACTTGTCCATCATGCTTTCCTGGATGGCGAGTTGGAGGTGGGCAATTGCCTGGTCAAGTCAGCCTGCTGGGTGGGCAGTAGCGCTTTCCACGATCGGTATTGTCATCGCTATTCGTCCTGGATCCATTAGGAGGAGCTGGCCATCAAGAACCATTGGACTCGTATTGTGCGCAACTTTATTTATTCAACCAATAAGTAATGGCAATTTGGTAAACGGTGAGTTTCGGGCAACGGTACTCGATATCGGTCAAGGCACAGTAGTCCTAATAGAAACTAAAACAAAAAGGTTGCTATATGACACAGGACCCATTCAGGGAAAAGATAATGCGGGCCAAAGAATTATTCTGCCCTATCTAAGGGGGCTAGGAATCAATCATATTGATCGCATGGTAATTAGTCATAGTGACAGCGATCACATTGGAGGGGCTGCAAGCTTGCTTAAAGAGATTGGCTTTGATTCCATGATGGGATCCTTGCCAAGCACTAATCCATTGCTCGTTAATTTGGAGGGAAGAGGGGTCCCAGCTATTCCCTGTCGCTTTGGTCAGCAATGGACGTGGGATGGAGTGGAGTTTCATATATGGCATCCAAATGAGCTGACAATTTTTGAGGATCCACATCCTAGAAAACCCAATGAGGTGAGTTGTGTATTGGAGGTTCGCAATCAATCCACTTCATTCTGGTTGACGGGGGATGTGGAGAAGCAAGGTGAGGCTGAGATGGTTGAGCGATTAACTCAAGATGTCCTTAGTGATTTAAAAGATAGAACGCTGATCTTCATGGCGCCACATCACGGTAGCAAAACATCTTCTTCTCAAGGACTCTTACTGGCATTAAGTCCTGATGAAGCATTTGCACAAAATGGGTATCGCAATCGATATGGACACCCACATCCAACGGTCACTGCTCGATACGAAAGTATGGGTATTCCGTTTTATCAAACACCAAATACAGGCGCACAAGTTTGGGAATTTCCAGTCAACTCAGGCTCGAAGAAAATGGAGTCTCTTTTTTGGCGGCAGGATAGCAAGCGCCTATGGCATCGAGAGGCAAGATAGAGTTTTAACTTATTTTTCAGAGTGGCCATTAAATGAAAAACCGCCCTCGGGCGGCTTTTCATTGGGCGACTCAGAAATTACTCTAACTCTAATTTCTGCTTGGTAACCACATCTTTATATGTTGCATATTCGGCAGCAATCTCTTTGGAGAAAGCTTCCGGGCCATTGACGTTAATGATAGAACCAGTATCTTCGATACGCTTTCTAACTGCAGGGTCTAGCACTGCTTTTTGAGCGGCTGCATAAATCTTATCTACAACATCCTTAGGAAGTCCTGCTGGGCCTAATAGTCCGTAGTAGGCCATTCTGTTAGCCGGTGCCAAACCAACTTCAGCAAATGTTGGAACGTTTGGCAAGATCGCTAGACGTTTTGGTGCGGCAATCACAATTGGAATCAGTCTGCCATCTTTGATGAAGGGGAGGGCGGAAGGTAAGTTATCGAACATGATAGGTACTTGTCCAGCTACAACATCGATAAGGCCTGGGCCTGCGCCACGGTAAGGGATATGAACGATAAATGTTCCAGTCAAACTCTTAAACAACTCTGTTTGCATGTGACCGATGCCGCCGGTACCTGAACTTGCATAAGAATATTTACCGGGATTCTTTTTGATAACTTCAATAAACGTTTTGTAATCACGTGCTGGGAATGATGGGTTCACCACGATGACATTTGGTGTCGCAGCAATATTGGTAATCGCCGTGAAATCTTTCAGTGGGTCGTATCCAATCTTGCCGTTAATTGCTGGATTTGATGCCGTAGTAGAGATTGTTGCGATACCTAGTGTGTAACCATCTTTGGGTGCGCGCACTACTTCTAGAGCTCCAACAGAGCCGCCGCCACCTGCTTTGTTTTCGACGATGACGGATTGACCTAGTTGCTTGCTTAAAGGGTCTGCCATGCTGCGCGCAATGATGTCAGTGCTCCCGCCAGGGGCAAATGGAACAATGATCTTGATCGGTTTAGTAGGATAGTTTTGGGCTATTACACCAAAACTAATTAATGAGCCGCAGGCTAACGCGATCAATTTGCTTGCTAATGTCATTACTTAATCTCCAAAATAGGCAATTCGTGGGAATTGATTAATTCATTCCTGTATTGAGAATAGTAGACGACTGAGGGCACGGAAAATGATCTTTTCCCTTATTTGGGGCACGGCTCATTTTTTCCAAGGCTGCAGAAAAGCAAAAAGGCTTCTGAGTCAATTGACCTAGAAGCCTTCTACTTGTTTGGTTGCGGGGGCAGGATTTGAACCTACGACCTTCGGGTTATGAGCCCGACGAGCTGCCAGACTGCTCCACCCCGCGTCTGAAGCTGAAATTCTACCATTTTTTAGGGGTCCCTGTCGAGGTATGCCTTCAAATGGAGCTGAAATAAGCGGTTTTAAGGGGTAAATATCACTCCTGAGTCAGCCTGTATAAGGAGTAACATATTGCCACGCAACATTGAGATGAGGCTTATTAATGTCAGTCAGTAACCAAGAGTTTTCCCAATCCTCTTTATTGAGGCCAGTTGAGATTTCTCGGCAAGAGCATGGTCACCCAAAGGGCGCCTCTTTTTCTCTCATGCTTGCAGCAATTGGAGTGGTCTTCGGAGATATCGGAACAAGCCCTCTTTATGCGCTTAAAGAATGTTTTAGTCCAGAGCATGGCATCCCTTTTTCTAATGAGGCTGTCTATGGTGTGATTTCGATGGTTTTTTGGGCTTTCACTATTGTGGTTTCACTCAAGTACGTGATGTTTGTGATGCGTGCAAACAATCATGGTGAGGGTGGCATTCTGGCTTTGATGGCCTTAGCTTTGCGAACAGCACCTACTGGTTCCAAGCGCTCTCTGTTAATCATCATGGCCGGGGTTTTTGGTGCCTGTATGTTTTATGGAGATGCCATCATTACGCCAGCAATCTCGGTGCTTTCTGCGGTGGAAGGGCTGGAGGTGATTTCACCGGAGTTAACGCGCTTTGTTATTCCAGGCACGATTATTATTTTGGTGGCGCTATTTTTTATTCAGAAAACTGGTACCGCTGTAGTGGGTAATTTATTTGGCCCTGTGATGTTGGTCTGGTTTCTGGCCATTGGTCTGATGGGGATTTATCAGGTGATTGAGAATCCCCAAATTTTTGCGGCTATCAATCCTCTGTATGCCATTCGATTTATGGGGGAGCACGCCCTCCAGGGATTTATCGTTCTTGGCGCGGTCTTTTTGGTGCTTACAGGTGCTGAAGCGCTATATGCGGATATGGGGCACTTTGGTATCAAGCCCATACGAATGGGTTGGTTCTTATTTGTGATGCCTTGCTTGCTTTTAAATTATTTTGGTCAAGGTGCAATGTTTTTGAATCACCCCGAGAACATCACCAATCCATTTTTCTTAATGGTGCCCGATACCTTCGTAATTCCTTTGGTGATCTTAGCAACACTCGCAACCGTCATTGCCTCCCAGGCTGTAATTTCTGGCGCGTTTTCTATGACGAGTCAGGCGATCTTGCTAGGCTTTGTGCCGCGCATGAAAATTCGCCACACCTCTGATCGTGAAATCGGGCAGATCTATATGCCATTGGTGAATTGGACATTATTAGTCTTAGTGATTGCCGTGGTTCTAGCATTTAAGCAATCCGCCAATTTAGCTGCTGCCTACGGTATTGCTGTGACTACCACCATGATTGTTACGACTTTCCTCGCCGCTATTGTTATGCGCATAGTATGGCGTTGGAATACCTTATTGGTAACTCTAGTTATTAGCGCTTTCCTGATTGTTGACCTCGCTTTCTTGACAGCCAATCTTTTGAAAATCATGGAGGGTGGTTGGTTCCCATTGTTGTTGGGCGCGGCTTGTTTCCTCTTGTTAATGACTTGGTATCAAGGAAGAAAGCTGCTGCGTCAACGCGCCATGGAAGAGGGTATTGAGCTCAAGGGATTCATTGACGTGTTGATGAAAAACCCTCCCCATCGTGTAGAGGGTACTGCCATCTTTTTGACTGCTCACGTAGACTACTTGCCAGTTTCTTTCTTGCATAACCTGAAGCACAACCACGTTCTTCATGAGAGAGTTTTCTTCCTCAAAGTGAGTATTTGGGATGTCCCTTACGTTAAAGATGAAGAGCGTATTACTTTGCGAGATTTGGGAAGCAATATTTTTGTGGTCAGGGCGGTGTATGGCTTTAATGAGACGCCAGATATGGGCAGGATCATCGAGTTGATTGAGAAATCATCCGGACTTAAATTTAACTTGATGGATACCTCCTTCTTCTTATCTCGCGACACTATCGTTGCAACTGATGCCCCTGGCATGGCTTTATGGCGTGAACGTCTGTTCTGCTGGATGTATCAGAACGCCGGTCGCCAATCTGACTTCTTCAAGATTCCTGCTAATCGTTTGGTTGAGCTTGGCGCAAAGGTAGAGATTTGAGAAAGCCGATCACCTTTCGCTCGCTGCTTTCATTAGGAGCATTCCTGTTGGTTTGCTCCTTCAGCAGTCTAGTTCTTGCTACACCTGCCGAAGAAGCGCAGTTAGAGCAGCTAGATAAGATTGAAGGTGAATTGGAGTTGCAGCGCGATTGGGCTAAATATCGCTGGGATAAAAAGAATTCTGAGTGCTATCAAAATTACTGGGTCAACAGTTGCCTCAAAGATTCACGTGCTGAGTACCGCAAAGAGATAGACCCAATACGCGTGCAAGAAGTGGAGTTGCATGAAGTGCAGCGCAAGTTGCGCGCAAGCATTAAGGATCAGCGCGATGCGGCGAAGATTGCTGAACGTGCCTCTGCTGAAAAAGCAGCTGAGCGATCAGCCAACCAAAAAGAATTCGAAGAGAAGCAAAAGGCAGCAGCTGCTCGTGCAGCAGATGTTGAGCAACGCCGTAAAGATGCACCCAAGCGCGCTCAAGAGAACAAAGCGGGCACACAGCTCGATTAACTGATTTTTACTGCTGCACTCACTAATTACTAGGTAATACTTTGGCCAAGATTAAAACAATCTATATCTGTCAGTCATGCGGTGGGACCTCTGCTAAGTGGCAAGGACAGTGTCCTTCATGTCAGGCGTGGAATACGCTAGAAGAGGGCTTACCTGAGGTGAGTTCAAATACCCGCTTTCAGGGTTTAGCGCAGTCATTACCACGTCAAAAACTTTCCGCCATTTCAGCTGAAGACCTTCCTCGCTTTAGTACTGGCGTAGAAGAGTTTGATCGCGTACTGGGCGGCGGACTAGTTCCTGGAGGTGTAGTGCTCTTGGGTGGTGACCCAGGCATTGGTAAATCCACCTTATTGCTACAAGCGCTCGCTGAGATGAGTGCTGCAGGCATGAACGTCCTCTACAGTAGTGGTGAAGAATCTGCCGCTCAAATTGCGCTGCGAGCAAAACGCATTGCATTGGATGCTCCTCAATTAGAGGTGTTGGCTGAGATTCAGTTGGAAAAGTTGTTATCTATCATGGATACGGTCAAGCCACAGGTCTTGGTGGTTGACTCTATTCAGACCTTGTATTCAGAAGTGCTGAGTTCGGCTCCAGGTTCCGTTGCACAAGTTCGAGAGTGTGCCGCCCAATTAACTAGAGCTGCTAAATCCAGCGGTATCTGCGTCTTGATGGTGGGTCACGTGACCAAAGATGGTCATTTAGCTGGTCCTCGCGTGCTTGAGCATATTGTGGACACCGTTCTCTACTTTGAGGGTGATACCCATTCTTCATTTAGATTGGTGCGCTCGATTAAAAACCGTTTTGGTGCAGTCAATGAGCTCGGCGTATTTGCAATGACTGAAAAAGGTCTACGCGGAGTTGCTAACCCTTCAGCTATTTTCTTATCGCAACATGCCGAGATGGTGCCTGGCGCTTGCGTATTGGTTACACAAGAGGGTAGTCGCCCGCTCTTGGTGGAGATTCAGGCGCTCGTAGATACCGCGCATATTCCCAACCCTCGCCGCTTGGCTGTTGGTTTGGAGCAGGCGCGTTTGGCTATGCTCTTAGCGGTATTGCATCGTCATGCTGGTGTTGCGTGCTTTGATCAGGATGTCTTCTTAAATGCAGTGGGTGGCGTGAAGATCTCAGAGCCAGCAGCTGACTTGGCAGTGTTATTGGCAATTCAATCATCGATTCGCAATAAGGCTCTACCAAAAGAATTAATTGTCTTTGGTGAGGTTGGCTTGGCTGGAGAGATTCGTCCATGCCCACGTGGCCAGGAGCGCCTTAAAGAGGCGGCTAAGCTCGGCTTTACTGTGGCGATTATTCCAAAGGCCAATATGCCGAAGACGAAGATTCCGGGATTGAGGGCAATTCCAGTAGAGCGTATAGATCAAGCCATCTCTGCGGCAGCAGAGTTAAGCTAAGACAGCAATAAACTTAGCGCAAGTCTTCCGCTTGAATCAGTAACACTTGCTCATCGCCCGCAGATACTTCCATCCAAATGACGGGGATCTGCGGAAACGCTTTTTTAAAGTGCTCATACTCATTGCCAATCTCAATCAGAATGGCACCGCGCTCAGATAGATAGTCAGGAGCGCCAGCAATAATCTTGCGGATGAGATCCATCCCATCATCGCCACCAGCTAATGCGAGAGCAGGCTCCGCATGATATTCAGCGGGAAGGGTATTCATGGAATTGGCGTTGACGTAAGGCGGGTTGCAAATGATGAGATCAAAGAGGTTATCTTCATGCGGTTCTGGAAGTGCATCCCAAAGATCGCCCTCAAAAAGCTCCACTTGAGAAGTGAGGCCATGACGATCGAGATTGCGAGATGCCACTGCCAATGCAGGCAGGCTGATGTCACAGGCGCTGATATGGATATCTGGGCAAGCCATGGCTAATAAAATTGCTAGGGAGCCATTGCCTGTGCACAAATCGAGTGCTTTGCCATCTGCCGGCAGCCAAGGCTCGAGTGAGCCATCAACGATTAACTCGGCAATCCAGGAGCGGGGCACAATACTTTGCTCGCTGGAGAAAAATGGCACACCCATTAGCCAAGCTTCACCCAAAATATAGGCCAATGGCTTGCGTGAAGAGATCCGAATTTCTGCAACCTCAAATGCCTTAGCAATTTGCTCGGCGCTCATTACTTGCTCTAGGTGATCCAACGCATCAGTAGGGCTGAAGTCCAACTGCTTGCTGGCAATCCAAAGGGCTTCGCTCTGGGCGCCGATGGCGCCGTGACCATAATGTAAATCTGCTGCTTCTAGTCGTTGTGCAATTTGATCAATACATTGATCAAGCGTCAGAGATTGCTGGGGCGAAGGGTCCATTAATTTTTAGGATAAGTAATTGGCTAAAAATTCTTAAGCAATAAGTTGCTCGAGAGTCTTGCGGAAGATATTTTTGAGTGGCACAACATCATCCACAATCACGCACTCATCAATTTTGTGACTGGTTGCATTGAGCGGGCCAAACTCGACTACTTCTTTGCAGATCTTAGCAATGAAGCGACCATCGCTTGTACCGCCAGTCGTGGAGAGCTCTGTATCGATTTTAGTTTCAGCTTTGATAGCTTTGCGTAAGGCGCCAGCAAGGGCGCCATCGCCGGTAATAAATGGGCTACCGCCTAAGACCCAATCAATCTCAAAGTCGAGACCTGCTGCAGTGAGAATGCCTTCTAGACGACTGCGCAACTCTTCTGGTTTGCTCTCGGTAGAGAAGCGGAAGTTGAAATCAATCGCCAACTCACCAGGGATGACATTGTTCGCGCCAGTACCTGCATGGATATTGGAAATCTGAAAACTAGTAGGCTGGAAATACTGATTACCTTTATCCCACTCGGTTTCAACTAGCGCTTGAATTGCTGGTGCTGAAAGATGGATGGGATTTTTGCCTAGGTGAGGGTAGGCGATATGCGCCTGAATACCTTTGACCCTAAGCTTGCCTGAGAGGGAGCCACGACGACCATTCTTAATCATGTCGCCCAATTGGTCGACTGAGGTTGGCTCGCCAATGACGCAGTAATCTAAACGTTGCCCCTGTTTTTGCAGGCGCTCGCACATGATGACAGTGCCATCATTGGCTGGACCTTCTTCATCGCTGGTAATCAAAAAGGCAATAGAGCCTTTGTGATTTGGATGGGTGATTACGAATTCTTCTGTAGCAACTACAAATGCTGCAAGAGAGGTTTTCATGTCCGCAGCGCCACGGCCATAGAGCATGCCGTCACGAATGGTTGGAGTAAATGGATCATTAGTCCATTTTTCGAGCGGGCCAGTAGGTACTACGTCAGTGTGACCGGCAAACATCAAGACTTCGCCTTGATCACCGCTGACACCCTTTTTGATTGCCCAAAGATTGGTTACCTGAAAACTCTCAGGACCACTAACAACGCTCTCAGTATGAAAACCTATTGCTTGAAGGCGTTTAGCAATGAGCTCCTGGCAGCCCCCGTCCGCTGGGGTTACCGAGCGGCAGGAGATAAGGGCTTCAGTAAGCTCAAGGGTAGCGCTCATAAATTCAGCTTAATCGCGTAAGAGTTCGTTAATGGCAGTCTTGGCTCTAGTTTGAGCATCAACCTTTTTCACGATGATCGCAGCGTACAGGCTGTACTTGCCACAAGCAGAAGGGAGTGAGCCAGGAACCACAACAGAACCTGCTGGTACACGGCCGTAATGGATCTCACCAGTTTCACGGTCGTAGATCTTGGTGCTTTGACCAATGTATACGCCCATAGAGAGAACAGCGTTTTCTTCAATAACCACACCTTCAACGACCTCAGAACGGGCGCCAATAAAGCAGTTATCTTCAATAATGACTGGGCCAGCTTGAATTGGCTCTAAAACACCGCCAATACCAACGCCACCAGATAGGTGGACGTTCTTACCAATTTGAGCGCATGAGCCTACTGTTGCCCAGGTATCCACCATGGTGCCTTCGCCTACATAAGCGCCAATATTGACGTAAGAAGGCATTAAAACGGCATTCTTGCCAATAAATGAGCCACGGCGAGCCATTGCAGGGGGGACTACACGGAAGCCGCCATTAGCGAAGTCTTCAGCGGTGTAGTGCTCAAACTTGCTTGGCACCTTGTCGTAGAACTGGGTATAGCCGCCAGCGCCCATGGGTTTGTTGTCTTCCAGGCGGAAAGACAGCAAAACAGCCTTCTTGACCCACTGGTTTACTTCCCATTTGCCGACGCTACGGCGCTCAGCCACACGAATGCTGCCTGTATTCAGGCCTTCGAGTACGGCGTTCACGGCATTGCGAATTTCTCCAGAAACGGCCTCAGGAGACAGGTTTGCGCGGTTTTCCCAGGCTTGTTCGATGATGCTTTGTGGTGATTGGCTCATGCTTTTCAGTTAACTATCAGATTGTTAAGGGGTTTTGCCCCTGGAAGTAGATTAATCATTATATCGGTGGGGCAAAAACCCGTGTGAGGAGCCCTAAGCTTGCTATCATCTTCCCACTTTAGTAATAATTTTTACCCCCTTATTTGAACCCCTTTTTTCCCTGCAAAGTACGCCGTGCAACTGAAATCCATCAAACTTTCCGGCTTTAAGTCCTTCGTCGATCCAACCCATTTCGAAATGCCAGGTCAATTGATCGGTGTTGTGGGTCCTAACGGTTGCGGAAAGTCGAACATTATTGACGCGGTACGTTGGGTTTTGGGTGAGTCTCGCGCTAGTGAATTGCGTGGCGAATCGATGCAGGACGTTATTTTTAACGGTTCCGGTTTACGTAAACCATCTGGCCGTGCCAGCGTGGAACTCATTTTTGATAATTCTGAAGGGCGCGCTCAAGGTCAGTGGAGTGCTTTTACAGAATTAGGTATCAAACGTGTTCTGACGCGTGATGGCAATTCTAGTTATTACGTTAATAATCAAGTTGTTCGTCGCAAAGATATTCAAGATATTTTCTTGGGTACTGGTATGGGTCCAAGAGGCTACGCCATCATCGGACAAGGAACGATCAACCGCATCTTAGAAGCAAAGCCAGAAGAGCTCCGTGTTTTCTTAGAAGAGGCTGCGGGTGTTTCTAAATATAAAGAGCGTCGTAAAGAAACCGCTTCTCGTCTTGAAGATACAAAAGAAAACTTAGTACGCGTAGAAGATATTTTGCGTGAGCTCGATCAACAGCTCACCCGCTTAGAGAAGCAGGCAACCGTAGCCGAGCGCCATGCTGAGCTATCTACTGAGATGAAGTCCCAGCAGCAGTTGCTCTGGTTTGTGCGTCAGACTGAGGCTGGTAAAGAGCAAGAGCGTCATGCAAACGGCATTCGTGACACGCAGGTGAGTTTAGAAGAGCAGACTGCAAAAATGCGTCATGCTGAAACTGAGCTTGAGACTATGCGTACCGAACAGTACGCATTGCAAGATAAAGTTTCTCAAGCTCAAGGCGATTTGTATCAAACAAATGCTGATGTCAGCCAAGTAGAGTCACAGATTCGTTACGTGCAAGAAGCACGTCAGCGTCTGCAACAGCAATCCCAAGATTTACAAGCGCAACTGCAACGTTGGACTGTTCAAGAAACTGATGCTGCGCAAGCGCAGCGTACCGCTGAGCAAGAGCTCAGCTTAGCTGCAGAAAAAGAGCAGACATTAATTGCTGATTTATCTGGCTTACAAGAGCAAATGCCAGCTCGCGAAGAAGCTTATCAAGTTCAAGTACGCGAACTCAATGATGCCCGTGAGAACTTGGCCACGATTGATCAGCGCTTAGCAAGTTTGGGTGAGCGAGTTAAAGCTATCACTACACAAGTTGAAGAACTCAAAGGGCGCGATACCCGTCTTGAGGCAGAGCTTGCTGGTATGCGTAGACCCGATGCTGAAGCATTGCAAATGGCAATTGATCGTCATGCGATGGCACAACGTAAGGTTGATGAAGCAAGACAAAAAGCAGGTGAGGCGCAACAACGTGTCCCGGCTGCTGATGAAGCCCGTAATACTGCGCAACAACAGATTCAGTCGGCTAACCAAGAGCTGGCTCAAACCGAAGCAAAACTCACTGCACTAACAGCCTTGCAAGCCAGCGTTCAAGCTCAAGGCAAGATCGGCCCATGGCTTGAGAGCAAAGGCTTAAAAGAGAGTAAACGTTTGTGGCAAGAGCTCAAGGTAGAGAGTGGTTGGGAAGCTGCCTTGGAGTCCGTATTGCGCGAGCGCTTAGCCGCCGTTACCGCTAAAAGCGTTCAAGAAACTTTAGCTTTAGCGAATGACGCTCCTCCAAGTCGTTTAGCAATTTTGCTAACAGAAGATATTTCTCCTGCGCACACTACTGTGCCAGCGGATTTCATTCCTCTGTTAACCCGTGTTCAGAGCGCAGGTGCACCGCGTGTTGCTGCTGTATTGCAGGAGTGGTTAGACAATATCTATATTGCTAATAGCCTGGAAGATGCATTGCATCGTCGCGAGAAGTTACCTGCTGGCGGTGCTTTTGTTACTCAACAAGGCCATTTAGTGAGTCGTGTGGGCGTGCAGTTGTACGCAGCCGACTCTGAGCAGGCAGGTATGTTGGCACGTGCTCAAGAGATGGAAGGTCTCGAGAAGCAATTGCGTGCACAGAAACTCATTCAAAGTGAACTGCAAAGTGAGTTGGATCAATGTGCTGCTAACTATCAGGCTGCCCACCAAACTGCTGAACAAACTCGCATCGCTGCTGAGCAAGCTGTACAAGAAGTGCACGGCTTTGAAGTGGAAAGAATGCAACTAACTCAAGCTGAAGAAAAGTACAGTCAACGCGCTGAACAAATTCAGGGTGAGTTAAGCGAGTTGCGTCAGCAAATGGAGCAATTGATTCAAACTCAAGAGCAATCATCAGAAGAGTTTGCTCAGTCAGAAGAGTCTAAACAAGGCCTGCAAGAAAATCTCGCCATCGCTCAAGAAAAACTTGAGTTGGCCACCCAAGAGCGTGACCGTCTCCGTGAAGCCTTACGCTCATCTGAGATGTCAGCTCAAGAAGCGGCATTTGCAACCCGTTCCTTACAGCAACGTATTGCTGACTTGCAACGCGATCAAAGTACTGCGCGCGTGCAGATCATGGAAATTCAGGATAAGCAGGCTACTTCCGAGCAAGAACTTGAAACTCTCAGCGATGAAGAGGCTCAAGATAAATTGCAGGGCCTCTTACTGGCTCGCAGTGCTCGTGAAGCTGCATTGGCCAATGCCCGTACAGAACAAGATGCTTTATTGCATCAATTGCGTGAAGCGGATGAAGTGCGCCTGCAGATTGAGCGCAGTCTTCAGCCAATGCGGGACAAAGTGGTTGATTTGCAGTTGCGTGAACAAGCTGCTCGTTTGAACTTTGAGCAGTTTGCAACCTTACTCTCAGACGCTGAGGCCGACCTAACTGCATTAGAGGCAAGCTTTAGCCCTGACCTTAAAGTAGGCGCTTTGCAAAGCGAAGTAACTCGCCTTGGTAATGAGATTCAATCATTAGGTCCGGTGAATATGGCTGCCTTGGATGAGCTTTCAAGTTCACGTGAGCGCAAGCAGTTCTTGGATGCGCAATCCGCCGACTTGAACGAAGCGATGCAGACTTTGACGGATGCGATTGCCAAGATTGATGCGGAAACCCGTGATCTCTTGCAAGGCACGTTTGATCAGGTCAATACCCACTTCGGAAAACTGTTCCCAGAGTTATTCGGTGGCGGTCATGCTGAGTTGGTAATGACTGGTGAAGAGATTTTGGATGCTGGCGTTCAAGTTATGGCTCAGCCTCCAGGCAAGAAGAACAGTTCGATCTACTTACTCTCTGGTGGCGAAAAGGCTTTGACTGCAATTGCTCTGGTCTTCTCCTTATTCCTCCTCAATCCTGCACCATTCTGCTTGCTCGATGAGGTGGATGCGCCGTTGGATGATGCGAACACCTTGCGTTATGCGCAGATGGTTGCCAAAATGTCTAACAAGACTCAATTTGTATTCATCTCACATAACAAGATCACTATGGAAATTGCTCATCAGTTGATTGGTGTCACCATGCAAGAGCAGGGTGTATCTCGTATTGTTGCGGTGGATATTTCTTCTGCGGTATCTATGGTGGAGGCAGCTTAAGTGGATCTAGAGCAATTCATGACAATGTTGGGTTTGTCTGACTTGCAGTTCGCTTTGGCCGTTATTGGCCTACTGATTCTTATTTCAGTCGCCATTCTGAATCTCAAATACGCCCGAGCTCGCCGTAAGGCAAGAGCTGCCGGCGAATACTCTGCTGACGATCGCTTTACAAAGGAACCTTCTTTTGGACCAGGCTTTGCTGAGGCTGAAGAGCGTGCGGAACCTTCTTTTGGGGAGATTGCAATTTCAACGCCATCTGCTCCAGAAAGTTTTTCAATTGATCCCCGTATTGATTGCGTTATCACTCTGCGTTTTGATGAAGGTATCAGTGGCGCTGAAATCCTAGAAGAAATCAATGCTTGGAATGATGCGCCTACAACTTCCGCTGCGCGTTGGATGTGCGAAGGTTTGAATGCAGATCTTGACGCTGCCGAAGATTGGGAAGCCTTGCGCTCAGAGGCTTCTTATTCTGAGTTGCAGCTAGCAATTCAGTTGGCTAGCCGCCGTGGTCCGATTGGTGTTTTGGAGTTATCAGATTTTTGTTCTCGCGCTCAAGCGCTTGCAGAAACTCTGGGTTCTCAGATTGATATGCCAAGCGTGAGTACCATGCTCGATAGCGCTAAAGAACTCGATGCTATGGCTGCAGAGAGTGATATTCAATTAAGCATCAACGTTCTATTTGACGAGGCAACTCCTGGTGCTAATTTTGATGCTCTGATGCGTAAGCGCGGCTTTAGGCTTTCTCGTAATGGTCGTGCCTATGAGTTCTTTAGCAATGGCGCCCTGATTTTTACTAGCGCAGAAATTGATCCTAATGCGCCCGTTAAACAAGTGACCTTACTGCTTGAAGTGCCCTTGGTATCTCAGGATGAACGTGCTTTTGAGCGCATGCTAGGCGAAGGTATTGAGATCGCTCAAGCTGCCCACGGTCGCTTGGTAGATGACAATGGCATTAATTTGACTGAGGCTGCGGTGATTAGTATTCGTCAGCATCTCGATGTCTTGTATGCCAATCTTGAGAAGGGTGGCGTTCCAGCTGGCTCTTCCACTGCCAGCAGACTCTTTAGCTAAGGAATCGCTTTGTCGTCCTCTAGTCCGACAAATTTAGCGGATCGCTACGCGTTCTTGCAATCAGAGTTGGCACGCTTAGAGCATGCCTACTACGTTCTTGATAACCCAATAGTTCCTGATAGTGAGTACGACCGCCTCTATCGCGACTTACTTGATATTGAGTCTGCCCATCCTGAGTGGGTGACCGCTGATTCGCTCTCGCAAAGAGTGGGTGGTACCGCTCTCAAAGAATTTGATTCGGTGACACATGCAGTGCCAATGCTTTCGTTAAACAATGCATTTGAAGACGCTGAGCTGATTGCCTTTGATCGTCGTTGTCGTGAAGGTCTGCACGTCGACCAGGTAGATTACGCGGGAGAACTCAAATTTGATGGCCTAGCAATCTCACTACGCTATGAGCATGGCTCATTAGTCAGGGCAGCCACTCGTGGAGATGGTGCTAGTGGTGAAGACGTTACAGCTAACATCAAAACCATTCGTGCCATTCCTCTTAAATTGTCGGGAGATAATTTTCCTGCAGTCCTAGAGGTACGCGGTGAAGTCTTTATGTATCTCAAAGACTTCCAGAAGATGAATCAGCAAGCTGCCGCGCAGGGTGAGAAAGAATTCGCTAACCCTCGCAATGCTGCAGCAGGGAGCTTGCGCCAACTAGACTCTAAAATCACCGCCAAAAGACCATTGTCATTCTTCGCATATGGCTTAGGTGCGCTAGACCCACAATCTTGGTTACCAAAAACCCATGAAGAATTACTCAATGCCTACGTCAAGCTGGGCTTGCCGGTTTGCTCAGAGCGACGTGTGCTTAAGTCGGTAGAAGATATTTTGGCTTTCTATAACGAGGTAGGCGCCAAACGCGATTCTTTACCTTACGACATTGATGGCGTGGTCTACAAGGTCAATGCTTTTGAAGAGCAAGCCAAGCTTGGCTTTGTATCTAGGGCTCCACGCTTTGCTTTAGCTCATAAGTTCCCGGCGCAAGAAGCCCTAACTACCGTTCTTGGAATAGATGTGCAAGTAGGGCGCACTGGCGCCATCACCCCTGTTGCAAGACTTGCTCCGGTAGAAGTAGGCGGAGTTACTGTTACCAACGCTACCCTCCACAATGAAGACGAAGTGAAGCGCAAAGACGTGCGCATTGGCGATACCGTTTCCGTTAGAAGAGCGGGGGATGTTATTCCGGAAGTCGTTTCTGTGGTCAAGGAGCGTCGACCAAATAATGCGCAAGAGTTTGTCATGCCAACAAATTGCCCTGTATGTGATTCACATATAGAGCGATTAGCAGATGAAGCAGTTGCCCGTTGTAGTGGCGGCCTATTCTGCGGCGCACAGCGTAAGCAAGCATTAATTCATTTTGCCCATAGAAGAGCTTTAGACATTGAAGGCTTGGGCGAGAAGATTGTTGATCAATTAGTTGATCACAATCTGGTTCGAACGCCGGCTGATCTGTATCGCCTAGGATTTACTGCCATTGCGAACCTGGAGCGCATGGGGGAGAAGTCTGCCGATAACCTCATCGCAGCAATAAATCAATCCAGAAACACTACGTTGGCGAGATTCATCTTTGCATTGGGTATTCGTCATGTGGGCGAGACTACCGCCAAAGACTTGGCTAATCACTACCAATCCATGCATGCCTTAATGGATGCAAGCCTCGAAGACTTGCTAACGGTTAAGGATGTTGGCCCCGTTGTAGCCGACTCCATCACCAGCTTTATGGGGGAAGCTCATAACCGTGAAGTGATTGAACAACTCCTGGCTTCAGGAATGCAGCTATCTGTTGAGGAAAAAATCATCAGTGCAGCCGTAGTAGGAAAAACCTTTGTGCTCACAGGCACATTCCCGACGATGACAAGGGATGAGGCTAAGGATCTTCTTGAAAAGGCGGGCGCAAAAGTCGCTGGATCTGTTTCAAAGAAAACCGACTACGTAGTTGCAGGATCAGATGCTGGTAGTAAGCTCGTTAAAGCAGAGGAGTTGGGTATTTCAGTGATTGATGAGGCGGTTATGTTGGAGTTGTTGAGGTAATGCCTCCTTATTTATGACTCGTCAAGAGCATTCAGTGCATTTGGTAATCGATAATTTCATCTGTGGCTAAAAGCTATAATTACTAGAAATGTTTTTGCTCTGTTTCCATTGGCCTTAGAGGCAACTAGATAAAGCAAATAAAAATTTCAGGGGTGATTTTTTTTGAAGTGGATTTTATTATTTCTCTGGGTGTCATCGATACTCTTCTCCCATTTCCGTGGGCGAGTGCGATTACCCTTAAATCGCCTCTTTTTAGATCATTCGGTTATATTTGCCCCCATCAATGCGGTAATGATCTTTTTTTCAAAAGTACCCACAACCCCATATGTCTCTGTCAGTGAATTTCCTGAGCTAAAAGTCCTTGAGGATAATTGGCAGGTATTTCGTGAAGAAGCTTTAAATTTATCTAAAATGCAGCGAATTAAAGCATCGGAAAACCATGACGATATAGGCTTTGGCTCTTTCTTTCAGTATGGGTGGAAACGTTTTTATTTGAAATGGTACGGAGCCAACCATCCATCTGCGGCTGAATTTTGCCCAAATACTTTTTCGATACTGAAATCCATCCCTTCAGTTAAGGCTGCCATATTTGCTGAGCTACCTGCAGGCGGTAGGCTCAATAAGCATCGAGACCCATATGCAGGTTCCTTGCGCTTCCACCTTGGCTTAATTACCCCTAATGATGATTCTTGTTTTATTGAGGTTGACGGTCAAAGATATAGTTGGCGCGATGGTGAGGGTGTCATTTTTGATGAAACCTATATCCATGAGGCTCATAACAAGACGGCCGAGTCGCGCATTATTCTGTTTTGCGATATTGAGCGCCCAGTGACTTCTTCATTTGTAGCTATGATTAATAAATGGTTTAGCAAAAATATAATGACGGCAGGTAGTTCGCCAAATGATATTCGTGATCGAACTGGGGTCGTTAATAAGTTAGCTCATTTTCATCATAAGTTTGAGAAAAGACGCAGAGAATTTAAGAGGCGCAATCTTGCCGCTTATAAAATAACTAAATATTTTTGTATTTTTTTATTAATACTTTCGTTTATTTTCTTTTGAATAAATTAGCAGCCCGCGTATTCAGCGGGCATTGCAAAAGCTACAGGGGCTAGACTAGATCCCTAAGGCCTCTAATAAGTCAGTTTCTAACAAGATCTGTAGCTTGGGATTCTTGCTCAAGTTAGCTGCATCCAAGAGAAATACGTCTTCTACTCGTTCACCAAGGGTATTGATGCGCGCGGTGTGAAGTGAAACCTGATGCTTCGCTAGCACTCTAGAGATTGCATAGAGCAATCCAGTTCGATCGCTTGCTGAAAGAGAGAGCGCATAGTAATGACCGCGTTCATCTGGAATCATGTGCACGCGTGGCTGAATCGGGAAGGTGCGAGATTGCCTTGAGAGCCTTCCCATGCTTGGCGATGGCAAGGGATCATTATTTTGTAATGCAGCTGTGAGCTCGTACTCCACCAATTGAATGAGGTCACGGTAGCTTCCGCCTTCATCAACTAAATTACTGCCTGATATCTGGAATGTATCCAGTGCATATCCATGCTTTGTTGTATGAATGCGGGCATCCCAAATTGAGAAGCCATGGCGTTCAAAATAAGCACAAATTCTTGCGAACAAGTCTTCTTGGTCTTTGACGTAAACCGCAATTTGCAAGCCTTCGCCAACTGGAGAAAGCCTGGCGCGCACAACCGGATTTTCACTATCGACCTTATTAAATAGATGGCGTGTTAACCAGGCAATATCAGCGGCATCTTGGCGCAGGAAGAAGGCAACGTCTAATTTCTTCCAGAGATTGTCGTAAGCAGCATCTTCAATGCCATAAAGCCTTAGTTTGGCGCGGGATTCTTCTTGATGCTGTGCAAGCTCTGAAGAGGCGTCTGGCTTCGCGCCACCTAATACACGAAGGGTTACGCGATAGAGATCTTCTAGTAGCTTACCTTTCCAGGCATTCCATACTTTAGGACTGGTTCCACGGACATCGGCAACCGTTAATAGGTATAGCGCGGTGAGATGGCGCTCATCACCCACCTTATTGGCAAATGCTTGCACCACTTCTGGATCGGTAATATCTTTTTTCTGGGCAACTTGACTCATGTTCAGATGCTCTGCAACCAACCAAACCAAGAGCTCGGTATCCGCTTTGTCTAAACCATGGTCTTTTGCAAACTTGCGCATGTCTGCTTTGCCAAGTTCAGAGTGATCGCCGCCACGGCCTTTGGCAATGTCATGAAAGAGAGCGGCAATAACCAATAACCAGGGTTTCTCAAAATGGGCAATCAGACTGCTGCAGAAAGGAAATTCATGCGTATGCTCAACCACCATAAAGCGGCGCACATTACGAAGCACCATGAGGATATGTTGGTCAACTGTATAGACGTGAAATAAGTCATGCTGCATCTGACCAACGATTTTTCTGAATGCGGGCAGATAGCGACCGAGTACGCTGGTACGGTTCATGAGTTGGAAGGCGCGACTCACTCCTTCGGGCTCTTTCAGGATTTCAATAAAGAGTGCACGGTTGACCGGATCTTTGCGCCATTTGCTATCCATCTTCTGACGCGCGTTGTATAGCGCTCTAAAGATCGTTGCGGATAGGCTCTTGACATTGGCTGTTTGCGCAAACACCAAGAAGGTGCGCAGAATTTGCTCTGGGTGCTTCTGAAACAGCTCGGGATCAGTAATGTCCAAAACACCTTGGCGCTCTATAAAGCACTCATTGCCTTCACCGGCGATGGCATGAGTCGTTTTGGATTCTTGAGGGAAGAGTAGCGCTTCAATGTTTTGCAGTAGTACGTCATTTAATTGGCTGACGGCTTTGGCTGCCCAATAGTAGCGACGCATAATCGCTTCACTAGCTAGCCTGGAGGAGTCCTCCTTAACGCCCGTTGCTGCGGCAAGCGGTGCCTGCAAGTCAAAGGCCAATACATCCTGCCTACGTTTAGCTAGGAGATGCAAGTTAGCACGCAGGGTTTCTAAAAAACGCTGGTTGCGATTGAGCTCAGTTAACTCTCGTTGAGTTATGAGGCCAGCAAGACTGAGATCTTTAAATGTATTACCTAGGTGCGCTGCTTTACTGACCCAGGAAATCACCTGTAAATCACGCAAACCACCAGGACTCTCTTTGCAATTTGGCTCTAAAGAGTAGGGCGTGTCTTGGTATTTGTAGTGACGCTGAATTTGTTCTGCAAGCTTCGCCTGAAAGAATACCTTTGGATCCATGGCTGCTTCAAATGCTTTTTCAAAGTCTTTAAAGAGTTGTTTATTGCCGCACAGTAATCGTGCCTCTAAGAGTGATGTGCGTACAGTGACATCCTGCTCAGATTCGGACATGCATTCTGCGGTATTCCGCACTGAAGAGCCTATCTCCAAGCCCATATCCCAGCAGCTGGCAATAAATTGTTCAACCTGTTTTGATAAAGCGAGCGCTTGGTTTTCTTCGGCTGGGAGCAGAATAAGAATATCAATATCAGAATGGGGGAATAAAGCATTCCTTCCATATCCGCCAACGGCAATCAAGCTAGCTTGATTGCTTAAGCCACAGCCATTCCAGAGGTGGGCGAGTACTTGATCGCTCATCTTGGTAAGTTGTTTGGTTAACCTACCTACGGACTGTGTTTTTCTAAACTCGTCGTATGCAATTTCTCGAGCTGCACGCAGGCTAGCTGCATCAGTAATATTGCTGGCTGCCCGGGGCTCATTCATGAATTTATGCGTTTACTAGACTTGGTCTAAATGAAAGACCTTTAACGCAATCAGGGATCGGATTGCTTCCCTCTGACCAAGTTAATACCTCAACCCCAGTAGCGGTTACCAAGAGCGTGTGTTCCCATTGCGCAGAGAGACTGCGATCTTTGGTTTTCACAGTCCATTGATCAGGCATGGTGCGAATGTCTCGCTTGCCCGCATTAATCATCGGCTCGATGGTAAAGGTCATTCCTTCTTTTAATTTCTCACCTGTGCCAGGGCGGCCATAGTGAAGAATCTGTGGATCTTGATGAAAGACTTTGCCAATGCCATGACCGCAATATTCACGGACAACGGAGTAGCCAGCATTTTCAGCATGGGTCTGAATGACGTGGCCAATATCGCCTAGTGAAGCACCCGGTTTGACTTGGGCGATGCCAAGCCACATGCATTCAAAAGTAATTTGGGTCAGGCGTTTCGCTAATACCGAAACTTCCCCAACCATAAACATACGACTGGTATCGCCGTAGTAGCCATCGGGTGTAATGACAGTGATGTCGAGATTTACGACATCACCGGTTTTTAGAATCTTCTCACCAGGAATGCCATGACAAATCACATCATTAACCGAGGTGCAGATGGATGCTGGAAAGGGTGGGTAGCCTGGTGGCTGGTAATTGAGTGGGGCTGGAATGGTTTTTTGGATATCGCGCATGTATTCATGACAAATGCGATCAAGCTCGGCCGTACTGACTCCAGCTTTGACGTGTGGGGCAACGTGGTCAAGAACTTCACTGGCTAAGCGGCCAGCTTCGCGCATCCCTTGGATGTCTTTTTCGGCGGTAAATACACTATTCATGCCTTGATTATCAACGACTTGGCAGTTTTTGGCAGATCTGTAGTGCTTAAAAATTGGGCAAATAACCCATTTGATGGCATTTCCCAGGGGATTTAGATGGCTTGGGCGGGGTATGAGGGGTCTAGGTGATTGATATTTAAGCTATAATTTCGCTCTCAGGTCAATTTTGATCTGAAATCGCGGGTTGAGCCTTCCAGGGTGGCGTTTTTTAGCGCAGCTAGGACTCAATCTTAGAAATTAACCCTTAGGAGAAGTTATGTCAGTAACTATGCGTCAAATGCTGGAAGCCGGTTGCCATTTTGGTCACCAAACCCGTTTCTGGTCCCCAAGAATGGCCCCTTACATTTTCGGCCATCGCAACAAAATTCACATCATCAACTTAGAAAAAACATTGCCAATGTTTCAGGACGCCCTGAAATTTGCAAAACAAGTTGCTGCTAATCGTGGAACTATCTTATTCGTTGGTACTAAGCGTCAATCACGCGAGATCATTGCTGAAGAAGCTGCTCGTGCTGGCATGCCTTACATCGACAGCCGTTGGTTGGGCGGTACACTCACAAACTTCAAAACTGTTAAAGGTTCCCTCAAGCGTTTGAAGGACATGGCTGTTGCTAAAGAAGCTGGCGATTGGGAAAAGCTCTCCAAAAAAGAAGCATTGACTAATGATCGCGATCTCGACAAGTTGCAAAAAGCGCTTGGCGGTATTCAAGATTTGAACGGCGTTCCTGATGCGATTTTCGTAGTGGACGTTGGCTATCACAAGATTGCTATTACCGAAGCTAACAAGCTTGGTATTCCTGTTATCGCTGTGGTTGATACCAACCACTCACCAGAAGGTGTTGATTACATCATCCCTGGTAACGATGACTCCAGCAAAGCTGTTCTTCTCTACGCTCGTGGCATTGCTGATGCAATCCTCGAAGGTAAATCAAACTCTGTTCAAGAAATCTTGACTGCCGTTAAAGAAGGCGAAGAAGAGTTTGTTGAAGAAGGGAAAGCTGAATAATGGCCGCTATTACCGCTGCAATGGTTGGCGAGTTACGCGCCAAGACTGATGCTCCGATGATGGAGTGCAAAAAAGCATTGACTGAAGCTGATGGCGATATGGCTCGTGCGGAAGAAATTCTGCGTGTAAAGCTCGGTAGCAAAGCTGGTAAGGCGGCATCCCGCGTTACTGCTGAAGGTATTGTTGCTTCAGCGATCAATGGCACTACAGGTACTTTGCTTGAAGTGAACTGCGAGACTGACTTCGTTTCAAAGAATGATGATTTCTTGGCATTTACACAAGCCTGTGCAAATCTGATTTCTGAAAAGAATCCAGCTGACGTTGCTGCATTACTTGCATTGCCAATGAATGGTCAAACTGTTGATGAAGTTCGTAGCGCCTTGATCGGTAAGATCGGCGAGAACATCATGCCACGTCGCTTCAAGCGTTTCGCTGGTAGCAACAAGTTGGTTTCTTATCTCCACGGTACTCGTATTGGCGTTATGGTTGAGTTCGAAGGTGATGAGACTGCAGCTAAAGACGTAGCAATGCACATTGCTGCAATGAAGCCGGTGGCTTTGTCGATGGCTGATGTTCCTGCTGAAGCAATTGCTGTTGAGCGTAGTGTTGCTGTTCAAAAAGCTGCTGAATCTGGCAAACCACCAGAAATCGTTGAGAAGATGGTTGAAGGTTCTATTCAGAAATACCTCAAAGAGGTTTCTTTGTTGAACCAAACTTTCGTTAAAAACGACAAGCAATCTGTTGAGCAAATGCTCAAAGCTGCAAATACAACAATCAAGGGTTTCACCATGTTTGTTGTAGGTGAGGGCATTGAGAAGCGTCAAGACGACTTTGCGGCTGAAGTTGCTGCACAAGTGGCTGCTGCTAAAGGCGCTTAATTAGCTCCAAAACTGCTGGGCTTGCCCAGTAAGGCTGTAATACCCAAAAGGGCATGGAAATCTCGGTTTCTATGCCCTTTTGTTTGATCTGTCCCAAGCCCTTTATAATTTGGCAAGATATTAAAAAGTACTTAAAGATCAATAAGCTAAGCAAGTAGATTGCTTGGCAAATTACGGAAAATAAAACGATGCCAGCCTACAAACGTGTTCTCTTAAAACTCTCTGGTGAAGCCCTTATGGGGGATGATGCTTTTGGCATCAATCCAGTAACCATCGATTCCATGGTGAAGGAAATTGCCGATGTAGTGAATAGCGGCGTTCAGCTGGCCATCGTGATCGGCGGCGGAAATATTTTCCGCGGTGTAGCAGGCGGTGCGGCCGGTATGGATCGTGCAACAGCTGACTACATGGGAATGCTTGCCACCATGATGAACTCACTTGCGCTGCAAGATGCGTTGCGTCAAAAAGGTGTTGAAGCTCGTGTTCAATCCGCCCTAAGAATGGATCAAGTGGTTGAGCCTTACATTCGCCCACGTGCGATTCGTGCGTTGAGCGAAGGCAAAGTCGTCATTTTTGCTGCAGGTACTGGTAACCCGTTCTTCACCACTGATACAGCTGCTGCCTTGCGCGGCGCTGAGATGGCTGCAGAGATCGTTCTGAAGGCTACTAAGGTCGATGGTATTTACAGTGCCGATCCAATGAAAGACCCAACAGCTACTCTTTACAAAACAATTACCTTTGATGAGGCAATCATCAAAAACTTACAGGTGATGGATGCAACTGCTTTTGCATTGTGTCGTGATCGCAAATTACCAATCAAAGTATTTTCGATTCTTAAACCAGGTGCATTGATGCGCGTGGTTCAGGGCGAATCTGAAGGCACTTTAGTACACGTTTAATAGGAGGCTTGATGTCCGCAGCAGAAATTAAAACCACTACCGATCAAAAGATGCAGAAGTCTCTTGAGGCTTTGAAATCCAATTTAGCTAAGATTCGTTCTGGTCGTGCAAATCCAGGAATTTTGGAGCACATTCAGGTCGATTACTACGGTAATCCAACACCACTAAGCCAAGTGGCTAGCTTGGGATTAGCTGATGCTAGAACCATTAACGTTCAACCATTCGAAAAGACTATGGTTGGCGCAATTGAGAAGGCGATTCGTGATTCTGACTTGGGGCTTAACCCAGCCTCACAAGGTACTGTGATTCGCGTACCAATGCCAGCTTTGACTGAAGAGCGTCGTCGTGATCTGACGAAGGTTGTCAAAAACGAAGGTGAAGAAACCAAGATCGCTGTGCGTAATTTACGTCGTGATGCCAACGAACATCTCAAGCGCCTTACTAAGGATAAAGAAATTTCTGAGGACGATGAGCGTCGTGCTACTGATGACATTCAGAAGATGACTGACCGTGCGGTGGTTGATGTCGATAAGATCATCTCTGAAAAAGAAAAAGAGATCATGACGGTTTAATCGTCAGGTCGATTTCTTATCATTCGATTTATGACACAGCACACTAGCTCTACCTTAGTTGTTCCAGAGGTTAGCGCTATTCCTCGCCATGTTGCCATCATCATGGACGGCAATGGTCGTTGGGCCAGCAAGCGTTTCATGCCGCGGGTAGCTGGGCATTCAGAGGGATTGGGTGCTGTGCGTAAAATTGTCCAAGAGTGTCGTCGTCTTGGCGTCGAATACCTCACCGTATTTGCATTCAGCTCTGAAAATTGGCGCCGCCCACCAGAAGAGGTGGGTTTCTTAATGAAGTTGTTTCTAAAGTCATTAAAAAGCGAAGTTTCTCGTCTAGCTGAAAATGATATCTCCTTACGCCTTATAGGAGACCTAAGCCGCTTTGATTCTGCGATTCAGGAGATGGTGCAATTTTCTGAAGAAAAAACTGCTGGTTGCAAAGGACTCACTTTTACGATTGCAGCTAACTATGGTGGCCGTTGGGATATCTTGCAGGCAATGCGCCAGTGCTTAACTGCTAATCCTGATTTGAAGCCGGAACAAGTCTCTGAAGAGTTATTGCAGCCCCATTTATCTATGGCTTATGCACCAGAGCCAGATTTGTTTATTCGCACCGGCGGTGAACAGCGCGTTAGTAACTTCTTGCTCTGGCAGTTAGCCTATACCGAGTTATATTTCACGGATACTCTTTGGCCTGATTTTGATGAGGCTGAACTACATAAAGCGTTTGACTGGTTTAGTCAGCGCGAGCGTCGTTTTGGACGCACAAGTGCTCAGCTGGCTTCCGAGCCTTTGAGTGACGCAGTCTAAGTACTTCTCACTTCCCCATATGCTTAAAACTCGAATCATTACTGCCACTATTTTGATGGCAGTGCTATTGCCCATCTTGTTTTTATTGCCGCCGATTTATTTAGGTGGATTCTTTCTAGTGGCATTAGTTGCAGCTGCTTGGGAGTGGAGTCGCATTATTGCCCCTGAGGCAAAAAAGGCCGCATGGCTCTACGCCACTTTTTGTTTGGCCATCATTTTGTTTTTGCTGGGTACGCAGGCGATCTCATGGCAATTCTCTTTGCTCATGATGGCGGTCTTATTTTGGTTCTTTCTGGCGCCATTCATTTTGGCCAAGGGCATGAATCTTTCTCTTCAAAAATTCAAACCTTTCTACAGCATTTTGGGCTTAATCATTCTGCCGGCCACTTGGTTCGCATTGGTATTCCTACGTGAACTCGGTTTAGCCTTTTTATTAAGTAGCATGGCCCTAGTTTGGGTTGCAGATATTGGCGCATATTTCGTTGGTAAGGCTTTTGGTAAACATAAGTTGGCTATAAATATCAGTCCAGGGAAGTCGATTGAAGGTGCATTGGGCGGTCTAATACTTTGCTACCTTTACGCATTTTTGTGCGTAATGTATTTACCTCTTGGTGATACGCTTTTTGGTGCTTGGGCAATTCGATTTGGTTGGGTACCAATGTTCTTAATGGTTACCGTATTGGCTGCGTTTAGCGTCTTTGGTGATTTGTTTGAGTCTCAGTTGAAGCGCTTAGCCGGCGTTAAAGATAGCAGTCATTTATTGCCTGGTCATGGCGGTGTACTCGATCGGGTTGATGCTCTCATACCAACGATGCCGATTGCTGCATTGTTAGCTGGATTGATTTGATGTCTGTTAAGCAAGTTGCCATCCTAGGATCTACAGGATCGATTGGTGTTAATACCTTAGATGTGATCCGCGCGCATCCTGAACGCTTTAAAGTAGTTGCTCTGACTGCCGCAAAACAAATTGATCGTTTGGCTGAGCAATGTATTGAGTTTAGGCCGAATATTGCAGTAGTAGCCGATGCTGATGGCGCCGCCAAGCTGAATCGTCTCTTGCAAGAAAAAAAGATTGTTACTCAAGTTCTCTATGGGCCTCAGGCCTTAGTCAGTGCAGTAACTGAATCTGGTTGCGACACCGTCATGGCGGCGATTGTTGGTGCTGCTGGTCTAGTTCCAGCCTTGGCTGCGGCGCAAGCAGGTAAGCGCGTATTGCTGGCCAATAAAGAAGCCTTGGTGATGTCGGGTAATTTATTTATGCAGGCTATGAAAGTGGGTGGTGGTGAGTTACTCCCAATTGATAGTGAGCACAATGCAATCTTTCAATGTTTGCCAGATCGTTTCACCAAAAATCCATCCGTCCATTTAGGCGTAGAAGAGCTTTGGTTAACTGCTTCAGGTGGACCCTTCAGGGATAAATCAATTGGAGATTTAGCAGGCATTACTCCGGAGCAGGCTTGCGCTCACCCAAACTGGGTGATGGGCAGAAAGATTTCTGTTGATTCGGCAACAATGATGAATAAGGGTCTTGAGGTGATTGAGGCTTTCTGGTTGTTTGGTTTGCCACTAGAAAAGATTAAGGTATTAATACATCCGCAGAGCGTAGTGCACTCCATGGTGCGCTACCGGGATGGCTCAGTGCTGGCACAAATGGGTCAGCCTGATATGCGTACGCCGATTGCCTATGGTCTGGCTTGGCCTGAACGCATTGATGCTGGTGTCGCCCCCTTGAATCTAACGCAGTTGACGGGCCTGAGCTTTACTGAGCCTAATTTCACTCAATTTCCTTGTTTGAGTTTGGCCTTTGCCGCCGCAAAAGCAGGGGGCACTGCTCCTTCCGTCTTAAATGCTGCTAATGAAGTTGCTGTTGCTGCTTTCTTAGATGAAGGATTGGCTTACTTAAGCATTCCAAATGTGGTGGAGCACTGCTTAAATGCCCTGCCTCCAGTAGCGGCCGATTCGCTTGAAACGATTCTTGAGATTGATGCTCTAGCTCGTCAGGCTGCGAATCAGTTCATTCGCTCAATCCAGAAATAGATCGACAGATTTTGCAGGCTTTAATCACTCTTGGCGTATTCTTAGTCACACTGGGTGTGTTGGTCAGCTTTCATGAATATGGCCATTTTTTGGCGGCTCGCTTGTGCGGGGTCAAAGTGCTTCGCTTTGCTTTGGGATTTGGCAAGCCGCTGTTAACTTATCGTGCCAGCAATGGAACGGAGTGGGTTCTAGCCTCCATTCCTCTAGGTGGCTATGTCAAATTATTAGATGGTCGCGATAGTCAGCAAAATATTCCAAAAGAAGATCGCCCCCAGTCTTTTGATGTGAAGCCGCTATGGCAGCGTTCTTTGATTGTGGCTGCAGGGCCATTTGCCAATTTTCTATTGGCCGTTATTTTATTTTCAGTGATTTATGTCTCGGGCGTGCCTCAGTTACCAGCTCGCTTGCAGGCTCCGCCAGAGCAATCGATTGCCGCGAAACTAGGGGTGAGGGCAGGTGACAAGGTTATTGGCTGGCAATCTCTGCCATCTGACTACAACAGCGCCCCCATTCTTGAGGAGTTCGACCCCGTTCCGAGTTGGAATGCCTTGCGCTGGTTGCTCTTGGACGCGATTACTGGAGAGGAGGGTTTTGCCCTGGAGATGCAGGATGCTTCTGGTGCTCGCCTAGTTAAATCCTTTCGACAGGGTGATTTGCCCCCAATTTCACCAGAATCCGACCCATTTCAAGCTTTGGGCCTGCTTCCGCAACTTAGCCCACCCTCAGAGTGGAAAGAGCTCAAATTAGGGCCTATAGATGCCCTAGGTTTTGCAACCCAGAGGGTCTATTTGATTTCCAAGGTCTCCATGAGGCTAATGCTTGGTTTGTTTACCGGCAAAACGACCCTTAAACAGCTTGGCGGGCCATTGAGTATTGCGGATATGGCTGGGAAGTCTGCTCAGGTTGGTTGGCAGCCATTCGTAGCCTTCTTGGCCCTCATGAGTATCAGTATTGGACTCTTGAATTTAGTGCCCTTACCAATGCTAGATGGGGGTCAGCTCCTGTATGATGCATGGGAGTTGGTTGCTTGTAAGCGAATTTCTTTATCCCTGCAGGAAAAGCTCCAAAAAGTGGGTTTTTTGCTGCTGATATTTCTTTCCTTGCTAGCCTTGTTTAACGATTTGCAACGCTACCTTTCACCTTGAATTTTTTGAACCCCTCTTTTCGCTCCGTAACTCGATTTGTTGCTCAAGTCGCCATCATTCTCGCGGCTGGTTTCTGTGTAAATTCACAAGCAGCTGAGTCCTTTGTCATTAAAGATATTCGCATTGAGGGTTTGCAGCGAGTAGAACCAGGTACCGTGTTTAGCTACCTACCAGTTCAGGTTGGAGATACTTTTACCGAAGAGAAGAGCGCTGACGCTATTAAGGCGCTGTACAGCACTGGTTTTTTCCGAGATGTACAAATTCAAGCGCAAGGTAACGTCTTAATCGTGATCGTTGAAGAGCGTCCCACGATCTCTCGCATTGAATTTACTGGAATGAAGGAATTTGACCAGGAAACCGTTCGCAAGTCTTTAAAGGCCGTTGGTGTTGCCGAGGCACGCTTTTATGACAAAGCTTTGATTGATAAGTCCGAACAAGAGCTGAAGCGCGCCTATGTTGGTAAGGGTATGTATGCTGCCGAGGTAGTTGCAACCGTCACTCCGCTAGAGAGAAATCAGGTTGCCGTATATTTCAATATTGATGAAGGCCCTACAGCTAAAATCCAGGCGATCAATTTTATTGGCAATAACGTTTTTAGCGAGAGCACCCTTAACAGTCAGATGCAACTCAAAACTGGCGGTTGGCTGTCTTGGTATAGCAAAGACAATTTGTATTCCAAGCAAAAGCTTACGGCTGACTTAGAGAATATTCGCTCCTACTATCTCAATCGCGGCTACCTGGAGTTTGTCATTGAATCTACCCAGGTTTCTATTACCCCCGACAAAAAAGGCATTTACCTCACCATCAGTATTCGTGAGGGAAATAAGTTCACGGTTAAAGATGTGCGTTTGGCAGGTGAGTTGTTGGGTAAAGAGGCTGAGCTAATTCAGCTCGTAACTCTTAAGCCGGGTGATACCTTCTCTTCCGCCAAGGTAACTGAGAGCACAAAGGCTATTGCTGAGATTTTAGGTTCCTATGGTTACGCTTTTGCGAATATTAGCCCTCAGCCAGATATTCGTCGTGACTTGAATGAGGTGGATCTTACCTTGGTGATTGATCCGGGTCGCCGTGTTTATGTGCGTCAAGTCAATATTACTGGTAACGCCAAAACTCGCGATATGGTGGTTCGTCGTGAAATGCGTCAGTTTGAAAGTTCATGGTTCGATAGTGAGAAGATTGATCTATCCAAAAAGCGTTTAGGTCGTTTGGGTTACTTCACTGAGACTGATGTATCTACTCAAGACGTTCCTGGATCCCCGGATCAAGTTGATGTGAATGTGAAAGTATCTGAAAAGCCAACTGGCGCTGTAACTCTTGGGGCAGGCTTCTCCTCAACAGAGAAGTTGATTTTGTCTGCTGGTATTAATCAGGAGAATGCCTTTGGTACTGGTACTGCCGTTGGTCTTAATATGGCTCTCGGTAAGATTAATCAAAGTTTGGCTTTATCAAACTATGACCCTTACTTCACTGAGGACGGCATTAGTCGCTACACCGATTTGTTTTATCGCTCATCCAAGCCTTTGTATTACATCGGTGATCCTGACTATCAAATTAAGTCAGTGGGCTCAAACATTAAATTTGGTGTTCCATACACCGAGGTCGATCGCGTTTTCTTCGGAACTGGTATTGAGGCATTCCAGATTAAATCTACCTCGAATACGCCGCAGCCTTATCTGAATTACATGATTGACTATGGTGCAGCGGCCCCTGGTTATCCTGCATCTCTTAATACCTATAACGTGCCAGTCACCATCGGTTGGTCACGCGATGGTCGTGATAGCGCTTTGATTCCATCATCAGGCTCTCTGCAGCAACTAAATGCTGAAGTAGGAACTCCTGTTGGCAATATGATGTTCTACCGTATATTTGGTCAATATCAAAAGTATCACTCGTTTTCAAAGGGCAACATACTGTCCTTTAATGGTGAGGTTGGCTATGGTGAGGCCTATGGTAAGTATCCATTCCCAATCACCAAGAACTACTATGTTGGTGGTATTGGGTCGGTGCGGGGCTACTCTCCAGGATCCCTTGGACCCACTTATTACAATAACAATACAGGCACTAATCAGCCGACTGGTGGTCAGTCCAAGATTGTCAGCAATGTTGAATACACTGTCCCGGTCCCGGGATCCGGGGTTGATAAAACCTTGCGTGTATTTGGCTTCGTAGATGGCGGTAATGTCTATAACGAGAATATCAATCTCGTATTGCGATATTCTTATGGCTTAGGTTTATCATGGATATCACCACTGGGCCCGCTAAAATTCAGTTACGGTATTCCGATCAAATCCTTGCCGACGGATAATATTCAGCGTTTGCAGTTCCAGGTGGGTACAGCGTTTTAATTGTTTAAGGAAAGTTTTATGAAGCTTCGTCAATCTTCTAAATGGATTCAATACGGCTTAATTGCTGTTTCTTCACTAATCGCTTTGCCACAGGCATTCGCACAAGATGCTGGAACTCGAGTTGCGGCCGTGAACGTTGAGAAAGTTTTCAACGAATCCAATATGGCCAAAGCAAGCCAAACTAAATTGCAAAATGAATTCATGAAGCGTCAGAACGAAATTCGTGAGAGCGCTCAAAAAATTAAGTCTGCTGCTGAAAAGTTAGACCGTGATTCAGCTGTAATGTCTGAGGCGGATCGTGTTCGTCGTCAACGTGAGTTGTCAGATCAGGATCGCGAACTGCAACGCAAGCAACGCGAATACACGGAAGATCTGAATCAGCGCAACTTTGAAGAGCGTGCCAAGATTGCTGAAAAAGCAAATCAAGCGCTCAAGCAAATTGCTGAGCAAAGAAAAATTGATGTCATTATTCAAGATCCAGCCTATGCCAATCCAAAGGTTGACGTTACTGAAGATGTCATCAAGGCTTTGAATAGTCTCAAGTAAGTTTTATGCCCACCGCCATCGAGCTGGCCGAACAGTTTCAAGTAAGCTTGGTGGGGGATGGCTCCCTCGCGCTTCAGGGTCTCGCTCCTCTCGAGCGAGCTCAGTCAAGCCAAATCTCCTTTCTTTCTAATCCGCTATATCGTCAGCAGGCTAGTGACAGTTCTGCTGGTGGATTAATTGTTAGTCAGGCTGATCTCGATTTTCTTCAAGCAAATCCGAGTGCGAATTCTGCGCAGCGTGTGTATTTTGTCTCTAAAAATCCTTATGCAACTTTTGCCAGAATGGCACAGTATTTTGCCAAGGCAGCCGCACCTACCTATACCCCTGGTGCACATCCCAGTGCCGCAATAGATGTATCCGTCACTATTCCGGCCTCATGTCATATCGGGCCTTTTGTGCAAATTGGCCCTGGCGTGAAATTAGGCGAACGCGTTACCTTGATAGGCAATACCTCTATTGCTAGAAACTCTAGTATCGGTAGCGATACCTTGATTTATTCCAATGTTTCCCTTTATTCAGAAACTACGATAGGTGAGCGTTGCATTATTCATAGTGGCGCCGTTATTGGTGCTGATGGCTTTGGTTTTGCTCCTGATTTTTCTGCCGCTGGTGCCGAGTGGGTCAAGATCCCGCAAACCGGTGCCGTTGTTATTGGTAATGATGTTGAAATTGGTGCGTCAACCACAATTGATCGTGGCGCAATGAGCGACACGATCATAGGCAATGGAACTAAAATTGATAATCAAGTGCAAATTGCACACAACGTAGTAGTTGGTAATTGTTGCGTGATTGCTGGTTGTGCAGCGATCTCAGGAAGTACCAAGATTGGAAACTTCTGCATTATTGGTGGCGCCGCTAACTTTGCTGGCCACCTCAGTATTGCTGACAGAACCACCGTGTCCGGAAATACTTCGATTATTCGCTCCATCACCGAACCAGGCCAGCACTACACGGGTGTTTATCCGTCAATGCTCCATGGTGCTTGGGAGAAAAACGCTGCTATTTTGCGTGGCCTCGATAAAATACGTCAACGCTTACGATTATTAGATAAATCTAAATAAATCATCATCACACTAAAAAATTAGAAACTTTATTCAGCAGGTAAATACATGAGCAAACCTATCGCTATCGACATCAATCAAATTTTGAAGTTATTGCCACACCGCTACCCATTTTTATTGGTTGACCGAGTGTTAGAGATTGAGCCTCGTCAAAGTATTACTGCTTTAAAGAATGTCACCATGAATGAGCCATTCTTTCAGGGGCACTTTCCGGATTTTCCAGTAATGCCTGGCGTCTTAATCATCGAGGCGCTTGCTCAAACTGCTGCACTACTTACTTTTTCAGAAGTCCGCGAAGAGAATGCGATTTATTACTTCGCTGGTATTGATGGAGCGCGTTTTAAGAAGCCAGTATTGCCCGGCGATCAACTGATCATGACGGCCAAGTTAGAGCGTGAGCGTGCCGGTATCTATAAATTTCAGGTGCAAGCTACTGTAGATGGCGAGTTGGCCGCAGAAGCTAATATCACTTGTGCTGTTCGTACGAAAGGTGCGTAATGACTCGGATTCATGCATCTGCTGTAGTTGATAGCAAAGCTGAACTCGCTAGCGACGTAGAGGTTGGTCCATATTCCGTTATTGGGCCAAACGTCAAAATTGGCGCTGGCAGTAAGATCGGCTCTCATACTGTGATCGAGGGTTACACCACGATCGGTAAAGAAAATACCTTTGCTCACTTTGCTGCCATTGGTGGCGCTCCTCAGGATATGAAATACCGCGGCGAACCAACCCAACTGATTATTGGCGACCGCAATACGATTCGTGAGTTCACTACTATTCATACTGGTACATCTCAGGATGAGGGTATTACCCGCATCGGTAATGACAACTGGATCATGGCTTACGTACATATTGCGCATGACTGCCAAATCGGTAACCACACGATTTTCTCAAGTAATGCACAAATTGCTGGTCACGTGAAGGTGAGTGACTGGGCAATTATGGGTGGCATGTCAGGCGTCCATCAGTTTGTTCGCATTGGTCAGCATGCCATGCTGGGTGGCGCCTCTGCATTAGTGCAAGACATTCCACCATTTGTGATTGCGGCCGGAGATAAGGCTTCTCCACATGGCATCAACGTTGAGGGTCTCAAGCGCCGTGGTTTCTCAAGTGAAACGATTTCTGCATTACGTCAGGCATATAAGGTTCTCTATAAAGACGGCCTCAGTTTCGAAGAGGCTAAGGTAGAGATTCAGAAGATGGTGCTAGCTAGCGCATCTGATGCCGCTACCGCAGAAAAGCTGACTGAGTTCCATGACTTTATTGCTGCCTCCACGCGCGGCATTATTCGATAGAGTAGATCGAGTGTCTAAACTTGCTTGTGTTGCCGGAGAACCTTCGGGTGACTTGCTGGCAGCGCCAGTACTCAGTGCGCTAAAGCAGATTCCAGATACTTCCAGTTTGGAGGTTTACGGTATTGGTGGACCGCGCATGCAGGCGGAGGGGCTAAGGTCTGATTGGTCTATGGAGACTCTCAGTGTTCGTGGCTACGTTGAGGCTATCAAGCAACTACCCGCCATTCTGAAACTGCGCAAGGAACTCATTAGTAATCTTACGAGTGAGGGACGTCCCGACGTGTATCTCGGTATTGATGCTCCCGATTTCAATTTGGGCGTCGAGCTAGCTTTGCGTAAAGCAGGCATTCCAACCTTACATTTTGTTTCTCCATCAATTTGGGCATGGAGAGCAGGGCGCATTACGAAGATCAAGCAAGCGGTTGAACGCATGCTCTGTATCTTCCCCTTTGAAACTGAGATCTATGAGCGCGCCGGCATTAGCGCAACTTATGTAGGGCACCCACTAGCTAGCGAGATTCCACTTGAGCCAAATCCAGCCTCAGCCAAACAAAGAATCGAGCAGGCATTAAACCTACCCGCCAATGCATTAAATGGAATTGTCATCTCTGTTCTGCCGGGCAGTCGTGGCTCAGAAATTGAACTTATTGCACCAGTCTTTTTTGAAACCATGACTGAGCTTGTGAAGCGCATGCCAGGACAGTCTCTACATTTTGTGATCCCGGTGGCAACTCCACGCTTGCGAGCACCACTTGAAGCTTTACTCAAAAACACGCTAGAGAAGAATCCAATCCTGAATATTTATTTAATCGATGGTGAGGCGGATGCAGTCCTAGAAGCCGCTGATGTTGTGTTGATTGCAAGTGGCACTGCAACATTGCAGGCTGCACTCTGGAAAAAGCCTATGGTGATCTCCTATAAGGTACCTTGGCTGACTGCGCAGATTATGAAGCGACAGGGGTATCTGCCTTATGTTGGGCTTCCTAATATTTTGTGCGGTGAGTTCGTTGTCCCTGAGCTTCTTCAGGATGATGCAACTCCAAGTAACTTGGCTGATGCTTTATTGACTTGGTTAAATAACCCTAACAAAGTTGCCCAATTAAAAACACGCTTTGCAGAAATGCATGAAACCTTACGCAGGCCAACAGGCTTATTAGTTGCGCAGGCTGTGGCGCAAACAATTACTGCAACTAAAAGTCGGATTTCTGTGTGAGTGTGATTTGGATATGCGGTGTTGATGAGGCAGGCCGCGGTCCATTAGCGGGGGCGGTTGTTGCCGGTGCTGTTGTTCTTGATCCCGACAATCCTATTGCTGGTTTAAAAGATTCTAAGAGGTTATCAGCTGCCAGACGCGAGTTTCTGTTTGAGCAAATTCAACATAAGGCAAAAGCTTGGGGTATTGGTGAGGCTAGTCCAGCTGAGATAGACGAAATCAATATTCTGCAGGCGACAATGTTGGCAATGCGCCGTGCAATTGAGGATCTCACTACACGTTTAGGCGGTTGGCCAGATAAGGCATTGATTGATGGGAATCGCTGCCCAGAGCTCCCGATTTCTGCAGAAGCTATTGTCAAAGGTGATACCAAAGAGCCTGCTATTTCAGCGGCATCGATCTTGGCTAAAGTCACGCGAGATCGTCAAATGATGGCTTTACATGAATTGCACCCACAATATGGATTTGCTCAACATATGGGATATCCAACAGAGGCGCATTTTTCTGCCTTAAAGGAATTTGGTGCCTGCGACCAACATCGCCGCAGCTTCTCACCAGTTCGCAATGTCTTAGCTCTGCATAGTCGATAATCCCAGCTATGAAGATGGAATTTATCAGCTCAAAAGACAATCCCTTATTTAAGGAAATTCGTCAATTACAAGCTACTGGCCCTAAAGGCCAAAAGGCGAGATTTGCTTGCGGCCAGGCTTTGCTGGAAGGTATTCATTTAGTGCAAACTTGGGTTGGCAATTCAGCGCTCAAGACCTTGATTACCTCTGAATTAGGTTTGCAGAATCCTGAGATCGCCCAGGCCGTCTACGACCATGTAGAAATTTGTCCTGAGACTCGCGTTTATCAATTGGATAAAGGTCTCTGGGATTTGCTATCTGATTTGGTGAATGCCCCTCAAATTGCAGGATTGCTAGATCTTCCTGAGTCTGCCTTAAACCCACAAAAGTCGGTTGCGACGATTTCTGGGGATGTGATTATTTTGGATCGCATTCAAGATGCCGGTAATGTTGGCTCTATCTTGCGCACTGCAGCTGCAGCCGGCTTTACACAAGTGATCGCATTATCTGGTTGCGCTCACCTGTGGTCAAGCAAGGTATTGCGTGCTGGCATGGGTGCCCACCGCTTACTAGATCTTTACGAAGGGTGGTCAAGCTCACAAGTACTCAGTGCCGTAACGGCGCCTTTACTGGCCGCCACTGCTGATGGTGAACTAGATCTCTTCAATATGCCCAAGGTACTAATCCATCCAGTTGCTTGGGTAATGGGAAGCGAAGGGCAGGGCGTTTCAGAAGATCTGATGGCACAAGCCAAGGGCGTATCAATCCCAATTGATCCAAGAGTTGAGTCCCTGAATGTTTCCACTGCAGCAGCAATCTGCCTATTTGAAACCGTGCGTGTTCGCAGAAGCTAAAAATCTAACCTAAGATTGTTTTATCTGACTTAATGGATTGCAGTACGGTTGTAGCAATCTCTTCAATCGATTTGCTGGTTGTTGCCACCCAAGGAATAGATTCCTTTTTCATCATGGCGGTGGCTTCATTGATCTCGTAGCGGCAGTTTTCCAACTTCGCATAATTGCTACCAGGACGTCGCTCATTACGAATCTCTGAAAGGCGCTCGGCGTCGATCATGAGACCAAAAATCTTGTTGCGGTAAGGAATTAAATCTTTTGGTAGTTGGCCACGTTCAAAGTCTTCTGGAATAAGAGGGTAGTTAGCTGCCTTCATGCCGTACTGCATTGCCAAATACAGGCTAGTTGGCGTTTTACCCACACGAGATATTCCCACCAGAATGACATCGGCTTCCGCTAGGTTGCGGTTTGACTGGCCGTCATCGTGAGCCAGAGAATAGTTAATAGCTTCAATACGGTTTTTATAGGCCTCAGTATCCGCATTGTGGTGCAGGCGGTTCATGGCATGGGTCGATTTGACCCCTAGCGCTTGTTCTAAAGGCGCCACGAAAGTCTGGAACATGTCCAGAATTAAGCCATTAGCCTTGCCGACAATCTTATTGAGTTCTGGATTCACCAAAGTGGTGAAAACAATAGGCTGGACTTCATATTTAGAAGCTGCCTGATTGATGCTAGAAACGGCATCATGGGCTTTTTCAGGGCTATCCACAAAAGGCACCCGAATGTGCTTAAAAGTGGCCTCAAATTGAGCCAAAATCGACTGGCTGAAGTTCTCGGCAGTAATTCCGGTGCCGTCAGAAACGATAAAAACAATGCGGGTTTGGGTAGACATGAGATTGGCCTAAAAAATCGTGGTCAGCACTACAATATGTAGTTAATGAAGTATGCCGTATTTTATTCGGCCGCTCGACCAGTTTCCTTATCTTTAGAGAGTATTTTATGTCCAACCAACAGCAACAAAGTAACGATGTAGCAAATGCCTATGTTTTACCTTTTGAGCAACTCCGAATGACTGATGTTGAGTCAGTCGGCGGTAAAAATGCCTCATTGGGTGAAATGATTTCTCAGTTGTCTTCAACGGGTGTTCGTGTACCGACTGGATTTGCAACGACATCATTGGCGTTTCGTGATTTCTTAGAGCACAACAATTTGACCGAGCGCATTCAAAAGCGCCTGGAGAATCTCAATATTGATGATGTGCGCGCTCTAGCTGAGGCTGGTAAAGAAATTCGCGGCTGGATTGAAACAGCGCCATTTCAAGCGCGTCTTGATGAAGAGATTCGTACAGCGTTTAAAAAATTAGATGACTCCGGCAAAGGTTCTTTTGCAGTGCGCTCTTCTGCAACCGCAGAAGATTTGCCTGATGCCTCATTTGCTGGACAACAAGAAACCTTCCTAAACGTTGAAGGTATTGACGATGTTCTGAAGAAGATTCGTGAAGTATTTGCTTCTTTGTATAACGACCGCGCTATTTCTTACCGCGTTCATAAGGGCTTTGCCCATGCTGAAGTGGCCTTATCAGCTGGTATTCAGCGTATGGTCCGCTCTGACTTAGGTGCGGCTGGCGTGATGTTTACTCTGGATACCGAGTCAGGCTTTGAAGATGTCGTATTTATTACTTCTAGCTATGGCTTGGGTGAGACAGTAGTGCAGGGCGCAGTGAACCCAGATGAGTTTTATGTATTCAAAACGACTTTAGCCCAAGATAAAAAAGCGATTATTCGCCGCTCCTTGGGTTCCAAGTTGATTCAAATGCAATTCGCCCCAGCAGGTTCTGCTGAGAAGGTGATGACTGTGGATGTTGCTCCAGAGAAACGTAATCGTTTTTCATTGGAAGATGCGGATATCACTGAATTGGCTAAATACGCCGTGATCATTGAGAAGCACTATGGCCGTCCAATGGATATCGAGTGGGGTAAGGATGGTCAAGATGGCCGTATTTACATCCTGCAAGCGCGACCAGAGACAGTGAAGAGTCAAGCCGCTGGTCAAGTGGAAATGCGTTACAAGCTCAAGGGCACATCTAAGGTTCTTGCTAAAGGTCGTGCGATTGGTCAAAAGATTGGTGCAGGCCCAGTTCGCGTGATTCGTGACCCAAGCGAGATGGATCGCGTACAGCCAGGCGATGTATTAGTTGCTGATATGACTGACCCTAACTGGGAGCCAGTAATGAAGCGCGCTTCTGCGATTGTGACTAATCGTGGTGGACGTACTTGCCATGCAGCGATTATTGCCCGTGAGTTGGGCGTTCCTGCAGTGGTAGGTTGCGGTGATACGACTGAGCATTTACAAGACGGCATGATGGTGACAGTTTCTTGCGCAGAAGGTGACGAAGGTCATATTTATGATGGCTTGATCGAAACTGAAGTGACTGAAGTTTCTCGTGGCGTATTGCCGGAGATCCCAGTGAAGATCACCATGAATATTGGTAATCCTCAGTTAGCTTTTGATTTCTGCCAAATCCCAAATGCTGGTGTTGGCTTGGCCCGTCTCGAATTCATCATCAATAACTACATTGGTGTACATCCACGTGCTGTGTTGGAGTACCCAAACATTGATCCTGATCTCAAGCGTGCTGTAGAAAGCGTTGCTCGTGGTTATGCAAGCCCACGTCAGTTCTATGAAGATAAATTGGTTGAGGGTGTAGCAACAATTGCTGCTGCTTTCTATCCAAAACCAGTGATCGTTCGCTTGTCCGACTTTAAGTCAAACGAATATAAGAAGCTCATCGGCGGTTCACGCTATGAACCGGATGAAGAGAATCCAATGCTCGGTTTCCGTGGCGCATCCCGTTACGTATCAGCAGATTTCGGTGAAGCCTTTGCCTTAGAGTGCGCTGCGATGAAGCGTGTTCGTGAAGATATGGGCTTAGATAACGTTGAGATCATGGTGCCATTTGTGCGCACCATCAAACAAGCTGAGCGCGTGATCGATATGATGGCGAAGTTCGGTCTAAAGCGTGGTGAAAAAGGCCTGCGCCTGATCATGATGTGTGAGATTCCTTCCAATGCTATTTTGGCGGATCAATTCCTCGAGCATTTTGATGGATTCTCAATCGGCTCAAACGATATGACTCAATTAACTTTGGGCCTAGATCGCGACTCCGGTATGGAATTGCTGGCAATTGACTTTGATGAGCGCGACCCTGCGGTTGAGTTCATGATTGCCCGCTCGATTGATGCTTGCCGCAAACAAAACAAATACGTTGGCATTTGCGGTCAAGGTCCTTCAGATCATCCAGACTTCGCACGCTGGTTGGTTGCTAAGGGTATTACTTCAATCTCCCTCAATCCAGATAGCGTAGTAGCTACCTGGGAAATGTTGGGTAAGAAAGAGGCCTAAGCTGCCCCCGCTAATCACTAGCAAGATGTGAAAAAGGCCTAGAGAAATCTAGGCCTTTTGTCTTTTAAGTGCTACCTAAACTAGCGCTTAGATTTTGCAAGCACTTTTTTCTTTGGGCTAGCTTTAGTCACCGCCTTAACCGGTGCAACTGCCTTTTTAACGGCCTTGCTACTGCGATGAATAGGTACTGCACCCATCTTCTTAGCAGGCGATGCAATCGAGCGAGAAGGAGTTGCTCCAGACCAGCTTGGCTCTGCAATAGAGTTAAACGCAGAGCGTAATTTCTCACCCCAGAGCTGATGAATCATCTGGAAGTAGGGGTTGGACTCATCCATGGTAACCAGCTTACTAGCTTGCAATGAGTTCTTTTCATAAACCATCAAGTCAAGCGGCAGTCCTACTGAAATATTACTGTTCAGAGTGGAGTCCATTGAGATCAGAGCACATTTGGTAGCCAAATTTAGCGGGGTATCAAAGGTAATAACTCTATCTAAGATTGGCTTACCGTACTTAGACTCCCCGATCTGAAAGTAACAAGTCTCAGGAGTGGCCTCAATAAAGTTTCCTGCTGAGTAGATGTTAAAGAGTCGTGGGCGTTCGCCCTTAATTTGCCCGCCAAAGATCAGATTGCAATTGAAATCGATTCCTGCTTTTTCTAGCGCTTTGTGATCCCGATCGTAAACCTGCTTGATGGCGTCACCAATGACGACGGCTGAATCATGAGTACTTTCCACATTCCACAGATTCTTTCCATTGAGGAGTTGGCCTTGCAATAGGATCTCTTTCACAGCCTGAGTTATGGCAAGATTGCCGGCGCTCATCAGGGTAAAAAAGCGATCCTTATCCTTCTGGAATAAGGACATCTTTCTGAATGTGCCAATCTGATCTACACCCGCATTAGTACGGGTATCAGATAAAAATACCAAACCATCTTTTAGGCAAAGCCCAACGCAATACGTCATCCTGCAGCCCCTTTAATTATTTCTTTGAATTATCTCTTACTTGGCTTTACTGAGGGCTGGATTAGGTCGGTTGAGTAATGGAGATGGTTGCACTTAACTCTTCACCGCCTCCACCAGAGCGCACTCCCTTAACGGGAGCTGCCGAGTAGTAGTCCCTGCCTATCGCTAGGCGAACATGGCGCGAATCTGTAAAGCAGGCATTGGTGATATCAATGCTGGTCCAAAGACCTTGATCAATATCGGTGCAGAAATCAATCCAGGCATGGCTGGCCAGGTTTGGTGAATCTTCGGCAAAGAAGTAGCCGCTGACATAACGCGCCGGAATATTTGAGGCGCGGCACAGACCCAGCATGATATGAGCATGATCTTGGCAGACGCCGGATTTCATGGCAAAAGATTGGGCAGCAGTGGTGGCGGAATTGGTTTGCCCCGGGAAATACAGAATAGTTCCTTGTACTGCGGCAGCCAACTCCAACACTTCATCGATGGTGTTTTTCTTTGGTAGCGATGCAGAGAAGAACTCCAGCATTTGAGCTGTGGGTTCAGTTAAGTTCGTTTGTTGGAGTAAATGGTAAGGTGAAACCGCCTTAGGCTCATCAATAAACTCAAAAGCATCTTGTGTATGAACATCGCCCTCAGCCTCAATCATCATTGAGGTGTATGAGCTCTCTTGAACAAAAACGCTGTAGAGATTTCCAAAAGCATCGAGTGAAGTGCTTGCCTTAATCGGCGTGCTAACTTTCCACTTTTCAATAGCTTGCCCAGCCACATTAGGTGGCGTGAGGCGTAACTCTTGAATGGAGTAACGCACCGGCGTTTCATAGCGGTATTCTGTGCGGTGACGAATCTTGAGGTGCATAAGGATCTTTAAGCTACAGCTAATGGTATGAGGTAAGCATTACTGAATTCATCAGCAATATGATTGATGCGCTCTAAGAACTCTTCAATAAATTCTTCTAACCCTTGAGAAAAGACTTCATCAATATCGGAATAATCTAAGCTTGCCTTGAGCTTGCCAAGCAGGCGTTCAATTTCTTTGGATTGCTGATTCTTCACCTCTGAAATTAATGGAATCAGTTCATTCACGCAACTCACCAAAGAGCGAGGCATTTGCTTATTGAAAATCAAGAGTTGCGCGACCTGCTTAGGGGTTACTTGATCGGAATAGATTTGGCGATAGATTTCAAAGGCGGAGACTGAGCGAAGTAGGGCAGCCCAGTGATAGAAGTCAAAGAAATCACCATCCGCTCCATCGGCTTCTACTTTTTTATCCGTGCGCAAGACTTTAAGCGTCGCCTGATCTTCGTATTTGGTTTCTAGGATGCGAGCGGTGTTATCGGCACGCTCTAATAAGGTGCCTATATTCATAAAATAGAAGGATTCATTTTTGAGCATCGTGCCATGCATCACACCCCGGAACAAATGGCAGCGATGCTTTACCCACTCGAGTAGTCGACTAGGGTCTGCTTGATTTCTAGCCTCCAAAATGCGTTGCAACTCTAACCAAGTGGTATTTTGTGTTTCCCATGCTTCGGAGGTAATTCTGCCGCGAATGACTCGGGCATTCTCACGAGCAGCAAACAGGCATGACACGATGCTAGATGGATTGCTAGTTTCGTAAATCATGAAGTCCAAGACATTCTCACGGGTGATTACATCGTATTTCACCAAGAAGGATTCTTCAAGCTTGGAGATCGTGAGCAGCTTCTTCCAGCTCTGCTCTAAAAACTCTGCAGGCTGTGGGAGTAGGGAGGTTTGGTGATTGACATCCAACATGCGGGCAGTGTTTTCTGCTCGCTCTGTGTAGCGGGCCATCCAGTAAAGGCAATCAGCGGTACGACTCAACATATTTACTTATCCCTTTTATTCTTCTAGAACCCAGGTATCTTTAGTGCCACCACCCTGTGAGGAGTTCACAACTAAAGATCCTTCTTTGAGGGCAACACGAGTTAGGCCGCCTGGAACCATCTTGATTGTTTTTCCTGACAAAACAAAAGGACGCAAATCAATATGGCGTGGAGCCACACCGGACTCAACAAAAGTTGGGCAAGTAGAGAGAGCAAGCGTTGGCTGTGCAATATATTTGTCTGGATTGGCAATCAGATGACCGCGAAATTCTTCAATCTCCGTTTTGGTGGAGGCTGGTCCAACCAACATGCCATAGCCGCCAGCACCATGTGTCAACTTCACCACCAACTTGTCTAAGTTAGCCAAGGTGTAGGCGAGATCATCAGGTTTGCGACACTGGAAAGTCGGCACATTATTCAGAATGGGTTTCTCACCCAAATAGAACTCAATCATGTCTGGCACGTAAGGGTAGATTGACTTGTCATCAGCAATGCCAGTGCCAATAGCGTTGGCCAAAGTCACATTGCCTGCGCGATGAGCGGAGAGTAAGCCAGCAACCCCTAATGTTGAATCAGAGCGAAACGCAAGGGGATCCAAGAAGTCATCATCGACGCGACGGTAAATCACATCCACCCGCTCAGGGCCTTGAGTGGTGCGCATAAAGACTTGCTCATTCTTCACAAATAAATCTTTGCCTTCCACCAATTCAACGCCCATTTGTTGAGCAAGGTAGCTATGCTCAAAATAAGCGGAGTTGTACATGCCTGGGGTGAGCACTACAACATTAGGCTTTTTGACGTCATCAGGCTTGACTGACTTCAGGCATTCCAATAAAAAATCAGGGTAGTGCTCGACAGGGGCAACACGATATTTCTGAAACAGGTCGGGGAAGAGTCGCATCATCATCTTGCGGTCTTCAACCATATAAGACACGCCAGATGGAACACGCAGGTTGTCTTCTAGAACGTAGAACTCGCCTTCGCCAGCGCGCACGATATCAATTCCAGCGATCTGCGCATAAATATCTCGCGGCACGTTGACATTGCGCATCTCAGGACGATATTGCGCGTTGTTATAAATTTGTTCAGCAGGAATAATTCCGGCTTTGATAATTTCTTCTTCGTGATAGACGTCATAAAGAAAGCGATTGAGTGCTTTAACCCGTTGACGAAGGCCAGCCTCCAATTGTTCCCATTCTTTGGCAGTAAAGATGCGAGGCACTTGATCAAACGGAATAGTTCGTTCAGATCCAAGATCATCTCCATAGACGGCAAAGGTAATCCCAACTCGTCGAAAAATCAGGTCAGCCTCAGCGCGCTTGAGACCCATGAGGGTGTCACTCTGCTGTTTAAGCCAGTTATGGAAAACTTGGTAATGGGGACGCGCTTTTCCACTGGCGTCGAGCATTTCATCAAAAGGCAATTTCATAGTTACAAACTAACGCCTTTGGCTTTACTGCGCTTGTGGATATGGGGCAGCATGGTGCCATAATGCACTTTATTGGTGCATTATGGCTTAGGAGTATGCTTCAGGACTCAGGCGTTGAGGTCGCCTCGAGCAATTCGACCTTTTTGAACTTCCCATTCACGCTCTTTAGTTGCCGCGCGCTTGTCATGCTGCTTCTTACCTCGAGCTAGCCCAATCTCGCACTTCACATTGCCTTTGGAGAAATGCAGATTCAGTGGAACTAGGGTGTAGCCCTTTTGCTCAACTTTGCCGATGAGTTTTTTAATTTCAATCGCATTGAGGAGAAGTTTGCGAGTGCGGGTGCTGTCTGGGACAATATGAGTTGAGGCTGATAGCAGTGGGGTGATATGACAACCGATCAGGAATAGCTCCGCCTGACGGATGACGACATACGCTTCTTTGACGTGGACTCGACCAGCGCGGATGGCTTTTACTTCCCAGCCCTCCAGAACTAGTCCTGCCTCGAACCGTTCCTCGATAAAATAATCGAAGAAGGCTTTTTTGTTATCGACGATACTCATATTTATTTAGCTTCTCAAGATCGATTATGGCAGACGTCTACAAGACCGTTTTAATTGGCCAATCAGCCGACCGCATGTATGGCTTGGTAACCGACGTTGCGCGTTACCCAGAATTCTTGCCTTGGTGTGGCGGGGTGGAAATTTTTGAGCAAACTGAGACTGTTTTAGACGCCAAAATCAATATCCACTTCAAGGGTATTAATCAGTACTTTCATACTAGAAACATCAATCACCGCCCTGAAACCATTGACATGGTCTTTGTAGATGGACCGTTCAAGCACTTTTCTGGGCAGTGGAACTTCATTCCTCTCAAGGAAGATGCCTGCAAGGTGGAGTTCAAGCTCCATTGGGAGTTTAAAAGCGTCATCCTGGACAAGATCATTGGCCCGGTATTTGGTCATATAGCTGGTACCTTTGTGGATTGCTTCGTAAAGCGAGCCGAAGACCTCTATGACTAATCAATCCATGGAGATTTGGATTTGCGATGCCCGCCTAGGTGAGCCCAAACTAAACCCCTTCACACTCCATTTATCTGCATCCGAGACCCCTACAGTGGGTCTAGCCTTGGTGAAAGCTGGAATCGCCCAAGGTCCCGATGATCCTGTTTTGGCTAGAAAAGGCTGTTTTGGGGTCTTTGGCAAGCGCAAGGACTTGGATAGCCCTATTTACGAGGGTGATCGTCTGGAGCTGTATTCACCCCTCCTAGTGGACCCCAAGGCCGTTCGCCGCAAGAAGGCCAATCAGAACCAAGATGCCAAATTCCAGGCTGCCGCAGCTAAAAGAAAGGCTAGGAGGCTATAATCGGTTTTTGCGACTAGGGGTTTTGCATGCGACTCATTCAAAAAGCACTCACTTTTGACGATGTGCTCCTCGTACCGGCTTATTCTTCGGTACTCCCTCGAGATGCCAGCTTGGCAAGTAAGTTAACTCGAGATATTTCACTAAACACACCGTTGGTGTCCGCAGCCATGGATACCGTCACCGAAGGCCGCTTGGCAATTGCCATGGCCAGTGAAGGTGGTATTGGTATCGTTCATAAAAATCTCAAGCCTGCTGAGCAGGCTAGGGAAGTGGCCAAGGTCAAACGTTACGAATCCGGCATTTTGCGCGACCCAATTACGGTCGGTCCCGATGTCACACTACGTCAAGTTATTCAACTTTCCCGTGAGCATGGTTTTTCTGGTTTCCCGGTTCTGACTGGCAAAGAAGTGGTGGGGATTATTACCAACCGCGACTTACGCTTCGAAGAAGATTTGGATGCGCCAGTAAAAACAAAGATGACTCCACGAGAGCGCTTGATCACAGTTAAAGAAGGTTGCTCTTTAGAAGAGGCAAAGCGCTTGATGAGTCAGCATCGCTTAGAGCGCGTGCTAGTGGTGAACGACAAGTTTGAATTGCGCGGCCTCATCACTGTTAAAGATATTTTGAAAGCTACCGAGCATCCAAATGCTTGTAAGGATAGCGAAGGTAAGTTGCGCGTTGGCGCTGCAGTTGGCGTAGGCCCTGACAACGATGAGCGTATTGAACTTCTAGTTCGTGCAGGTGTTGATGTGATTGTGGTGGATACCGCTCACGGCCATAGCCAAGGCGTATTGGATCGCGTGAAGTGGGTTAAGAAAAATTACCCTCACGTGCAAGTGATTGGCGGAAACATTGCCACTGGTGATGCTGCTAGAGCATTGGCTGATCATGGTGCAGATGGCGTTAAGGTAGGTATTGGCCCAGGCTCTATTTGCACAACTCGAATTGTTGCTGGTGTAGGTGTTCCTCAAATTAGTGCCATTGTGAATGTAGCTGCTGCGCTTAAAGGCACAGGTATTCCCTTAATTGCTGACGGTGGCGTACGTTATTCCGGTGACGTTGCTAAAGCCTTAGCTGCTGGCGCAAGTTCAGTCATGATGGGCGGAATGTTTGCCGGCACTGAAGAAGCTCCCGGCGAAGTATTTCTTTATCAGGGTCGCTCATACAAGAGCTATCGTGGCATGGGTTCTTTAGGTGCGATGGCGGATGGTTCTGCAGATCGTTACTTCCAAAGTGATATCAGCGCTGCAAATGCAGAGAAGCTAGTGCCTGAAGGTATTGAAGGTCAAGTGCCTTACAAAGGTAGCGTCCTTGCTATCTTGCATCAACTGACTGGTGGTATTCGTTCTTCAATGGGCTATCTTGGATGCAAGACTATTGATGAACTTCATGAAAAAGCGAATTTTGTGGAAATCACTTCAGCGGGTGTACGCGAGTCACACGTTCATGATGTGAAGATCACCAAGGAAGCACCAAATTACCACATTGATTAAGGCTGTTCCTTTCGTGCACGACAAAATACTGATTCTCGACTTTGGTTCACAAGTCACCCAATTAATTGCTAGACGCGTGCGTGATGCCCGCGTCTACTCTGAAATCCATCCATACGATTGCGATTCAGAGTTCATTCGCAAATTCATTCAAGAGCAGGGTGGTAAGGGAATTATTCTTTCTGGCGGACCTAGTTCTGTTACTGAGGAGGGAAGTCCTCGCGCACCACAAATCGTTTTTGAATTAGGTGTTCCTGTTTTAGGTATTTGCTACGGTATGCAAACTATGGCGACCCAACTTGGTGGGGCCGTTGCTTCAGCCGAATCTTTGGGTAAAGCCCGTGAGTTTGGTTACTCAGAAGTGCGTGCCCATGGCCATACTAATTTGCTTAAAGGTATTCAGGATTTTTCCACTAGTGAAGGCCACGGCATTCTGAAAGTGTGGATGAGTCATGGTGATTCAGTTACTACTTTGCCACCAGCATTTAAGTTAATGGCTTCAACAGAGTCTTGTCCGATTGCCGGCATGGCTGACGAAGACCGTCGTTTCTATGGATTCCAATTTCATCCTGAAGTAACGCACACCTTACAAGGTGAGGCCATCTTGGCTCGCTTTGTCCATGAGATCTGCAAGTGCAAGCCAGACTGGGTGATGGGCGATTACATTAGCGAAGCAGTTGAACATATTCGCAAGCAAGTTGGTGATGAAGAGGTCATTCTTGGTTTATCCGGCGGTGTTGACTCTAGCGTAGCCGCGGCATTAATCCATCGTGCGATTGGTGAGCAACTCACCTGCGTATTTGTTGATCATGGTTTGCTTCGTTTAAACGAAGGTGACATGGTCATGGAAATGTTTGCCCGCAACCTCGGTGTCAAAGTCATTCGCGTGGATGCCAAAGAGAAATTTATGTCTGAGCTTGCTGGTGTTGCCGACCCAGAAGCCAAGCGCAAAATTATTGGCAAAGAATTCGTTGAGATTTTCCAAACTGAGTCTGGCAAGATTCAAAATGCCAAGTGGCTTGCTCAAGGTACTATTTATCCAGACGTCATTGAGTCTGCCGGTAAAGGTAAAAAGGGCGCACATACGATTAAGAGTCACCACAATGTGGGCGGCTTGCCTGAAGACATGCATCTCAAGCTGCTTGAGCCATTGCGTGAATTGTTTAAAGATGAAGTGCGCGAACTCGGCGTGGCCTTAGGTTTGCCACGCGAGATGGTGTATCGCCATCCATTCCCAGGCCCAGGCCTCGGCGTTCGTATCTTGGGTGAAGTGAAGGCTGAGTTTGCAAGTCTTTTGCAACGTGCCGATGCGATTTTCATTGAAGAGTTGCGCAATACGATTGATGAAGCAAGTCAAAAATCTTGGTATGACCTCACTAGTCAAGCCTTTGCAGTGTTCTTGCCAGTTAAATCTGTGGGCGTTATGGGTGACGGAAGAACCTATGAGTACGTTGTTGCTCTTAGAGCAGTTCAAACACAAGACTTTATGACTGCACACTGGGCCCACTTGCCGCATGATTTACTGGGCAAGGTATCCAATCGCATCATCAATGAGGTGCGTGGCATTAATCGCGTTGTCTACGACATTAGCGGAAAACCTCCGGCAACTATCGAGTGGGAATAGGCGACTTAAGTTCGCCTTTACCCATAACCATGCTTGAGTTACGAGAAACTTCCCTCGCAATACTGGCAAATACCGATGTGCAATCCAAGGTTAGCCAGCTGGCCAACTTGTTTGATGAGTACCAAGCTGGACGCATTGTTGTAAATCTGGCTGGCAACCCCAACAGTCAAAATAATTTCCTCCCTGGTCGACCCGCTAAGCCAGACTTGGTGGCGCCGAAGTTTGTTCCCAAAAGAAAAATGGATACGGTTGAAGGTAGAGCCATTCTTTGGCACTCCTTAGCTCATATCGAATTTAATGCCATGAATTTAGCGCTCGATGCGATCTGGCGATTTCCGAATATGCCTAAGTCGTATTACGAGGACTGGCTCAGGGTTGCTAAAGAGGAGTCATACCATTTCAGTTTGATCAATGCCCATTTGCAGTCCTTTGGATTTAGTTATGGTGATTTCCCAGCCCACAATAGTTTGTGGGAAATGGTTGAGCGAACGAGTGATTCAGTAATTGCACGAATGGCTTTAGTCCCAAGAACAATGGAGGCAAGAGGTCTTGATGCGGTTCCGGAGATTCGGGATCGGTTTAAGCAAATCAAAGATGATCGCGCCGTAGAGATTCTGGAAATCATTCTCCATGATGAGATTGGCCATGTCCTTGTTGGTAATCGCTGGTTTAATTTCTTGTGTGCTAATGACGGCTTATCGCCAATTACGACTTATCGAGAGCTGGCCGAGAAGTACCGTGCGCCCACCTTGAGAGGGCCGTTTAATTTGGATGCCCGCGAACAAGCTGGCTTTACTTCTGAGGAATTGGAATTACTGGAATCCCTCAGTGATAAAAGGGTGCAAGTGGTATGAAGATTCTGAGTCTCATTCCACCGATGACGCAGCTTAATACGCCATATCCATCAACAGCCTATCTCACCGGCTTTCTGCGTTCACGTGGCTTTGATGCAGTTCAAGAGGATTTGGCGCTGGCCTTGGTCCTGGGTTTCTTTACTCCGCAAGGTTTACTGGAGATCAAAGATCAGGCGTTGAAGGTCCCTGAAGAAAATCGCAGTGCTAGCGTCAACTTCTTTTTAGATTACTTTTCAGATTATCAAGGCACCATCGCCTTGGCGATTGCATTTTTACAAGGACGCGATAGTACTCTTGCTCATCGCATCAACAGCCGCACTTTGTTGCCTGAGGGTCCAAGATTCGCATCTTTAGATGCTTATGATGAAGAAGAGGGTGCTGACTCATTGGCGTGGGCATTCGGTGCACTCGGATCTCAGGATCGAGCGCGTCATCTAGCCACCCTTTATCTCAATGATCTATCCGATGTCCTGCGTGATGCGGTAGATGAACGTTTTGAGTTTGTTCGATATGCGGAATCCTTGGCAGGTAGTCAGCCTACCTTTACACCTTTGGCGAATGCCTTGGCAGCAAGTCCAACGCTAATGGATTTGCATTTACAAGGGCTTACAAAGTCTTCCATTGCAAAGCATCAGCCAAGCCTAGTCTTGCTCTCGGTACCATTCCCTGGAGCAATGTACGCTGCATTACGAATTGCTCAAACTATCAAGCAGCATTACCCTAATATCAAGATTGGTCTTGGTGGGGGCTACGTGAATACTGAGTTACGTGAGCTCACCGATCCACGCATTTTTGATTTCGTGGATTACATCACTCTAGATTCCGGTGAGCGACCCTTACTTGCACTTCTAGAGCATTTGAACGGCAAGCGCTCTGCAGAGAGATTGGTGCGTACATTTATTCGCAATGCGAGTAATGATGTGCGCTACTTGAACTGGCAGGAGCCTGATGTGCCGTTTGAGGAAGTGGGAACTGCCACCTGGGATGGTCTGCCACTGAATTCCTATTTATCTCTTCTTGACATGCTCAATCCCATGCATCGCCTATGGAGTGATGGGCGCTGGAATAAGCTTACCGTTGCTCATGGTTGCTATTGGAAAAAATGTAGCTTTTGTGATGTCAGTCTAGATTACATTTCCCGTTATGAAACGGCCTCCGCTAGCCTGCTAGTGGATCGTATCGAGGCAATTGTTGCGGAAACTGGTCAGACTGGATTTCATTTTGTAGATGAGGCAGCACCACCCAAAATCTTGAAAGCACTTGCTGAGGAATTAATTCGTCGCAAGGTAGTCATTTCTTGGTGGGGCAATATTCGTTTTGAAAAAACATTTACCCCAGATCTGTGCGAACTATTAGCGCAAAGTGGGTGCATTGCCATGTCAGGTGGATTAGAGGTCGCATCTGACAGACTTCTTGATCTCATGAAAAAAGGTGTTTCAGTTGAGCAGGTCGCTCAAGTGACCAAAGGGTTCTCAGATGCTGGAATCCTGGTACACGCTTATTTGATGTATGGTTTTCCAACACAAACTGTTCAAGAAACCGTCGACTCCCTTGAATACGTTCGCCAGCTTTTTGAAAATGGTTGCATTCAGAGTGGCTTTTTTCATCGTTTCACTTGCACAGTGCATTCTCCGGTGGGTCTTGATCCGGCAGCCTATGGGATTGAGCTCGTGCCATTACCTCCTATTAGCTTTGCTAAGAATGATGTTGCCTTTATCGATCCTACGGGAGTAGATCATGATCAGCTTGGCGTTGGTCTTAAGAAGGCGATTTACAACTTTATGCATGGTGTTGGCTTTGAAGAGGATGCGCATAAATGGTTCGATATGCCTGGCACCCCAAAGGCCTCGGTAGGTCGCAATAAAATAGCCAAAGCTTTAAGGCATGTATAAACTTAAGCAATCTCACTTGCTTAATAAATTCTCTATGGGTAGCAATATGAATCTATCTCGCCGCACCTTCATTACATCAGCCGCTTTAGCTCCAGTAGCCTGTGGCAGTCTTTCGTATGAGCATGGCATTCCTGTGGCCCAACCAAAACCACTGCCCGTGGTTCGTCCGCCGCAAGTGGGGCAAGAGTGGACCTATATCAAGAAAGACATCTTTGATGGAAAAACCTTAGATGTAATTACTGAACGTGTTTCCAATATTGGCTCAACCATTGTGATTGAACGCATGACTGCTGATGGTGCTCGCTTGCCCAGTGAAATCCAGACTTCATGGGGAATGGTTTCTACAGACACCCAATGGTCACGTTTGCTGAACTTCAGTCCATCTTTACCGCTTTGGCCAGAGCAACTCTCAACTACTTGGGCAAAACAATTCAACACTAAATACAGTATTGCTGGCTATTCAGACTCGAAACTTAATTGGCAGGAGTACATGAGTGTGCAGGGTTGGGAAAAAATTACTGTCCCTGCTGGGGAATTCGTGGCGCTACGTTTTCAGAACCTCATTAATTATGAGAACGAAGATCCAAGTAAGGTTGATTGCATCCGTAAAGAAACAGTTTGGTTTGCGCCACAGATTGGCCGCTGGGTTGCGCGCGAGGCCTCCGGATCTTATCAATTGCAGGGTAGCTATGGAGCAGTCCTTATGGAGGGTAGTTATCAATGGCAGCTCAGCTCCTACAAATGAGTCCCATACGCAGATTTCTTTTACTGTTGTCACCAGCAGTATTGGTAGCCTGTATCTCTTCACAGCCTTACCCAGCCTCAACACCACTACCGCAACCCATTAATCCTCCTAAGGTGAGGGCGCCACAAGTAGGTCAGCAGTGGGTCTATAACGTACGTAACGTCTTCAATCAAGAGATAGTGGATGTTGTTACGGAGAGGGTGGTTTCTATTACGCCCCAGATTCGGATTGAGCGTAGTGGAATAAAAGCAGGACCACTTCCCGATGAAATCCAAGGCCCTTGGGGTTATATCCTCCAGGACCCACATTGGAATCCTCCTCAAAAATTTCAACAGGTACTCCCTGCATGGCCCGAGCAGCTGGTTCCAGGCTGGTCTGGTTTCTACCAGACGCGTTATCAAGTTGTCGGCTACCCCGACAGTAGTTATTACTGGGGCTTAAATGTATCCGCGCTCCAGTGGGAGGGTGTAAGTGTGCCTGCTGGCCAATTTCCAGTATTGAAATATCGAAATGAAGCACCTTACTTTACGAGCAATGACTTTTCTCGAGTAGTTAATTACCGCCAAGAAGATGTTTGGTTTTCCCCAGAAATCGGCCGCTGGGTGATTAGAAGAAGCTCTGGGCAGTATTTGTGGAGCGGCATGTCGTGGGGCAGCCCTCTCTGGGAAGATTTTTTGGAATGGGAGCTTGTGTCCTGGAAGTAAGTAAAGAGCTTAAAATCAGCACTTAGCTATGTATACAGTAAAAGAACTCTTTCCAACCCTCCAAGGTGAGGGCGCCCATGCAGGTCGTGCGGCAGTGTTTTGTCGCTTTGCTGGTTGCAATCTGTGGAGTGGCCGCGAAGAAGATCGCGCTACTGCAGTATGCCAATTTTGCGATACCGACTTTGTTGGTAGTGATGGTGCTGGTGGCGGCAAGTTTGAAACTGCTTCTCTATTAGCTGACACCATAGAAGAAGTCTGGAATAGCACTTCCGCTGGGCCTCAGCAGCGTTACGTTGTGTTCACTGGTGGCGAACCATTGCTACAGCTCGACACTGCTTTAATTGACGCTTTGCATGCCAAAGGCTTCGCTGTTGCTATCGAGACTAACGGGACGATTAAAGTTCCTAAGGGTGTTGACTGGGTATGTGTCAGCCCTAAGGCTGGTTCCGATCTGATTGTGCTGCAAGCAGATGAGATTAAGTTAGTGATTCCGCAGCTAGGCCATGGATCTTTAGAAACCCTATTGGCTAGATTTGAGAAGATGGATTACCGCAATCGCTTCTTGCAGGCCATGGATGGCCCAGACCTACAAGAAAACCTCGTATTCGCTGTTCGCCTATGTCAAAAGCGGCCTTTATGGCGTTTGAGTGTTCAGGCCCATAAAATGATCGGTATTCGATAGTAGTTGTAGCTATATTTAAGTATTCAGAAGAGCAATCATGACCACCAAGCAAGAAGCCATTTCAATTACACGACGCCTTGAGTTTGACTCAGGCCATCGTATTCCGAACCATGATGGACAGTGCCGTCACTTGCATGGCCATCGTTATGCGATTGAGGTCACTCTGACTGGTGTGATTGCAGATCATCCTGGTAAGGCAGACGATGGCATGGTCTTGGATTTTGGAGATATCAAGCGTCTCGCAAATCAATATGTAGTGGAGCCTTGGGATCATGCGTTTTTGGTCGCTAAAGAAGATGCTGGATTAGTGGAGTATTTAAATTCCATTCCGAATCACAAGACCGTAGTGATGGAGCATGTGCCTACTGTTGAGAACTTGGCTAGCGCAGCCTTTAGAGTGCTTCAGCCTGTTTTTGAAAAAGCTTTTGATGGCCGACTTAAGCTTGCATCTATTCGTCTTTATGAAACACCCAATTGTTGGGCTGACGTTTCACATTCCTAAGAAGCAATATGCAAGCAGAGCTTGATCGCCAATTTATGCAGCAAGCTTTGGATCAAGCTAAGCTCGCTGCTGCTGCTGGTGAAGTCCCAGTTGGGGCCGTATTAGTTCGAGATGGTCAAGTTATTTCAACTGGTTTTAATCAGCCAATTACCAATAGCGATCCAAGTGCGCATGCCGAGATGATGGCATTGCGTGCCGCAGCTCACAATGAATCCAATTACCGCCTGCCAGGAACCACTCTTTATGTCACATTAGAGCCTTGCACTATGTGTGCTGGAGCAATGCTGCACGCCAGAGTGGAGCGCGTAGTATTCGGTGCAGCCGACCCTAAAACAGGCGCTGCTGGTAGTGTGCTCGATGTATTCTCAGAAAAACAGATTAATCACCAGACTCAGGTTGAAGGTGGCATCATGGGCGAAGAGTGCGGTCAGGTACTGCGTGATTTTTTTAAGGAGCGGCGTTGAAGAAAATTCATTTGATTGCTCCTTCAGGGGCGAGCTTAGATGCAAGTAGCCCATTAGCTGGAATCGAGTGGCTTCAGAAGCAGGGCATTGAAGTTCTGAATACAGAATGCGTAAACCGGGTTGAGCAACGTTTTGCTGGCTCGGATACAGAGCGTTTAGCTGAAATCAATCAACTTTCTAACCTATCTCCTGATAAGACAGTCGTAGCGATGCGTGGGGGTTACGGATTACATCGCTTGCTACCCGATATTCAGTGGAGCGCAATTGCTAAAGCTGTTGAGAGTGGTCTGCAGATTTGTGGGCATAGTGATTTCACAGTCTTCCAGTTAGGCTTATTGGCAAAGACTGGGGCAGTAACCTTAGCTGGCCCCATGCTCAACTTTGACTTTGCTTGCCAGGGAGAGCAGGGCGAGGGAGTTTCTCCCAATGCATTCATGTGGACGCATTTTCAAAATGCTATCAATGAGCGCAAATTAGATTGCACTATTCAGGCAGCCCAGCCCTTCTTAAGTAAGTCTGCTCCAGGTAAGGTATCAGGAATGCTCTGGGGCGGAAACCTCACTGTACTGGCGGGCCTAGTTGGTACGCCTTACTTGCCAACGCAAGCACAAACCCATGGCGGAATTCTGTTTCTAGAGGATGTCAATGAGCATCCCTATCGAATCGAGCGCATGCTCATGCAATTGCTGGACGCTGGAATATTAGAAAATCAAAGCGCTATTCTCTTGGGGGGGTTCTCGGCCTATCGTCTTTACGACAATGATCGCGGTTACTCCTTGGAAAGTGCTATTAAGGCCATCAGCAAACACCTTCCTAAAAATATTCTCGTGTTAACTGGATTGCCGTTTGGTCATCAAGCTGAGAAGCTCACAATGCCGGTAGGTGCGCAAGCGCACATTCAATATGATGCATCGGGATTTAGTATTCAGTCTCATTGGTAGTTATTCATATTAAGGAAATCTCCTTGCGAGTTTTAGCATTCCTCACCAGCATATTGATTGCGAGTACTGTAATGGCAACTGAAGAGCCGAAATATGTCCTCTTGGAGAAATCCGAGCCATTTGAATTACGCGCTTACGCCCCACTCATAGTTGCAGAAGTTAAGGTGGATGGTGATTTAGATGCCGCCTCGAATCAAGGCTTTCGTTTGATTGCAGCATATATCTTTGGAAAAAATCAGGTATCCGAAAAGATAGCCATGACTGCACCTGTTGGGATTGAACCTAGCGATCAAAATAAGAGTACCAAGATTGCCATGACTGCACCCGTAGGGATCGAGAGTAGTAAGTCTTCTGAGGGTGCGGGCAATCAATGGACGGTATCGTTTGTGATGCCTGCAGAGTACACCTTGGCTAGCTTGCCAAAGCCATTAAATCCGCAGATCAAAATTAGAGAGGTACCTGCCGAGAAAAGGGCGGTAATTACTTTTTCTGGTTTTTATAACGAAGAGAAGGTTCAGGAAAAAACGCAAGCTCTGCGCGATTGGATCAAGATCAAGAATCTAAAGCCGGTTGGTGAGCCTCAGTTTGCGCGCTACAACCCACCTTGGACATTGCCCTTCATGCGTCGCAATGAAGTCATGATCCAAGTCTTGGATTAAACCTCAAAATTCTTTAATACAAACCCAGCACCACTGTCTTGGCCAAGCGCTTTGACAAGAATGGGCAAGCTTTCGGCCAATTGTTTTTCTAAAGTCCAGGGTGGATTGATGATGAACATGCCGCTAGCCTGAAGTCGGCGTTCCTTAGGGGCATTCTCGACCCGCAACTCCACTTGCAACCAAGACCGTTTATATGCCGTCGCAATCTTCTTCATGTGATCGGGTAGGAATGCTGACTCTCTTCTAGAGAGGCAGGGGTACCAAATTGCGTAACACCCAGTAGCGAATCGCTGTAGCGCCTCCTCCATCGTAGTTTCAAGATAGCGATAGTCTTGCTTATCTTCATAAGAGGGATCAATTAAAACAAGCCCACGCCTGCTGGGTGGTGGCAGTAATCCCTTTAATCTTGCAAAGCTATCCTCTGCATAGATATCGATTTGCTTTGATTGCTTGAGCTCGCTAATATTGTGGCGCAAGATATCAATCTCTTTAGGGTGAAGCTCAAAAAGCTTCAAACGGTCTTGGGATCTCAGTAATCGCGCCAAAATAAATGGAGACCCTGGATAGATGGTCAATTCATCTGCGGCATTCTCAGTCTGAATGAGCTCTAGATAATTGGCAATGCCCGGACTAACAGAATTAGTCGCTGCAGATTTAGCCAAGCGATAAATACCTTGATCTGCTTCTTTGCTAACCGCAGCAAAGCCATCTATGAGGCTGTAAATACCAGCGCCAGCATGAGTATCAATAATCGTGAGGGCGCCAGGTTTCTCTTGAAGATACTCAACTAAATGAATCATCACCAGATGCTTCAGAATATCGGCGTGACTGCCAGCATGAAAAGCATGTCGATAACTAAACATCTATATGCCTCTGGGTTTTTGCGCTTTAATAAATAAAGCCAAGGTGATGCTAATTAATGCTGCGCAAGCATATTGCAAAGATTGATTGAGAGCTGAGTCTAGGGTTTGGGTAAGAAGTACATAGATAGTCACAAGGCCACCGAGAGCAAGGAAGCGAGGCCCGATCTTATTAGGTGCCAGCTGTGTATCTGGAATTAATCCAGCTAATATTGCCCCAAGCATGCCCGACCAAATTCCAATGGCGCAACCAGCTAAAACATCTGTAAGCCAGTGAGCCCCAAGGGCATTGCGAGAGATGCCGGCAAAGCTTGCAATGATGAATAGCCACCACAAAGAACTTCTTTTTTCTCTATCGCTAGCAAAGTAGATTCCAGAAACCACTGCAAAAGCCGTGAGTGTGTGCCCCGATGGCATTGCTCTTTGCAATATGGGCTCGCCAATGCGATAAAAATCTTCCAAAGCCAATACTCCTGCTGGGCGAGGAAAGGCTAAAAAAGGTTTAATAATTTGACTGATAGTGCCCCCAATCAGGGATGCTAATAGTCCGGCACTGAGCAATCGAGGTGCTAGCAATAAAAGCGGAAAACACAGGGCAAAGATTCCCCAGCCATTGCCCACGAAGGTGAGCCAAGTCCATAAGGTGTCGGGCAGAATCTGGGTGTAGCGATTGATGAATAAAAACGTCGGAGTTTGTAGTTCACCAAAGTAAATGGCGATTGCTAGACCCAGCGGTAGCAGGGGGATGCACCAAACCCAAAGAGAGGCAACTGCTAAAGCTGATTTGCGCTGCTCAGTCATGCGAATTAACGTGCTCGCTCTTGATCAGCTTCATTCAATTGATGCACCATCTTGTCTAGCACCTGAGGGACGGTGATTGCTTGCATGCAGACATTGTCATGGCACGGTGTCTTGCGATGATTGGCCGCGCTGACACACGGAGAGCACGCCAAGTTAGCCGTAATCGAAATCGACTTACCAACAGAGCCATAGAGGGCTGGAGTCTCTGGTCCGAAAAGGACAACGGTACGTAATGGAGTTACAGCAGAGAAGTGGCCTGGCCCGGAATCATTAGTCACCATCACATCAGATAGCGTGTAAAGAGGTGGTAGTTCTGCAAAGCTTACTTGACCAGCAAAGTTCAGGGCATTTTTAACGCCTGCAACAGCGCGTACTTTTTCAACATACTCAAATTCAGCTGGGGAGCCAGTAATCAGAATGAGGTCATTTGGGTAGCGTTGGTTTAAACCCTGAATAAGCTCAGAGAAACGCTGCTGTGCCCAACGTCTTTGCGGCAACAAATCACTTGCATTCGGATTTACCAAAATGAGGCGTTGCTGACCTTGCTTAAATTCAATGCCAGCATCTGCGGCGAGCTTTTCAATACGTTCGCGCACTTTGTTTAGTGCTGTGGGATCAATCACAGCTTGCTCTAAGCGAACTTCTGAATCTGCAATATGAATTTTGCTGAATGGCACTTCAATCTCTTTGGTAAATGCCGCATGAATGAGAGAAAGAAAATTCTTAGTAATGTGAATATGCGGGTTGTAATGCACTTTACGAGTCAGCATGAAGCCGCGCCACAAGCCTTCACCATGAAAGATGTGATAACCAACACGACGACGCGCACCACAGAGGCCAGTCAGTAAGGCAGTGAAACGGGAGAATAATTCCAGGTCAATGACGGTATCGATGCGATGCTTGCGGGCTACCAGTAAAAATTTGAGCGTGTCTTTAATTAGCCCACCCAAGCTTGAAGAGTCAATTGTGAAAATGTTTTCAGGCTTGACCGTATTTAATAGGGTAAGGCTGGCACGATTGCTTTTAAAGATCAGGAAAAATAATTCAGCGCCACGAGCCTGTGCATTTCGCATGGCTGGGTCAACTAAGATTGCGCTACCCATTTCTGATAACTCAATAAAGAGTAATTTGCGCGGCGCATCTGGACCGCGGCTAAAGACATTTTTGATGCCATCAATCAACGCAACTATTGGGCTTGCTACTGCGCAGAGTGGCACACCAACCCAGTGGTCGATGGCACGCATGGTGTTGACGCTAATACTCATAGTGGACTCTAAAAGAATTATTTCCGTTTTAATAAGAAGTAAGCACCAGGCAATACCGATAAGACGGTAATGGCACCATAGCTAATGGAAGCTAATACTGTCATGGAAGGACTTACGCCCCACAATGCTAGTACAGAAGAGAGCGTAGCCTCGCGTAAGCCCCAGCCAGAGATGCTGATTGGTAGCATCAACAAGAGGCTTAATGCAGGCAAGCCAATCATGAGGGCTTCAATCGGTGCATCTACTCCATAGGCCTTTAGGCAGAAGAGCAGGGTCAAAATAGTGAGGGAATGAATACCAATTGCAAATGCAGCTTGAGCAATATTCATAGGCCAAGAAAAAGCCAGCTTAATTCCTGGCAGTGCATGATTCATTTGTAGGTGATCCAATAACTTTTGCAAGAGATTGCAACTAGGCCCCCAAGCCAAAATAGCGGCAAGCAATAAACCTGCCAAAATCATGATGCCAGTGACGGCATAACCCAGGTCTGTTCCCCAGGCGGCTAAAGTAGCGCCACCCAAAATGAGTCCCAGCCCACCGAGTAAATTGTTTCCAGCCAAGCCAAGCAGTCGGTCGACTAGAACCATTGAAAAACTCAATCGTAGTTTGGGGGTGGCATGCTCCAAGTCAACAGAATGATGAAGTTCTGCATCAAGCTCTTTTGCTTCAGTTAATTTGCCGCTGCTATTTAAATGGGTCGCAGTAATTGCGCGATAGCTATCACCACCGAGCGTACTCGGTAACCCTTGATTGATCAGTCCGCCAGCAAAGTAGAGTGCAACAAAATTGATGAGGCTTCCCTGAAACCCGACTTTGCGCATTAAGAATCCCCAGCGCAGGCCACCACAAATAAATGCTGAGAGCATCATCAAGCCAGCAGCTAAAAACCACCAAGGCTGCATCTGAATATCAGAATCTAGGAGTGCGTGCCAATCAATTCCGCTTGTAGCTTTCCAAAGGAGGGCTACTGATAGCAAAATGCGAATCGTGGGCCAAGCCCGCTTGAGAATTGCTTTCCACCCAGATGTGACTTTTGGGGTGGCTTGGGGTTGTGAACTCATAGGCGTAAGGATAATGCCTCGAGAGTCTAAGGTCTTGAATTTGGGGAATTAACGCGCTATCCCAGCATCCTGCCAGTTACGGCAAAGGCTATAGTCAAATTTGGACAAAACCTGCCCAAAGCGGATGATTTCTAGGCTGTCCAAGGGTTCACATGCCTCAAAGGCCTGATTGCCTCCAATTGGGGGCTTAAACGTCATTCCTGACCAGTTGATTAGCAATACGCTTGCCCCAGCTGGTAATTGCCCAAACCAGAGATCAAATTGGTCCTGCCGTTGATCGAGTACAAAGACTGGAAGTGGTTGCGCATACCAAGCGGCACGACTACCCAAAGTCCAGTTTTGTACCGCAATTCCGTTTGCTTTGGTAGCCACTGCCAATTTAGATGCTTTCTGACCAGCAAGCTTCCAGCCATATAGATCGGCAATTGGATTGGATTTGATGGCGGCAGTACTAACCCCTCCCGCCAAAACATAGCCAAAACCTAGCAAGCAAATCAGTAACTGCCCAAAAAACAAAATTCGAATTGCCATGCGTTGCTGCATAGCCCAGGCCTTGGCCAGGCCAATGCCGGCAAATGGCGCCAGACAAAACCAAGCTGGTGTAGTCCAGTGGGGCAGGCTGCCGCCTCCAGATAGTGCGGCAAAAATGATGAAGGGGATCACAAAGAAGCTGAGTAAGGCAATGAGAACGAACTTCTGAGAGTGGAGACAATTCTTAAGAAATGTATAGCTACCTAAAAGTAATAGGGGGCCAAAGCACGCAATCTGAATACCCACAAAAGCGGCAACTCTGCGCCATGCCCAAGTACCACCACTGCCATGAGCAATTTGATATTTGAATGAGATCCAATCATTGACCCAGTTCCAATATAAGACTGGGCTAATCAAGATTAAGGCGATGACTGCAGCAATCCAGAAACCAGCTTTTGTGATCCAGGCTTTTTTGGGTGAGACTAAGAAAACAAAGAGTAAGGCAAACGCAGTAAATGCAGCGGTGTATTTGCTTAGGCCTGCCAAGCCTAGTAGCAAGCCGGTGATAACCCAGTCCGCAATGGAGAAGTGATCTTTTCGGGTCCAACGCAAAGCCATCAACATCAAGCCAAGGCTTAAAGGTGCAAGAAGGGTGTCAGGCAAAAGACCAATTGCTAAAACATGGGGTAGCGGCGCTGCAATGATTGCTAAAACGGCCATGAGCCCACATAGGTTAGCTGAGGGAAGGGTGGTAGTTAAGTACCCCGCATTGCGCCCCTGAATGAGGCGATGAATTTCTAGCGTGACTTGGTATACCAAGAAAGCAGAAAGAGCCCATAGCAATTCCGGAATAAGACGAATGATCCCCTCGGATGAGGTCAGGGTAACCAGTGGCCACTGTATCCAACCCACTAGTGGTGGGTGATCAAAGTAACTCCAAGCAAGATGTTTGGCATATAAAGCGTAATGGGCCTCATCGACAGAGAACTCAATTGAGAAGCCAAGTGCAAAATGCACCACTGCAGCAATGCAGATGCTGATAGCGGCCCAGCTAGAGGGTGATTGATGGCGCATCACCCGATTTTAGACTTAGCACCTCATTCTTTGGGACAATTCAACTGATGTTTATAAAAAACCGCTTTCGATCCCTGTTGCTATTGACTGCTGTAGCCGCCTTATTGGCAGGCTGTGCTGGCTTTACTGGGAACTCAATCGAGAATGAGGCGGGTCAAGCATTCAATGCTGACCAGTTGCCCGCACAAGAGGACTTGCCAAAATTCTCTGCGGAGAAGCCGCGAGATGGCATGCCAGATGGTTGGCACTTCTATCGAATAGCTCCTTACAAGAAGAACACGATTTACCGTCTTGAGAAATACCAAGGTCGTACTGTACTAGCCGCCAATTCCAAGACATCAGCATCCGGTCTTGCAGTAAAGCTTCGCCCCCGCTCCGCGCAAAATCTATGGCTTCAGTGGGAATGGAAAGCGGTAGGTGCAATGCCGCAAGCTGATAATGCAGACAGCCAGAGTGATGATGCACCGCTTCGTATCTTGGTGGCCTTTGATGGCAATAAATCCAAACTTTCTTTAAAAGAAAAGCTCACCTTTGAGATGGCCAGTTTAATTAGTGGTCAAGAGATGCCATATGCCACGGTGATGTATATCTGGTCAGGAAAAAATTCAGTCAATACAGTTTTAAATAATGCGCACACCTCTCGCGTAAAGATGATTGTGGTTGACTCAGGCTGGGATAGCTTGGGTGAGTGGCACAAGCATGAGCGTGATTTAGCTGCGGACTACAAGTTGGCCTATGGGGAGGCGCCAGGCAATGTTATTGGCATTGCACTATTGACCGATACCGACAACACTAAATCAGAAACCCGCGCACTCTACGGCGACATTGAGTTGGTGCGCAAGAACCCCAAATAACTTAAGTGTGCTTAGGGTGCCAACGCTTGAGAAGCAGGGCGTTACTCAAGACGCAGAAGCTAGATAGCGCCATGGCACTGCCAGCCAGCATGGGTGATAAGTAACCCAGGGCTGCCATCGGAATACCAATCGTATTAAATGCAAACGCCCAAAATAAATTTTGACGAATCTTGCTCCAAGTCTTTTTGGAGATATCAATTGCATCTGCAACTAAAGTGGGATCGCCTCGCATTAAGGTAATACCAGCGGCTTGCATGGCTACATCAGTGCCGGTAGACATTGCCATACCAACATCTGCCATTGCTAGAGCAGGAGCATCGTTGACACCATCACCAACCATCGCTACGAAATGTTTTCTACCATCAGGGTCGATCTGCAACTTTTTAATAATTTCTGCTTTGTTACCAGGCATGATTTGAGCAAAGACTTCATCAATGCCGATTGTTTTTCCTACTCGGGTGGCTGCAGCTAAATTGTCTCCAGATAGCATCACTGTCCGAATATGTAATGCATGAAGTGCATCGACTGCTGATTGAGCATTTGGCTTAAGCTCATCCCCAAAGGCAATCACAGCAATTGGTGATGACGCTTCGCTACCTTGACCACTTACATTCATTAAAACGGAAACAGTTTGGCCTTGCTCAAAACAAGCCTGTGCTTTTTGCAAAACAATATCGTGCTGAGAGCTTCCCTCGAGAGAAGCTACGCTTTGTAAGCGAAGTGTTTGGGACGCAAAAGGGCCGCTACTTGGAACGCCTTCAATGCCAATGCCGGGCAATCCTTTGTTCGATGAGGTGGCAATGGGTGAGACACCTTTTGCTTTTGCAGAATCAAGCAAGGCTTTGGCTAGAGGATGTTCACTTCCCAATTGCAAGCCTGCGGCAGCGGCAAGTATTTGATCCGCGTCGGCAAATGATTGGTCAAAGGGAAGCAGGGCAAGCATGCGTGGCTTACCAATAGTTAATGTCCCAGTCTTATCAAAGGCAACGACATCGAGTCGGTGCGCCAATTCCAACACCTGCGGATCTTTAATCAGAATGCCAAAGCGAGCGGCTATGCCAGTGCCCGCCATGATTGCGGCTGGAGTGGCTAGGCCAAGTGCGCAGGGGCAGGCAATCACTAGAACGGATACAGCGCGCAAGATGGCGATGGATATGGAGTCCAGGTAAAGCCAGTTACCAATACCAGTGATGAGCGCAAGAATAATCACGGTAGGAACAAAGATGGCGCTCACTCGATCAACCAACTTTTGTATCGGCGCCTTTTGAGTTTGCGCTTCTTCTACCAAGTTAATGATTTGTGACAGTACGCTTTCTATGCCAACGGCTTGTGCCATCACTATTAGGACGCCTTCACCATTTAAAGCGCCTCCAATCACTTTTGAGTCCAATACTTTCTTAACGGGCTCACTCTCGCCAGTAAGAAGAGATTCATCTACATGGCTAGCGCCAAACAGAATGACACCATCAACCGGAATGCGTTCGCCGGGGAGTACCAAAACCCGATCGCCTGGAAGCACTTGATCCAAAGGTAAGTCGCGATATTGATCCGTGCCGATACCTACATTCGTTTGGAGATCAACATCAGCACTTAAAACTTTTGCATGTTCTGGCCAGAGCTTTTGTAGGGCGCGAATAGCTTCACTGGTATGTTGCTTGGCGCGTGCCTCCAGCCATTTGCCCAATAAGACCATGCAAATAATGACGGCTGATCCCTCAAAGTAGAGTTCATGTGCGTGACTTGAAGTGAGCAATATATATAGACTGAGTCCGTAGGCAGCACTAGTGCCGATTGCCACCAGCAGATCCATATTGCCGGCACCAGCCATCAAGGATTTGAAGCCCGCCCTATAAAAGCGCCATCCCAAGATAAATTGCACTGGAGTAGCCAAAGCCAGCTGCCACCAGCCCGATAAAGACCAATGAATGCCAAAAGGCATTAAGAACATCGGTAAGAAGAGGGGGGCGGACAGCAAGAAGCTGACGATGACGCGACCCAAGCCGTCTGCAGCCCAAAATGACTTGGCATTTTTCTGATCCAAATTGCCTCGAGCCGAACTCTCTTTGGCCTCGTATCCCGTCTTTTTAACCAGCGAGATGATCTCAGCTAGGCTAGAAGAACCACGTTTCACCCGAACTCTCGCCTGTTCTGTAGCCAAATTGACGGTGGCTGCCTCAACCCCCGGAATCTTATCCAAAGCTTTTTCAACCCGACTGACGCATGAGGCGCAGGTCATTCCGCCAATATCGAGGCTAAAAAACTCTGAATTACTGGATTCTGTGGGGGTCATCTAGAAGATAATCTACCGTAAGGTGAAAAAAGGCCATCAACAACCGTATTTTGACAGTTTTTAAGGGGTGACTATGTTTACGCTAAAGGTATCGGGAATGACTTGTGGTGGCTGTATTAACGCCGTGACGCGAGCGGTACAAGCCCAAGATCCCCAGGCTCAGGTTCAGGCGGACTTGGCGACCCAGCTGGTGACGCTTGAAACAACTCTTTCCCCTGAATTAGCCGCCGGGCTTATAACAGAAGCTGGATTTCCCGTATCAAATTAAGGCATTGTTTAGAATGTGCTTAGCTTATTAAATCTCGCAGCTTTCGTTTCTAAAGGATCGTGAATTATGTTCTTCAGTAAGTTAATGCCTCACGATGGCAATTTCTTTGAATTGTTCAACGAACATGCTGCGCATATCGTCTCAGCATCTGAATCTTTCCTCAAATTCATTGAGCATTACAACGATGAAGCATTGCGTGCGAAATATACGCAAGAAGTGGATAGCGCAGAACATGCTTGCGATGATGTGGTGAAAGAAGTGCACCGTCGCCTTCACAAGACCTTCATTACCCCGATTGATCGCGATCAGATTTTTGACCTAATCAACACCATGGATGACGTTGCTGATTTGATTCAGAACGGCACCGAAGCAATGCATCTCTATAACGTTAAGCAGATGACCGATGAGATGCTCCATATGGCTGAGCTCTGCAACCAATGCTGTATTGGTATGAAAAACGCTGTAGGCATGCTTAAAGACATCTCTGATCCAGAAGTTGCTAAAGCGGCTTTAAAGACCTGTGATGAGATTGATCACTTGGAGTCTGGCGCAGACCGCTTGCTCTCAACTGCGATTACTAAATTATTCCGCGAAGATATCGAAGTGCGCGAACTGATTAAGCTGCAGCGTATTTATGAGTTGCTCGAAGAAGTTACCGATAAATGTGAAGACGTTGCCAATTTGGTTGAAGGCATCGTTCTTGAAAATTCTTAAGGTTAAATAAGTTGGCCTCAATAGAAGTCGCATTTTGGGTGGTAGCGCTTTTAGTAGCGCTAGCGTTGGCATTCGATTTCATGAATGGATTTCATGATGCTGCCAACTCGATTGCTACCGTTGTATCTACTGGGGTGCTCAAGCCTCAGCAGGCAGTTGTATTCGCTGCCTTCTTTAATTTCCTAGCAATCTTCATTTTCCATCTCAGCGTTGCCGCTACGGTAGGTAAGGGGATTGTTCATCCTGCCGCAGTGGATTTGCATGTGATCTTTGGGGCCTTGGTGGGAGCCATCATCTGGAATGTGATTACTTGGTATTACGGCATTCCTTCAAGCTCTTCCCATGCGCTGATTGGTGGCCTTGTTGGGGCTGCCTTGCCTAAGGCTGGCGTTGATGGTTTGGTGTGGTCAGGAATTATCAAGACCGTGTCGTTTATCTTCATTTCACCAATGGTGGGATTCTTACTCGGCTCCTTAATGATGTTGTTGGTGGCTTGGGTTTGTCGCAACGCCAACCTTTCAAAAACAGATCGTTGGTTTAGACGCTTACAGCTAGTTTCCGCAAGCGCATATAGCTTGGGGCATGGTGGTAACGATGCCCAGAAGACCATCGGCATTATCTGGCTCTTGCTGATCATTACTGGTTACGCTGAAGCGGGCGCGAGTATGCCTCCTACTTGGACGATTATTTCTTGTTACATCGCTATTGCGATGGGTACGATGTTTGGTGGCTGGAGAATTGTTAAGACGATGGGTCAGAAGCTAACTAAGCTGAAACCTGTCGGTGGTTTCTGTGCAGAGACAGGCGGGGCAATCACCTTATTCATGGCAACGGCTCTTGGGGTTCCAGTATCTACTACCCACACAATCACTGGGGCTATTGTTGGTGTTGGCTCAACTCAACGCGCTAGCGCAGTTCGTTGGGGGGTTGCTGGCAATATCGTTTGGGCCTGGATCTTTACTATTCCTGCTACTGCCTTGATGTCTATGGCGGTTTACTACCTTAGCCTCCTCATTTTTTAAGTCGGTTCAACGGGATTTCCCAATCTCGTTTTAAGCAATTTTTTGCATGTGCGGTTAATCTACCTACTATTCCATTATTTGTAATACCTCCCAATAGACTTTATTGGGATCCCCTTGTGGGATTGTTCTTCTTAGGAGATGTCGGTGGCGCTTACTGTAGAGGCTGTGCAAGCAGCATTAAAGGGTTTAATTGACCCAAATACACAAATCGATTTTGTGTCGGCAAAGTGCGTCAAAAATCTGAAGGTAGACGGTGGCGATATTAGTTTAGATATCGTTTTGGGTTATCCAGCGAAAAGTCAGTTTGATGCTATTCGTAAATCCGTCATTGCGGTACTTCGTGAATTGCCCGATGTTAAAAATGTCAGTGTCAATGTCAGCAGTCAAATCGTTGCACATGCTGTGCAGCGCGGCGTCAAGTTATTGCCGAATGTAAAAAATATTATTGCTGTTGCCAGTGGTAAGGGCGGGGTCGGAAAGTCTACTACTGCAGTTAACCTGGCTTTAGCTTTAGCAGCTGAAGGTGCTCAAGTGGGTATGTTGGACGCAGATATCTACGGTCCGAGTCAGCCAATGATGTTGGGTATCACCGGCAGACCGGAATCCATTGAAGAAAACACAATGGAACCAATGGAAGGTCACGGCCTTCAAGCAAGTTCAATTGGCTTCTTGATCGATGACGATGCGCCAATGGTGTGGCGTGGCCCGATGGTGACGTCTGCTTTAGAGCAATTACTGCGTCAAACCCGTTGGCGCGATCTCGATTACCTGATTGTGGATATGCCTCCTGGTACGGGTGATATTCAGTTAACGCTAGCGCAAAAGGTACCCGTTACTGGCGCAGTCATTGTGACTACCCCGCAAGATATTGCTTTGCTGGATGCGCGTAAGGGCTTAAAAATGTTTGAGAAAGTTGGCGTGCCGATTGTGGGTATCATCGAAAATATGAGCACCTATGTCTGCCCAAGTTGCGGTCATGAGGAACATGTATTCGGTACCGGTGGCGGCCAAAAGATGTGTAAAGAATACGACGTTGATTTCTTGGGTGATTTACCTCTGAATTTATCTATTCGTGAGCAAGCTGATGCAGGTCGTCCAACAGTAGTAGCCGACCCTGATGGCGCAATCAGTGCAATTTATAAAACGATTGCCAGACGAGTGGCTATCAAAGTTGCAGCGCTTTCAAAAGATATGAGCAGTAAATTTCCTAACATCGTGGTTCAAAACACCTGAGGCCGTATGCGTTTTGCAGTGCTCATGCGTAAGCAGTCCGTTGATAACCCCTGGGTTTCCTTTCGTTGGGCGCCTCAAGAGGTAATGCCAGACTTCGGGCAATTTACTAACGCAGTTAGCGCAGAGAACAAAATTATTGGGCAGTTTTTAGGGCGCGATGATCAAGGTGAGTCTTGGTTATTTACTGGCTATGAGCTCAATCTTTTCCCGGATGAGGCTGAGGGCTACTACCTTAACCTCTCTGCTGTTCAGCCTTGTTGGTTTGTGATGTGGCGCCTGGAAGAGGATGTTGAGCGCTACGTGGATACTCAATCTATTGAGTTGGCTAAATCTGAAGCAACAATTGCAGTTCCACATCGCATTTGCGTAAGCTATAACGAAGCAGCCCGCTTGTTGGATGGTGGCGAATCAGTTGATAGCGTTCCCTTGTCTGCAGAACATGCTTCTTGGCTTCAAGAGTTTGTGAATGACAATTACCGTCCTGAACCTAAGAAGCGTCATCGCCCCGAATCATTCAAGGGTGCTAATCGTGGGACGGAAGATTAATGGCTGGCGGATTTCTAAATCGTTGGTCGCGTCTTAAGTCTGGGGAGAACCTAGAGCCTGAGAAAAAAGTAGTCGAGCAGACCAAGACTGAGCTTCCTGAATTAAAACAGGAGTCTGCAGATGCTAAAGAGCTTACGCCTTCGGCAACATTAGAAGATGTAGAGAAGATCGATCGATTTGCTCCTGACTTCTCCGCTTTTATGAAACCAGATGTGGATCCTGCAGTTCAGCAAGCCGCCATGAAAAAGATGTTCTCTGATCCGCATTTCAATGTAATGGATGGTCTGGATATCTATATTGATGATTACTCCAAGCCGGATCCCATTCCACTGGAAATGCTCAAGCGCATGGTGCAATCGGACATGCTCAACATTTTCCGCAAGGATAGTGACGATGAGACCCCGGGCACCCAAACTGTTGCGAATAAAGAATCTGAACCGGGAGAGCAGGCTTTACCCCTAAGTCCAAAGACTGATTTAACATCCACACCAGCAGCCATTCAGGAATCGGGAGATAAAGACCCCGTGCCCGTGGATAAGAAAACCAGTTAAGAAGAAATCAATGAGTCAAAAATTAGTCTGTAATTGCAATGGAACCATGCCTTTGGATTCAAAGGCCCTTGGCGTCACCATGCACACTTCCTTATGTAGGCAGGAAATTGGCTCAGTCATTAAGGCATTCGATGGCAGCGACTCTATCGTGATTGCCTGCACTCAAGAGCGCGCTTTATTTGGTGAGTTGGCTGAGCAATCAGAAAAGCCTTTGGTAGCACCATTACGCTTCGTCAATATTCGTGAAGTAGCTGGTTGGACTCAAGAGGCTAAAACCTCCACACCGAAGATCGCTGCATTGCTTGCCTTGGCCGATATGCCGGAGGCAGAGCCTGTACCGGTCGTAAATTATGAAAGCCAAGGTCGCTTACTGATTGTTGGCCCTGGAGACCAAGCTTTACCTTGGGCTGAAAAGCTCAGCGACTCTCTCGACGTATCTGTTTTATGTACAGAACCGGGCGCGTTGCCGATTGCAAGAAACTTCCCGATCTATACAGGCGAAGTCGTTAAGTTAGATGGTTATCTGGGTAAATTTTCTGTCGATTGGAATTTGCAAAACCCGATCGATCCAGAGATGTGTACTCGCTGCGGTGCCTGTGTTGAGGTTTGCCCAGAAGGTGCAATTGATGATTCATTTCAGATTGACTTAGACAAATGTAAATCCCACCGCGCTTGTGTAACTGCCTGCGCCGGTATTGGTGCGATTAATTTTGATCGAGTAGAGCGTCAGCGCAATGCTGAGTTTGATTTGATTATGGATCTGCGCACTGATCCGAAGATGCGTATGAGCCAAACTCCTCAGGGCTACTTTGCCCCCGGGAAAGATCCGCTTGAGCAAGCTTTGGTAGCAAATCAATTGTTGGGTTTAGTTGGTGAATTTGAAAAGCCTAAATACTTTTCCTATGCCGAAAAGATTTGCGCGCATGGCCGTAATGGCAAAGTAGGGTGCAGTGCTTGTATCGATGTTTGTTCTACAGGCGCCATCTCCTCATTGTTTAAGAATGGACTGGGCACTGTAGAAGTTAATCCTAATTTATGTATGGGCTGTGGAGCTTGCTCAACAGTTTGTCCATCGGGTGCGATGCGCTACAACTATCCAAGCGTCAGTCATCAGGGTAAAGAGATTAAAACGCTCGCGAATGTATTTACTGCCGAGAGCGCCAAGATCAAACAGGTGCAAGCACCTGCTTTGCTCTTGCATACTCTTAAGGCTGGAACTCAAGCTGTAGATTCTCTTGGGCGCTTGGCCCATTTAAGACCAAAGCAGTTTGAGGGATTGCCATCTTTCGTACTGCCTTATGGAATCGAGCACATTGCTTCCACCGGACTGGATTTATGGCTTGGTGCAATCGCCTATGGTTTTGGTGAAGTCATTTTGTTGCTCACTGGGGATGAAGATCCTGCTTATCGCGCCGCACTAGAAACACAGGTTGATTTGGGTAATGCAATTTTGGTGGCGTATGGATTTGATGCCAGACTTTCACTAATTCAACTTACTTCCACTGATGATCTGCAGCCCGTATCTGCAGCAATGGCTAAGCTGCGTCAGCGTGGCGCTCTGCAAGCAATTTGTTCGCCCGCCAGTTTTGGTCTAGGCAATCAAAAACGCGAAACCATTGAGATGGTTTTAGAGCACCTCCAAAAGCAAGCTAAAGCTCCGCTTCCAGCAGGTGGCGCTGCATTGCCAAAGTCCTCATTCTTAGGTGGTCTCAATATCAACAAAGATGCCTGCACACTGTGCATGTCTTGTGTGGGTAGCTGCCCTGAAGGTGCCTTACTCGATAACTTGGATGAGCCGAAGCTTTCCTTTATTGAGAAGCAATGCGTTCAGTGCGGTATTTGTGTTCAGACTTGCCCAGAGCAAGCCCTGGCATTAGCACCCCGTTTGCAGACGGTTGAAGAGCGCAAGCAAAAGGTGGAGCTCAACGAAACCAAGCCTTTCCATTGCATCAGTTGTGGCAAGGTCTTTGGAACGGCAAAGATGGTGGATTTGATGCTGGTAAAGCTGGGTGCCCATGGTGCTTTTGCTGGAGCAGCTTTGGATAGACTCAAGATGTGTGGCGATTGTCGCGTTGTCGATATGGTGAAAAAAGAAATATGAGCGAGCAGATAAAAGAGAGCACCTCAACTGAGGTCGGTGATGTGGGGCTGCCAGAAGATTTAGCTAGAGCCGATCTATACGGCTTGATTGCTAGGTTTTTTCATCAACCGCCAGATCAGGCTTTATTGGATCAAATAGCAGCGTCCATTCCGGATGGGCAGGAGAGTCAGCCGGATGATGCACCCCTGGCCAAGGTATGGAATAGCGTGGTCGAAGTTGCTAAGAACAACCCTGCCAAAGCATGGCATGAGGAGTTTGACCGCAACTTCATTAGCGTAGGTCGCCCCAATGTCATTCTGAATGGCTCCTTTTATATGGCGGGCCATTTAAATGAAAAACCGCTGGTTGATATTCGTCGTGCTTTAGACACTTTTGGTTTGGAGTCGGCCGAGGAGGTTACGGAGACTGAGGATCATTTATCAGCGCTTTGTGAAGTGATGCGTTACCTCATAGCAGGGGACGATGTTGAAATCTCAAACCTGACAAATCAAAGGGTTTTTTTCAATGACCACATCCGTCCTTGGTATGACGAATTGTGCGATGCAATAGAAGACATTCCAGATATGCATCTCTACCATCCAGTAGCCGCCCTGACTAGAGAATTTCTAGCCATTGAAGGGCAGAGTTTTGACATGATTTAATGTTGCGCTGCACAAGATGAAAACCCCTAGGAAAATAAAAATTCCAAATATGCAAAAAATACAATTACCAATTACACTTTGACCTATATCAAATTTGCACTAAACAGGAGCATGCGATGAGCACTAAATCTGCAACTACAGTAAACGAAGAAAACCAACCTTCTCGTAGAAAGTTTTTCATCGGAGCGGGTGCCACAGTCGGTGCCGTTGCTGTTGCTTCGCAAACATCTATTGGTAAGGCAGTGATTCAGGAAATCGGTAGCACTGTTCAAGGCAAGGATGACGGTTATCAGTTGTCTGCGCATATTCGTAAGTACTACGAAACCACCATGCTTTAAACCCAGTTGTGAATGAAGTCGTTTCCAAATAATTAAATAAAAATATTTTCTCAGGGACAACATATGAGTCTGACTCGTAAATCCAATACCCCACAGAGCGGCCGCTCTACACCTGCATCGCGCCTCATCGGTAGCTTGTCACGCGGACTTCAGTCTGCTGTGCCAACGATGGATCGTCGTACCTTCCTCAAGCGCTCTGGCGTAGGTGTTGGTGCTGGTATCGCAGCAAGCCAATTGAGCTTAGTCCAAAAGGCCTCAGCAGAACAAAGCAAGGCAATGTTGGATGGCAAGGGCAAGATTGAAGTTAAGAGAACGATTTGTACTCACTGCTCCGTAGGTTGCGCAACTGACGCTACTGTTGAGAATGGTGTTTGGGTTCGTCAAGACTCCGCATTTGATTCCCCGATTAACTTGGGTGCTTACTGTGCTAAGGGCGCATCTCTGCGTGAGCATGGACATGGAGATTTCCGTCTTCGCTACCCAATGAAGTTGGTTGATGGCAAGTACCAAAGAATTTCTTGGGATCAAGCCTTAACTGAAATCACTGCGCAGATGAAAGATTTGCGTAGCAAGTACAGTCCAGATTCACTCTTCTTTATTGGCTCCTCTAAGCACAATAACGAGCAAGCTTACTTAATGCGTAAGTGGGTTTCTTTCTTTGGAACCAACAACACAGACCATCAAGCACGTATCTGTCACTCCACTACAGTTGCCGGTGTTGCAAACACCTGGGGCTATGGTGCGATGACCAATAGCTACAACGACATGATGAATGCCAAGGCAGCTTTGTACATTGGCTCTAACGCTGCAGAAGCGCACCCAGTGTCCATGCTCAGCTTGTTGCATGCAAAAGAAAATGGTTGCAAGGTCATCGTAGTTGACCCACGCTACACCCGTACTGCAGCTAAGTCTGATCAGTATGTTCGTATTCGTTCTGGTACAGATATTCCATTCTTGTTCGGTGTTCTGTATCACATCTTCAACAATGGCTGGGAAGATAAGAAGTACATCAACGACCGCGTATACGGCATGGATGAGATCCGCAAAGAAGTGATGGAGAAGTGGACTCCAAAGAATGTTGAAGAGGCTTGTGGCGTTCCAGAAGCGCAGATGTACAAGGTTGCTGAAACAATGGCGAAGAATCGCCCAAGCACTTTGGTCTGGTGTATGGGTCAAACACAGCACACCATTGGTAATGCCATGGTTCGTGCGTCTTGCATCCTGCAATTGGCTTTAGGCAACATCGGCAAGTCCGGTGGTGGCGCAAACATTTTCCGCGGTCACGATAACGTTCAAGGTGCAACTGACGTAGGTCCAAACCCAGACTCATTGCCTGGCTACTATGGCCTTGCAGCAGGTTCATGGAAACACTTTGCAACAGTGTGGGGTGTTGACTATGAGTGGATCAAAGGTCGCTATGCACCAGACATGATGGAGAAGTCCGGTACAACGGTTTCTCGTTGGGTTGATGCGGTGCTTGAAAAGAATGACATGATTGATCAACAAACCAATGTAAAAGGTTTGTTCTTCTGGGGTCACGCACCAAACTCACAAACTCGCGGCTTAGATATGAAGCGCGCGATGGATAAGTTAGATTTATTGGTTGTTGTTGATCCTTATCCAAGTGCTACTGCTGCAATGGCAGCAATGCCGCCTGCAGAAGGTCAGACAGTAAACAAAAATCGCAATGTTTACTTGTTGCCAGCTACAACTCAGTTTGAAACAACTGGTTCAGCTACTGCTTCAAACCGCTCATTGCAGTGGCGTGAGAAAGTGATTGATCCATTGTTTGAATCTGTTCCTGACCACGTCATCATGCAAGCATTTGCTGATCGCCTTGGTTTCGGTGAAGAGCTTTCAAAGAACTACAAGATGCTCAATTCCAAATTTGCTGGTAAGCAGTGGAAAGAGCCTGAAATTGAATCCATCTTGCGCGAAATTAATCGTTCAGTATGGACAATTGGTTACACCGGTCAAACTCCTGAGCGCTTAAAGGCTCACATGAGAATGGCGGGCGTATTTGATCCGAAGACATTGAAGTCACGCGGTGGCGTTGATCCAGTAACTGGTTACGACACAACGGGTGATTACTATGGTTTGCCTTGGCCTTGCTACGGCACTGCCGCTATCAAACATCCAGGCTCACCAAACCTCTACGACACTAGCAAGAGCGTCATGGAAGGCGGCGGTAATTTCCGTGCCAACTTTGGCGTGGAAAAAGACGGTAAGAATTTATTGGCAGAAGATGGTTCTTATTCCAAAGGTTCAGCAATCACCACTGGCTATCCAGAATTTGATCACGTACTCGTGAAAAAACTCGGTTGGTGGAATCAGTTGACTGAGGAAGAGCAAAAGCTTGCCGAAGGTAAAAACTGGAAGACTGACTTATCTGGCGGTATCCAACGCGTAGTAATGAAAAACGGTTGCCATCCATTTGGTAACGCAAAAGCGCGTGCAGTTGTATGGAACTTCCCAGATGCAATTCCAACTCACCGCGAAGCGCTCTACAGTACCAATGAGCCAATGATGCGTAAGTACCCAACATCTGCGGACAAGAAGAATTTCTGGCGCTTGCCGACTCTCTACAAAACAGTTCAGGATAAGAACTTGAATGAGAAGCTCTACGAGAAGTTCCCAATCATTCTGACCTCCGGTCGTTTAGTTGAGTACGAAGGTGGAGGAGACGAAACTCGTTCCAACCCATGGTTGGCTGAGTTGCAACAAGAAAACTTTGTGGAGATCAATCCTAAGGCTGCAGAAGACCGTGGCATTAAGAACTGGGATTACGTCTGGGTTAAGTCACCAACAGGTGCCAAGATCAAAGTGCGTGCATTGGTAACTCCACGTGTTGATCAAGGTACTGCATTCGTACCATTCCACTTTGCCGGTTGGTGGCAAGGTAATGACTTGCGCAAATATTACCCAGAGGGCGCTGCCCCAGTAGTTCAAGGTGAAGCGGTGAATACTGCAACTACCTACGGCTACGACCAGGTAACGATGATGCAAGAAACTAAAACCACCATGTGCCAAATCGAAAAATTTGCCTAAGTTAAAAAATAAAGTCAGGAGAACATCATGGCAAGAATGAAATTTATTTGTGATACAGAACGATGCATTGAGTGCAACGGCTGTGTCACAGCTTGTAAAAACGATAACGAAGTACCTTGGGGTATTACTCGTCGCCGCGTTGTAACGGTGAATGACGGCGTAATTGGCCAAGAGAAATCTGTATCAGTTGCTTGTATGCACTGCTCAGATGCGCCTTGTATGGCTGTCTGTCCAGTGGATTGCTTCTACCGTACCGATGAAGGTGTCGTATTGCATGACAAAGACATCTGTATCGGTTGTGGTTACTGCTCTTTTGCCTGCCCATTTGGCGCTCCTCAGTTCCTGAGCAAGGGTGCTTTTGGTTCCCGCAGCAAGATGGACAAGTGCACATTCTGTAGTGGTGGTCCAGAAGCAAACGGTAGCGTTGCTGAGTTTGAGAAGTATGGCCGTAACCGCTTGGCTGAAGGTAAGTTGCCTTTATGTGCTGAGATGTGTTCAACCAAGGCATTGATTGGTGGCGATGACGAAGTGATTTCTTCTATTTACGCCAAACGGGTGTCAATACGCGAAGCAAATGGTCGATATCCAAGTAACGATATCTTTGGTTGGTCTACTGCTTACGGTCCATCAGGATCTCCTGCACCTAAACCAACGCCTGCTGACAAAATTCCAGGAGCAAAGTCATGAAATTGAATTTCAAAACTCTCGGTTTATGTTTAGCGGCTGGTGCTTTCTTGGTTGCCTGCTCAGAGCCTCCTGAAATTGCAGCGAAAGCTGCAAAGCGTCCTGACGTAGCCCCTTACATGGGTGCTGATAATGGATTTATGACAAAGGGCTGGACTCCGGGTGATCAAGCTAGTTGGACGGAGGCGATTAACAAGCGCAATCAGAAGCAATCTGAGTATTCACGCGCTAAGTGATCAGTTAAACAACAATAAATAAAACGAAAACGTTTAAGGATATTTGTATGAATCGATCATTTTCAAGTGTTAGTCGCTCATGGGTGCTGGCCCTGGGTGTATCACTAAGTTTATTGAGTGGTGTGAGCTTGGCTGAACGCGCGCCAATGCAACCATTACCAAGCCCAAGCGGCATTGATATTCCAAAGAATCTCAATGCGATTCCTAATGGAACTCAAGCTCAATCACAGCCAGCAAATACAGCTCCAAAAGAGGGTGCTATCTGGGATACAGCCAACAGCGATCCTTACAACTACGTCAGCATTCCTGATAAAGAGGCGAGTGTATTGATTCAGCGCTCTGGTCAGCAATGGCGCTTGATTCGTAATGGTGTGATTACTGTGTATGGCGGCTGGTTGCTTGCACTTGCATTCTTCGGTGTGATTGCAATGTATATGGTTAAAGGCCCAATCAAGTTGCATGAGCCTTTATCTGGCACAAAGATTAAACGTTTTAATGGCTTTGATCGTCTCACTCACTGGACTATGGCATTTAGCTTTATTGCTCTTGCATTTACTGGCCTTCTGATTTTGTACGGCAAGTTCTTCGCAATGCCATTGATGGGTGGTGCTGCTTACGGCTCATTCTTGATGCTTTGCAAAAACATCCATAATTTCACTGGTCCATTGTTTACATTAAGCATTGTCATTTTCTTCTTCCTCTTTGTTCGTAAGAACATTTTTGGAGAAGGCGATATGGCTTGGTTGATGTCATTCGGTGGAATCTTCTCTGGTAAGCATGTGCCAGCTGGCTTCTTTAACTTTGGTGAGAAGTTTTGGTTCTGGTTTGGCATGGTATTCCTAGGCTTGATTATTTCTGCCTCAGGATTTGTGCTCGACATGATCGTTCCATTCATGGACATCCAGTACTTGCGCGGCACTATGCAGTTGGCCAACATCATTCATAGCTCTGCTGCTATCTTGATGACAGCAATGGCGATGGGTCACATCTACATCGGTACAGTTGGTATGCAGGGTTCAATCGACGGCATGAAGACTGGCTACGTTGATGCAACTTGGGCTAAAGAACACCATGAAATTTGGTACAACAAGATTAATAAATAAGGACAAAGCCATGAAAAAAATCATCGCTTTCACACTCTGTTCATTTGCAACTGCGGCTGCATTTGCCGCCTTGCCACCTTTAACGCCTGAAGCTCAAGAGGCTGCAACCTTGGCTAAAGCAAAGGCTGCATATGGAGACAGGGTTGGGGCATTCAAGTTATGCCAGGCGCAAAATCGAGTGGCTGACCAATTTAGAGTGCCTGGCACTCCAGCTCCAGCAGCTTGTGTAGCTCCGCCACCATTCGTGGCACCAGTGGCAGCAGCTGCAGCTCCTGCGCCAGTACCAGCAGCAAAGTAATTAGTCTGAAAGTAACTCTTGATGTAAGTAGCGCTTAGCTGCTTGAGTCTGAGGATCAGCAAAGAAAGGGCCTACGGGTCCTTTTTCTTTTATCTGGCCCTGATCAATGAAGATGATGTATTCCGCTAGCCTTTGCACTTGCGCAAGCTGATGGGATGTGAAGATCACATCTGAGCCTTGAAGCTTGAATTGACGAATAATTTCTTCAACTTGCTCGGTCGTATTGGGATCGAGATTGGCCGTAGGTTCATCCAGCAAAACTAAATTCGGCTTTTGCAAAATGGCTCTCCCTAGACAAAGCTTTTGTCTTTCACCTGCTGAGAGTTTGTGGGCAGGACTGTTGGCAAGATGGCTTAAGCCAATCTGCTCAATGACTTCATCAATTTGGACTGAACCAATAGAAGAATCTGAGTCCTTCACCATGGCAAGGTTGGTTCTTGCTGAGGCTTTGATCATTGGCGTGTGGTGGAGAACTAGGGCAGAGCGGATGCCTACAGTTGAATAAGTTACCGTTCCTAAATCTGGCTTAATTAAGCCATCCAGTAACTTCAGCAGTGTTGTCTTTCCAGCACCATTAGGGCCAATGCAGGCGCAAATTCGATCTGCCGGAATGACTGCATGAGGAATATCTAAGATGATCCGACCATCACTTTTGACAATGACGCCTTTGAGCTCAATGAACTGCTGAAATTGTTCCAAACTATTAACCATAGCGACGCTCTGCAATTTGGCGAACTACAAATGTAAATAGGTTTGCTAGCAATACAATCCCGAGCAAAATAATGCCCAAAGCTAGGGCGAGGGGCAGATCCCCTTTACTGGTTTCAAGGGCAATTGCTGTGGTCATGGTGCGGGTAGAGCGGTCAATATTGCCGCCCACGATCATGACTGCGCCCACCTCGGATATTGCTCTGGCCAATCCCGCTAGGACGGCAATCGTCAGGGAGAAGCGGCAGTCCCAAATTAGCCATTTCAGGGCAGAAAGTCTGGGAAGTCGGAGTGCTCTAAACGAATCCCGATGAATTCTCCAGGAATCCTCGAGGATTTGGCGGCTTAGGGCTGCAATTAAGGGTGTTGTCAGCAGTGTTTGGGCTAGGATCATGCCCTTGGGTGTAAAAAGCCAACCCCACACTCCTAATGGCCCTGTTCGGGAGAGTAAAAGGTAGACCACGACGCCAACGATGACTGTAGGTACGCCCATAAGGGTATTTAAGCTGACGGTTATTGACTGTTTGCCCTTAAATTCTTCAGTAGCTAGTAGGGCACCAATCGGCAGGCCAAGCAAGGTGCCAAGTAGCAGGGCGCTCAAGCTCACCTGAAGTGAGACCAGTACGATGCCAACCACTCCGGCATCTAAATGCACAAGCAGTCCGAGGGCATCCTGAAAGGTCGTAAACATGGGTTCGATTCTAGCAAGGCGGTGGCAAAATGGCATAAATGCAAACAATTTCCCTTTTTTAACTCATGGCTGAAGTCATTTGCCTCTGTAATGAGGTCCTCGATGTCGATCTTCGTGAATATCTCGACGAGCATCCGATCGACTCCATTGATGAGTTGCGTGAGCAGGCCTCGATTTGCAATAAGTGCATGCAATGCCAGGATTTAGTTGAAGGTGAAATCTATTTGGCGCGTGTAAGACGACAACGCGCTGCAGGGCAGTTTTAATGAGCCAAGTCCATTTAGGTCGCTTTAGCGTCATGACGATGAATGTGCATAAGGGCTTATCTCCATTGCACAGAAAATCTACCATCTACGAGCTGCGTCAAAAAATGCGTAGCCACCACCCTGATTTACTTTTCTTGCAAGAGCTTCAACAAGAGCATCGGGGTCGAATCAGGCGATTTGGTCAATGGCCCTTGATGGAGTTAACCCATTTTTTGTCTGAAGATTTTTGGCATGATTGGCACTACGGTAAAAATGTCGAGTATCCCGATGGCCATCATGGCAACGCCATTCTTTCTAAGAGACCATTGCACAAGGGTGAAAACTACGATATTTCTGCTTATCGATTTGAGCGGCGTGGCTTACTTCACAGCATTACTCAATTAGAAGGTGTGCCAACACCCATCCATTGTTTTTGTGTGCACCTGGCTTTATTTGAGAGAGGGCGGGAGCGTCAATTGGATGAGATCATTCGTTACATTGATACTCTTGCAGGTGGCGGCCCAACCATTGTGGCGGGCGACTTTAATGATTGGCGCAATCGCGTGAGCGCGCCAATGCAAGCGGCCGGCTTTAATGAAGTATTTGAGGTTCTTACCGGCTCTCCTGCAAAAACCTTTCCCAGCGTGAAGCCAATGCTTCCGATGGATCGGATTTATGTGCGAGGTCTAAAAATCCATTCTGCAAAAGTCTTGTATGAATGGCTTAAATTGTCTGATCACCTAGGTATTACGGCGGAACTGGAAATCGAATGAGCTTTTTAAATTATTTACTGGGAACTATCTTTGGCTTCTCATTAATCTGGGTTCCAATTCTGCACATCGCTATTGTGATTCTATTTGGATTCCGATTAATCTCGGTAAGACGGCCAGTTGCTGTTGTCCTCGCATGGTTTCTGATTGTGGTTCTCGTTCCATTAATTGGAATTGGTTTGTATATTTTGATTGGTGAGCGTCCTGTGGGGCGTAAGCTGACCCGAAAAATTATTCGCATGGATAAGGAATATGCAGCTATCACTGAAAGTATGCGTCAGCGCTATCAGGCTGATAAGCAGTTACTGCCAATTGAGGGTAGAGCGCTAAGTCTATTGGCGGAATCGAATAATGGCTCACCGGTAATTGCTGGCAATAAGATTGAATTGTTTACGAGTTCTCTTAAGATCTTGCAGCTATTTATTGATGAGATTAATCAAGCTAAAACAACGCTGCATTTGGAATTCTATATATGGGCTCTCGGTGGTGATGCCGATCGTGTTGGTGAGGCCTTAATTGCAGCCGCTAAGCGTGGCGTAGCTTGTAAAGTGTTATTGGATTCTTTAGGTAGTAAGGATTGGTTCAAATCAACTTGGCCTAAGCGTTTCAGGGACGCTGGCATTGAAGTGACTGAGGCCTTGCCAATTCAAATTGGCCGCTTCCAATTTCGCCGTGCCGATCTTCGACTGCATCGAAAAATATTTGTGATTGATAACGCCATCGTTTGGACTGGCAGTATGAACATGGTCGATCCACGCAGCTTTAAGCAAGACTCGGGTGTGGGTGAATGGGTTGATGCCATGGTCAGAATTGAAGGGCCGGTGGCATCCCAGTTTGAGCTGACCTTTTCATTTGACTGGAGCGTGGACAATCCGAAGATTACGCACTTCAATGATGTGGCGCCAGCCGCAAATCCGACAGAAGGTCGGGCGCTAGCTCAAGAGTTTTCATCGGGTCCGGTATATCGCGACGATATCTTGTATCAGGTACTGCTATCCGCCATCATGGATGCACGTAAGGAACTGACGATTACTACGCCTTACTTTGGTCCGGATGATGGTTTGATTCAGGCATTGATGGCAGCAGCGGGTCGGGGCGTCAATGTAACGCTCATTGTTCCAAAATTAAATGACTCCACATTGGTCGCTTGGAGTAGCCGCAGCTTCTATTCCGATCTCATGAATGCTGGTGTCAACATCGCTGAATTTCATGGTGGCCTATTGCATACGAAGAGCTTATTAATAGATAAGCGTGTAGCGATATTCGGTTCGGTTAATTTTGATCAACGCAGCTTGCGCCTCAATTTTGAAATTAGCTTGATCGTATACAACGATGAGTTTTGCGCCAAACTTGAAACTTTGATTGACTCCTACCTGGCTCAATCAGATATGGTGAACCCAGTAAGTTGGGCTAAGCGACCACGGTGGCGTGTCTTGCTAGAGAACGCAGCGCACTTAGCTTCACCCTTACTTTAAATTGCTCCTTGCGCGCGCATAGCCTCAATCTCGCTCGCCGTCATACCAAGTTCACCTAGGATTGCATTGGTGTGCTGACCTACAGATGGGATTTCATCCATACGGTAGTCGAAGCTGCTGTTGCTTCCTGGGGGCAGCATAGCCGGAATAGAGCCTACAGGCGAACCAACTTGCACCCAACGATCTCGCGCTTTGAGTTGTTCGTGATTCCATAAGCCCTGCATATCATTGAGACGAGCATTAGCAATTTGGGCTTCATCTAATTTTGCAATAACTTGTTCGGTTGTCAGTTTGCTAAAACAGGCATCAATGATTGAGAGCAATTCATCTCGCTTTTCATTGCGCTTGAAGTTTTTATCAAAACGTTCATCTTTGGCAAGCGCCTGATTCCCGAGCACTACCTCGCAGAATAAAACCCATTCACGATCGTTTTGGAGGCCCAACATGACGGTACCGCCATCACTCGCCTTAAACGGTCCATAGGGGTAGATCGTGGCATGAGATGCGCCATTACGAGGGGGAGGGGCGGCACCTTCATAGGCATAGTAGAGTGGGTAACTCATCCATTCCCCGAGTGATTCAAGCATGGACACATCAATCGTAGACCCCTTGCCAGTCTTACCTCTTTGCAATAGGGCTGCCAGCACATTGGTATAGGCATACATGCCTGCAGCAATATCGGCAATGGAGTTTCCTGCTTTGCTGGGAGTTTCTGGGGTACCTGTAACAGATAAGAATCCGGCTTCACTTTGAATCAGTAAGTCGTACGCTTTCTTATCGCGATAAGGCCCATTATTTCCATAGCCTGAGATGTCGCACAAAATCAAACCTGGATTGTCCTTCTGCAGAATTTCTGCGGTGAGTCCCATGCGTGCAGCTGCACCAGGCGCCAAGTTTTGCACTAGCACGTCAGCTGTTTTTAGTAGTGTCTTGAGTGCTGTTAGTGCAGATTCTTGTTTGAGATCTAAGGTTAAACTTTCCTTGGAGCGATTTACCCAAGTGAAGTGCGATGACATGCCATTAACACGCTCATCATAAGCACGAGCAAAGTCGCCAGCGCCAGGCCGCTCGACCTTAATGACCCTTGCTCCTAAATCTGCTAATTGGCGCGTACAAAAAGGAGCGGCAATGGCATGCTCCAGAGAAACCACGGTGATGCCATCTAAAGGGCGAATGCTCATGTAATTACTTACCCAACTGAATAAATGAAAAGGCCTAAAGAATTAGAAAGAGCGGGGGAGTCCCAGGACATGCTCGGCTACATAGGAATAAATTAAGTTAGTTGAAATTGGTGCCACTTGGTAGAGGCGGGTTTCTCGGAACTTACGTTCAACATCGTATTCATTAGCGAAACCAAAGCCACCATGGGTTTGCAGGCATACGTTAGCAGCCTCCCATGATGCTTTTGCTGCTAGGTACTTGGCCATATTAGATTCAGCGCCACAAGCTAGCTTGGCATCAAAAAGCTCGCAGGCTTTAAAGCGCATCAGGTTAGCCGCCTCTGTTTCGATATAAGAATCCGCAATCGGAAACTGAATGCCTTGGTTCTTCCCAATGGGTCGATCAAATACCACGCGCTCATTTGCATAGCGACGTGCTTTGTCTACAAACCAGTAAGCATCACCAATACATTCAGCAGCGATCAGCGTGCGCTCAGCATTGAGTCCATCAAGAATGTATTTAAATCCTTGACCTTCTTCGCCGATCAAATTCTCGGCAGGAATTTCTAGGTTGTCAAAGAAGACTTCGTTGGTTTCATGATTCACCATATTGGCAATCGGCTGGATCGCCATACCTTTGCCAATCGCTTCTTTAAGGTCAACGATAAAGATCGACATGCCCTCTGATTTTTTCTTCACTTCAGCCAGGGGAGTGGTGCGCGCCAGTAGAATCATTAAATCAGAATGCTGAATACGGGAGATCCAAACCTTCTGACCATTCACGACATACTTGTCACCCTTTTTGACGGCAGTAGTTTTGAGCTTGGTGGTATCTGTGCCAGTAGTGGGCTCAGTAACTGCCATTGTCTGGAGGCGTAATTCACCGGTAGCGATTTTGGGGAGATAGAGCTTCTTTTGGGCATCAGAGCCATGGCGCAATAAGGTGCCCATGTTGTACATCTGGCCGTGACAAGAGCCTGCATTACCGCCCGAGAAATTAATCTCTTCCATGATGACCGAGGCTTCAGCAAGGCCTAGACCAGAGCCACCGAATTCTTCTGGGATTAAGGCTGCCAACCAACCTGCCTGTGCCATTGCATCAACAAAGGCTTCTGGGTAGGCTCTTTCATGATCCACCTTTTGCCAATAAGCGGAGTCAAAACTGCCGCAAAGATCGCGCAAGGCTTCACGCATATCTTGGTATTGGTCTGGCTTGGGGATGGGGTGATTCATTTGGCGGTCTATCAATAAAAGAGGTTAAGGAATATGCGAATCCCTACAGTTTAAGCAAGAATCTAAAAGTGTGGGCAACTCAAAAAGGACCTCAGCTTCGCCTATATGGCTGATCTCAATGCCTATTGGGGCATACTTGAGGAATGGTCTCATCCTTACTTTCTATCCCGCTTGGAGTCTTTGCTTAATGGAGCAAATGCTGAGTCAGTTTTTTGACTTCTTTGGGATGCCATCGGTTGGTTTGCCGGCAGTATTTATTAGCGCCTTTATTTCTGCAACCTTGCTGCCTGTGGGATCTGAGCCCATACTTTTTGGGTATGTTTCAGTGAACCCCCATTTATATTGGGTTGCTATAGGCGTGGCTACGATAGGCAACACATTGGGGGGTATGTTTGACTGGTGGCTTGGGCTACTTAGTCGTAATAGCTTTGAGTCACTAAAAGGGCCTTCCAATGGCAGAATGCAGCGCTGGTTGGAAGAGCGGGGGCCGAAGATGCTGGTTTTGTCGTGGCTGCCTGGCTTCGGTGACCCCCTTTGCTTGGCTGCGGGGTGGCTCAGACTGCCTTGGCTGCCTTGCCTCATCTATATGTTTATTGGTAAGTTGCTCCGCTATTTGACGCTGACTTGGCTGCTAACCCTAGTGCCCACGAGCGCTTGGCATCAATTGGGGCACTGGCTCCATCTAATCTAAATTCTTCCGTTGTATCCTATATTTTTCTTGTAAATATCCCGAGAGGACAATCATGTCTCATTTAAAAGGTAAAACAGCTCTAGTCACTGGCTCAACTAGCGGTATTGGTTTAGCAATGGCGATTGGATTGGCAAAGCAGGGCGTCAATATTATGGTGAATGGCTTTGGTGAAAAAGATGCCGCTATTGCTGCTATCAAAGCTTGTGGTGTTGAGGTTGATTATCACGGTGCCGACATGAGCAAGCCTGCTGAGATTGAGGATTTGATTCAGCAAACTGAAAAGCGTTTTGGTTCACTCGATATATTAGTGAACAACGCAGGCATTCAGTACACGGCTAACGTTGAAGACTTTCCGACTGATAAGTGGGAATCGATCATTGCGATTAACTTAAGTTCAGCTTTCTATACATCTCACCATGCTTTGCCTGGAATGAAGAAGCGTAATTGGGGTCGCATTATTAATATTGCCTCGGTTCATGGTTTAGTTGGCTCCGTCCAAAAATCTGCTTATGTAGCCGCTAAGCATGGCATCGTTGGCTTAACTAAAGTGACTGCACTCGAGAATGCTAAAACCGGAATCACCTGCAATGCAATTTGTCCAGGCTGGGTCCTTACCCCTCTGGTTCAAAAGCAAGTAGATGCACGTGCAGAGCGCGATGGAATTTCTAACGAAGAGGCCAAAAAAGCCCTGGTTTCAGAGAAGCAGCCTTCAGGTGAATTCGTGGCCCCAGAGCAATTAGCCGCACTGGCTGTTTTCCTTTGCGGCCCTGATGCCTCTGAAGTGCGCGGAGTAGCCTGGAACATGGATGGCGGCTGGACGGCCCAGTAAAACGGCAATAGCCAACCTTCAAACAAAAACAGCAGAATCGTTTATAGTTACAGCGAATTCTTATATTTAGGAGATACCTTTATGTCATCCATTTTGACCTCATTAGGGCGCACAGTTTTAGCTGGTTTTGTGCTCCTCGTTTTAATTGTTTTGGCTTTAGGTGCAAACCTCAGCTCTATTGAATTGCCATTCTTGTTCCGCTGGATTCACGTGATGGTTGGCGTGATGTGGATTGGTTTGCTTTGGTACTTCAATTTTGTGCAGATTCCTTCTATGCCAAAAATCCCAGATGAGCAAAAGCCTGCTATTGGAAAAGTAATTGCTCCAACAGCATTGTTTTGGTTCCGCTGGGCTGCCTTATTTACCGTTGTTAGCGGTTTAATCTTGGCTGTATTGAATGGTTATGCTCATCAAGCGTTTACCTTGCAAGCTCCATTCCGCGCTATTGGTTTAGGTATGTGGATTGCTTTGGTAATGGCCTTCAACGTTTGGTTCATTATTTGGCCAAATCAAAAACGTGCCTTAGGTATCGTTGCTGTTGAGCCGGACGTTAAAGCAAAGTCAGCACGTGTTGCGATGTTGACTTCACGCTTCAACACAATGCTTTCTGTACCAATGTTGTTTTTGATGGTTGCTCAATCACACAACTCAACTTGGTTTGTTATCGTTTCATAAACAGACTGCTGTAGATCATGAAAAAGGCCCGCAGATGCGGGCCTTTTCTTATTCCTAAATCCGTTTGTGATTAGGAGGGTAGTCGCAAAGACTTGCCTCTATTGCAGTATTGGCGGCAGTTCTTTTGTAAGGGCACCACGTTGGGCTGTCGCAGATCCTAGTAAAGCAAAGCCAAGCAATTTCCCATCGCTTGATTCAAAGCGGGCTTCAAGGCCACCTTCCACTGGAATAATCTTCCAATCACCAACCGCACCCTTTGCTGGTGGTGAAACAATGGTTGGTAGTGAAGGTGTCTTCACCATCACTGGCATAGCAGGGTAGGTGAGAGCTGCTGGCTGTCCAAGCAGGCTTGGTGCCAAAGCCCGTGCCGCCTGCATGATAGGCATGACATAAGGTAGGACTAAGCCATCTACTTCAGCGCAGTCACCGATAGCAAATATATTCTTAGCGCTAGTTTCTAGTTGGCGATTAACAGTAATGCCTGTGCCTGTTGCAATTCCCGCAGCCTTAGCTAAATCGAGTCGAGGCTTCAAACCAACGGCCGATAGAAATACATCGCTAGTAATGACTGATCCGTTGGCGAGAGTGATTGATAGGGAGTCAGCATTGCGATCAAGCGATTGCACGGTAGTTCCAAAGTGCCAACGCACTCCCGCATCGCTCAGTTTTTCTTGCAGAGCTTGGGCTGCGGCCTCGGGAAGAAGTCGACCCAAAGCCTGTGGCGCCAGATCAATCACATCAACTTCGTAAGAGCCCAAAACTAAATCATTTGCAAACTCACAGCCTATGAGGCCAGCCCCAAGAATGGCAATACGTTTTTTGCCTTCAATCGTTTTACGAAATTGAGCATATTCCTCTAGATCGTTAACAGTAATGACTTCATTAGCTGCATCACCCTGTAAGGGTAGGCGAATTTGATCTGCGCCTAAGCCCAGCACTAGCTTCCCGTAAGGAATGTTTCCTTTGGAAGTGGTAATTGTCTGTGCGGCAGTATCAATTGCTGTGACATCAGCATCACTCACGATCGTAATTTCTAGTTGGGCTGCCATTCCTTCGGCATTTGTAGAAACTAATTGATCTGCAGACTTATTGCTGGCGAGTGCAGTAGAGAGCATAGGCTTTGAATAGAAATAACCTGGCTCCCGAGTCACTAAAGTCACGGGGATAGTTTTATCTAGCTTGCGAAGCTCGCGAATAACGGTAAAGCCGGCTAAGCCACTGCCGATAATGACAATGCCTGATTGAGTTAAATCGTTCTGATGATCCAAGGCGGAGTTTCCTATTGATATGCTGTATTACGTTTATGGATGTACTTCAAAGCATTAATGCTTTGAGTGAATTACGATGTCTGAACCATTTCAAAATCAGACTTAGCTACGCCGCAGTCAGGGCACTCCCAATCATCTGGAATGTCAGCCCACGCGGTGCCAGGGGGAATACCTTCTTCAGGCAAACCTTTTGCTTCGTCATAGTTGAAGCCACACACGATACATTGCCAAGTTTTCATAGGGATTCCTTGCTAAAAGAGATTACGAGCAGTTTAAATTTAATTTCGATTTCCGTTGTAAGTCAGGGTCAAACTGTATTTGGATGAAGTCGCTAATTAATGATTTATATGGTGAATAGGAATGATATTATTTATCTAATAAATTGATTATAGGGATATCTGCAAATCATGGTTGCTCTACCTTCATTACGTCAGCTTCGCTACTTTGTAGCAATTGCTCAAGAGCTTAATTTCACCCGGGCTGCAGAAGTCTGCTTCGTGGGCCAATCGACTTTGAGTGCGGGCTTAAAAGAGCTTGAGGACGGCTTAGGGATCCGCTTGGTGGAGAGGGACCGTCAAAATGTGGCAATTACCCCCATTGGTCTCGAGATTCTGGAGAGGGCGAAGACGATCCTAGCCTCATCCCAAGATTTAGTGGAATACGCAGATGCTGCAGGTAAGCCTATGGCTGGGACTATTCGCCTTGGTGTGATCCCAACCATTGCACCATTCTTGCTTCCAAATGTGATGCCAGATATTCGGACCCGTTTTCCGAGCCTGAAGATTGCATTGCGCGAGGACCTGACAGCTAATCTCTTAACTAGATTGGCGGAGCATCAATTGGATTTCATTCTGATTGCTTTGCCATATGAGACCTCGGGTTTATTGGTTAAAGAATTATTTGATGACGAGTTTTGGTTGGTTGCCAGGGAAGATGACCCAGCCCTCAAAGGTAAGGAGATTCATCTACCAGCAAAAATGGCAGAGAGGCTGCTGCTTTTAGAAGAAGGGCATTGTTTGCGCGAACACACCTTGCAAGCTTGCAAGCGCTCAGATATTCGCAATGCAGATGGCATGGAAGCCACCAGCTTGCTAACGCTGCTACAGATGGTCGACTCCGGAATGGGAATTGCATTGCTGCCAGAGATGGCGGTGAGAGGTGGTTTATTAAACGGCACAAGCTTAGAAGCTCGCCCATTGGCGCCGCCCGCGCCTAAGCGAGTGATTGCCTTGGTAGCCCGCTCATCCACAGCTCATGTAGCTGAGTTCCAGGCGTTTTCTGATTGTATTCAGGAGAGGTTCAAGAAGGGCGCCAAGAGTAGTCGTGGTGCGGTCAAAGGCTTACGCAAGGATTAGGCTGTACTCAGCAAGAATGCACCATTCTTGCTACAGTCCATGATCGAATCATTTATCAGTAAAAAAGAAAGAGTCTCATGTCCGGAAAAGAAATCATGTTTACCCCCATCAAGCTTGGCTCCATTGAGTTAAAGAATCGTCTGGTGATGGCGCCGCTAACAAGAATGCGCGCCATCGATGGGGATGTGCCAAATCCTTTGGCAAAAACATACTATGAGCAAAGAGCAAGCGCTGGCCTCATCATCAGCGAAGCAACACAAATTTCTCCAATCGGAAAAGGCTATCCGGCTACTCCCGGAATTTATTCTGCTGAGCAAACTGCTGCATGGAAAGAAATCGTGAATGCTGTTCACGCCAAGGGCGGCAAGATGGTTGCCCAACTCTGGCATGTAGGTCGTATTTCTCATTCATCTTTGCATCCTGAGCAGGGTATCCCTGAAGCGCCTTCAGCGATTGCACCTGCTGGTCAAACCTACGGCGCCGATTGGAAGTTGCATGACTATGAAACTCCTAAAGCAATGACGGCTGAAGACATTGCGCGCTTGTTAAAAGATTTTGAATTGGCTGCCGCTAATGCAAAAGCGGCAGGTTTTGATGGCGTAGAAATTCACTCCGCAAATGGTTATCTACTCGATCAATTTTTACAAGATAAAACCAATCAACGTACCGATGAGTATGGTGGCTCTATCGAAAACCGTGTGCGTCTATTGGGTGAGGTGATTGAGTCTGTTGCTAAGGTATTCCCAAGCGACCGCATCGGTGTTCGCCTTTCACCTTACGGTAGTTTTAACGATATGGCTGATAGTGATCCTATCGCTTTGTTTAATGCCGTAATTCAAAAGCTCAATGGCTACCAGTTGTCCTATGTACACATGATTGAGCCGCGCTCAACGACTGCGGGTGGTAATGATCAGATTGATGTAGGCGCCCCAATTACTTCAGAGATTTTCCGAAATGCCTATAAAGGTAAATTCATTAGTGCTGGTGGATATGATCAGGCTATGGGAGAAGCTGTTCTTGAGGCTGGCCTAGCCGATGCAGTTGCTTATGGTCGTTTGTATATTGCCAACCCAGATTTGGCTGAGCGCTTTGAACAAGGTGCGGTACTTAATGCATACAACCGTGCAACGTTCTACGGTGGAGCAGAGCTAGGGTACACCGACTACCCAACGCTCTAATTTAAGTAACTATTTATAGGGCCTCTATCGAAAGATAGGGGTCTTATTTTTTGTCTTCAGGATCTTTTAATAGATCGTAGTGGTTCGCAACGAGTAGGAGTGCAATCGATGCGCAACCCATGGCAAAGAATTGCCATTGATGCAACATGGCAGTTCCGATTACTGTCATCAGGATGGTCCAACCAACTGCCATCTTGGCTTTTTTTGTTAAGGGCTTCATATATCGGAATTTAAGTAAAAATTATCTAACGGAAAGTCTGGCTCTGGCGCTCAGCTCATTTGGGGCTCCGCGCTTATCGATTTGAGAAAGCCTAAGAGCCTCTTGCTCAAAATCAATTTGAGCCGGATGAAATTCAATATTCCCAAGGTGAATAACGTAAGTCCACACCAGTTCACGACCTCTATCTTTATATACATCTACAACGCGCTTCATTTTTTACCGCCTACGGTGGGTGCCGAGCTATGACCGGCGTTCATATTGTGTTTTAAATCAATCAAATTTCGTGGATCGATACGAATCACGCCACCACGAGGGCTATCGATATCTGCAATCAAAAAGAAGGAGATGGCAATCATCGTTGGAAAAATCATAAAGAGGCCGACATTGCGCTTGAAGTTTCTTGCACCAAAGCCTACCAGCATATTGGCGCCAATCGCGATTGCTGCCATTAACCACCAAGCAGCAGCCGGGATACGATTCCACCAGGCAGCCTGAGTGTAGCCATGGGAGTTGATTACATCATTCATTCCGGAGATGACTAGCGCAGTAGTGGGTGTTGATTGTGTTCGTGCAACAGGGAGTAGCTCATTCCACATAGCATTCTCTAGCGCAATCGTACGCTGCGTAATTTGTTTAGCAGTCTCATGATCTTGCTTGGAGTAGAACAAGATACGCTGATCCAAATATTCGTTCAGCAAGCCTTTAATGGTCTCAGCAGTTTTGCTGGGTAGAAGATCTGCTCTTAAAAACTCAGTACCAATTGCATTTGCCTCAGCCTCTTCATAAGTCTGCCTTAAGTCATATCGAGCAATGGCCATGGAGAAGGTAAAACCAATGATCAAGCCAAGCAGGGTGAGTGTAGCCGTCTGAATGATGCCGAGATCCGTCGAGGTCTCAGTGTCCTTGGTGCGGTACTTACTCAGGATGGCATTGCCAAACCATACCGAGCCCGAAAGGGTTGCGGCGGAAATAGCAAAAACTAATTCGGGGGAGTTGGCTAAGTATGAAATATTAAAAAGTTCCTGGATACAAAATATCTTTAGTCACATTCTGAATGTCACGGTGTCCTGTAAACGCCATAGTGATATCCAATTCATTGTGAATAATGTCGAGGCATTTAGTAACGCCAGCTTCGCCCATGGCACCCAAGCCATAGAGGAAAGGACGACCAATCATCGTACCGCGTGCACCAAGTGCCCAAGCTTTCAATACATCTTGTCCAGAGCGAATGCCACCATCCATCCAAACCTCAATATCTTTACCAACTGCATTGACGATGCCGGGCAAAGCTTTGATGCTGGAGATAGCACCATCTAATTGGCGGCCACCATGATTCGAAACAATCAAAGCATCGGCCCCGGAGTTGGCAGCAAAGCGTGCGTCCTCTTCATCCAAGATGCCCTTAATGATTAGCTTGCCGCCCCAGAGTTTTTTAATCCACTCCACATCATCCCAACTCAGGCCTGGATCAAACTGTTCAGCAGTCCAAGAGGAGAGGGAGGACATATTGCCAACGCCGGTGGCATGACCAACAATATTGCGAAAGGTCCTGCGAGGAGTCATGGCCATACCCATGCACCAGCGTGGCTTGGTCATCATGTTGATCATGTTGGCAATGGTCAACTTGGGAGGTGCAGACAAACCATTTTTTAAATCTTTATGGCGTTGTCCTAAAATCTGTAAATCTAAAGTCAGAACTAGGGCAGAGCATTTGGCAGCTTTGGCGCGTTCAATGAGGCGCTCAATAAACCCACGGTCTTTCATGACATAGAGCTGAAACCAAAACGGTTTAGTGGTTCGCTCTGCCACGTCCTCAATCGAGCAAATGCTCATGGTAGATAAGCAGAAAGGAACACCAAACTTTTCAGCAGCACGGGCAGCCAGGATCTCACCATCGGCGTGTTGCATACCAGTCAAACCAGTTGGTGCAAGCGCTACAGGCATTGCAACCTCTTGTCCCACCATGGTTGTTTTGGTGGTGCGATTAGTCATATCTACAGCAACGCGCTGGCGCAGTTTGATTTTCTGAAAATCGGATTCGTTGGCTCGGTAGGTAGATTCAGTCCATGAGCCGGAGTCTGCATAGTCATAGAACATCTTAGGGGTGCGTTTTTGATGCAGAACTCGTAAATCTTCAATATTGGTGATGATTGCCACTAAAACCCCTTTGTATATTGCCAATGCCAGATATCTGGCGCTAATTTAAGCTCTATCTTAGCAATACCAGGCAATTTGTTTCTACAATGCGTAGGCAAAGCCCTTCTTGGGGCTCAAAATACCCATTTATTCACCTAAATCCTCCTGAATGCCCCAAATACCTCTGTCGACCGTCTTTTATTTAACCCTAGCTACTTTGCTTTGGGCGGGTAATGCGATCTCTGGACGGGTATTGGTGGGAAGTATTTCTCCCATCACCTTAAGTGCAGTTCGGTGGGGGCTGGCAGCGCTCATATTGTTCCCTTTAGGCTGGAAAGTGTTCAAGCCGAGCAGCGCCCTCTGGCAAAACAAAGGTCGCTTCTTGGTCTTAGGTCTTTTGGGCGTGGGTAGCTATAACGTGTTGCTCTATCTTGCCTTGCAAACCTCAACCGCAATTAATGTGACCCTGATCGGTGCCAGCATGCCGATTTGGATGCTCTTTATCGGCGCCGTCTTTTATAAGGTGAGGCCAACGCTCTTGCAGATGGTAGGTGCAGTTGTTTCTTTAATAGGGGTTACGGTTGTTCTGACACGCGGTGAGCCAACTAGCCTGCTGAGCATGGAAGTGGTGATGGGTGACTTACTCATTATGTTGGCCACAATTCTTTGGGCTTTCTATAGCTGGATGATTAGTCGTCCAGGGGAGAGTACTGAACGCCAATGGCCATGGGCTGAGTTTTTGATGGCTCAGGTCTTAATTGGTTTTATGTGGACGATGTTATTCGAGGGTGCGGAGATTGCCACGGGACATGCCTTTATTAATCTCAATTATTGGACTGGAGCATTGATCGTTTTTGTAGCAATTGGACCATCACTAATTGCTTATCGATGCTGGGGCTTGGGGGTTAATGGTGCTGGCCCAACCGTAGCGGCATTCTTTGCCAATCTCATTCCTTTGTTCACCGCATTACTCTCGGCAGCTATTTTGGGCGATCCACCCCAGCTTTTTCATGGCCTGGCTTTTGCCCTCATTGTTATAGGGATACTGGTCTCTTCTACTGCTAAAAAAAGCAGCTAACCCATCTCATTTGCTCAAAAAGCCCGTTTTCAGAGGCTGAGTACCCAAACAGCGCTAAATCAGTATCATTTAGGGCTAATCACACGATTTACTAGGAAATTACTATGCCAGGCTTACTCCCGAATGTTGATCCAGACGGTTTATTAGAGTTTTCGGTTGTTTATACAGACCGCTCGCTGAACCACATGTCTGAAGAATTCAAAAAAGTCATGGTGGACATCTCTAGCGTCCTGAAGGATGCGTATAACGCTAGCTCAGCCGTCATCGTTCCAGGTAGCGGCACTTTTGGTATGGAAGCAGTCGCTCGCCAATTTGCCAATAATGAAAAGTGCCTTGTATTGCGCAACGGTTGGTTTAGTTATCGTTGGACTCAGATTTTTGATCTGGCCAATATTACCCAGGACATTACTGTTCTTAAAGGTAAGCAATTAGAAGATACTGCGCAGGGTGTTTTTGCTCCGGCGCCAATTGAAGAAGTGGTGGCTTTTATTAAGAAAGAAAAGCCAGCAGTTGTTTTCGCTCCTCATGTAGAAACCTCTGCCGGAATTATTTTGCCGGACGACTATCTCAAAGCGGTTGGCGAAGCAGTTCGTTCGGTCAATGGTTTGTTTGTGCTGGATTGCATTGCTTCAGGTGCAATGTGGGTAGATATGAAGGCTTGCAATGTTGATGTGGTGATTACTGCGCCTCAAAAAGGCTGGAGCAGTTCACCTTGCTGTGCCTTGATTGCCATGGGCGACAGAGCACGCGAGCGTATTGAGTCTACACAAAGCAGCAGCTTCTCAATGGACCTTAAGAAGTGGCTCCAAATTATGGAAGCGTATGAAAAGGGTGGTCACGTGTATCACACCACCATGCCAACAGACGCACTCAAAATTTTGCGCAATGTAATGAAAGAAACTCAGGCCTTGGGCTTTGCCGCACTGAAAGCGAAGCAACAAGAGTTGGGAGACAAGGTTCGCGCCTTATTGGTATCGAATGGCTATCACTCAGTTTCAGCAAAAGGCTTTCAGTCTCCTGGCGTAGTAGTGAGCTACACCAAGGATCCAGAAATTCAATCTGGCAAGAAATTTATTGCGCTGGGTTTGCAAACTGCTGCTGGTGTGCCATTGCAGTGTGATGAGCGCCCAGACTTCCGTACTTTCCGAATTGGTTTATTTGGTCTAGAGAAGTTGGCTCATGTTGATCGTACTGTTGGTCATCTTGCAGCAGCTCTAGAAAAGATTACTGAGACTGAAGCTCAACCAGCTTAAGTAGCAAAAAAGAGTAAGCCAAAAAGCCGTCTTAGGACGGCTTTTTCATTGCCTCTAGCGCCAAAGGGTTGGGGGTAGCTTCACCTACCTTAGTAAGTACATTCGTATCCAGATGATGAAAGGGCTCATCCTGACCTTTGATCATCATGACCGTGTCTTGCTCGTAAGACCAAGTGCCATCTTCCAAAATGGTCACCATGATGCGGTACTCAATGGTTTTAAATGCATAGTCTAAGAATGGGCTTGAAGAGATCCCAGCAGTGGGATCATCAATTTTGGCAACACATTCAAACTGGGTAGCGCTGGCAGAAGCTTTACCTGTTGCCATCGTGATCATGCCGCGAGGAATCGTGAGGGTATGAACAATGGATCCAGTCGCAGGCTCCCAAAGCCAATACCCAACTTGATCATGATAGGTTTTGACTTGATCTGGCTTGGTGATGTGGAGGTGATAGCGCAAGCCATAAAACAACTGCGGCCCATTGGTTTGCGGATCAATTGGCTGCATCTCAATACGCTCGGTATAAACCTGCTTCTTTGGACCTTCGGCCTTGGGCTTGATGTCCAAGCCCCGTTGACCTTCCCAGATCCCAGCAAGGTGGGTAAGGGGGCCTAGGTTTTCGAGGGTATTGATTGAGTATCCCTGGGGCTCTGTATAGATATCAGCGGGAAAAGAGTTCATGCGGACGCCTTGGTTAAATGAAGCATTAATGGCAAATAATTGAGTATTATCAAATTATCCACAAACCTTACGGAGTCTCGAATGAATACTCGCTTTGCAAAACTCACTTTGGCCACACTCATTTCCGCCTCTATTGGTTTATCACCGCTGACAGTGATGGCGGCCGATCCAGCACCAGCTCCTGCGCCAGCAGCAGCTCCAGCAGCAGCGCCTGCTTCTCCAGCACCTGCAGCTCAGCCAGAGAAGGCTGCTAAGAAGTCTAAGAAGCAGGCTAAGAAAGATAAAAAAGCAGAGAAGAAGGCTAAGAAAAAATCAAAGAAAAAAGCTAAGGCCGCACAAGAGCCTGCAGCAGCTCCGCAGCAATAATTTCTAGCAATTAAGTTAGGGGGTCGGATCCCTCAAGGTCTAAGGACTTTGTGGAATTCAACCCCTTTTGCTTTTCTGGCGCATTGTTCCGTACCAGTAGCCACATCGCCCCCATCACCAAACTCATTCCTCCAACCTGAATCCAGGTAATTGGTTCGGATAACACGAGCCAGCCCATAAATAGCGTTGAGACGGGACCCAGTATTCCGGCTTGAGCAACAAGCGGTGAGCCGATGCGATTGATCGCAATCATGATTAACAGCATTGGAATGACGGTACACAGACTGGCGTTAAGTAGGCTGAGCCAATAGATCTGATGCACCTGTACAAATACAGCTGCGGGATCGTAAATCAGAATTTGAATGACACTCAGAAGCGCAGAGGCGGAACTGGCATAGACCACTAAGCGCACGCTACCCACGCGCTTCACCATTTCTCCAGAACCAATCATGTAGATTGCATATGAACATGCGCTGGCAAAGACCAGCAACATGCCGAGCACGGCCAAAGAGCCAGTCGAGCTGGCATCTTGAACGAACACCACAATCACACCAAGATACCCAACAATCAGTGCATACCATTGCAGACGACTAATGGATTTATTCAATACAAAATAAGAAATCAACAAGACGATTGTTGGAGTGAGATAAAGAACAATTCGCTCTAAGCCAACGGAAATATATTGCAGCCCCAGAAAGTCTAAATAGCTAGAAAGAAAGTAGCCCATAAATCCCAGAGCAAATATCTTTGCCTGATCTCGCCAAGATAGTCGACTCATGGGTTGTCTGCGCGCTTGCCACCAATAAATTCCCCAGAAAAGAGGGAGGGCCATCAGCATTCGTAGGGCAATTAAGGTCTCTGCATTTGCGCCGTAGCCAAATGCAAGCTTGATCAGAATAGCTTTTCCAGAAAACAGGACTGAGCCTAAGCCTCCCATAAAGAGGCCGTATACATAACGACGATGTTGCAGAATTCCGCTAGCTGATTGCATGATGTTTTATAACAGCTTATTCAGAAGACTCCGCATTTCCAAAATGACCTCTGATGGAGTAAGCCCTATTGGACCAATGTGTTTGGCTACCAAACTATCTGCCGCAGATGCATGAAGCTGAACTCCAATGCAGCCAGCCTCCCACGGGTTGAGATTGTGATGCAGTCCTTGGGCGGCGATCGCTGCAATAGTGCCGGTTAGAACGTCACCCATGCCACCAACGGCCATACCGGGATTGCCTTCTGCACATTGCATTGCTGCATGAGAAGGAGAGGCAATGAGTGTATGTTGGCCTTTGAGAACCACAATGGAGTTAGTGAGACTTACTAAGTCAGATAGGGCTCCAAGGCGATTTGCTTGTATATCCGAAGCTGTAGTATTCAGAAGATGTGCAGCTTCACCAGGATGTGGGGTCAAAATACTCATGCCCGGAAGTGCTTGATTACGTTTCTTCAGTAGATCCAGATATTCAGGTGTATCGGCAATCAGATTGAGCGCATCGGCATCGATGACTAGCGGAACCTTTGGGTGGCGTAAAGAAGCTATCAGCCAATCCCGAGCTAGCGCAGAAAAACCTAAGCCTGGTCCGATCGCAATTACATCAGGTGTAGTTGCTTTCAATTGTTCTTGGGCATTAAAGCTGGCTAAGCGAATCATGAGCTCAGCCTGTTCTGGTATAGCATGAGCTGCTGTAGGATCGAGCATTTCCAGAATGGTCCAGCCGGCTCCTAAGTGAAGTGCGGCGCTGCCAGACAACATCAGGGCGCCAGCCATGCCGGGCGCACCACCAATCAGCAGGACTTTGCCAGCATTTCCTTTGTGTTCTGAGGGGGCTCGCTTAAGACGAGTGATGAGCTCGAGAGATCTCAGTTCGGTGGGGGGATTCATTTGAATAGTATCGCTCTAATGAGTGGCTTAACGAGGGATTTTATCGGGAGTATCCTGTAGTAATGAAAATACAATTTCTTGGTGCTGCAGGTGAAGTTACGGGTTCGAGGCATTCTGTTGAGGCCCTTGTGGGTGGGCATGAAGTCCGCTTCATGGTGGACTTTGGTATGTTTCAGGGTGGGCGCGAGGCCACCGCAAAGAATCTCGAGCCTTTGCCGTTTCCCCCGAAAGAAATTGATTTCGTCGTGCTAACGCATGCGCATATTGATCACAGCGGTTTATTACCTAGACTCTGTGCACAAGGTTTTACTGGACCTATTTATTGCACTGATGCGACATTTGAGTTGCTAAAAATTATGCTCCCCGATAGCGCGCATTTGCAGCGCTCCGATGTAGAGCGGGCAGAGCGTAGACAAAAGGCTGGTAAGTGGCGCGGTGAGTTGCCAGTCGCTTTGTACTCCATGGAGGAGGCGGAGCTTGCTCTTGGGCAATGCGAAATACTCCCTTATGGAAAAACGCTAGAACTGGGTCAAGGTATTAATCTCGAGTTTCAGAATGCGGGCCATATTCTGGGATCGGCAATTGCCGTGATCGATGTTACCGAAGACCATGCCAAGAAAAAGCGCTGTGTATTTTCTGGGGATATTGGCATGAAGGGAAAGCTGTTGATGCCTGACCCTACCAGGATTGAGCAGGCAGACGTAGTGGTGGTGGAGTCAACCTATGGTGATCGACTACATAAAACTTTGGCGGATACCGAGTCTGAATTAATTGATGTCGTTACCAGCACCTTGAGTGCACATGGCAATATTGTGATCCCCGCATTTGCTGTGGGTCGCACTCAAGAGATTTTGTTTCTATTGATTGATTTGGTGAAGCGCAATTTATTGCCTCATCTCAGTATTTGGGTTGACTCTCCAATGGCGACTGCCGCTACTCATTTGACTCAGCATTTCTTTTCGCAGTTAGACAAAGAGTCACAGTCAACTTTTGAGTGGTTCAAAAAGAACCCGGGTGCAGTAGATCTGAGGTTCATAGCAGACGTAGAAGAATCTAAGGCCTTGAACAAGATTAAGGGCGGGGCGATTATTATTTCAGCAAGCGGTATGTGTGATGCAGGGCGCATTGTTCATCATCTGCAGACCAATTTGCCGCGCGCACAAAATGCAATTGTGATTACTGGATTTCAGGCCTATGGCAGCTTAGGTCGTCGCTTGGTGGATAAGGCGGCTAAGGTTCGCCTCTTTGGTGAAGAGGTTGCGGTCCGTGCTTCGATTCATACAATTGGTGGTTTATCCGCCCATGCGGATCAGGCTGGACTATTGGATTGGTTGCGAGGTATTAAATCAGCACCGCAATCCATATTTGTAGTGCATGGAGAGCCCGAGGCTTCCGCCGTCTTGGCTCAATCAATCCGGGAAGAGCTGGAGTGGAAGAATGTCATTATTCCAGAGCGCTTACATTCTTACACTTGCTGATATTTAATCAGCTACCTTAGCGCCCTGAACCCTGTGACGGAGCATTGCCTCGGCAATATACCCAGAAGTTTTTAGTTCTTGAATCACGCTACTGAGGTAGGCAGTTATTTTTTCAAAATCGATCCGCGCCTTAGGTGTGCCAATGGCCTGATTGATCACCATAAATCTGCCTGGAAGCATGCGTAAGCCTTCATAGCGTTGCGCATCACTCTCTAGTTGCTGCTTCACTCCGGCGGCAACGTTTCCAGACCCGGACATAAAGTCATCCACCACTGCTTGGGAGTTGGCTGAACGTAGCAGGCTGGCTTGTTTGATTTCACGAGTAAGGTAAAGATCGTAAGCGCTGCCTTTACCAACAACAATCTCATTACCAGCTGCATCAACATCTTCATTCTTGGTCAGTGGAGAAGAGTCTTTCACCATATAGGCGCCTTCAATCTGAATATATGCAGGGGTGTAACTGATGTCAGCTCCACGAACGGGGTCAATTGCCACAAACACCAAATCCACATCCCCGGCTTTAACTGCATCAACGGTAGCCCCAGCCATTTGATAGCAGGTAAAAGTAATTGGAAGCTGTAGCTGACTTGCAATGTAATTTGCTATGTCAACAGTAATTCCTTTGGGGGCATCGCCATCTAGGCTGGCCAAAAGAGGGTTACCTAAATTGATGCCCACTCGCAAGCTACCTGTTGGGGCAAAAGAACTGAGCAATGAAGGGTCAAGTTTATTCATGTGAGAGAGGAGGGCGAATAAAAATAGTTACAAAAAAACCGCGGCGAACCGCGGCTTATTTTTCTCGAGAAGAGATTACTTCTTAGCGTCAGCTGCTGGAGCTGCTGCAGGTGCAACTGGAGCTGCAGGAGCATCTTTCTTAGCTTCTTCCATGTGTGCTGCTTCAGCACCATGCTTCTCGCCACCCATATCAATGTCGCCGTCGCCTTTGAGGAGTAAATAGGCTGTGGCACCAACTAATACTAGTACCATGATGATGATTGAACGGTTGCTCATTGCTTTTCCTTCGGTTTGGTTAATATCTTCCAATATTAACTCCTGAAGCGCTAGCGGTAAATCCGAATAAGCCCTAGATCCCAAATTAATGCAATATTCTAGGTAGTAATACTGATTTAGAAGTGCTATCCCTCGGCCTCATTGGCTCAGTGATAATGATCAGGATTCAAGTAGACCATTTTGAAAGCTTGGCATAAAGGTGCAAATATGAGTCCAAGACTCCCTGTAAATAACTCCCAAACTATTACTGATTTTCTGAGTCTCCAGAAAAGCCAAATGGCGGAAGACACTTCTGAAGACTCGTATCGATTTGCTTTTGATGATCAGGCCTTTTTAGCGCGCCGTGAAACTTTAGGCCTACGCTTTCAGCTGGAGTTATTGAAGCCGGAAATACTCCTGCATGAGCGTGGCATTGAGCACACGATTACCGTCTTTGGATCCACCCGCTTTGTGAGCTCTGAAAAAGCACAGGAATTAGAAAAGAATGCAAAAACACCCGAAGCTATAGCCGAGGCTAAGCAAGCATTACTTCACTGCAAGTACTACGATTCTGCAAGAGAATTCGGAGCTATTGTTGCTGGCTATAACGCCACCCAATCTGAAGATCGAAACAAATTACATATTGCTACTGGCGGTGGCCCTGGAATTATGGAGGCTGCAAATCGTGGCGCTTTTGAGGCCGGGGATCAGAGCATTGGTTTTAATATTAGCTTGCCGCGAGAGCAGTACCCCAATCCCTATCTCACACCGGGCTTAAGTTTTCGCTTCCATTATTTCGCTATTCGTAAAATGCATTTTATGCTTAGGGCGAGGGCGATTGTTGCTTATCCGGGAGGCTTCGGCTCTTTTGATGAGTTGTTTGAGGTTTTAACCTTGATGCAAACCAAAAAGGTGGAGCGTTTTCCAATCATCTTGGTGGGCAAGACGTTTTGGCAAGAGGTTGTTAGCTTCAAGCAGATGCTTGAGTATGGGGTGATAGACAAGGTAGATATGGATTTAATCCACTTTGTAGAGACCGCCCCAGAAGCTTGGACGGTGATTCGCAACTGGTACCAGTTGGCCTAATTGCGTAAGAGAACTGTAAAATAGACGCCCAGACACTATGACTATCTCTAATACCGTACACCTGACCTCCGAACTGGATCTACCTGCCTATTTATTCGGTATTGCAATGCTTCTCGTCGTAATGCTTGTGCATGGGGTTGCCTTACTTCAAATTGCAAAGCGCTACGAGGTAAAGTCCTTTTTGTACCTTTCAGAGCATAAGTACTCTTCGGTGGCTTTCGTGTTTTATGTCAGTGTGCTATGTTTATTTTTGATCCATATCTTTGAGATCATTCTTTGGGGAATTTCATTAAGAGCATTTAATCTCTTGCCAAACTTAGGTGAGAGCATTTTGTTTAGTGGCAGCACCTATACGGCGATGGGCTTTATGGATGACCTCCTACCAAATGGCTGGAAGATGTTAGCAGTCATCATTGCCTTCTCCGGAATGTTTGCTTTTGCTTGGACTGCATCCGTCATGATCTCCATGACTAAGAATTTCCGCCAAGCCTACACCCGTTTGCATATGCAAAAACTCAAGCTGCCATCTGAAGTCATCGAGCGCTACAAGTGAGTCATGACTAAATCTTGGGATGCCATCGTCATCGGTGGCGGCGCAGCTGGGCTATTTTGCGCTGGCGTTGCTGGCCAATTGGGTAAAAAAGTATTGGTACTCGACCATGCCGACGTCTTATGCGAAAAAATTCGCATCAGTGGTGGAGGTCGATGTAACTTCACCAATCTACACAGCAGTCCAGCAAATTTTCTTTCTTTAAATCCGAACTTTGTAAAAAGTGCTTTAGCTCGCTATCCCGCAAAAGAGTTCATTAGGCTGGTCCAGTCTTATCGCATTGCCTATCACGAGAAACATCAAGGACAGTTATTTTGTGATGACTCTGCCAAACAGATCATCGAGATGTTGCTAGGGGAGTGCGCTAAGGGAAATGTGGATATTCGTCATCCGGTTACGGTGGAGTCGATATCCAATGAAGCTGGCATATGGATCGTGAAGACCAATGCTGGCATCGAAAGATCAAAGTCTATCGTGATGGCAACAGGCGGCTTACCGGTTCCTGCAATTGGTGCAACAGCTTATTCATTGGATATTGCTAAGCAATTTGGATTGAAGGTGGTTGATCCACGTCCTGCATTGGTGCCGCTGTCATTTACTTCAGGTGAGTTCGATAACCTAATTGAATTGTCTGGTCTCAGCTTGCCGGTTCGCATCGCTTCTGGCTCAAAGGGGCATCGCTATGGCGCTTGTCGCTTTAACGAGGATCTTCTCTTAACGCACAAAGGTCTTTCAGGCCCCGCAGTCTTACAGGCGAGTAGCTATTGGGCTGAGGGTGAGGCAATTCATGTGGATTGGTTGGGTGCAGTAGAAGCCAATGGGCGCTTCACCTGCGATGAGTTATTTGATAACGAAGATAACCGCCTCAAACTTACTGAAAATATCTTAGCCTCAGTGATGCCACTACGCTTAGCAAAAGCATTTGCTGAACAGAAAAATCTCTTAGGAAAAAAGTGGGCCGAGGTTTCTAAAAAGGATCGTCAGGCGCTCAAAGAGCTCATCACTAATTGGTCGGTAAAGCCCGCAGGAACGCTGGGTTGGAAAAAGGCTGAAGTGATGTTGGGTGGAGTTGATACAAAAGATCTAGATGGGCAAACTATGATGGCTCGCAATCAACCTGGCTTACATTTCATTGGTGAGTGTGTTGATGTCACTGGGCACCTTGGAGGTCACAACTTCCAGTGGGCATGGGCTAGTGGTTTTGCCTGTGCAAATGCCTTATAGAAAGTTACAATTTTAATTTACTGCCCTTATCACGAATGTATAACCCATCTCCCTGCAGAGTAATTCTCACAAGCCTATTTTTGGCTCTTTGGTTTTCTGTCTCAGCCCAAGCTGCTTATCCAGATAAGCCCATCAAAGTGATCATTGGTTTTCCAGCAGGTGGACCGCTTGATGCACACATGAGATTGTTAGTTGAAAAACTGCAATCCACCTTAGGCCAAACAGTGATCGTAGATTACAAGGCTGGGGCAGGCGGTACCGTTGGCGCTCAATTTGTTGCGCAGTCACCTGCCGATGGCTACACCTTGCTTCTGGCCAACACTGGCACGATGGTAATTAATCCGGCTGTCTACGCCAAAACCTCGTATGAAACTTTGAAAGAATTTCAGCCGATTGCCCGGACCGCACAACAACCTTTAGCCTTAATCGTCAACAAGGATGTGCCAGCGCAAACATTAAAAGAATTTATTGCTTATGCCAAGGCAAATCCCGGTAAATTAAATTACGGCTCCGCAGGTAACGGCGGGATTTCCCACTTAGTTCCAGAGATGCTCAAAAACGAAACTGGGATTTTCATGGTCCACATTCCATTCAAGGGAAGTGCGCCTGCATTTACAGATCTGATAGCAGGGCATGTGCAATTTATGGCTGAGTCGGTTCCTCAGGCTGCAAACTATGCAAAGCTCGGAAAAGTCAGGGCTTTAGCAGTGACTAGTGCTAAACGGAATCCAGCGCTCCCCAATACTCCAACCGTTATTGAGACTGGTGTTGCCAATTTAGAGGTTGTTGGTTTTTATGGAATCCTATCGCCCAAAGGTACGCCACCTGAAGTTGTTAACAAGCTTAGTCAGGCTTTTAAGGAAACTTTGGACTCACCAGAGGTTCAAAAAAGAATGCTAGAGCAGGGCGCAGATCCGGCTTATCTGAATGCGGATCAATTTACGAAGTTTCTAGCAGGTGAAATGCCGCGTTGGGCTAAGGCGGTTAAACAGGCTGGTGCCAAGCTAGATTAGTTTGGCTGGTTTCTCATCCAATCGGCAGTATTAAAGAAGGACTCTTCCAGTTGAGCGCCGATTTGGCCATCAATGCCACAATCTTCCATTGCCTTATACATGCAGGCCAACCATTGATTGCGTTCCTTGAGGCCAATCTTAAAAGGTAGATGCCTGGCTCGCAGCATTGGGTGACCATACTTGGGAGAATAGACGTCTGGACCCCCCAACCATCCCGATAAAAAGAGCTTGAGCTTATCCCTTGAGTTTGTTAGATCTTCCGAATGCATGGCCCGCAATTCTGCGAAGGGCTCTTCTAGCGCCATCAAATCGTAGAAGCGGTCGACCAATTCTTCAACCTTTGCTGCGCCACCAATAATTTCGTAAGGGTTTTTTCGTTCACTCATGCCTCAATTTTAATGCCTATAAAGCAGGGAATTGGCAAGTCTGTATTTTGGGTATAGAGTGGAAGAATGGCTTTACTAGTTACTGAAACCCCTAATACACCCAAAGGAGAGTGGTAATGGATAAAAAAGATATACAAGCTTGGCAACAAGAAAAGGCAAAAGAGTTATTTGCGTATTCTCATAAATTGCTGGATGCCGCTAAAGATCTGAGTGCACACCATCTAGAAGAAATGCAGTGGGGCATGAAAAATGCGATGGAGAGTGCTAAGTCTGCAGCCAAAAATGATCTTGCTAAGCTCAAAGAGTTGCAAGAATCTGCGACAAAAGAGGCTGCAAAGCGCGCAACGGTATATCAAAAGAAGGTGAAGTCTGTTCTAAGAGATATTGGTGAAGATGCAGCTGACGGCACTGAAAAACATCTAGAAAAAGTACGCAGCTCCTTAGTGAGCTGGTTAGAAGATGTGGAAGATAAAATTCCAGGTCATGCTGATAAGTTATCTAAGGTAGTTCATGACATGTCGACTGCAGGACAAAAGATGTTTAAAGAAGGTCGAAAAATTGTGAATCAGGTAGCCGATGCTGCTGAGAAAAACATAGAAGAGCATCTCAGAAAACCATCTGAAACAAAGAAGAGGTCTAAGTAATTAGACTCCTCACCAAGCTAGCAAAAAGCCACCCCAGAAGGGTGGCTTTTTTATACCCAGCCCTGAAGCCAGACATCGGTATCTTTCAGCTGGCGCCAGGGAATAAGCTCTGTCTTCTTATCAAATACTGCTTCGATCTCAACAAATTCAATTGCACTCTCAGGAATCTCTGGAAGAATGACCTTGCTCACTAGATAATGCTTTCGCTTCTGAATGGGTTTGACTGCCGTCCATTTGGTGAGCAGTAGCTTCTTTGGGTTGAGAGGGTTTTGTTCTTTAGAGGGCATTGCACTGAAATTCATTTGCGCTGCTGATGAGTTTTCCCGAGTCAGGGGTAAAGCTGTAGATCGAGTCCTTGGTCTGGGCAGGGCACTTTAAATCAAAGTAACTCACGGGGCCTAGACTTCCACAGTAGTCGTATTGCCGATCCTGAAACTGCATCTTGGCTTTTTTGAGAACCATGGCGGATTTTGATCCAGAGCCATCCACGCATGACCAGGTCGTGTAGGTTTCTCTTTCGCAAGCTATAAGCCCTATAGACAGAATTACAAGGGTAATTGTTTTATACATAAATATTCTAAGTTGGTGGCACTAATGCAGCGCCACCAATATGGATTAAAGCACCCAGAAGTGATGGGTACCATCTTTGCCCAGTTGCTCTACCAAGCCATACTCCCAATCTAGATAGGCCTGCATTGCTGCTGGATCAACGCTAGTTCCTTCATAAGGTCGCTTGTAACGATCTAATGGCGGAGACGCTAAATGAGTAGGGCCTTTTTCAATATCAAGGCCAGCATCAATCCAAGCTTTATTGCCGCCGGACAATACCAATACTTCTGATGTTGTTAGTGCTTGTATTTCAGGTGCGGCAAATATAGCAAGCTCACCAGTAGTGCTAGTGAGTACATAACGATTGGCTTTTGGTAATTGTTCTAAGGCCTTAGAAAATTGCGAGCGAAGTGCAAACCAACTACCAGGAATATGACCCTTTACATAATTGGCATGCGTGCTGAGGTCTACACAGACAGTGTCTTTGTCACTCTGTAACCATCCCGCTGCTGTCTTGGCATCAACCGTTTGAATCAGAGGTGCTGCTGGAAGTGGGGCAATCCAAGCACCTTTTTCGGTGAGATCTGAAGCTTTGATGTCATCGATAACGTATACATCCCAAGCCATCTGAGCAAGCCATGATGCAGGCATATTGGCTCTCACTCCACTAGGGTCTGACAAAACAATACGGGCACCACGAACAGGGGCGACCATTTCTGTTTCTTGTACTAGCTGCCCGCCAGGAGTTGAACGAAATCCAGGAAGGTGTCCAGCTTCGTATTCTTCAGGTGTTCTGGTGTCAAAGAAATACGTTGTTCGCTCAGCTTGAGATTCCCATTTCTCGATATCGGCAAGCTTTACTCGTTTAACTCCGGCTTGATCGGCAACGCCCCGCGCACGGTCAGCTGCAACCATGGCAGTACCTTCACTAACTTCTTTGAATTTGCGACTTTGCCCCTTATCGAGCTCTTGCCCAGCTAGGGTCCAGCCAATCGTGCCATTGCGCAAGGCATTTACTTCATTTGGAATGCCTGCATTAATCAAGGATTGGGTGCCGATGATGCTTCGAGTTCTGCCTGCGCAGTTCACAATGATTTTGGTCTTTGGGTTTGGTGCCAACTCAGGAACGCGCAAGACCAACTCAGCACCGGGGACGCTGATACCAGTAGGAATGCTCATTGTTTGATATTCATCAAAGCGACGAACATCCACTACCACTACATCTTCCTTGTCATCAATTAACTTCTTTACTTCTTGTGCGGACAAAGAAGGTGTATGTCTTTTGGATTCCACAAACTCACCAAAAGATTTGCTTGGCACGTTCACATCTTTAAATACTTCACCACCAGCAGCTATCCAGGCTTTAACACCGCCCTCAAATACAGCAACGTCAATATAGCCCAGCGCAGAAAGTCTTTCTGCCGCGAGCTGCGCATCACCTTGACCATCATCTAAGGTGACAATCGGCACATCTTTTCTAGGAAGTTTGCTCAGTGCATCGACCTCAACGCGAGAGAGTGGAAAATTGGCTGCAAATAAAGGATGTTCCTGTGCGTGTGGATCCTCCTCACGCACATCCAACAAGGCAACCTCTTCTTTTTTTAGCAGCTTGTTTCTAACGAATGCGTAATCTTGTTTTTTGATCGACATAAATTCTCTTCTTTATTTCTGTTTTTATTGATCTATGTATTAATCTAATTTAGCGTTGGATTTTTTTACCACTTCAGCCCAGCGAACAATCTCTTGGTTGATGTAGTTAGCTAATTCAGGGCGGCTCATTTTCGGAGCCGTAGCACCCATAGCTGCCCAACGTTCTTTGATATCAGGCGAGGCGAGGGCAGTCTGTACTTCGGCGCTCATCTTGTCGACGATATCTTTAGGCGTTCCTTTGATAGCCCACATCGCATACCAGCTGTAAACCACAAAGTCTTTGATGCCAAGCTCTTGTGCGGTTGGTACGTTAGGGAAAGCATCCACACGTTTTTGTGTTGCCACTGCAACAGCAATCAATTGACCGTTTTTGATAAAAGGCGCCGCACCAGCGAGGGTGTCAAACATCATGTCCACTTGACCTGCCACCAAATCCTGTAGAGCTGGGCCAGTACCGCGATAAGGAATGTGGGTAATGAACAGCTTGTTTTGCATCTTAAATAATTCACCGGTCAAATGCTGGGATGTACCGTTACCAGTTGATGCGTAGTTGTACTTTCCTGGATTCTTACGAATTTCTTCAATGATCGATTTCAGATCATTCTTCGGAAACTTGGTTGGGTTCACTACGATGACATGAGGCACGCTACCAATGATGGCAACCGGCTCAAAATCTTTGGTGATGTCATAAGACAGGTTGGTGTACATGCTTGGAGCAATCGAATGATGCACTGCGCCAAGAAGCCAGGTATAGCCATCTGGAGCCATTTTTGCAGCCGCTGCAGCACCAACAGTGCCACCAGCGCCACCTTTGTTATCAACAATGATTGATGTGCCCATTTGCGTAGATAACTGCTTTGCGAGGGGGCGCCCAAAAGCATCCACAGCACCACCAGGGGGGAATGGGTTAATAAAGGTAATAGGCTTATTGGGGATTGGCCAATTGCTAGCCTGGGCAAAGGATTGCAGGCTAAGTAGTGCGCCAGCCAATAAAACAAGGATATTTCTGATTTTCACGTTTGTCTCCGTTAGTTTTTAGTAGTTTTCCCTAATTTAGAGGATTTACTGGATATAAGAGTTATCCCTGATAGCAACCCTGAATTCCTCTGGTTTTTCTAGGGATATACTGATTCCGAGCTCAATACTCACACTTTGATCAGACATATAGGAGACAAGATGTCACAACACGATACATTGTTGGCTGCTTTCGAAACTTACAAAGCGGAAAACGAAAAGTTTATTGAAAAAGGCGTTAAGGCATCTGCTGCGCGTGCTCGCAAAGCTTTGCAAGAAATTGCTGGCGCATGTAAAGAGCGTCGTAAAGAAATTACAGCCGCTAAAGAAGCGATGGAAGCTAAGAAGTAATTCTTCTTACCCTGAATTGAATTCAGCCTGGCCCCCAAAAGGAGCCGGGCTTTATTTTTTATACGCTTACCGAAAATAGAGTGAGCTTCATGGCTTTGCTACGAATGGCTAGCAAGCTTTGATACTCAGGGCTATTAGCCCAAGACTGAGAGCGCTCCAAATCCGGAAACTCCAGCTCAACAAATGCACTAAAGGAATCGCAATGCAATTCATTCCAGAAGAACGCATTGAATGATCCTCGAGAGGTGATTTTCCCTTGATAGAGGGCTACCGTATTTCCTACCTGAGACCGGTATTCCTCAAATGCCTCTGGATCATTTAACTGAATCAGGCCAATCACTTTAGTAGTCATTCCAGCTCCCGGTAATTTATCCAGCAAGTTTATAAGCAAGCTATAGTGAGATCTTAGAACTTCACTATCTCATACGAGGCGTATATGAATGTCGCATTTTTGGGTTTGGGTAATATGGGCCTGCCAATGGCCCTCAATTTAATCAAAGCAGGGCATCAAGTCCATGGCTTTGATTTGGTCCAGTCCCAGCTTGACGCCTTCAAGGCTGGAGGCGGTATTCCTGTGCAGAGTGCAACAGAAGCCGCAAAGGATGCGGACGTCATTATTAGCATGCTCCCGGCCTCACGCCATGTCGAGGCTTTGTATTTGGGTGATGCTGGCTTGCTTGCCACGGCCAATCCTAAAGCCTTACTCATTGACTGTTCTACGATTTCACCAAAGGTATCGCAGGCTGTAGCCGCTGCCGCAAAAGCCAAAGGTTTTGCCATGATCGATGCTCCAGTATCTGGTGGAACTGCAGGGGCTCAGGCAGGGACCTTAACCTTTATGGTGGGTGGCGATGCTTCAGCACTTGAGTGCGCTCGACCTTTATTAGAAAAGATGGGTAAGAATATTTTTCATGCGGGCGCAAGTGGCAGTGGGCAAACTGTTAAGGTCTGTAACAACATGTTACTTGGTATTCAGATGCTGGGAACAAGTGAGGCATTGCGCTTAGGAATCGCCAACGGCATGGATCCTAAAGTACTCTCCGACATCATGTCAAAGAGCTCTGGTCGCAATTGGGCCTTAGAGCTCTATAACCCGTGCCCTGGAGTGATGGAGAACGTGCCATCCTCAAAAGGATATGCAGGAGGCTTTGGTGTAGATCTCATGTTGAAAGACTTGGGCTTAGCCACTGAGAATGCTGGCGATCTAGAGGCTAGCGTTCCATTGGGGGAGTTATCCCGCAAGCTGTACGAAGCGCACAGCAAAGCAGGAAATGGTCAGCTGGATTTTTCGAGCGTCTTTAATCTAAAGGCGGATTAAAGCAATACCTCTAGATGCTGATTTTCTTTGTTCGTCATTTGTCCAATGACGCAGGCGCTAGCGAAGTGATGCTGTTTAAAGATTTCTAAAACAGTATTTACGGCATCTGCGCTACAAGAGACTAGTAAGCCGCCACTAGTTTGAGGATCCGTTAGAAGCGCCTGCTGTGCAGGGCTAAATTGCTCTGGCAAAAGAACCTCCGCTCCATAGCTTTGCCAGTTACGATCTGATGCGCCGGTAATGACGCCTTGATCAGCTAGGCTCTGAACATTGGAAAGCAGGGGAACCTGATTCCATTGAATTTGAGCTGTGAGGTTTGAGCCTCGAGCTAATTCCAAGGTATGACCGGCAAGACCAAAACCAGTAACGTCAGTTAGTGCATGTACGCCAGGTAGTTTTGCAAGATCAGGACCTGCAGAATTTAACTTGGTCGTGTTGGCAATCATCTCTTGATAACCAGCGTCACCTAAGAGATCTTTTTTAAGGGCTGCGGATAAGATACCGACGCCCAGTGGTTTGCCTAGAATTAAGACATCTCCAGCCTTAGCTGCAGCATTGCTCTTAACGCGCTTAGGATCAACGATACCAATGGCAACTAAACCATAGATAGGCTCAACGGAATCAATCGTATGACCACCTGCAATCGGAATACCTGCTGATCTACAGGCTTCAGCACCGCCTTCAAGAATGCGTGCAATCGTGGCATTCGAGAGCACCTTAATCGGCATGCCGACAAGGGCTAAGGCAAATAGCGGAGTGCCGCCCATCGCATAAATATCGCTGATGGCATTGGTGGCGGCAATCTTGCCAAAGTCAAATGGATCATCAACGATAGGCATGAAGAAATCGGTTGTTGCAACAATCGCCTGAGACTCGTTAATTTGATATACAGCAGCATCATCCGAAGTTTCAATTCCAATCAAGAGCTCTTTTGGAAAAGGTAACTGCGGAACGCTTTTCAGGATTTCTGAGAGAACGCCAGGAGCAATCTTGCAACCACAACCGCCGCCATGAGATAGCGAGGTTAAGCGAGGCTCTTGGGTAGATGGAGTATTCATATTAATAAACTCAATGCATCAAATGGAATGGATTCAATATTAGCGGAGATTTAGCGATTAAAACTGCGCTTTGGCGGACTACCACGCTTGGCAGCCGGTTTACCTCCACCATTACCGCCGGCAGCATTACCAGGCCTAGGCTTGCGAGATTGTTGGTGTTGCTGGCTGCGCAATTGAATTGGTTGGGCTACCGCATTTGGATCTGGCTCAAATCCAGCAATCACTTCTTGTGGCAGCTTTTGCTTGATGAGCTTTTCAATATCTCGGAGCATTTGATGTTCATCAACGCAGACTAAAGACACTGCAACACCATTTGAGCCGGCTCTACCGGTTCTACCGATACGGTGCACATAATCTTCAGATACGTTTGGTAGGTCATAGTTCACAACATGGGGGAGTTGATCGATGTCGATGCCACGTGCTGCAATATCGGTAGCAACTAGTACGGTGATCTTCCCATCTTTAAATTCTGCCAAAGCCTTGGTGCGCGCGCTCTGACTTTTATTGCCATGAATCGCCATTGCAGTAATGCCATCTTTTTCTAACTGGGTCACTAATTTATTGGCACCATGCTTGGTGCGAGTAAATACGAGAACCTGTTGCCACTGATTAGTTTTGATCAGATGCGCCAACAAAGGATGCTTTTGGGTTCTGTCTACTGGGTGAATGAGTTGAGCAATCGCTTCATTTGTACTGTTACTACGTGCCACTTCAATCAATGCTGGTGAATTCAGTAAACCATCAGCCAATGCTTTAATCTCGGTCGAGAAGGTTGCGGAAAATAGTAAGTTCTGACGTTGCTTTGGCAATGCAGCCAAAATCTTTTTGATATCACGCAGGAATCCCATATCCAACATGCGATCTGCTTCGTCCAAGACGAGGATTTCAATATTGGCAAGTGAGACACAATTCTGTGACATTAAGTCGAGTAGGCGACCTGGTGTTGCCACCAAAATATCTAGACCTGCAGCGATTGCTTTTATTTGTGGATTCGCGCCAACGCCACCAAAGATCACGGTGGATTTAAGGCCGGTGTATTTGCCGTAAGTCACAACAGACTCTTGAACTTGGGCGGCTAACTCGCGGGTAGGGGTCAAAATCAGTACGCGTAACTGACGTTTGCCACCAGCTTTAGCTGTGCTGCTTAAGCGCTGAAGAATCGGTAGGGTAAAGCCAGCGGTTTTACCGGTGCCTGTTTGAGCGGCAGCAAGTAAATCTCCACCTTTTAATACGGCAGGGATGGACTTTTCTTGAATGGGGGTAGGGCTGGTGTAACCCTCTTCATTAATAGCGCGAAGAATGGGTTCTGATAAACCAAGATCTGTAAATAACATAGGGACCAAATAAATATTGGCCCGTATTCAATTAAACGACTATCCCGGCCAATGGGGTGAGCTGCCACACTTGGAGTGTTTGCAGAAAGAGTCGCTATTTTAAGCTATCAGGCTGCATTCCAAAGATTTGGCGTCACTGAATTGGCATATCCCGAGACAAATAATTTTTCTGCGCCTGTAATGGGGTCAAACACAGCGCGCTGGATGCGGCCAATGTTTCCACCATAAACATGAATGCTGATAGATGTTTGGTCACTCAAAGCATTCTCGACCACATGGATGTCATGTGTTTTGGGGGATACGGTAGCAACTTGACCTGGGTGGCAAAGGAATGACTCATCAGCTTTATAACTGCCATCAGCTTGTTGGTAATAGTCGGCGCTGCGTTCTTGCCCTCGCAACTGGCCAATCATGCCCCAGACAGTATGGTTATGTAATGGTGTCTTTTGTCCGGGACCCCAAACAAAGCTGACAACTGAAAAGCGATCGAGTGGATCTGCATATAGTAAGTATTGCTGGTAGTACTGAGGATGTGGTTTGCAAAATTCTTCTGGCAACCAGTCGTCAACCTGAATTAAGCTCTCTAAGAGCTTTTTGCCTTTTGAGAAAACAATTTCCTCGCTCGGTTTGCTCTCTATAAGTGTTGCGAGTTCTTTAACAAAAGTCAGTAGCTTGCCTTCTTGCATTGAAGTCTCTTCAGTAGTGATGTTATTGATCTGCTGCAAAGAGCCAGTCAGGCAGACCCTTTGGTTTTAGGGTGGTAGTGTCAACACAGACAATGTGCAGCAATGCGGTAGCAAGAAGCTCTGGCTCCATTCCTTCAACAATGCGTTTCGCAGTTTGCTTCACCGCAATTTGGGTGCGACCACGGTGCTCAATGATTTGATCAATGCTTAAGAGATCATCTAAGCGCCCCGGTCTATGAAAGTTCATCGTGATTTCTCGGACGGGAAGAACGATCCCAAATTCATTGACCAACTTTGTTGGGCTTAAGCCTCTTTGCTGTAACCACTCAGAGCGACTTCTTTCAAAGATCTCTAAATAACGAGCGTGATACACAAATCCTGCTGCATCGGTATCCGAGTAACAAACACGAAAGAGGAAGGGGGGATTAGTGGATTGGGTCATAGAGATAAGTTGCCATTAGATATATAGAATCATATCGCGATGCGCAATGCCAGCTTCATCGTAGATATCACCTTGTGCAATAAACCCAAGCTGCTCGTAAAACGGTATGGCGGATAGCTGCGCATGTAACTCCAGTTGAGTAATGCCCTGGGATTTGCTGAGCTCTAGTAAGGCACGAAGTAAATCACCTCCAATTCCCCGTCTTCGATGCATAGGTAATACCGCCATGCGTCCAATTCTGCCAACGCTCCCAGGTAAGGTAACCAGGCGAGCTGTCCCAATGCATTCTGAGTTGACATAGGCTAGAGCGTGCTGTGCGAGTGGGTCGTATTCGTCGAGCTCCATATCTTCTGGAACGCCTTGCTCTTCGATAAATACGCGTTTTCGAATAGAGTAGGCCTCTTGCTCAGCATCTACCCAGGATTTAATCAAGATCACGCGTTTATCTCTCTGCTATCTATATTTGGGGGCAAATTAGCCATTCAGCCTTAAATGTAGCAAATTGGACATATTTTGGCTTCAAATATTAGCTCTAAGGCTTATAAGTAAACCACTTCATGGTTAAAATGAATGGGAGGTGCCAGAGGATTGGCACCCCTCACAAACCTTTATCTAGGAGTTATCTTGAAGAAATCTTTATTGGCTACATTAGTTGCCTCACTCGGTTTAGTTGTTGCAGGCTCAGTATTCGCTCAAGCTCCAGCAAAAATGTTGCCTTTGGCAGCTGAAGCAATTGTATTGACTGCTACTGTTGATTCAGTGGACGTAAAGAATCGTATCGTTGTTCTTAAGGATGCTAACGGTAACTTGGCTCAAATGAACGTATCCAAGCAAGTAAATGATTTGGATAAAGTGAAAAAGGGCGATGTGTTTGTTGTTGAGCATGCTCAAGCGATTGCAGTTGGTTTAGTTGCTGCTCCTAAGGGCGCAAAACCAGGTGCTTCAGGTGTTCGTTCAGTAGTGATCGCTGGCAAAGGTTCTGCTAAGCCATTTGAAGAAACTACTGATACTGTTTATGCAACAGTGAAGATCAGCACAATCGATGCAAAAACTCGTGTTGTGACATTTACATTGCCATCAGGCGAGAAGCAAAAAGTTAAAGTAGACCAAAGCGTTTTAGGTCTTGAGAAATTCAAGGCTGGTGACGACGTAATGGTTGAGTTCGTTGACGACACAGCAATTGGTTTCGTAACACCAAAGAAGTAAGCATTAAAAACTAATTCAGCATTAATCATGCTGGAGCAGTAAAGAAAAAAGGCCCGCATTGCGGGCCTTTTGCTTATCAGCTAAAGATTAAGCGTCTTTAGCAATCATCACATCAGAGGCTTTGATTACTGCCCAAGCCTGATCGCCAACTTTGAGCTTGAGTTCATCAACAGCCTCATTAGTAATAGAGGCGGTAACGATGTGGCCAGCACCAATATCTAACTTCACGTGAGAAGTGGTTTGACCCATTTTGAGTTCAACAACTTTACCGCTGAGAGTATTGCGTGCGCTGAGTTTGACTTTAAGTTCCATGATTTCTCCTAGTGAACGTATTGTTTGGCGTAGACAGCATCATTGTAAAGGGCTTCCTTGTACTGCGCCTTACCGTAGTTGCGAATAATGGCCTGACCTTCATCAGAGGCCACAAATTGAATGAACTTAGCAGCAATATCGCGGTTCTCAGTGGCGCCGATAGGGGCTACTAAAGCATCATAGGTATTAACTAGGTAGGGGTCGCCGCGATACAGAATCTGTAGATCAGGCGCAACATTTTTCTCCGCCACCCAAGTACTACTATCTGTCATGAAATACGCTTTGTCAGTATTTGCCCGTTTAAGCGAGGCTGTCATGAAGTCATTGGTCACAATGTACCAATTTCCTTCAGGTGTAATCCCAGCCTTCTTCCAGATATCCATTTCTTTCTGGTGTGTGCCTGATTTATCGCCGCGAGAGATGAAGTTGGACTGTGCCTTGGCGATCTTTGCATAAGCATCAGCGCCACTGCTAGCAGATTTGATTTTGGCGCTATCTGCTTTTGGTCCAACGATATAAAACTCGTTAGAGCCAATTAACGTTTTGCCAGTTGCCCATCCTTCAGCAATTGCTTTATTAACGCCCTCAGGTGCGTGAACCATGATCATGTCTACCTGCTGTGTTTTCAGCAGATTAAGGGAGGCGCCACTTCCAGCCTTAATCCAGACCAAACGTGCGCCTTCCTTTTTGTCGAAAGCCTCACCCAGTTGTTGCAGTAGGCCTAACTCTCCAGGGCTGCCGGTTGCCAATTTAAAGCTCTTGGCGCCTTGACCACAAGTAGCTTCCACTTTTGGAGGGTTGGATTGCGCTAATGATGTTTGCATTCCAAGCCCTATTAATAAAGTGGAGAGAAGTGCGCTAAATAACTGGTGTGAATTTCTCATGCTAATTATTTGCTAGCGTTAGGGAAGAAGAGTTGCTCGCCACCAATTTTGTAGCTTGCAATAACGTCTTGACCATTTTTAGAAATCAGCCAATCAATAAACTCTTGCCCTTCAGCTTTTTTCACATGCGGGAATTTAGCTGGGTTCACTAGCATGACGCCGTATTGATTAAATAGCTTTGGATCGCCTTGAACCAAGATGACCAAATCACCACGGTTCTTAAAGGAAAGCCAAGTAGCGCGATCAGCCAAGATATAACCATTCATTGCAGATGCGGTATTGAGAGCTGGGCCCATGCCAGAGCCGGTTTCTTTGTACCAGGCGCTAGGTGCCACTGTAATGGCTGCATCTTTCCAGTAACGTAATTCGGCAGCATGCGTACCGCTCTTATCACCACGTGATACAAATGGTGCTTGAGCAGCTGCAATTTTCTGAAACGCAACTTTGATATCTTTGCCGCCACCAATTTTTGCTGGATCTGCTTTAGGCCCAATTAATACGAAGTCGTTGTACATCACTTCGTAGCGTTTTGTGGAGAAGCCCTCAGCTACAAACTTTTCTTCAGCAGGTTTGTCATGAACAAACACCACATCAGCGTCGCCACGACGGCCAATATCCAAGGCTTGGCCAGTTCCAACGGCAACCACTTTGACATCGATGCCGGTTTTCATTTTGAAGATTGGCAAGATAAATCCAAAGAGACCAGATTGCTCAGTAGAAGTTGTGGATGACACAACAATGCTTTTCTCTTGCGCATAAGCAGAGTTGCTTAAAAGTGCTAGGGCAGTAATGGCAGATGCCAGTATTCGGGTAAATGAGAATTTCATCTGAGTTCGCTTCCTTAGGGGTGTTCGGTTAAGATCTGTCATATTACAAAACATCAATATGCAAAAAATTACATATGAGAATTCAGATCCGACCCACCCTTATTTTTGGTAACAAGAACGCCAAAGATCCGGCTGTTGTGGACTTGGTCTGGCTAACTAGCCTCTTAAAAGACATCGAGCACGGCAAAACCTTGATGTCCGCTTGTAAGAAGATGGGCCTCTCCTATAGAAACGTTTGGCAAAAGCTCAACGATGTTGAGGAGGCCTTAGGCTTTAAATTGATGGATCGGGTTAGAGGGCATGGATCCCAGCTTTCTGAATATGCCAGGTACCTAATTCAATTTACCGATGATTTTGATCAAAAAACAATGCGCCTGGGTCAAACCAGCCTGTCTCATTTAGAAGAGGGCTTTGCTCAGTTTAGGGTCAAGGCAAAAAAACAGTGGCGACTTGCTAGTAGTAGCGATCCCATTATTCAAAAATCGGTATTGGATATCGGCGGTTTTGAATTAATTACGGCAGGATCTGGTGAGGCGCTTGAGCGACTATTCAACTATGAGGTGGATATTGCGGGCTTCCATGTATCTGACCAGCAAAGCTCACAAATTATTGCAAAGCGCCTGAAAAAAGAGGGGATGCAAATATTTCCGGTGATGAAGCGCGTTCAAGGCTTGATGGTCGCTAAAGGTAATCCCCAAAATATTAATGGACCTAAGGACCTATTGCGTCCCAAGATTCGCTTTATTAATCGTCAAAAGGGTTCCGGTACGCGCCTCCTGCTCGATACCATCCTAACTAAAGAAGGTATTGATCCTCATCGTATTAAAGGTTATGAGAATGAGGAGTTCACGCACTCTGCAATTGCGATGGCAATCTTGGCTAAGAAAGTAGATGCGGGTATGGGCGTCAAGAGTGTGGCAATTGAGAACGGCCTCGACTTTATTCAGTTAAAAGACGAAATCTTTTTCTTGGCTATGGGCGAAGAGCTCAGCACCAATAGAGAGCTTGCTAAGCTCATTCGAAAGATTCGCGCACTCTCTGGTGAAACCCCGGGCTATAAATCGATCGGCCTTAATAAGCAGATTGCCGGTTGGTTATAAACTAGCCCCATGATCAAAAGCATTTGCGTATTGGGTTTCCTGGCTTGGAGTTTTCTAGGCTCTATTGCCTATGCGCAATCAGTCACAGTCGCAGTGGCAAGCAATCTTAAGCCTGCTTTTGAAGAGATCTTTAAGGGCTTTAGTCAGAGCAACCCTCAAAGTAAACATATTCGCGTAGTTTATGGATCGTCGGGCAATCTTTCAAGTCAGATGAAGCATGGAGCCCCATATGAGTTATTCATTTCTGCGGATGAGGCTTATCCATTGAAATTGGTTGAAGCGGGATTAACTCGAGATCGTGGCGTGGTGTATGCATCAGGACATTTGGCCTTGATAACAAATGCAGCAGCTGGTCTTCGTTTAAGTTCAGATCCAGATAGCATTCAGTCTTTACTGAGAGGCGCTAAGAAGATTGCGATCGCCAATCCAGATTTGGCTCCCTATGGCAGAGCTTCTGTTCAATATCTTCAGGCAATCGGTTTATGGGATGAGCTGCAGAGTAGGGTGATATTTGCAGAAAACATTTCCATTGCCGCTGTCTACGTGAGTACCGGAGCTGCCAAGGTTGGTATTACCGCTTTATCTCTAGCAAAGTCTTCGGAGCTATCTCAGCAAATTCAATATATTGCTTTGCCAGATAATTTGTATGCTCCGATTAAACAGCGCATGGTTTTAAAGCGAGATCCAGCGCCCATTGCTATCGCGCTGTATGACTACCTGCAAGGATCCGTTGCTAAGCAGATCCTGCGTAATCACGGATATTCCGTTCCCTGACGAGACTAACTCGATTCTTTTTGTTTTAAATCAATATGGTGGTCTAGTTATTGGGCGATGATTAAGCCCATGAACCACTCTAGAGAATGATATTCATTCTCATGTGGGGATATAATTAATACACCCATTCCATCAATCTAGACATGAATCTTGAAGAAATCCTCCCGGGCGTCAGAGCCCGTGTCAGCAAGATCGCCACTTCAGGTGATCAACGTGAGGATATTCGTGGTCAATTGGAGGATATTGGCTTTCTTCCTGGCGAGCAGGTAGAGGTCTTGCGCAAGGGATTGTTAGGCAATGGTCCTATATTGATTCGAGTTGGATCATCGACATTTGCCTTAAGAGAATCTGAAGCACGATTGGTTGAGGTAGAAATTCTTTAAGCATGTCCGAAGCGCAGATCCATTTCTTTCCAAGTGAACCCCTAGTCGCATTGCTGGGTAATCCCAATTGCGGTAAAACAGCACTCTTTAATTTGCTGACTGGTAGCCGTCAAAAGGTCGCCAATTATTCTGGTGTGACTGTTGAGAGAAAAGAGGGGCGCTTAACCCTTGAATCTGAAAAAGTCATTCGCATTCTGGATCTTCCAGGTGCCTATGGTTTGTACCCACGCTCTTTAGATGAGCGAGTCACTTGTAACGTGCTTCATGGCAAGGCCCAAGGCGAAAAGCGTCCGGACCTCGTGCTCTGTGTTCTCAATGCTATGAACCTCAGACGTAATTTACGCTTAGTCTTATCTGCAAAGCGCTTAGGCTTGCCCTGTGTTGTTGTACTCAATATGGTGGATGTTGCTCAGCGCCAAGGTTTGAATGTCGATGCAGCAGCCTTATCTCAAGAGTTGGGTCTACCTGTTATTGCAACGGTAGGCATTCATGCCAATGGTGCTGATGAACTCAAACACTTTTTGAGTGAGCTCGATTGGAAAAACTTATCCGCTTTAAGTACAAGCAATATAGATGAGGGTATTGAAACTGCTATTGATCACACGGCTCATACCGAGTCTGACAACCTACAGGTCCAACGGGTCTTGCAAAATCTAGGTTTAGATCAAATCATTCCCGACCGTTTGAGTGATCGCCTGGATTCAGTATTACTACATCCTGTTTTTGGCCCACTGATCCTAGCTACAGTGCTCTTCTTCATTTTCCAGGCTGTCTTTAGTTGGGCTACCTTTCCTATGGAGCTTATTAAGACTGGAGTCGAGTGGTTGGGTGCCTTATTAACTCAAGCGCTTCCAAATAACTGGCTACGTAGCTTATTGGTAGATGGCATTCTGGCTGGTGCTGGCGGAGTATTGATTTTCTTGCCGCAGATTTTGATTCTGTATTTCTTTATTCTCATTTTGGAAGAGTCTGGTTATCTTCCGCGAGCCGCTTATTTGCTGGATCGATTGATGGGGCGGGTGGGTCTATCAGGCAGATCCTTTATTCCTCTCTTATCTAGCTTTGCTTGTGCCATCCCTGGAATTATGGCTACGCGCAGCATCTCCAATGCGCGGGATCGGTTAGTGACCATCTTGATTGCCCCGATGATGACTTGCTCGGCACGCCTACCTGTATATGCCTTATTGATTTCCGCTTTTATTCCTGAACGAAAATTATGGGCTGGATTAGATTTGCAGGGTTTAGTTCTTTTCTTGCTCTATGTTGCAGGTATTGCTGGGGCTATGGCAGTAGCTTGGATACTCAAACGCTTTACTAGTGAAAAGTTTCAGCTCAATGCATTAATGATGGAGTTGCCGAGCTATCACTTGCCGCGCTTAGGTAATTTGGCGATTGGTCTTTGGCAACGTGCTGAAATTTTCTTGCGTCGCGTTGGTGGAATTATTTTGATCATGACGGTCTGTTTATGGGCGCTCTCGAGTTTTCCACTTCCTCCAGAAAATGCGACTGGCTCAGCTATTCAATACAGTATTGCTGGAATGATGGGTCAAGCTTTGGCAGTAGTCTTTGAGCCGATTGGCTTTAACTGGCAAATCAGTATTGCTTTGGTGCCCGGTATGGCGGCACGAGAAGTAGTCGTGAGCTCTTTGGCAACCGTATATGCGCTATCAAGCTCTGGTGTTGATGCTGCCGATGCTTTGGTACCCCTGATCTCTACAGGCTGGAGTCTTGCTACGGCCTTATCGCTTTTGGCTTGGTTTGTCTTTGCTCCCCAATGCCTCTCAACGATTGCTGCCGTTAAAAGAGAGACGGGCGGATGGAAGATCCCAGTCATCATGCTGAGCTATCTTTTTGGCTTGGCCTATCTAGCGGCCTTTATCACTTATAGGGTTGCGAGCTACTTCGGCTTAGCCTAGCGCCCAATTAGGCACTCAATGCAAAATTGAGATAAATTGTCATAAATAACAATTAACTCCTTATTGGTGCCACCATGACCTTATCTTTTCGCTCCCTTATTTTTATCGCTGCATCAACCCTGAGTTTCGGAGCATTTGCTGAGCCGGGTGAAAACACTTACAAGCAAGTATGCGCAGCTTGCCATGCTTCTGGTGTTCTCAATGCCCCTAAGTTTGGTGACAAGACCAAGTGGACCCCTTTGATTGCGGAGGGTCAAGTGACCCTAACAGCGCATGCTTATGTTGGCGTGAGAGGAATGCCTGCTAAAGGTGGCAATCCGAATATGACAATTGAAACCTTTTCTGATGCCGTAGCCTACATGGCCAACAAGGCAGGTGGTAATTGGAAGACGCCTGACGCAAAAACCCTTGTAGCGATCAACAAAGAAATCGAATCCCGTAAGGCCAGCTTAAATCAAAAGCCGTAATTGCATGACCTTAGAGCCACATCAGATTGAGATCATTGGCTACTGCGCTGCATTTTTGACGACGATTGCTTTTTTGCCTCAGGCCATCCAATCCTGGCGTACCCGAGATCTCTCCGGAATCTCGCTGGGCATGTATAGCTTATTTACTATAGGCGTTGGCTTATGGCTTATCTACGGCCTCATTATTGAAAAGTGGCCCTTGATCTTGGCCAATGCCCTGACCTTTGCTTTGGCTCTGAGCATTTTGCTGCTCAAACTCCGAAGTAGTGGGCATAAATGACATTGACTCAAGTAATGTCATAATTAATTCACACAATAATTAATAAAAAATTAGACATTCATCAGAAAGGCTATTTATGAGCACTGCATACGTTATTGATCCACCAATCGTTCCGTCACTTCCTGTAGTGGGCGATACCCGCCGTTTTGCTGTGAACCGTATTTATTGCGTTGGTCGCAACTATGCTGATCATGCGCGTGAGATGGGCCATGATCCTGATCGTGAGCCGCCATTCTTTTTCATGAAGCCAGCTAATTCAATTGTGGCTGATGGCAAAGATATGCAATATCCAAACCTATCGAATGATGTTCATCACGAAATCGAGATGGTAGTTGCTATCGGTAAAGGTGGCGTTAATATTCCAGCGGATAAAGCGCTAGAGCATGTTTATGGTTACGGTGTTGGTTTAGACATGACTCGTCGTGACTTGCAGGGTGAAGCCAAGAAAATGGGGCGCCCTTGGGATACTGGTAAAGCCTTTGATCAATCCGCTCCTTGTGCGGCAATTACTCCAGCTGCTCAGTTCGGACATCCTAATAAGGGTGTGGTCAAGCTATTGGTTAATGGTGAAGTGCGTCAAGAGGGCAACTTAAACCAATTGATTTGGAATATTCCTGACACCATCGCTTACTTATCCACTTTGTTCACCCTCGAGCCAGGTGATTTGATTATGTCTGGCACGCCTGCAGGTGTTGGTCCTGTGAAAAAAGGGGATGTACTTGAGGGAAGCGTCGAAGGCCTTACGCCACTCAAAATTAAGATTGTTTAATACACACAAACATTCTTAAAAAATTACTTGCCAATCCACTTTGGCGAGCGTCCTTCAAGGAAGGCATTAACCCCTTCTTTGAAGTCGACGCTGTTGTAAGTCTCTCTCATGAGTTCAGTGCAATCCGGTAAATTACTTTCCATTAAGCGAGCTAAAGTCACTTTACTTGCCTTCTGAGTAATCGGTGCAAGTGATGCTAATTTGACTGCCAAGGATTCCGCTGCATCCGAAATAGCTTTAGGAGTAGTGGTTTGATATAGGTAGCCTGAGTTTAGTAATTCAGGTGCCTTAATCAGCTCTGCAGTGAGCAACATCCGTTTCACCATCGGCACGCCTAGGTGATTGGCAATCCAAGACAGATTGCTTGGCGATAGACAATTGCCCAAAGTCTTTGCTACTGGAATGCCAAAGCGCGCATCATCGGTTGATATTCTGAAATCACATGCGGTAGCAATAAGTAAACCGCTGCCAACAGCCAATCCTTCAATCAGCGCAATGGTCGGAATAGGCAAGTGTTGCAAAGAGTGAAAAATCGCATCTACTGCAACCTCGTATGCTTCATTCTCTTGGAGGTCTAGAAATTGCTGGATATCGCTACCGGAGACAAAGGCTTTATCACCAGCGCCCCTAAAAATCGCTACCCGGATTTCTGGTTTACTCGCTAGCTCATCGCAAATGCGTTTTAGCTCCTCATACATCGGCCAAGTTAAGGCATTGCGTGCCGCAGGATTATTGAAGGTAATACGGGCGATGGGCCCATCGAGCTGGAAGTCGATGCAGGGTGGGGTGGAGTTCATGACTGCATTCTATACAAAAGACCCTTTAAACCACTTGTTTTTAGCTTCTAGAACGACCTGCGATAGAATTCATTTATGTACATGTTCCTACCTTTCCTGACAGCCTTTATCGGCCTTGTCCTAGTTTGGTTTGAGAAGCGCCTTGCGGCTCTTGTTGCACTTGCTATTACTCTTGGCATCCTCATGTTTTGGTTCCGCATTCATGCTACAGATCACCTCAAAATCAGTTTGTAAAGAACGTGAGTAAACATTCTTTTCCTTCATTAGCTGCCCTAGGCAATCAACTTGCTTTGGCTGGGATCATTGGCATGCTGTCTTATGCCTTTGTGGATCAACTCTATTTCGGTGAGTTACCTTGCCCACTGTGTCTCATGCAGCGCATGGGTTTTGTAATCATCGGTTTTGCACTAGTACTCAATATTCGTTGTGGTGCGCATTCATCTCATTACGGCTGGGGCATCATCGGCGGCTTAACGGGGATGATGGTTTCCTTGCGCCAAGTTTTCTTGCATATTCTTCCGGGTGATAAAGGATTCGGAAAAACGTTTCTCGAGTTGCATTTTTATACTTGGGCCTACGTAGGCTACGTTGGCTTGTTGGCTGGCCTTGCGATTCTATTAATGCTACCTAACCGTGATGTGCGTTCACGCTCGCTGTTTGCCAATGCATTAATCATTCTATTTATTGTTCTGGTCTTTGCTAACCTCGCTTCCACACTTTTAGAATGCGGCATCGGCCCTTGTGCAGATGATCCCGTTAAATATGACGGATGGATCTGGTTGCGCACGCGTTTTGGTTTTTAAGTTCACGTGAGTGATCTCAAGCTGATCACCTGCAGGGTGCTTAAGGGTCTGGCAGTTTTACTGGTTTGCTTAGGCCTCGCCAACACCGCTCAATCCCAAACTAGCAAACCCAATACCGCTTGGCCTAAACAAGCGGTTCGGATTGTGGTGACATTCACTCCCGGTGGAGCCCCTGATATGTTGGCGCGCGTACTGGCTGAAAGTTGGCAACAAAGTTTAGGTGTACCTGTTCTCGTAGAATACCGTCCTGGCTATGGTGGCAATATCGGTGCTGACCTTGTTGCAAAGAGCGAGCCGGATGGCTACACACTCCTCATTGGCACAGTGGGTATCCACGCTATTAACGGCGCGCTGTATGACAAGATGTCTTTTCATCCGATTAATGATTTCACGCCCATTAGTTTTTTAGCGAGCACGCCTAATGTACTGGTGGTCAATAAGAAGCTGGGCGTGACTAATCTGCATGAACTGATTGAGTTGGCAAAAGCCAAACCCAATGAACTTACTTTCGGTTCTTCTGGCGTCGGCACTTCCTTGCACATGTCTGGCGAACTTTTTAAAGAAATGACTGGTGTACAGATTCGGCATATTCCATACAAAGGCAGAGCCCAATCTTTACCAGATCTCATTAGTGGCCGGATTTCCATGCTCTTTGATAATCTGTCTTCATCGCTGCCTTTGATTAAGGCGGGAGAGGTTCAGGCTTTGGCAGTAACCACCTTAAAACGCTCCCCAGCAGCTCCAGAGATTCCGACGATGGCTGAGCAAGGCTTGCCTGGATTTGAGGCAACATCGTGGTTCTCGCTCATGGCGCCAGCGAATCTTCCTCCAAGTGTTCAAAAGCGCTTAAATGCCTTGACTCGTCAAACCCTCAATCAACCCGATGTCAGAAACAAGTTGCTGGCTAGCGGTTTAGATCCCGCTCCAGGAAGCCCACAAGAGCTTTCTAAGCTGATTCAGGCTGAGACCAATAAATGGGGTAGAGTGATTTACAAATCAGGCGCAAAATTAGAGCAGTAAGTCAAAAAGCTAAAGTGATAAATATTCTAATAAAAGCCCAATTCCTGTCAGCCTGGATTTGGGAGAAGCGTTAAAGGTAGTAGGAGGCGACCAATTAATGGGGTCCACTATGAAAACAAGCCAAAAGCAATTCAAATCAGTTGTGTCTAAAGCGGTTCTGACGCTCTTTGCGGCGGCAGGCCTATTAACCCTTGCTCCGGTAGCAGCTCAAGCGGGTAATGTGGGTTGGGCTGTCTCTGTTGGGGGCGGCTACGGCGGTGGCTATGGTGGTGGTTGGCGACCAGCAGCTTACGGTCCTGGTTGGGGCGGTGGCTGGGGTCCAGGTTGGCGTGGTGGATATTACGGCGCGGGCTATGGCTATCCCTATGGGGCCGGCTACTATGCTCCACCCGTGGTTTACGCAAGTCCACCGGTAGTTACTTATGCAGCACCACAGCAACCAATGGTTTTGGCTTCTCAGCCTCAGCCCCCAGTTTGGTATTACTGTGAAGCGAGTGGGCAGTATTTTCCATATGTGCAAAGTTGCGCATCTGGATGGCAGACTCAGCCAGCAATGCCACCATCCGGCAATGCATCGACACGCCAACGCAACCACAATTAAATAGTTATCCGATTTAAGGAATCAATATGAAACGTACCGTACTGACATTGGCGCTCATCAGTTCTTTGGCTGCCTGTGTCTCTGCGCCAACTGGTCCAACCGTTGCAATCATGCCGCGTGAAGGTAAGCCGTTTGAAGTCTTTCAGCAAGAAGATCAGCAGTGTCGTGAGTTCGCTGCAAATGCGATTAAGGACACTAGTAATGCAGCTCTCAAAGAGGGTGCAACTAGTGCAGCCATTGGTGCAGCTTTAGGAGCGGCAGCTGGTGCAGTCATTCAGGGTGGAAGTAGTCAGAACATTGGTACTGGCGCAGGCATTGGTTTACTTGGCGGCGCCGCTATGGGTGCCATGAACTCTTCTGGCAAGCAAAATCAGGCGCAGGTTCAATACAACATCGCCTATCAGCAGTGTATGTACTCCAAAGGTAATCAGGTGCCTAGCTATCCAACCCAAAACTTTGGTGGCAATGGCGGCAATAACAATGGATACAACATTCCACAAGGCAAGCCATCAATGCCTCCAAATGGATTTAGACCCATTCAGTAAATCGTATTACTGGAATTGAATCTCGACTAAACCTCAACCGGCGGATGCGTTTTCTCAAAACGCGCCGCTGTTTTTCTAAAGAGGTAGAGTAAAAGCAGTGCAGCTAATCCCAGACTCATACTGTTGCCTGCCCAAAAGCCATTAGCGCCTTGTAAAAACTCTGGTGTGTTGCCAAAGACGTTGAATCCCATCAAGTAGCCGCCGCCTAAGCCAACACCCCAAAGTGAGCCGGCATAAATCACCATTGGCCAGAAGGCGATGCGGTACGCGCGCAGAATAAATGCCGCAGTAATTTGCAGGGCATCAAACACCTGATAAAAAGCGATAAACAAAAATAGCGGAATCGAAAACACTTTCACTTCTGCAGGTGGATCGTAGAGATCTAGGAGTTGAACCCGGAAGATCCATACCGCAATACCAATCGTGATGCATAAAGTGGTTGTGAAGAAAACTGATGACCAACCAATCTCTTCGGCACGTTCCTGCTTGTTGGCACCAATCGATTGAGAGACTAATGTCATCGTTGCAATGGATAGGGATAAGGGCACCATATAAATCACCGTTCCCATATTGGCCACAATTTGATGGCCGGCTAAAGCCGTAGTACCAAGGCGTGCAATGAAGAGCGACATAAAAGTAAATGATGTCACTTCAATCAAATAGCTAAAGCCGATGGGTGCGCCTAATTTCAATAAAGTCCAGATGCGATGCCAGTCAGGCCAGCTAAAACGCGCAAAGATCTTAAATGGCCTATAGAAGCCATCAAAGAGTACAAAGCCCAGCGTGATGATGAGCCAGAACCAATTGATGATGACGGTAGCCACAGCGCAACCTGGCCCACCCATACCTTCAATACCAAGACCGCCATAGATGAACAGAAGATTCAATGGCAGCTTTAAACCTAAACCAATCAGCTGCACTACGGTAATTACTGCTGGCCGTGAAACAGCATTGTGCAGAGCCATGAGTACACGCATGGCCATGCTAGCCGGTAAACCAATGGCAAGGATATTGAGATACAACTTAGCCTTGCCTTCAATATCAGGTGTGACTTGAGAGATTTGCAGCAGATGATCCGCGTTGAGCAGAATGGCGCCACCCAATAAGGTGAGGCCCACCGCTAGCCAAGTTGCTTGACGAACTTCCTCGCCAATCTCACCAAAACGTTTCGCACCAAAGAGTTGTCCAGCGATTGGGGCGAGGGCGGAGATTACACCAGTGAGACCAACATAGATGCTGATAAAGATGGCAGACGCCATCGCAAGAGCAGCTAGGTCATCGGCGGAGTAGCGCGCTGTCATGGCGGTATCTAAAACGCCAAAGGTAATCACTGCCAGCTGACCAATCAACAATGGTCCAGCAAGTTTTAATAGGGAGGGAATATCCTCGCGCAAACGCGATAACTTAAAGTGCAGCACGATTTATTCTTTACCAGCTGGGGTAATTTGATAGAGGCGTAGACGCTCATCACGGTCAGATGCTCGGCGATCTTCCCAAAGCAATTCAATTTTCTTTTTATTGAGGCTAGCGTATGCTTTAGCTTCTAAGGAGCTATGAGTCAGCATGAGATTACAGCTAGGATCATCACGCAAAGGCAGTTTGGTGAAGTAGCTAAATGAAGCTAACTGTGCAGAACCCAGATTGCTGGTATCAATACATCCTGGCGTGTTGGCAATAATTTGCACCAGACGATCGGATACATAGCGATAGGTCTTTGCGTAATTAATTGTTGGCAACCAAAGCGTCATTAACAAGACCCACATCAAGGTGGTGCCAGAGGCGGAGATGATGAGGCAACGCCAGATTTCTTTTGGAGCGCGTGAAGTTCTCCAGCGTACGATGGCCAACCAAATGCCGGTAATGATGAGAGCAACAACAAAACCAATGTAGTCAAACTGCGCCTGAAAGCCTGGCAAGAGTCTTGCTAAATTGGCAGCAGTAGATTCTGGATAGCCGGTTACTTTGGCTAACCAAATAATCCAAATGGCCAAAGCGATCATGGTGAAGCTAAACATCGCAAACCAATCGATGAAGCTAATCAGGCTACGTTTGAGAATCGGCAAACTAAATGCAGCAATGATCGACAAACTGGGGATCAAGATGATGAGGTCATGCTCATTGGCTTCTAGTCTGAACAGAACATAAATCAAGCAACCAATAAATAAGCTAAGCGGAATGCAAAGGTGGGGTGCACGCCATTGACCTGCTTCTTTAACTCGACCCCAATGGGCGAGGGAGATGATGGCTAATGGCCAAACTGGCCAGGCATAAGCCCAAAAGTTAACACTCAAAAATCCAAGGGATTCAATAGAAGGCGTTGCGCGCATCTCTGGCATATTGCGCCAGCCTTCTTCGGCGATATGACGCCACTCTGGAGTGAGGTTACCCAAATACCAAAGCGCAGGCCAAATCGCAAAACCAATCAGACCTAAAACCGTGCTGGTTAAAGTCCAACGAAAACGCAACTTCGCATTACTAGCAATGACTGCAATGATGGTGGAGCTGACAATGATGAGGCTGAGTGTGAGATTGCTCGAAAGCGCAACGATCGCAATGCCTAGACCAGTCCACAAGCCACCTTGCCATGGCTTATCTAAGCCACGCACTGTGCCATATAAAACAATGCTGATACCCATGAGTTGGGCCATCATTGGCGTGGTCTCATGCGCGCGTTGTGCAAGACCGACGCAGGCCAAGAAAATCAATAGCGCACCATCGGCTAAAGTCATGCCGTAGTTTTTACGACCTGGTTGGCCGCCAACTGCTAAGACCATCGGCTGAACTTCTTGACGACGACCTAATAGATAAGTGGCGTACCAAATAGCTAATGCAGAAGCGAAGAAGCAAACTGCCGCATAAAGGCGCGCAGCATTAGCCGCACCAATCAATGGACCAAATAGATCCATCAGGGTGGCGCCTAGCCAGTAGGGAAAGGGTGCGCCAAGCGAGATGTCGCGCCCAGATAGATGCGGAACGATCCAGTCGAGTGCTTTGCCATGTTGCAAAGTCCACATGCCACCAAATCCGATAGCATCTTCATTCTTCCAGGGATCACGCGCAAAGAGGCCGGCAAAACCATAGACCAAAGTCAACGCAAAAATAATGATGCGTGGGATGGAGGTGGTGGCGGCGGCGGTGAGTTTGACCATAAAAAACTAGCAATAAAAAAGGCAGCAAACGCTGCCTTGATTATCTCGCAGGGGAGGGTGAATAGTGAATATCCAAACCCCAGCCCCTTTGTAGAGTAAGCCTATTACTTCTTCTTAGCTGGCTTTTCAGCAGCTTTAGCTTCTGCAGCAGCAGCTTTTTTCTCAGCTGTTTTAGCAGCGCCATCGCCAGTTGCTTTAGCAACAGCTTTAGTGCCGAACTTCTGACGGAATTTCTCAACACGACCGGCAGTATCCATAATCTTCTGGGTACCAGTGTAGAAAGGGTGTGACTCAGATGAAGTCTCGATCTTGGCCAATGGATATTCATTGCCGTCTTCCCACTTGATTGTCTCTTTAGTAGACATAGTGGAGCGAGTCTTGAAGCTGAAGTTATTAGAAACGTCTACAAAGACGATTTCACGATATTCGGGGTGAATGCCAGGTTTCATTATTAAGTCCTATTAGCAGGCAGCCGTTTAAGTCCAAAGACCCAAATACTTACCCAAGTTAAATGCAAATTATTAAAGCGGTAAAGGCGAAATTATGCCATGAAATCAACAACAAAGCGCACTTTTACCGTCTCTGAGAGCCTAAATTAGCCACCCTTACGCATTAAATCGAAGAATTCACCGTTATTTTTGGTGGATTTGAGCTTATCAACGATAAAGTTCATCGCCTCAATATCGTCCATATCGGCCAATAATTTACGTAAAACCCAGATTTTCTGGAGGTTTTCAGCTTTAACCAGCAACTCTTCACGGCGGGTGCCAGACTTATTGAGGTTGATCGATGGGTAAACACGACGCTCAGCCAAACGACGCTCAAGGTGAACTTCCATATTGCCGGTACCTTTGAACTCTTCGTAGATGAGGTCATCCATACGGCTACCAGTTTCAATCAAGGCAGTAGCGATGATGGTGAGCGAGCCACCTTCTTCAACGTTACGCGCAGCACCGAAGAAACGTTTTGGACGTTGTAATGCGTTTGCATCCACACCACCAGAGAGTACTTTTCCAGATGAAGGGATAACGGTGTTGTAAGCACGAGCAAGACGGGTAATCGAGTCAAGCAAGATGATGACGTCTTTTTTCATCTCCACTAAACGCTTAGCCTTTTCAATCACCATCTCAGCAACTTGAACGTGACGCACAGCTGGCTCATCAAATGTAGAGGCAACGACTTCACCACGTACAGAGCGCTGCATTTCAGTAACTTCTTCAGGACGCTCATCAACCAACAGTACGATCAAGATCGCATCTGGATTGTTCGCAGAAATCGCGTGAGCGATGTGCTGCATCATCACGGTCTTACCGGATTTAGGTGAAGACACGATCAAGCCACGCTGGCCATAGCCAATCGGGGAGATCATGTCGATGATGCGGCCCGTTAAATTCTCTTCAGCTTTGATGTCACGCTCTAACTGAACAACGCGATTTGGGTGTAAAGGCGTTAAGTTCTCGAACATGATGCGGTTCTTTAAAGCCTCAGGAGGCAAGCCGTTGATCTTGTCTACCTTCACCAGTGCAAAGTAACGCTCGCCATCTTTAGGGGTGCGAACCTCGCCTTCAACGCTGTCACCAGTGTGTAGGTTGAAGCGGCGGATCTGTGCAGGGGAGATATAGATATCGTCCGGAGAAGCCATGTAAGAGGCATCAGGGGAGCGCAAGAAACCAAAGCCGTCGGGCAATACTTCCAAAGTACCGTCACCGAAAACAGATTCACCTTCTTTAGCGCGCTTCTTGAGGATGGCAAACATCAACTCTTGTTTGCGCATACGTTGTGTATTTTCAATCTCCAGGCTAGCTGCCATTTCAAGCAGAGCGGATACGTGGAGTACTTTGAGTTCAGATAATTGCATGTGGTTCTCGGGTGTAGATAAGGATGTAGATGTGTTTTGGGGTATCGCTGTCTAGATGGACATCAGACAGATTGGAAAAACAGAATTTTGGGGAGTTTGCTAAAAAAGAGGGGGAGGGAAAATTGCTGGGAATATTGCCGAAAATCGGGGCACTGAAGGTGCGTTGAAATAGATACTACACTAAAAACAGCTAAAAACCACAGGCTCACCCAGTGAACCTGTGATCAAAGACTATTTACAGATGACTATCAATAAATGCAGTCAACTGGGATTTAGCCAAAGCGCCTACTTTTTGAGCAGCAACGGTGCCGTTCTTAAAGAGAATCAATGTAGGGATGCCACGAATATTGAACTGGGCAGGAACGCCTTGGTTCTCATCCACGTTCATCTTAGCGATTTGGATCTTGTCGCCGTATTCACCAGCCAGCTCTTCAAGGATAGGGCCGATCATCTTGCAAGGACCACACCACTCAGCCCAGAAGTCGAGGAGAACAGGTTTATCGGACTTGAGAACGTCTTGCTCGAAAGAAGCGTCAGTTACATATTTGATGCCGGCACTCATGAAAATTCCTTAATTAGTCTTATTTAGTTTTATATAGTTATTGCGCTACAACGCTTATATTAGCAATAAGCCACACTTTCTGCCTAAATACTAAAAAACCAGCCCCAGAACCACCCTCAATGCCGCACCCATTCCCAACCCTAAATGAGCAAAAGCAGCCGCATGCTTGGGCAATAGCGCCTAATGCCAGTGCTCTAAAGTCGCTCGCCGAGGGTATCTGGAATTGTGCAAAGCAAACAAACCAGCGCCCCTTAGTGGTGCTAAGTACCGCAGGCCCATTAATGGGGGTAAGAGCTGCCCTGGAAAAGTATCGACCTAAAGATCTGCCAAATCACATTGCCTTCCTGCCTCAGGTCATGAGTTTTAACGATTGGCTAGAAGCAGCACCAGGCGCCTGGAAGTTCCCCAAGAAGCAAACCGATCTAGAGCGTTGGTTATCTGTATATGCAACTCTGCGCAAACATAAGCAATTGCAATCCTGGTTTAAAGCAGAAACCGAGGCAGGTTCGTGGGGGTTGGCTCAGGCCATCATCGCAGCCTGCGATACCTTATCCAACTCTATAGCGCCCAGCCTTCAAAAAGAGCTACATCAGCTGATCTCGGATCAAGAAGGGCTTATTGCTCAAAATACGCAATCTTGGATCGAGACTCTGGAGCCATTATTGGATCGCACCATTGGGCAGGCATACCCAGCACTTGCAAGAAAAGTAGTAGATCAAGAAGCGCAAGTGCTGCTGACATTTTGGAGATACATCACCAGCCCAAGTGATCCCGCATTCCGAAAGCAATTTGCTATGGCCGCCCATCTTGAGGCTGCCAAGCAAACTTCACAAGCAAGTACAAAACCTTTAAATACAAGACCTTTGATTTGGGTAGAGACTGCAGACCCAACTCCGATTGATAAGCAGCTTATTCAAGGATATTTAGCGGACTATGCGCAGTTCGCGCCAGCAGTTGAAGTGACGATGAACTGGGAATCAGTAGGACTCTGGGCAGAAGCATTAAGCCCCCAGATTCCTGAAGAGCAAAAGCTACAAACCATCCAAGCCAATATCAGCAATGCCCATCCAGAGCATTGGCATCTCATTGCCTCCAAGCGATTTGAAGAATTGGCATGGGCAACGGCTAAAACCATTGAGCAGCAACTGATCGATGGCAAAACCAATATCGCCCTGGTAGCGCAAGATCGTCTCGTGGCCCGAAGGGCGCGTGCATTGCTGGCACGTCTAGGCCCATCCCTCAAGATTCAAGATGAAACGGGTTGGAAGTTATCGACAACAAGGGCGGCGGCAGCGCTCAATAGTTGGCTCGAGTTATTGCGCGCACCATCTGAGGGTCCGAGTGCAGCTGACCTGTTGGAGTTTTTGCAAAACCCATTCTTAGATCTTGGAAAGTGCCTTAACCCCAACGGTACGCGTGACGCAGAATCTTTAAATGGATTGGTGGCGCAGCTTGAAGATATTTTGATTGCTAGCCAGGCTAAATCTGGCTGGGAAACTTTTCATATGGCGATCGAGGGATCGGTCGCGCATGGCTCTGCTGTACCTAATCCGCTTTTACTAGAGTTACTGCAATCCATTCGTGGTCGCCTCAATCGTTGGCGTGGAGTCAAAATCAATTGCGCTCTAGCCCATCAATACCTGATGGATGATCTGATTCAAATGGGAATGACTCAGGGCTTGGAAAAAGACTCTGCTGGTAAACAATTGCTTGAGCTCTTGGAAACATTTGATTTTGATGTCGAGCATCAGCAAATTTCGATGCGCCTCAATGAATGGCTTAGCCTATTAAAAACAGTCATTGAAGAATCTTCGTATGAAGAGAAGGGCGTTAGTGCGGCAGCTAGCCTGAGCATATTGCCATTGAGCTCTACTCGCTTTAGAGAATTTGAATCTGTAGTTATGGTGGGTTGTGATGAACAGCAACTACCTGCATTTTCTGAGCCGCCATTATTTTTCTCTGATGCCTTAAATCGACTCTTGGGTGGATCCAGTATTGAGGCTCAGTTTATTCAGCAGGCGCGAGATCTCTCTCAACTACTCATCTCGTTCCCCAGCATTGATCTCCTTTGGCAAAGCAAGAGTAAGAGCGGGGAGCCGCTGAGGCCTTCGGCATGGATTCAGAGACTCCAAATAGATTTACCGAATTGGCAGGCGCAAAATGCCGCCAATCTATTTGCACCTCGCAGTGCAACTTCAGCTCCATCCCAAATGGCGATCGCAACATTAGATTCAGATCTGCCAATGCCGGTCTCAATGAGTCCGAGTGCATACAAGGCATTGCGCGACTGTCCCTATCGCTATTACGTCCGTAGCTTGCTGGGTCTACGTAAGCTCAAAGGCTTTGAAGAGGGCTTTGATGCCTCGCTAGCTGGTCAAACTTTGCACAAGATCTTGCGCAATTTCTATCACGCTATGAAAAGCGAGGGGCAAAAATCCGCCTCACCAATCACCACCGACCCAGAACTGCGCCGCGTTTGGATGCAAGATCAACTCACACTCATGTCAGAGCAGGTCTTTAAGCGCTTGATTGAGGGTGATGCCAGAGTCTTAGGTGTTTTAAGAGATTGGCAAAAGCAAATCCCGAGTTTTATGCAGTGGCAGTTAGAGCGTGAGGCTCAAGGTTGGCAGTTCTACGATGCTGAAGTGAAAGTCGGCTTTGATTTGCCATTCACTGATGTAGATGGAAATGAGCGTCATATTCGTATTGAAGGTTATGCGGACCGCTTTGATGTGAGCATCCATGACCCTAAGGCTGCATCAGTAATTGACTATAAGAATCAGAGCCTCACTAAAGTTGAGTGGCGATCCGAGGTGGTTCTGGATGATCCGCAGCTATTAATCTATGCCAGAGCTTCTAATGAGAGTAAGAAGATCCCTGGGCGCGCAGTCAATGCAGCCGAGTGGGTTGCTTTAAAGGCCGATGTAAAAAAGAGTGGGGATGAAGCTGAGCGTTCTGTAGTCATTTCAGAAATGCCAGAACTCATGCAAGAATTTTCTGAGCAAATTACTGAGGATATGCAATCTCTCTGGTCCGGAAAGCCGCTCAAAGCATTCGCACCTGATAGCGTTTGCCAGTATTGCGAAGCTAGGGGTATTTGCAGAAAGGGGATGTGGTGAGCAAGTCTACGTTCCCAGTTGATATTGCTTGTGATCCTAATCGCTCAGTGATCGTGTCCGCTTGCGCAGGTAGTGGCAAGACTTGGTTATTGGTTACTCGCATGGTCCGCTTGCTGTTAGCAGGAGCAAAACCTCAAGAAATCCTTGCGCTCACCTTTACCCGTAAAGCAGCGCAAGAGATGCGTGATCGCCTTTATCGCCTGCTAGAGGAATTTTCTCAATCGAGTGATGAACAACTGATTGGGCATTTAACTGAGCGCGGCCTGAGTGCTGATGCGGCAAAGGCATTACTACCTACCGCCAAATCCCTCTATGCCAAAGTTCTGGCAAGCCCGCAGGGCATCGTGATTGACACCTTCCATGGCTGGTTTGGTAGGCTCTTAGGTGCAGCACCAATCTCAACCGGCATACAACCAGGCTTTAGCTTGCGCGAAGATGCAAAGCGTTTGCAAGATGAGTGCCTAGATGACTGGTGGGGTAACTTACCTGAAGGTATTCAGTCGCATTACGACACCTTATTAAGGGCGCTTGGTGCAAGTGAAACCCAGAAGTTCCTGATGAGTAATTACAGTCTCTTTAAACAAAGAGGCGCTTGGACATTTTTCTCGCAAGCATGCAAAGCGCATGGCACCACTCCTATTGAAAAACTCAAAGCTGATTTGCCCAGACTGAAAATTGCCAATCCACTGAATGCAATTTGGAATGCCATCAACGCTAAAGCAGATTTAGAGTTTCTACATCGTTGCTTTAGTAATAGCAGTGCTACAGAAATGGCCTATGCGCCGATTATTCAAACCACCATCAATCTCAAGGCTAATGGTGGGGATGTGATGGAAATTGCATCGATATTACAGTCCGTATTTTTGACTCAAGACGACACCAATCGCACCTCGAATGACAAAGCTGCAGGCGACCTCAAGAAATATCTCAAAAAAGAGGGCGAGCAAGATCGCGAACTAGAGCATGTCACTTATAAGCAAGCTTGGGCAACAGCTTTCCTGGAATTTGTTGCCTGGAAAAAGGAGCAAGAAGCCTATGCTCTGAATGAAGCATGGTTCGCAATGAGTACCGCAATGTTAGATCACGTGAATACGATTAAAGAGTCTATGCGCGTGCGGGACTTTGATGATCTAGAGATCGGTGTCAGTCAGTTAATGGCTGACGCTGCTAATGCAGCCTACTTGCAGTCGAGGCTAGATGCAAAGTACAAACATATTTTGGTAGACGAGTTCCAGGACACCAATCCTTTGCAGTGGCAAATTCTGCGAGCATGGTTAGAGGGTTATGGTCAGGATGAATCCAAGCCTACCGTCTTTATCGTAGGGGATCCTAAGCAATCGATTTACCGATTCCGCCGCGCTGACCCTAGATTGTTTAATGATGCGCAGGCTTTCTTGGTAAAAGAAATGAACGCAGCCTCATTAAATCAGAACACTACCCGCCGTAATGCGTCAAAAATTAACGAAGCTGTGAATCAAATCTTTGGCACCGAGCAATTGCCAGAGTCATATCCATTTACAGTGCAAAACACGTTGTGGGAGGCGCCTGCAGGAAGTGCTGCAGATGCACCATATACAAACGAGGGTGAAGCCTATTTATTACCTCTCGTGAAATACGAAGCCGAAGAGTTGGAGCAAAGAGCCGGCAATGCCTTTGAAGAGGCGATTGTGGATGCGCGACAAACTGCCGATGTCACTCAGCGCTATGTTGAGGGGCAGCAGGTCAGCTCATTAATACAGAACCTCATTGAGACGCGCCCTGTAGCTGATCGCATCAATGGTAAGGAAGTCTGGCGCAAGGCAAGAGAGAGTGATTTCTTATTATTGGTTAAACGCCGCAAGTATCTCCCACAATTTGAGCGCGCTCTGCGTGAGGCAGGTTTAGCCTTCGAGAGCTCAAGGCTGGGTGGATTACTGAATACTCTAGAGGTTGACGATCTCATTGCGCTCTTAACTGTCTTGGTAACGCCGCGCCACGATTTGCCGCTCGCGCAAGTGTTAAGAAGCCCGATCTTTGCGTTCACCGAAAGCCAAATGCAGACCCTCAGCAAGTCAATGGCATCGAATCAATATCGCTCTTGGTGGGATGCTTTGCAAGATAGTCCAGATGCAGGCCTGATGCAGGTAGCACGTTATTTGGAGCATTGGCGCCTGCTAGGTGAGCGCTTGCCAGTACATGATTTACTCGATCGCATTTATCAAGAAAGTGATTTGCGCATTAAGTACGCAAGCGCCTCTCAAGAGATTGCCCGCGCACAAGTTTTAGCAAATCTCGATGCCTTCCTTGAGTTAGCGCTCAATCAGGATGGCGGCCGTTACCCAAGCTTGGGTCGCTTTATTGAAGAGATCAACACCATCCGCCGTGGCGATGATGATGAAACTCCGGATGAAGGTGATGTTGAGGCGGAAGGAGATCTCGTTGAACTCGATGAAGAGAGCGAGTTATCTGAGGAAGATAAAAACAAGCATGTTCGCATGATGACGATTCATGGGGCAAAGGGCCTGGAGTCACCATTTGTGATCATGCTGGATGCTAACCATACTGAAGGCAAGGCGGATCATCGTGGCGTCTTATTGGATTGGCCGCCCGAGAGCGAAAGTCCTAGTCATTTATCAATGTACACCTCGGCCACCTTAACCAATCCTCGTAGCGAAGTGCGTGAACGCGAACTACTTATAGCTAAGAATGAGAACTGGAATCTGCTCTACGTCGCAATGACCAGAGCAAAGCAGGGACTTTGGATTAGTGGTGTGGCAAAAGCACCCACCGCAAAAAATCCTATTGGTTTAGATGAGAAGTCTTGGTATGGCAGAGCGATGCTAGGCCAATTAAACATTCTTGAAGATCAACCCGCACCACTAAAAAACCAAACCCCAACTCCAACAGGCCAGAAGACAGTCAATTCAAGCAATTTCATGATGGATGACTTTGAGGTTTCCTGGGGTGCAGCTAAAGCGAGTTATGAGCAGCTGCTCAAAGATATCGAAAGTGGTATGACACTTGAAGTCTTCCAAGATGATGACGGCACACCAGATAACTCCAAAATATTGGAAGAGGGCGTGCACTTTCATCACCTGCTCGAATACCTCACTCATCAAACCGGCGCAACGGCTCCGGAATCCATGAGCGCAGATCAAATAGCTCATTGGCTTGGTATTAGCAATGAGTTAGCAAGCAAGGCACTAGATCAGGCAACTGCCGTTCTTAATGCCAAAGAGCTCCAGCCATATCTCACGCAAAATCAGTGGGTGCAGGCCTGGAATGAGATTGATGTCCTAAGTCTGGACGGCAGAAGCTTCCGCTTGGATCGCTTAGTAGAGTTTGATGATCACTTGGCCATCCTCGATTACAAGCTCACCATTCCTGAAGAGGGTAGCGAAGCCAACAGTAAATACCGTGCGCAATTGAATAATTACAAGCAAGAGCTAGCCAGAATACGTCCGGATAAGCCTGCTAAGGCCTTTTTGATCTCCTCAAAGGGCGATCTCAAGGAAGTAATCTAGTCCCAAGACCCCTTGAAATTCCCCTTAAAGACCCTATATAAGTAGGGAATAGCAAAAATCCCCAAACTAGGGATAATGAAATTCACACGAAACATCCTACAAGGAGTCCTGATGAAAATTCGTAAAGTAATTAATTTATTCGTTGGCGCATTTGCGGCAGCGCTACTCTTAACTAGCAACGCAGCGTTTGCCGAGGCAACTTTGCCTGAGGTATATCAAGCTGTGCAATCTGGGCAAATGGCTAAAGCCGATGCCATGATGAAAGAGGTTCTACAAAACCATCCTAATAGCGCCAAAGCACATTACGTAGCTTCTGAGCTTTACCTTAAAGAAGGTAAGCTAGAAGCGGCGCGCAATCATTTCATCAAAGCGCAAAACTTAGCACCTGGTTTACCGTTTGCTCAACCTGAGTCTGTACAAAAACTTCAGATGCAATTAGCTAGCACCCAAGTTGCACCTGCCGCTAGTCAGACATCTATTTTTAGCAATCCACTCTTTTGGGGTCTGATTGCAATCTTGGTAATTGGTGTCATGATTGTGATGAGACGTCGTAAGGCTGAAGCAGTGCAGGTCTATAACGCACCAAGTGCTGGTTATCCTGGTACTCCAGGTGGCCCAGCTGGCTACCCCGGTGGTCCTGGCGGCCCTGGTTATCCTGGAGCGCCAGCTGGTGGCATGGGTAGTGGCTTGATGGGCAGTCTTGCAACTGGTGCTGCATTAGGTGCCGGTATGTATGCTGGTCAAGCATTAGCAAGCAACCTCATGGGTGGTCGCGATGGTGGCCATTCGAATGCGGATCACAATGCCAACTCCAATATGAACCAAGTAGGTGGCCCAGCATCTTTAGATCCAAACTTTGGTGTACGTGATGCCAGCTCTTGGGATGATGGTGGCGCTAGTTCATGGGATGACAGTGGTGGTGGCGATTTCATGAGTGATGTCTAAAGAGAATGGAGCGTTTGGCTGAGATCATCGAAGTAGGGCATGTCTGGTTTTATCGGGCAAGCATCTACAGCTCGAATGCTTTCTTGGATGATCCAGCCATTTTGGCATTTGCCTTTTGCTAGCCACCCCAACCACCTTCGGGTGGTTTTTGTTTGGCGCTGTGGTGGCCTAATTCCACCCAGCAACAACTATTTAAGAAATGACTATTTACTGACTTCTAAGGGGGGGGGTGCGGGCATTTCCATTGCGAGGTTTGTGTGATCAAAGTAAATCAAGCTATCATTAAAAGTCTTATAACTAATTCATACATCGGAATCCAGTAATGGGTAAATATCTCCTCCTACTATTTTTTGTTCTTTTATCAGGCTGTGCAATCCAAACGCCTCCACTAGAGCAAAAAGAGGCTCCACAATCCCTTCAGGCGCAAAAAGCAGCCCAGCAGGCGGTTAAGGATCAAGCGCCTTCTACGCCAACTCTTAAGAGAAAAATTGCTCTCGGGAGAATTACGAATGAGACTATTTATGGGCGCTCCCTATTAAGGGATGAATACAACGACCCGTTGGGCAAGCAGGTCACCGATATGATGAGTAAGGTGCTCACAGAAAGCGGCGCTTATTTGGTGTTCGAAAGGCCTGACATTGCCAGGGTAAAAAATGATGTAGCTATGAGTGGTGGCAAGTTAAACATTATTGGGGTTGACACGCTGATTGTTGGCTCTCTTACTGAGTTTGGTCGAAAGACCGTAGGTGAATCTGGTTTTGTATCGCAAAGTAAGCGTCAGGTTGCTTTTGCCAAAGTTGATATTAGATTGGTCGACACTAAAAACGGTCAGGTCTATTTCGCCGCTTCTGGTGCTGGCGAGGCGTCTACTGAAACTTCCTCCACTTTTGGCTTTGGTTCTAAAGCAGACTACGACGGCACCTTAAATGATGCAGCAATGCGTCAAGCTATTACTGACGCAGTTGCAAAAATTAGCGCCGTTGTCGATAAGCAGCCATGGACAACCTACATATTGAAGGCGGAAGGCAGTCGAATCTTTATTGGTGGCGGGAAGAGCCAAGGGATTAAAGAGGGTATGATTTTTAATGTTCAGAGTGCTGGCGAAAAAATTAAATCCCCTCAAACTGGGGCGGAGATCACTTTGCCCGGTCAGAATATTGCAACTATCAGAGTGGTCTCTTTATTTGGTGAGGGTGAGCTAAATGAAGGGTCTATAGCATCCATAGTTAGCGGTTCCTTGGGCGGAAGAAAAATCAGTGATTTGGTAGTTCGTTATGACGGAGCAATGAAATGAAATCCATACTTAAATATGCTGCTGGATTGATGTTATCTCTTATCTTTGTTGCTGGTTGCACGCAGTGGCCAACAGAAAAGCAAAGCATCTCCGACTTACGCCCAGGCATTTCCTTTAAAGCTCAAAATACTGCTTTGCTCGATGGCAGGGTGGTGCTTGATGGGCTGGATATGGGGCAAGCAAAAGACTATCAAGACGGTGTAGCTATGATGCGGGTCTTGCCTGGCCCCCACATGCTTAATGTGACGTTTAATGGACAGAAGCTTCTTGATGAGAAGATTTTTACCAGCGATGGCGTTAATCAAACGTTCCTACTTCAATAAAGATCAATATGCGTCTAACAATAGCAATTGCTGGCTTTACCCTTCTCTTATTAACGGGATGTGCGCAAAATAAATACAACTGGAATGGATATGACAAGGGTCTTTACGAGGCATATAAAGATCCCAATCAAGTGGTGGCCCTGCAGATTAAATTGCAAGAGACTGTCGATGCCCTTGAAAAAGAAAAGCAAGTTGTTCCTCCTGGCCTATATGCAGAGCTTGGCACCTTATATCTCCAAGAGGGAGATGTAGAGAAAGCAAAAAAATATTATGCAAAAGAGCGAGATGCTTGGCCTGAAAGCAAAACCTTAATGGATGCCTTGATTAAGAATCTTGATAGTAGAAAGAAAGTTTTAGAAAAGAGTAAACCATGAAATATTTAATCATCTGCCTATCAGCTCTGACGCTAATTGGATGTGCGAATATTCAGAAAAAGGATATGTCTGCATTTAATACGGCTGCCCCTAGATCAATCCTAGTTGTACCTGTTGTTAATAAGACCTTGGATGTGGATGCGCCGGTATATGTGCTGACGACGTTGCCTATACCCCTTGCTAACAAAGGCTACTATGTGTTCCCAGTCAATACAACCAAGTACATCTTGGAGCAAGAGGGCTTGTATGAGGGTGACAAAATACTGACAATGCCCGCACCAACTCTTGCAAAAATGTTTGGCGCTGATGCCATCCTATATGTGACGATTAAGAGGTGGGATGCTCAGTACGCATTTATTGCAACTACGGTAACAGTGGAGTTTGACTACAAAATGGTTGCCGCAGATGGCACGGTCATATGGGAAGAAAATAAGAAAATGGCTTACTCCCCTCAAAATAGTGGCGGCGGTGGTTTAGGCGGCCTTATTGCTGCTGCCATTTCTGCGGCCATTACAAGAGCTGCGCCAAATTACATGCCTCTCGCACAATCTGCTCATCAGCAAGTCTTCTTAATGGGGCCAAATCAGTTGCCTGATGGCCCATACAACACACCAGCCAAGTGATTTGTATTGATATTCACTTTGGATAAGAGTTAACCCCTTTAAAAAGGGGTCAAAAACCACGTTTTTGAAAAAATAAGGCCCGGGTATTGAAATACTGTATGGATATACAGTATATTAGACCCCATGGCACTTATCGCACTTCCACAAAGCTCCTCAGAAAGCACTCTGACCCAGGCCCCACAGGCCTTGGCAGCCAATGGCGCCTATGAGTTCAAGCTTCTGAGTCACCGCATTTCAGCGGGATTTCCGAGCCCAGCAGCGGATTATGCGGAGGAAGGTCTCGATTTAAACCACTATTTAGTCCAAAACAAGCCGGCTACCTTCATGTTCACCGTCAAGGGTGATTCGATGATGGGCGCTGGTATTTGTGACGGCGACAAGGTGGTTGTCGATAAAGCCCTCAAGCCAAAACATAAAGACATCGTGGTTGCCGTAGTGGATGACGAGTACACCATCAAGCGCCTCTATCAATTGCGCGGCAAAACTGAACTCCAGCCAGAGAACCCAAATTACGAGCCCATTACCTTTAACGAGAACAGCGAACTTCAAATCTGGGGTGTGGTCGTTGGGGTAGTGCGCAAGTACAGTCACGCCAGCAGCAGAAACGGGAGGTCCGCATGAACCAAGCTGGCCAAACCAATCAACTCTTTGCACTCGTAGATGTGAACAACTTCTACGTATCATGCGAGCGCGTATTTGCTCCTAAGCTAGAAGATGTGCCAATGGTGGTTCTATCCAATAATGATGGTTGCGCAGTAGCGCGTAGTGCTGAAGTTAAAGCGCTGGGCGTGAAGATGGGTACACCCTGGTTTCAGATGAAAGATCTGGCTAAGCAACATGGCATCCAAGCTTATTCCTCAAACTACACCTTGTATGGCGATATGAGCGGCAGGGTAGTAGAAGTCTTAAGAAAGTTCACACCCAATCTCGAGGTCTACAGTATTGATGAGAGCTTTCTGCAAATCGAGACCGTACTCAAGCAATATGCTGACCCAACTAGCTTAGGTCAAATCATTAAGCAAGACGTTAAAGACACGACAGGCTTGCCTGTATGTGTTGGTATTGGCGCTAGCAAGACGCTCGCTAAGTTAGCTAATCACTTAGCCAAAAAGAATCCCCAGTTTGCTGGCGTATGTGACATTAGCTCCATGTCCAAAGAAGCGCTCTATCAATGGATGGCAGAGACAGCGGTAGGTGAGGTGTGGGGTATTGGTGGCAAGACTGCCAAGAAACTCAAAGAGCTCAAGATCAATAGCGTATTTGATCTGGTGCAAATATCACCACAAGCGATGCGTCAACAGTTTGGCGTTGTGGTTGAGCGTATTTGCTACGAGTTGCGCGGCGTATCTTGCCTGCAACTCGAAGAAGTTGCTCCAGCTAAACAACAAATTATTTCTTCGAGAAGTTTTGGTAAGCCAGTGACCTCCATGGAAGAGTTGGCTGAGTCTGTTGCCACCCATGCTGCAAGAGGTGCCGAGAAACTCAGAAGCCAAAAGTCAGTCACGGGCGCACTCACTATTTTTGTGCAAACCAACCCCCATAAGCCGTTTGAGCCACAACACCATCAAAGCATCACAGTGGTTCTGAGCGATTCTAGTGATAACACCTTAACGCTCACAAGTGCTGCATTAAAAGGGCTAAAGCAAATCTACAAGACCGGCTTTAAGTACAAAAAAGCAGGCGTCATTCTTAATCTCTTGGCTGATAAACCCACCATGCAGCAATCATTATTTGATGACATGGAGGTCAAAGGTAAATCCGCCGGTCTCATGAAAGCCATGGACTCGATCAATACCCGTTTTGGTAACGCTGCCATCAAAACTGCCGCATCTGGAACCAAGCAAGACTGGCAAATGAGATCAGGCAATAGATCACCGAACTACACCACGCAGTGGGATGAATTACCCGTAGCACGATAAATAATTAATCAACCAATCAAGTAACAAGTAAGCAGAAAGTAAACAAGGAGAAATTAAATGGAATTATTAAATAACTTCAACGGCATCTCACTCGCAATCATCATGATCTTGTCTTACTGCGCAGTACTTAAAAGTACTAAGCGTAACGAGCGTAGCAATAGACAAGTATTTAGCCGCAAGTATCAGTAAGGAAGTAGGGGTAGTAGCAGAAGTAAAGAAAAAACAGAACAAGCAGCAGCTGCCTGGAAGGGGAATAAGGAAATCACGGATTCCTTATTCCCTAGTAAAGGCAATTATTTTGCTTCAAGAGCTTTGCGCAAGAACTCCGATACATTGTCTTGGCGTAGCATCCATTGCTTATAGTCAGATGGAACCATGCTGATTAACTCACCTTTGTGCTTACCAAAAGGCATCACAGTTGGAATACGAGCTTTCTCAGACATTTCCCATAAAGCATCCAAAGAAGACGGCTTAAGCTTCTCAATGATTTGACCCAAAATCTTAGAGCAGATCCACACATCAGCTAAGGCGCTATGCGCATCACGTAATTGTTCTCTGGCAGTGGCTCTTTCGAAGTAATAGAGTAGGGCACTTTGAGTATGACTATCTAAATCAGGCCAAAGGCTGCGAGCGAGAGCAAGGGTGCAAATACGTTTAACTTCAGGCTTGCCAATAGCCTCCCAGTCAAAATCAATGCTGTGACCAATGATGTACTTAGTGCCGGCAGGCAATCTAAATGAAGTGCTAGCAGGGCAGTTAACCAATTCCTCATCCATGATGTGGTGAGTCGCTAAAGCGCCCAAGCTAATTGGTTTTCCAGGGTTGTAACGCTGTACCCAAGGATTGCCGATAGCAAGGGGATTAATCGACGTGACGTCTAAAGAGGCGGCCTCAATGATGACGGCATTGTTCTTGTCGGTCGCTTCTACATCGAAAATAATGGCTTGGGGCATGGGCTTTTCAGTAAAAGATATTTGAGTGACTATTGTGCCTTGAGTTTGATTTGCGCCTGCCAAAGATCATATTTGGATTGCATTTCAATCCATAGCTGAGGCCCATTACTTAAAAAGGTACCCAGCTTTTGCGCAAACTCTGGCGTGACAGCGCTTTTTTCGGTAAGAACAGCATTTAATGTTTCTCTAGTTACACCAAGATGCTCGGATAGCTCGGCAATAGAAGTTCCTAGGGTAGGCAATACATCCTCTCTCAGAATAGCGCCAGGGTGGGTAGGGGATCTTCTATTCATAACTCTCTAAACCATCTTTAATAAAACTTAAACTGCTTTCATTTCAAACTTAATCATCTTGCCAAGTGCAGATGCAGCACTTGTTAATGTCAGCAGCGTGAGGCTAGTATCCGATTCATCAAGTAAACGATTGAGGGCTGCCCGGCTGGTATGCATTTTCTTGGCCATCAAGGTCTTGGTAAGCTTTTGCTTGATCATTTCTTGTTCAATTTGCCAGGCGATAACTCTTTTGACTGCCACCGCACTAGAGTGATCAAAAATTGATTCTTCTTTTAAGAAATCATCAAAGCTACTACCAATGTGCTTTTTCTTCATGAGTGCCTCCTTAATTTCTTTACTCTATCTTTTGCCAGATCTAAATCAGACTTCAGGGTTTTCTGCTGCTTTTTGATAAACCCATGAATCAATACTATTGAGCTCTTATCTAGTACAAACAACACTCTGGCGATGCTCTTGCTAAGGTTCACCCGAACCTCCCAAATACCCCCATCAAGATGCTTTACCAAGGGCATCCCTAATGGCCATCCAAATTGAATAGTCTTGATATCTTCCCCAATACGTTTCTTATCAAAAGCACTCAAGGACTTCAGCCACTCCCTAACTGGTTCATTTCCTTGTTCTGTTGCATAAAAATTAACTTCTAGGATGGGATTTCTCATCCAAGTAGCGTACCAATTATGGTACATATCTTACATCATCTTTTACTGAAAAGATTGTAGGAAAGTACGTAATTTAGAAAATAAGAGCCTACTTGTTTAGGATGTCTAGCAAATAGATGGAAACCAATTCAGGCTATGTAACTATCAGCTGGAAGGGGTTAGACACATCGCCTTCCTACAATTAAATAGTCCCCGACTGATGTAATTCCCGCTGTTAAACGTCTACGCTAAATCTTTCAGACTACGGCGGGGATTTAGATGCGACTTTCTATTGAGTGTTCTCACAAGCATTTAAAGCTATTCCGAATCTCTCTAGATTCAAGGGTCATGCTGGTTTTGCTGATTATTTGGATGATTTGGGGAATCTTCAGGGTTTTAAGGATTTGGTAATAGGGCATTCTTCTGCGGTATCTACATTCGTTGCTTTATTAGCAACGAATGTTGCTAATAAAGCAACGATAAGGCAATATATGGCCTATGACGACGCTTACATCCATCCTCTTTGGTCAATATCGCAGTCGCGTATTGGGCCTACTTCTCTTGCATCCTGAGCAAGCTTATTACTTGCGTCAGATTGCAAGCCTAACCGGAACCACCCCAGGAACTTTGCAACGCGAAATGATTAAGCTTGAGCAAGCAGAGTTGGTGACAGTAAAAAAAATTGGCAACCAAACGCATTACCAAGCGAATCGCTCTTGTCCTATCTTCGAAGAGTTGGCGAGCATATTGAGAAAAACCAGTGGCCTAGTGGATGTTCTTCTGCAGGCCCTATTGCCCGTTGAGAATCAGATTCAATGTGCATTTGTATTCGGATCAACTGCAGGGGGTAAAGCAAGTGCAGGTAGTGATATCGACATCATGATTATTGGTGGCCTTGAGTTTTCTACTGTCGTTGCAACTCTCCACCCATATCAAGAAACACTCGGAAGAGAAATTAACCCCAAGGTCTTTACTGGTAAGGATTGGACAAAGCTCATCCAAGATAATGGAGCCTTCATCCGTGATGTACTAGGCAAACCAAAGCTGTACATCATTGGTAATGAGCATGATCTGCTTATCAATGGAGACACACAACTTGTTAAAAAATCTCATCGGGGTAACGCTTGACACAATTGAGCGTGACAAACTTAGCATTCAACGTTTACTAGAGGCTTCTCAAGCCAGCTTGAAGGATGCGCAAGTCGAGGAGCTCAGCAATGAGGGGCGCTTTGATCTGGCATACAAATCGATTACTCAATCCTCAAGTGCAGCGTTACAGGCAAGTGGCTATCGAGTGCTTACCAGTAAGCCGGGGCACCATCAAACCATGATTCAAAGTTTGGTTCACACCATAGGAATAGATTCATCTACTTTGATTACCTTAGATCAACTGCGCAAACAGCGGAACGTGATTGATTATTCAGGGGATATCGTGAGCGATGCCATGTTGGGCGAAGCAATTAAACAAGCCCAAGCGCTATTGGATTGTGTAAATGCTTGGATTGCTAAAAAGGGCTGATTTCTTGGCTTGATTCCAAGAAAGTAGGGTGGACGAGCCCGACCCCCGGCACTGACAGAATTGGGTTTGGCTGCTTCGTTCCCGACCTGACCAGGTTATCCAAACCGCCATGCGGGGAGGCCCGTCCAATTCCATTTTAGCTTGTTAGAATGTAATACATGACAGCATTGGCTTTAGCCCGTTCGTGGCGCCCTAAAACTTTCTCCCAATTGGTAGGACAAGACCATGTGGTTAAGGCATTAACCCATGCCTTAGACCAGGGTCGACTACACCACGCTTGGCTCTTTACAGGCACTCGCGGGGTCGGAAAGACCACAATTGCCCGAATTATGGCCAAAGCCCTCAATTGCACCGGGGAAGACGGTCAAGGTCGCATGACCTCAGAACCTTGCGGAAAATGCCCGGCTTGCCTAGAAATCGATGCCGGTCGCTTTGTTGACTATATCGAGATGGATGCTGCAAGCAATCGCGGGGTAGACGATATTGCCGCTCTACTAGAGAAGGCAGCCTACGCTCCAAGTAATGCACGTTACAAGGTCTACATGATTGACGAGGTGCACATGCTCACCAATCATGCCTTTAATGCCATGCTCAAGACGCTCGAAGAGCCGCCTGAACATGTGAAGTTCATACTTGCAACTACTGATCCCCAAAAGATCCCGGTCACTATTCTGTCCCGCTGCTTGCAGTTCAATCTCAAGCAAATGCCAGTACCGCTCATCGTTGAACATTTAGAAAAAGTCCTCGCCGCAGAAAAAGTCGATTGCGAAACCAATGCACTCCGTGTTTTAGCTAAAGCAGCCCAAGGCTCCATGCGTGATGCCTTATCACTGACTGATCAAGCCATTGCATACGCCGCAGGCAAAGTATCTGAAGAAGCAGTGCGCGGCATGCTTGGCACATTGGATGATGCTTATCTCATTCGCATTCTGGATGCCTTAATTGCAAAAGATGGTGCGACATTGCTAGCTATCTCTAATGAGATGGGTGAGCGCAGTATGTCTTTCTCATTAGCACTTGCTGATCTATCCAGCCTCATTCAGAAAATCGCTGCAGCACAAATCGTTCCAGAATCTGTTTTGGAAGATTGGCCTGAAGCGGCAGAGATTCGTCGCTTGGCTGGTGCGCTTACAAAAGAAGAGGCACAACTCTTCTACCAAATTAGCATTACTAGTCGTCCAGATTTATCGCTAGCTCCAGATGAACAAACCGGCTTTGCCATGACGCTCCTGCGCATGCTAGCCTTTCGTCCTGGAAATGAAACTCCAGGCAGAGCAGGGAACTCCGCACCGCCAGTAGCAAGCGCGCCAAGACCAGCGGCACCAGCAAATCAAACAGCTGCTCCAGTTAGATCTTCAGCGCCTGCAGCATCTGCTCCAGCACCTATGGCGGCTAGGCCTACCGCTTCAGCGCCTCCAGCTTCTGCACCAGCGGCCACTGCATCTGCAGCCAATCGTCCAGACTGGCATGCTTTGATGCGTCAGTTGCCGGTTAAAGGTTTGGTTCAGCAGTTAGCGTTTCAGACAGAGTTGCAAGATTGGGAAGATTCACCAGCAGGCGTGCGCGCTACGGTTGTGACGCCAATGCCGCAACTAGCTTCCGAAGCTTCTGTTGGTCGTCTCGCTGATGCATTAAGTGCGCACTTTGGCAAGCCGATCAAAGTATTAATTGAGAAGGGTGAAGTAGAAGGCAAGACAGTTGCTAAAGTCGATGCGCAGATTCATCAAGAGAAAAGACAAAACGCAGAGCAGATGATTGCTCAAGATCCATTTATTCAGCAATTAGAAAAAGAGTTTGGAGCCAAAGTAGTTGGTGGCTCTGTTAAACCTCTTTGATTGCCAGATTTAACAATATTAGATACAAGGAAATAAAGCGATGATGAAAGGTGGCCTTGCTGGTTTGATGAAACAAGCCCAGCAGATGCAAGAGAAGATGAAAGTAGCGCAAGAGCAATTGGCTGCGCTAGAAGTCACTGGCCAAGCGGCTGGTGGTTTAGTTAAAGTCACCATCTCTGGCAAACACGAAATGAAACGCGTACAGATCGATCCAGGCGCAATGGATGATCGCGAAATGCTCGAAGACTTATTAGTCACTGCCTATACAGAAGCATTCAAACAAGTAGAAGCTGCTAGCTCACAAGTGATGTCTGGTGCTACTGCTGGCATGCCAATGCCTCCTGGATTTAAGTTGCCGTTTTAATGGCACGTCAAGAAGCTCCACAAGATGCTCTCGGTCGATTGATCGAGGCATTGCGCGTATTGCCTGGAGTGGGACCAAAGTCAGCGCAACGCATGGCTTTCTATCTACTGCAGCATGATCGCAATGGCGCAGCAGTTCTTGCCCAATCATTAGGTGAGGCTGTAGAGACAGTAGGGCACTGCGCCCGTTGCAATACTTTCTCAGAAACCCAAATCTGCGCAACTTGTAACGATGATCGCCGTGATCCGTCTTTACTGTGCATTGTGGAAACACCAGCCGATCAAGTGATGGTCGAGCAGACATTAAGTTTCAAAGGCAATTACTTTGTATTGATGGGCCGTATCTCGCCACTGGATGGCATGGGCCCCAATGAAATCCATTTCGATCGATTGCTCAATCGCATTGAAGCTCCTGATACTGGAGTGCCAGTCAGAGAAGTTGTTCTGGCAACGAATTTCACGAGTGAAGGTGAGGCCACAGCCCACTACATAGGTGAGGTACTCAAATCCAAAGGCATCAAAGTTACCAGGATCGCCAGAGGTATTCCGGTAGGTGGTGAGCTTGAGTATGTAGATGCAGGCACATTAGCCAGAGCGCTGATGGATCGCCGTACCGTTGGCTAATCGTCACTAAATCGACATAAATTCTAGGTAAATTGCCTCTTTTTGGGGATAATTTGGCCTGCACCACTGTTGAGCTTTAATCTCACACCGTGCCTATCCGAGTTGTCTTGTTTTTACCCCGGTAGATCTGGCCCTTAGTTTCACTGGCCATTGATGCTAAGCATTGCGAAATTGTGAATGACCCACAAATCCTATCTTCTCCTGTTGAGCTTACTTGCTGCTATTTGCAGCATGAGTGCGCATGCCCAGAAGGCAGGATCCGGTTCGGATCAGATCGCCAGCTTTGCTTCTCCAATTGCCGATTTTCCTACTGAGGGTGAGTTGTTTGGTTTGCCAGTAAATATTCACGGCCAAACCACTTATATCAATCAGCGTTACAACAATTTCAATTCATCCTATTCTGGTCAGAATAGTTTGGATGCTCAGAAGTCGATGAGCTATACCTGGTCTGGTACCTTGTTCTTTGGTGCACGTCTTGCACCGAATACCGATGTCTACTTCAATCCAGAGGTGGTGTCTGGTGTGCCGTTCTCCGATCTTTCTGGTTTAGGTGGTTTCACGAACGGTGAAGCGACTAAGGCTAATGGTGCGCAAGCCAAGTTTTATTCTGCTCGTGCCTTTGTGCGTCAAACCATTAATCAAGAGGGCGACAAAGTCGTTCTGGAGAATGAAGCCAATCAAATTACCCAAACTGTCAGTAGTAATCGTGTTGTTCTGACTGGCGGCCAGTTCTCCACATTGGATATCTTTGATGACAGCCGTTATGCCAAAGATCCCCGCATTCAGTTTATGAATTGGGGCAATATGACCTATCTAGCCTATGACTACGCAGCCGATGCAAGAGGCTACAGCTGGGGCTTGGCGGGTGAGTGGTATCTCGATAACTGGGTGATGCGCGCCTCACGTATGCTTGCGCCTAAAACACCGAATGGCCGTGATCTCAATTGGCAAATCTTTAATACCTACGGCGATCAAATAGAAGTAGAGCGCCAGCACAATATTGCCGATCTTCCTGGTAAGGTCAGCGTCTTGGCTTATCGCAACAAAATGATGTTGGCGCGTTTCTCAGACGCAACGAATTATGTGATTCAAAATAATGCGCAGGGTACTCAAGCCATTAACAATGTGCGTAACAACATGCAATACAAAACCGGTATTGGTTTGCATGGAGAGCAGGCTTTAACAAAAGACCTTGGTATCTATGGCCGTGCCTTTACATCGGATGGCCATACCGAAACGATGTCCTTCACTGAAGCAGACAATTCCATCTCCATTGGTATGGGCATGAATGGCACAAGTTGGAAGCGCCCCAATGACAGCATTGGCATCTCCATGATGCAAAACGGCTTATCTAGCTATCGCCGTTCCTACCTGCAAGCAGGGGGTGTGTCTTATTTCATTGGTGACTACGCTAGCCCAAGCCAGACGATTTCCTATTCACCGGAGCGGATCGGTGAGGTCTATTACAACGCCACTGTGATCAAGAATGTTCTAGCCGGATTGAACTTTCAGCACATCATCAATCCAGCCTATAACTCAGCTCGCGGACCTGTAAACATCCTATCTTTTAGGGTTCATGCCGAGTTTTAAGTATTTCAAGGTGGGTCAGAGTAATTATTGTCTTTAGAATCAATAAGATACGAAACCCCAATAATTCGACTTTTGGGATTTCTCACCTATAATCGTTTAAACCCCCTTTAAATACAGGGAAACCTGCATCTGGGGCTATAAAAAACAGCATTAGTACAGATTTAGAGGCAGCCGATTTGATTCACGGCCATTTAAAAACAAACGCATTTGTTATTGCTACTGCAAGCCCCATAAAGTGGGTTGCCTGTGCTGTCGCCTCTCTGTTTTTTAACTCCACAGTATTTGCACAGTCAAATACCTCCATTCCGGCTAGCGTTACAGTTCAAACGAATGAATCCAAGGATTCGTTATCGGCGCCGCCAGTTGTAAGTAACGAAACTGCCAATCCTGCTAATGCCGCATCCTTGTTTGCGCCGGTCACTAAGAGCGATACACCCAAGATCTACACCAAGGGTGCGCCATCAGGCCCCGCTGAAATGGATTTGCGTCAGCTCTGGACTGAACTTAAATTAAACAACCCGCAGTTGTCTTCATTGCGTGAGTCATATCTCTCTGCAAAAGCAACTGTTCCACAGATCAATGCCCCAGCTAATCCGCAGGTCGGCTTGGTATGGTCGGGTATGCCAGTTAATTCACCATTTGCATTGGGTGGTGCGAATGCGCCAAGCCCATCAAATCCTGGTGGCGGTGGAATTAGTAGTAATAACTCGATTTCGATTGCGCAACCGTTTCAGTTTCCGGGTAAGAAGAGTTTGGCATCCGATATTGCCAATACCAATGCTGAGGCGCTCTTAGCGCAAAGCGAATCTACTTACTTACAACTAGGCGCTCAACTATCCACTTTGTATTACAACGCTCTGGCATCACAAAAGCAGTTACAGGTTCTTAAGGAATCTGTCTTGCGTTTGGAGATGATTAAGAACGTGGCTAAAGCGCGTTATGCAAACAATACCGCTGCTTACGTTGAGTATCTGAATGCCCAAGTAGCGCAAAGTGCAGCGCAAGCAGATCAATTTAATGTGGAGCGTCAGCTATCGGTCGCTCTCAATAACATCAATACTTTGGTCGGTCGCCACTCTAGAGAAAAGCTTGTACTGCGTGGGGATGTACGCCGCGCTATGAATAGCGTCCCAACCTTAATTGAATTGGAAGACTATGCTGAAACCAGTCACCCCTCATTAAAGAGTTCGGCATTACAGCTAGAGGCTGCTCGTAAAGGCGTAGATCTAGCGAAGAAGGCTTATTTGCCCGACTTCCAAGTCATTGGCTCTTCATTTACTCCGCGTGGCCCATTCTCGGCTAACAATGGCGCCATGTACTACCAGTTTGAGTTAGATCTCATCATTCCACTATATTTCTTTACCAAAGAAAAGTATGGAGTGGAGCAGGCGCAGCGCAATCAAGCAGCCGCAGAGGCGGGCAATATCTCCAATCGTCAGCAGATTGTGTTGGCAGTTAATAGTGCCTATGCCTCCTATGAGCAAGCAAAGAATCAAACGCAATTTCTAAAAGATCGCCAAGTACCACAAGCAGACGCTGCTTATAAGGTTGGTCTCACACAGTACTCAAATAATGGTCAGGGATTTAACGATTTGCTGACAGCGCAAACCCAATTGCGCAATCTTGAAGTTCAATTGGCGCAAGCTGAGAGTAATCTCCTCCAAGCGCAAGCAGTGTTGCTAGTGACATCTGGCAAAGAACCTTTTTAAGGAGCAGTGTTGAAAGACAAAATTCTTTCTTTTTTAAAGCAGCTTGCTGATAAAGCAAAGCCTATCACTGATAAGGCATTGCATTTTGGTGGCCACAGACTACATGTAGCCCTTGCTAGCGTTGCTGGCCTGTACTGGAATCTCAGCCCACAAAATCGTCATCGCGTTCGCTTGGCTGCTTTTGCTTTTGCCATTCTTTCAGTAGGTATCGTTGTTGGTCGTATTACCAATGTGAACCGTAACGTCAAAATCGAAGCTTCTGATAAAGCATTAAAAGTAGAGAAGAGTGGCATCTTGGAATTAAAACTTCCTGGCATCAAGCTCAACCCAGAAATTTACATCTTCCAAACTGCAGAAAAAGTCCAAGTACCGGTTGATATCAAAGTACCAGGTCGTTTAGCGTTTAATGCAGAAAAGTCTAAGGTTCTTTCTGCGCGCGCACCAGGGCGGGTAGAGCGCATCTATGCATTCGATGGTGCTGAGGTCAATATCGGCTCCCCAATCGTCGAACTCTATAGCCCTGAATTTGTTTCAGCACAGCAAGAGTATTTGCTGTCCTCAAAAATGGCGAAAGTACTAGAGTCCAATAAGACCATGAGCGACTTGCTGGGCGACGCTCGCATTACCCAGCAAGCGGCCGCAAACCGCATGCGTAATCTTGGTGCTGGCGATGGTGATATCAAAGCAATTGAAACGACTGGCAAAACCCAAAACAATTTAGTGATGCGTTCCCCACTCAAGGGGGTAGTAGTGAAGCGTAATGTTGAGCCTGGTTCAACGCTAAATTCGGGTGATGTGATTGCTACCTTGGCTGACCCAAAACAACTCTGGTTCTTAGGTAATGTATTTGAGCAAGATTTCCGCCTAATCAAGCCAGGTCAAAAACTAGTTCTACACGTAGAAGCTTATCCTGACAAAGAATTTGTGGCTTACGCGAATTACCTTGCCCCAACCATTGATCCGCAAACACGTGCTTTATTGATTCGTGCGGATATTGAGAACAGCGACGATCTCCTGCGTCCAGATATGTATGCTTCTGCCAAGTTAACTACCGGCATGGCGGATGCAATTGTTGTTCCACAAACGGCAGTAGTACGTATTCGTGAGATGCGCTATGTCATCGTGAAGGTGGGTGATGAGGTATATCGTCGCTTGCCTGTTAAAGGCTATGACCTCAATAGCAAAGCTTTTGCCATTACCGAAGGTGTTGAGCCGGGTTCACGTATCTTGGCTGAAGGCGCAGTCTTGTTAAATGATCGATTTGCGAAGCAGGAAGACTAAGTGAGCGCATTTACTTCCTTTATTCGAGGTGTACTTGAGAAACGGGTATTGGTTATCGTTGGCTCAATCGTGCTCCTTGGGTTGGGAATGTTTAGCCTTTCTAAGCTTCCAATTCAGCCTTACCCAGGCGTAGCACCATTAACGATTCAGGCGATTTCACAATGGCCGGGAAGAAGTACTACTGAGGTAGAGCAGCAAGTCACCATTCCAGTAGAGAATGCGTTGGCTGGCATTCCAGGTCTTCAGGCCTTCCGCTCAGTATCTTTATTTGGCTTGTCTGTTGTCACCTTGAAGTTCAATGACACAACAGATCCATTTAAAGCACGCCAAACATTTATCACCAGTCTTGCCAATGTGAGCTTCCCAACTGGAGTCACTTCCAGTATCAGTCCAGACTCTGATGCGACTGGCGAGATCATGCGTTATGAGGTGAAGTCGGATTACGCTTCATCCACTCAATTAAAGACGCTACAGAACTACGAGATCTATAAAGAGCTCAAGCAAACCCCTGGCGTAGCTGATGTTTCTTCATTCGGTGGCAAGGTTCGCCAGTACCAGGTGATCGTCAGCCCAGAGAGCCTGCAATCGAAGGGCGTTACCGTTAATGAGCTGATTGCAGCTTTGACGAATGCCAATAGCAATACCGGCGGCGGGCTCTTGCCAAGTGGTGAGCAGCAATTTGTAGTCCGTGGGGTTGGTCTCCTTAGAAATATTGATGACATTAAGCGGGTAGTGATCTCCATTCACAATGGAGTGCCAATCCGAATCGGTGACGTTGCCCGAGTAGAGATTGGTAATGCACCGCGTTTGGGTATGTTCCAGTTCAATGAGAACCCAGACTCTGTTGAAGGTATCGTTTATTTACGCCGTGGCGAGAATGCCACTGAAGTTTTAGCCCGTGTTCGCAATACTGTTGAAAACATCAACAAACAAGTACTCCCGCCCGGAATAGAAGTCGTGCCGTTCTATGACCGCCAAGTACTCTTAGACATCACCATCGGCACTGTGAAGCACACCTTGTTCTTTGGTATCTCTTTGGTTCTCGCGGTACTGTTTTTCTTCTTAGGTAATTTGCGTGCAGCAGCAGTAGTAGCGGCAGTTATTCCGTTAGCGCTATGTGTCTCATTTATTCAGATGCATCTATGGAGCGTGCCTGCCAATTTGATTTCTCTTGGCGCGATTGACTTTGGTGTGATCGTTGACTCGGCCGTGATTCTGACGGAGAACGTCATGCGTCACTTGGAAGAAGGTGGCAAGCGTCTCAACCAAAGCATTATCTTGGCGACCAGTGAAGTGCAGCGCGCCATGATTTACTCAACCGGCATCATTATTGTTGCCTACTCCCCATTGTTCTTTATGGGTGGAGTAGAGGGCATCATCTTTAAGCCAATGGCATTCACGATGGGCTTTGCTTTGATTGCCGCCATGATTCTCAGCTTAACTTTCTTGCCAGCCATGATCTCTTTGGTATTTGGTGAGAACTTGCATCACAAGCCACCTGGATTTATCACTAGACTCCTAGATGGCTATAAGCCTTTACTTAGAAAGTGGATGGATCGTCCATTAACCGTGGTGTCAGTAGCGGTATTCGTATTGGGCCTCACCTTATTAAGCATTACCCGTTTGGGAACGGCCTTCTTGCCTACGCTAGAAGAAAACAATATTTGGTTGCGTGTGACTTTGCCTAATACCGTGGACTTGGATTACTCCGTCAAGGTGGCTAATCAGTTGCGCGAGACCTTCTTAAAGCAACCCGAAATTGAAAAAGTGGCGGCCCAGATTGGTCGTCCCGATGATGGTACGGATTCGACTGGCGTATTTAACCAAGAATATGGCCTCTACCTAAAGAGCCCTGAAAAGATGCCAAGCGGCTCTAGCAAGAAAGATCTCATTACCCATCTTGAAACAGAGCTTAATAAAATTCCGGGTGTTACCTATAGCTTCTCGCAATACATTCAGGATAACGTAAACGAAGCGCTCTCTGGTGTTAAGGGTGAGAACTCCGTCAAGATTTACGGCACCGACCTAGAGGTTTTGGATCAAAAAGCCCATGAGGTGATTGATCAACTCAAAAAAGTACGCGGTGTAGCTGACGAGGGCATTCTTAAAGAGTTAGGTCAGCCAACCTTAAATATTCAGATTGATCGTGAACGTGCAGCGCGTTACGGTATTAACGTTACTGATATTCAGACGGTAGTTGCCAATGCGATTGGTGGCGCAGCCGTGACCAATCTCCTCGAAGATGAAAAGACTTTCGGTATTGCTATTCGTTTGAATGAAGGCAGTCGCAACGATATTGCTGATATTGGCCATCTTTTGGTGGATTCATCTAGCGGGCCATCCATTCCTTTATCGATGGTTGCCACGGTTCAATTGTCGGATGGTCCATTCTTTATCTATCGTGAAGCAGGTAAGCGCTACATCGCTATTAAGTTCAGTGTGCGTAACCGTGACTTAGGTAGCGCGGTAGAGGATGCGCAATTCTTGGTTGAGAAAAATATCACCTTGCCACCAAACTACTCAATTAGTTGGGATGGTCAATTCAATCAAATGAAGCAAGCGCAGAAGAAGTTGATGTTGATCGTGCCATTAGCATTGCTGGGCATCTTCTTATTGTTGGTTAGCGCTTTTGGTAATTTCCGTGACGCGGTGATTGTGATGATCAATGTGCCATTTGCTGCCATTGGTGGCGTGATTGCATTGCATCTTGCAGGCGAGACTTTGAGTATTTCAGCTTTCTTTGGATTCTTATCCTTATTTGGTATTGCGATTCAGGATGGCGTGATTCTGATCTCCTTTATCAATAAGACCGCCGCTACCGAGCATGGCGAGATGAAAGACGTGATGGTAGAAGGGGCTTCTTTGCGTGTTCGCCCAGTACTCATGACGGCCGCGCTTTCTGGTTTAGGACTCTTACCAGCTGCTTTATCTCACTCGATTGGCTCTGAGGCTCAACGTCCTCTGGCTTTGGTGATTGTGGGTGGCATGGTGACAACGACTATTTTGACTCTCTTGGTGTTGCCAGTAATATATGGATGGTTCAGAGGTCGCACATTAACCCAAATGGCAAAAGCCTAGGGCTACTAGGAAAGCATTGAAATTCATGAGTGAAAATACAAAGCAGCCACATATTCTGATTTCGAATGATGATGGCTATCTTGCTCCTGGTCTTTTGGCCTTGGTCAATGCGATTCGCCCATTGGGTCGTGTAACAGTCATTGCTCCAGAGCAAAATCACAGCGGCGCATCTAACTCCCTAACGCTTTCTAGACCACTCTCGATTCATCGTGTAGCTGGTGGTGAGCGCGATGGCTTCCTATTTATTAATGGCACCCCAACGGATTGCGTACATATCGCAATGACCGGTTTCTTGGATGAAAAACCCGATCTCGTAGTTTCTGGAATTAATCAGGGCGAGAACATGGGTGAAGACACTCTTTACTCCGGCACTGTTGCCGCAGCAGTTGAAGGTGTGATGTTTGGCGTTCCCGGTATCGCTTTCTCACAAATTGATAAAGGCTGGAACCGCATTGAAGATGCTGCAAAAGCAGCGCACGATATCGTGGCGCAAATGCTGGTATCTAAGATGGCTCATAGCGAAGGCCCTGCAACTTTGCTAAATGTGAACATCCCCAATCGTCCCTATGCTGATTTGTATCGCTGGAGGGTGACTCGCTTGGGTAACCGCCACCATTCACAACCGGTAGTAGTTCAAAAAAGCCCTCGTGGCGATGACATTTACTGGATTGGTGCAGCAGGGCATGCAAAAGATAGTTCTGAAGGAACAGACTTTCATGCGATTGATGAAGGCTGCATCTCGATCACACCAATGCAATTAGATTTAACCCATCATGCGCGTCTAGCCGCTATGCGTGCCAATGGTTGGGATCGCGGTTGAGACCAGCAGCAGAGCGGAATGCCGGTCATCGGCAAGCCTTAGCAGCGAAAGTACTCGCTGCTGGGGTTAAACACGGTAAAACATTAGAAGCGATTGCTACTGTTCCACGCCATGCATTCATGGATGCGGGCATGCACCCTCAGGCTTACGAAGATACCGCTTTACCGATTGGCCATTCACAAACGATTTCTAAGCCATCAGTAGTGGCTCGCATGATCGAGCTCTTGCATAAGCCCAAGCAGTCGCTAGGAAAAGTATTAGAGATTGGTACCGGCTGTGGATACCAAGCAGCAGTTCTCAGTTTGCTATCGGATGAGGTGTATTCCATAGAGCGTATTCGTCCATTGCACGATATGGCTAGAGAGAAGCTCCGCCCATTTCGGATTAAAAATCTGCGCCTGATCTACGGTGATGGCATCTTAGGGTTGCCTCAAGCTGCCCCATTTGATGGAATCATTCTGGCGGCAGCTGGCTTGGGCATTCCGGATGCCTTGCTAGATCAATTGGCTATTGGTGGGCGCCTAGTGGCCCCAGTTGCCAAGAATGAGAAAGAGCAACAATTGATCATGGTAGAGCGGATGAGCTCCCAGCGCTACCAAAGAACCGTTCTGGACGAGGTCTTTTTTGTACCCTTACAATCAGGGGTAGTATGAAAAACCCAATGAATACCTTGTCTAAATCCTTCTTATTGCTAGCAGCAGTGGCATCCCTGGTGCTCAATACTGGTTGTTCAACAACCCCAAGAGCTAAGCCGGCGAATGTTGTTGATCGCACCAGTGGAAATAGTGAGCCTACGCCTCCTGGTTACTATCGTGTGAAACGTGGCGATACTTTGGCTCGGATTGCATTGGATAACGGTCAATCTCCTCGAGATGTGGCGCAGTGGAACAATATGTCGAACCCTAATCAGATTGAAGTAGGGGATTTGATATTGGTGAAGCCACCAGCCGGATCTAAGTCTGCGGTAAAACCGGCCGTTAAGCCGCCAACTAATATTGATACTGCAAAAACAGATGCACCAAAGGTTGATGCTGCCAAGGCGGATACACCAAAACCAGAAGCCTCAAAAGAAATGGTTGCTGAGCCTGGTATTCGTTTGTCATGGCCTGCAAAAGGCAAAGTAACTGAAGAGTTCAATGACAAGAACAAAGGTATTGATATCGCTGGTAAGTTAGGCGATCCTGTGACCGCAGCTTCTGATGGAAAAGTGGTTTACGCCGGCAACAGCTTGCGTGGCTATGGCAATCTGGTCATCATCAAGCATGACAACACCTACCTCACAGCCTATGCCCATAACCGCACACTTCTGGTTAAAGAAGGTGATGCGGTAAAGAAAGGGCAGAAGATTGCAGAGATGGGCGACACCGACGCTACTTCAGTCAAGCTTCACTTTGAACTCCGTGTGAATGGCAAGCCAGTAAATCCAACGCCATACTTGCAGTAATTGCCATCAATAAATTGCTAGTGATTTAAGTATGGCAACGGTTCTCGTCTTCGATATTGAAACTATTCCTGATGTTGCGGGATTGCGTCGCCTCAATGATTATCCCGATACCTTGTCTGATAGTGAAGTCGCTGCTAAAGCGATGGCTGAACGTGCGGAAAAGACAGGCAGTGAGTTTTTGCCGCTCTATCTGCAACGTATCTGCGCTATCTCCTGCGTCATACGCAGAACAACCAAGGATGGCTCACCGCAAATAAAAGTGGGAACCTTAGGCACTGCGCAAGATGATGAGAAGGTATTGATTCAGACCTTCTTTGAGCTCGTTGAAAAATATACCCCCCAGTTAGTGTCTTGGAATGGCAGTGGCTTTGACCTGCCGGTTTTGCATTACCGCGCCTTAGCAAACCATGTACAAGCACCGCGCTACTGGGAGATGGGCGAGAGCCAGGAAAACGACAGCCGTGAATTCAAGTGGAACAACTACATCAGTCGTTATCACATGCGTCATCTCGATTTGATGGATCTTTTGGCTAAATTTAATGGCCGTGCCAATGCACCTTTAGATGGATTGGCAAAGCTCTGCGGTTTCCCGGGCAAGATGGGCATGGATGGCAGTCAGGTCTGGCCTGCTTATCAAGAAGGTAGGATCGATGAGATTCGTCGCTATTGTGAAACCGACGTCGTCAATACCTATTTGATGTACTGCCGTTTTCAGTTGATGCGTGGCGGCTTCTCATTAGAAGAGTACAAAGAAGAAATCACTTTCGTTAAAGCCTATTTAGAAAAAGAATCTAAAGAGCCGCATGGCGAGCAGTGGCAAGAATATCTCTTGGATTTCGCTCCCGATGCGTAGAGGTGAAAAGCCGGTCCATATCGTCGTGACTGAGCCAGTACGAGTTGACTCCCTTGATCTAGATGCCCAAGGTATTGCGCGCTTAGCACCTAACGAGGAAGAAGCTGCAGAGGGTCAAAGCGGCAAGGTCATTTTTATTCAAGGGGCATTGCCAACTGAGCTCGTCACTTATGTCATTACGCGTGACAAAGCCCGCTTCAGCAAAGCTAAGGTACTCGACATCCTCAAGCCTGCAGTATTTCGAGCTGAACCCAAGTGCAAGGCATTTGGGGTTTGCGGTGGTTGCACCATGCAACACTTGGATATACGGGCGCAGGTTGCAATGAAGCAGCGAGTGCTTGAAGACGATCTTAAACACATAGCAAAAGTCGCCCCTGAAGAAATTCTTCGCCCCATGGGTGGTCCCGCTTGGGAGTACCGTCATCGCGCGCGCTTAAGTGCGGTTAATCGCTCGATTAAAAAAGGTACCGTTCTGATTGGGTTTCATGAGGGTAAGAGTGGTTATGTTGCTGACATGACTACTTGTGAGATTTTGCCTAAGCATGTTTCTGATTTATTGCCAGAGATGCGTAAATTGGTCATGGGTTTATCCATTGTCGATCGCATGCCGCAAATTGAGATTGCTGTAGGCGAACCTGAGGATCCCAATTCAGATGACCCTAAAAAATCAAAGCCAGTTACTGCATTGGTTTTCAGAAACCTGCTACCTTTAACGCCGGCCGACGAACAATTGCTCAGAGACTTTGCAGATACCCATCAAGTCTGGGTGTGGTTGCAACCTAAAGGCATTGAAACTGTTGCACCGTTCTATCCATTAACGGGCAAGCTTTGTTATCGCCTACCCGAGTTTGAAATCGAGATGCCATTTAAACCGGCGGATTTCACGCAAGTGAATCACATGATGAACCGCGCATTGGTCAGCAGGGCGATTCGCCTCTTAGAGGTTCAAGCAACTGATCGAGTGCTCGACTTGTTCTGTGGCATTGGCAATTTCACGTTGCCGCTCGCAAGACGAGCAAAAACTGTATTAGGTATCGAGGGCTTGGAAAGCCTGACCACCAGAGCTAAAGCTAATGCCGAACACAATCAACTCGCCGATAAAGTCAGCTTCATGCAAAGCAATTTGTTTGAAGTGACAACAGAAACCATTGCCTCATGGGGTGGGGCTGAGCGCTGGTTGATGGATCCTCCACGTGAAGGCGCCATGGAGATCTGCCAAGCATTAGCCTTATTGCATGAGCAGGGAAGTGATCTTCCGCCGCAGCGCATTGTGTATGTCTCTTGCAACCCAAAGACCCTAGCAAGAGATACCGATATTCTTTGCCATCAAGCGGGTTATGTTCTCAAGAGTGCAGGCATCGTCAATATGTTCCCCCACACATCCCATGTGGAGTCGATGGCGGTATTTGAAAGACCTTAAGACCTTAGAAGTCAGCATCAAGATAAAGAAAAAGGCACCCGCGGGTGCCTTTTCTATTGAAGCTTGAAGTAATACTTAGTCTCTATTGCCACCCACAATGCCCAAGAGTGCGAGCAAGTTGGTGAAGACGTTATAGACATCTAGGTAGATAGCTAAAGTAGCCATGATGTAGTTGGTCTCGCCACCATTAATGATGCGTTGAACATCAACCAGGATGAAGGCGGAGAAGATCGCGATTGCCAACACCATCACAGTCAACATCAAAGCAGGTAACTGCAACCAGATGTTGGCTAATGAAGCCACGATCAAGAGCAGTACGCCAACCATCAACCATTTGCCCATGCCTGAGAAATCGCTCTTGCTCACAGTAGCAATGGTTGCCATCACAGCAAAAATTGCACCAGTGCCGCCAAAAGCCAGCATGATTAAGGTAGCACCATTGCTGTAGCTATTGAGTGTGTAGCCCACCAGACCGGACATCATGATGCCCATAAAGAAGGTGAAGCCTAAAAGCAGCAGAACACCAGCTCCGGTGTCTTTGTTTTTCTCAATTGCCCAGAAGAAGCCAAAGGCGATTGCCATAAAGACGATGAAACCCAAGAATGGGCTGCTCGCCATGAAGTTAAGCCCAAATGCAACGCCAAGCCATGCGCCAATGACAGTAGGGACCATTGAGAGCGCCAAAAGGGCGTAGGTATTGCGAAGTACGCGGTTGCGTATCTGTGGGGTGCTAATCGAGCCTGTTTGCCCAAAGCCGTAAGAGTTCAGATCACTCATATTGACTCCTTTTTCATAGTTGATACACGAGCCCACGAGGGGCTGTTGACAGTAAGTATAGACAAAATGGGCTAATTTCAAGCCCCCCATGAAAAGGACTACAAGTTAAAGGGTTATGCCCTGTAAATTCAATGGCTTAGCTACGCCCAGATCAGGGTAAATACGGTCAGGCGATGTATAATTCGGGGGTCGCTGAATTCCTGGCGCGTTGTAGGAAATAGGGCAGAAGTTCACCCTGGGTCCAAATTGGCGCTAATTTCAGCAAAATCTTTGAAATCACTATTGGAGTTTTACATGGCTATCGAACGCACCCTTTCAATTATCAAACCTGATGCTGTTGCAAAAAACGTAATCGGCAAGATCTATGACCGTTTCGAATCTGCTGGTTTGAAGATTGTTGCGTCCAGAATGGCGCATTTGTCACAAGCTGAAGCTGAGCAGTTCTACGCTGTGCACGCTGCACGTCCTTTCTTTAAAGATTTGGTGAGCTTCATGATTTCTGGTCCTGTAATGATTCAGGTATTAGAAGGCGAAGGCGCAATTGCTAAGAACCGTGACTTGATGGGTGCTACTGATCCTAAGAAGGCAGACAAAGGCACTATCCGTGCTGATTTTGCTGACAGCATCGATGCAAACGCTGTTCATGGCTCTGATGCTCCTGAAACTGCTGCTGTCGAAGTTGCATTCTTCTTCGCTGGCATGAACGTTTTCAATCGTTAATTCACGATTGCTAACGAACAACCTATTTAATACATAAGTAGGCGCATTGACCTCCCCGCGCGTAAATCTCTTAGATTTTGACGCTGACCAAATGGCAGCGTATGTCGCGGGGTTGAATGAAAAGCCCTTTAGGGCGAAGCAACTCATGCAGTGGATACACCAACGTGGTGTTTCTGACATCAACGACATGAGTGACTTAGCAAAAAGCTTTCGAGCAACACTGCTTGATAAAGCAGAAGTCCTTTCCCTCCCGGTAATTAAAGATGAGCATGCAGCAGACGGCACCCGCAAGTGGTTGCTAGATGTTGGAGCTGGTAATGCTGTGGAGTCTGTATTTATTCCTGAAGATGATCGTGGCACTTTGTGCATCTCATCCCAGGCTGGTTGCGCAGTCAATTGCCGTTTTTGCTCAACAGGGCATCAAGGCTTCTCGCGCAATCTCACCGCTGGTGAAATCATTGGCCAACTCTGGTTTGCAGAGCATTTACTCCGAACAGATCCGAATGCCGTTCGCCGTATTGAGAAATACCCAACACCCGGCTGGGAACACACGGGTCGCGTGATCTCGAATGTGGTCTTGATGGGCATGGGCGAGCCTTTGCTCAACTATGACAACGTCGTTACTGCTTTGCGTTTAATGCTCGATGACAGAGCCTATGGTTTATCACGCCGCCGTGTGACTGTATCCACTTCCGGCGTTGTGCCGATGATTGATCGCTTGGCGCAAGATTGCCCAGTAGCGTTGGCGGTGTCATTACATGCGCCGAATGACAAACTGCGTGATCAACTTGTTCCGTTGAATCAAAAATATCCTTTAAGAGAATTGCTTGCTGCGTGCGAACGGTATTTGCCTTTTGCCCCAAGGGATTTCTTAACCTTTGAATACTGCATGCTCGATGGTGTGAATGACTCTGATATTCAGGCAAAAGAGTTGGTGCGCCTATTGGCGAACATCAAGTGCAAGATCAATCTCATTCCATTTAATCCATTCCCAGAATCTGGATTGAAGCGCTCAACAGCGCAACGTGTGCATGCCTTCGCCAGCATATTGTTAGACGCTGGCATGGTGGCTACGGTTCGTAAAACCCGTGGTGATGATATTGCTGCTGCCTGTGGCCAGTTAGCCGGTGATGTAGTAGATCGCACTAGAGTTCGTGAGCGCGCAGTACATGACAAGCAAATAGAGCATGATTTCGAGGGTGATGCCCAAGAGCTCGAAGATGAAGAAGAGCAAGAGTATCAAGCCGAGCACCCAGTGCAGTGGCTCAAAAGATTAGACGACTGATTTCACAATACAAGTCCAATGAGTAATTCATCTAACAATCTTCCAAAGCTGCCTTTAGGCCCATCGCCTAAGAGGGCTACTCGTCAGGCAACGGTTGCCTGGAAAACGAACATCATTACGATTGGTGGCGATGCGCCAGTTCGCGTCCAATCCATGACCAATACTGATACTGCTGATGCGGTTGGCACGGCTATTCAAGTTAAAGAGTTAGCTCGTGCTGGTTCAGAGATGGTGCGTATTACGGTAGACACGCCAGCCGCAGCTGAAGCAGTTCCATACATTCGTGAGCAGTTGGACAAGATGGATGTTTTGGTCCCATTGATTGGTGACTTCCATTACAACGGCCACACTTTATTAAACGACTACCCAGAGTGTGCCAAAGCTTTATCTAAATACCGCATCAATCCAGGTAATGTGGGTAAGGGCGCAAAGCGCGATCCGCAATTTGCACAAATGATCGAAGCCGCTTGTAAATATGACAAGCCGATTCGGATTGGTGTGAACTGGGGCAGCTTAGACCAAGACTTGCTCGCTAGCATTATGGATGCCAATGCAGCATTGCCTGTTCCCAAGACTGCACAAGAAGTGATGATTGAGGCATTGATTCAGTCTGCATTGCAGTCTGCAGAAAAGGCTGTGGAGTTCGGCATGAACCCCAATCAAATTTTGCTGTCTTGCAAAGTCAGTAATGTGCAAGATTTAGTAGCTGTGTATCGCGATCTCTCGCGTCGCTCTGATTACCCATTGCATTTAGGTCTTACAGAGGCAGGCATGGGCAGTAAAGGTATCGTATCTTCAACAGCAGCAATGGGTATCTTGTTGCAAGAGGGTATTGGTGACACCATTCGGGTTTCTTTAACGCCTGATCCTGGCGCGCCACGCGAGAACGAAATTATTGTTGCGCAAGAAATTTTGCAAACCATGGGATTGCGTAATTTCACACCGATGGTAATTGCTTGCCCTGGTTGCGGAAGAACGACAAGTACGACCTTCCAAGAGTTGGCTGCAAATATTCAGTCATACCTACGCCAACAAATGCCGGTCTGGAAAAAAACCCACCCTGGTGTTGAGGCAATGAATGTTGCAGTCATGGGCTGTATCGTGAATGGCCCAGGCGAGAGTAAGCACGCTAATATTGGCGTCTCATTACCCGGTACTGGCGAGACTCCGGCTGCCCCTGTCTTTGTAGATGGCGTCAAAGTAAAGACATTGCGTGGTGACAATATTGCTCAAGAGTTTCAGGTAATTGTGGATGAGTACGTGAACCGGAATTACGCACCGAAATAAATGAAGCAAAAACAGAACAACAAATAACAACAACAAATAAGAACGACAAAGAAGAACTGAAGCGCACATCATGACTGACCAGGCTAATCAAGCTAATCAAGCTAAAGCACAAAAGATCCAAAAAATTAATGGCGTTCGCGGCATGAATGATCTCTTGCCAGCGGATGCTGCACAGTGGACACATTTGGAGCATGTCTTGCGTGATCTCACTCGCGCCTATGGCTATGAGTTCTTGCGCACTCCGATTGTGGAAGCCACTGCAGTGTTTCAACGCGGCATTGGTGAAGTAACCGATATCGTTGAAAAAGAAATGTATTCCTTTGAGGATCGCCTTAATGGTGAGCAACTGACATTGCGTCCAGAAGGTACTGCTGCCGTAGTTCGTGCTGTAGTTGAGAACAACCTTCTCTATGAAGGGCCAAAGCGTCTTTGGTACACGGGGCCAATGTTCCGTCATGAGCGCCCACAACGTGGTCGCTATCGCCAGTTCCATCAATTTGGTATTGAAGCGATGGGCTTTGCTGGTCCCGATATTGATGCTGAAATCATTTTGATGGGTCAACGTCTTTGGGATGAGCTCGGCTTGAAGGGTGTGCGTCTAGAGATTAATTCTTTAGGGCAGGCTCCTGAGCGTGCTGAGCATCGCGCTGCCTTGGTAACGTACTTTGAGAAAAATAAAGAACAGCTTGACGAGGATTCCCAACGTCGCTTGCTAACCAATCCATTGCGTATCTTGGATTCTAAAAATCCAGCAATGCAGGATTTGATTGAAGGCGCGCCAAAATTATTGGATTTCTTGGGTGAAGAGTCACTCAAGCATTTCGACGCAGTTCAGGCATTGCTCAAGGCAAATAACATTCCCTGCAAGATCAACCCCCGGTTAGTTCGTGGTTTGGATTATTACAACCTGACTGTTTTTGAGTGGATTACCGAAGAGTTGGGCGCTCAGGGCACGATCGCTGGTGGTGGTCGTTATGACCCCTTGATCGAGCGCATGGGTGGTAAAGCCGCTCCAGCTTGCGGTTGGGCCATGGGTATGGAACGTGTTTTGGAGTTGATGAAGGTTTCCGGATCCTTGCCAGAGCCGCAAGCTCAGTGCGATGCCTTTGTCATTCACCAGGGTGGCGAAACCTTAACTGCCGCCATGATCATTGCCGAGCGCCTGCGTAACGCCGGTATCGATGTTGTCCTCTTTTGCCCTCCGGATGGCCAAACCGCCAGCTTTAAGTCACAAATGAAGAAGGCAGATGCGAGCGGGGCAGCCTATGCAGTCATTATTGGGCCGGATGAATTGGCTAAAAATGAGGCTCAGCTCAAGGATTTACGTAGCAGCGGTGAGCAAAAGGCTGTAGCGCTAGATAGCGTTGTAGAGGCTGTAATTGATGCCATAGTTGGCGCCACCGAATAGAATTAAGACATTAATATTAAAAACTGTATTTATTAGCTTGGATTGACATGCCTTTAGACCTAGAAGAACAAGAACAAGTAGATCAACTTAAAGCATTCTGGCAAAAGTATCGCAACCTGATTACCGGTGTTGTGACTGCTGCTTTATTTGCTTATTCAGCCTATAGCGGTTACCAATGGTGGCGTACTAGCCAAGCCGCAGCCGCATCTCAGTTATACGAGACCATGGTTACCGCGATTAACAAGGGTGATAAAGATCAAACCTTACGTGCTGCTGATGATTTGCAAAAGCAGTTTTCTGGTACACCGTATGCGGCAATGTCCAGCTTAGTCGCTGCGAGGATTGCATCTGATGCGGGTGACTCAGCAAAAGCTATGGATTATTTACGTTGGGCTGCTAAGAATTCTTCCGACCAGGGTTATTTGGCTTTAGCTAAATTGCGTTTGATAGCGCAGCTGATAGAGCAGGGCACTGAAAAAGATTTAGCTGAAGCGGATGCCATTCTGAAAGAAAAGCGTGTCGCAGGCTTTGAGGCATTGTGGTTAGAGCGTCGTGGCGATTGGTATTTGGCTCAAAAGAATACTGCGGATGCGCGTAAGAGTTATGAAGCTGCATGGAAGCAGTTGAATGATGCAAAAGAATTCCCTGAAGAGGCGCGTCGTCTCTTGAAGGTTAAATTGGATGCCGTCGGAGGAGTAGCTCAGTGATGATGGATTGCAAACGTGTAGCAAAATTAGCAACTACAACCCTCGTATTGGGTTCTGTAGTGCTGGCCTTAACAGCTTGTTCTGGTGGCTCACGTGTTCGCAAGCCTGCTGAGCTCGTCCCAGTTACCAATCAATTTGACTTAACTCCTGTATGGTCCACCAGCGTCGGATCATCTGAGTCATTTAACTTTCATCCTGCAGTTGCAGGTGATGCGGTCTATGCAGCATCGCATCGTGGCAATCTCGCGAAGATTGATTTGCGTACCGGTGCAAAAGTTTGGGAAGCATCTGTACCAGATCGCTTATCTATTGGCCCTGGATCTGACGGCCGTACTACTGCGGTGGTCACCACCAAAGGCACGGTCTATGCTTACGACGATACCGGCAAGCCTATCTGGAATGTCAGTGTTGGCAGTGAAGTCTTATCTGAGCCAGTAGTTGCTGGTGGACTGGTCATTATCCGCACTTTAGATAATCGCTTTGTTGGTCTTGATGCTCAGACTGGTGTTCGTAAGTGGACTTATCAACGTCAACAATCTGCACTGTCATTGCGTGTAGGCTACGGCATGCTCGCGATTAATAATGAAGTGATTGTGACTGGATTTGCTGGTGGTCGTTTTGGCATGATTGCAATTGCCAATGGCGGTTTGGTTTGGGAGACTCCAGTTTCATTTCCAAAAGGCTTCTCTGAAATTGAGCGCCTTAATGATGTGACCGCTAAGCCAAGTATGGAAGGCGAAATTATTTGCGCTGTTTCTTATCAAGGTCGCGTAGGTTGCGGTCAAGCGCGTACTGGAAACCTTTTGTGGTTCAAAGACTATTCAAGCTTTACTGGTACAGCACAAAGTCCTGACCTGGTTTTCTCCTCCAATGAAAAATCGTATGTCACTGCCTTTGCAGTCAAGGATGGTTCACAAGTTTGGGAAAACACGCAGCTAACATTTAGAGATGTTGGTGAGCCAATGGCAGTGGGCAGGGTATTACTCGTTGGTGATGCACAGGGTTATGTGCATGCACTTTCACAAGCGAATGGTGAAATGCTGGCACGCATTCGTCATGACAGTAGTCCAATCACAGCCGCACCGATTGCGGTGAATGGCCTCATCTTGGTTCAATCTCAAGGTGGCAAACTAGCGGCGTACAGTCCAAAATGAATCCAGTAATTACTATTGTCGGTCGTCCTAACGTTGGAAAATCGACACTCTTTAACCGCTTAACACGCTCCCGTGATGCCTTGGTTGCTGACTTCTCGGGTTTAACTCGAGATCGTCACTACGGTAAAGGTCGTATTGGTGAGCGTGCATTTATTTGCGTAGACACTGGCGGTTTTGAGCCAGTAGCCAAGACCGGCATTGTTGCTGAGATGGCTAAGCAAACCAAGCAAGCTGTAGCCGAATCCGACATCATTATTTTCTTGGTGGATGGCCGCTTGGGTATGGCGCCACAAGACCGTGTGATTGCTGATTTCTTGCGCAAGACAGGTAGACCAGTCATCCTGGCGGTGAATAAAACGGAAGGTATGCAAGCTGGCGTTGTCACTGCAGACTTCCATGAGTTGGGTCTTGGTGAGCCATTCCCGATTTCATCAGCACATGGTGATGGTGTTCGTGGTTTGATCGATGATGCTTTGGATTCATTAGGGATCCCAGAGCCAGAACCAGAAGAATTAGAAAACGATCCTAATCGCCCAATGAAGATTGCGGTAGTGGGTCGTCCTAACGTCGGTAAATCCACCTTGATCAATAAGTTGATCGGTGAAGAGCGTGTGATTGCATTTGACATGCCAGGAACAACGCGCGATGCAATTGAAGTTCCTTTCGAGCGTAACGGCAAGCCTTACATCTTGATTGATACTGCAGGCCTGCGTCGTCGTGGAAAAGTATTTGAAGCGATTGAGAAATTCTCGGTTGTAAAAACATTGCAAGCGATTGCCGATTGCAATGTGGTCATCTTGATGCTCGATGCCCAACAGGATATTTCAGAGCAAGATGCACACATCGCTGGCTTTATTGTGGAAGCAGGGCGTGCATTGGTTGTTGCTGTTAATAAATGGGATGGTTTGGATGCTTACGTTAAAGAGCGTGCGCGTTTAGAGATTGCTCAAAAACTACGCTTCCTCGATTTTGCAAACGTACATCCAATTTCAGCTAAAAAAGGTACCGGCCTTAAAGAGTTATTTAAAGACGTTGATCTCGCTTACGCCGCAGCGATGGCGAAATTGCCAACTCCTAAACTCACCCGTATTTTGCAAGAGGCCATTGAGCATCAGCAGCCTAAGCGCGTGGGTATGGGTCGTCCTAAATTACGCTATGCCCACCAAGGTGGTATGAACCCCCCGATTGTGGTGATTCATGGAACCTCGTTGAGCGGTGTTACTGATAGCTATAAACGCTACTTGGAAGGTCGTTTTAGAGAAGTCTTCAAGTTACGCGGTACCCCATTGCGCATTCAGATGAATACAGCCAAAAACCCCTATGTTGATGCGGACAAAGGCAAAAAAGGCAAAAAGAAGTAAAAATAGCGATATAGCTTTATTAGTGTTTTCAGTGAGGGGCTTGATTTTTGAATATCAGACCCCTTATGTTGGAGGTAGACAGGTGCAGTAATGAGCAGTAAGCAGTAGATTGATCAATAAAAAAAGCAAGACTCCCAAAATAGAAGCAGCGTATAAAAACCAATAAGGAGCAGTATGAATAACAGCAAAATCCAATTGCTACAGGATCCCTTCCTCAATGCCTTACGCAAAGAGCATGTTCCTGTCTCCATCTATCTTGTCAACGGCATCAAGCTGCAAGGCAATATTGAATCTTTCGATCAATACGTCGTCCTTTTGCGCAATACCGTGACCCAGATGGTTTACAAACACGCCATTTCCACGATCGTTCCTGCTCGTGCAGTGGAGTTCCGTACGGAAGAAGTTAGCTCTGTATAAAACAGGTGTAGATGCGGCACGTGCCGTTCTAGTTGGAGTTGACACAGGCCGCGAGGATTTTGCGGACAGCATGGCAGAGCTCAGCCTTTTGGCTGAGAGTGCCGGCTCTATACCTACAGCTAGTGTGATTGCTCGTAAGGGCAAAACTGATCCAGCTTTATTCATTGGTTCAGGCAAAGCAAATGAAGTCAAAAAAGTGATGGAAGAACAAGGTGCTGAATTAGTCATCTTTAACCATTCGCTATCCCCAACACAGCAACGCAATCTCGAGCGCCATATTGGCTTTCATGTCATGGACCGTACAGGCCTGATTTTGGATATCTTTAGTCAAAGAGCGCAAAGTCATATTGGTAAAACTCAGGTTGAGCTGGCTCAAGTGCGCTATCGAATGTCTCGATTAGTGCGAGCCTGGAGTCACTTGGAGCGTCAACGAGGCGGTATCGGTGTACGTGGTGGCCCAGGTGAAACCCAGATGGAGCTTGATCGACGGATGCTGGCAACTAAGGCCAAGCGTCTAGAAACAGAGCTTGAGAAGCTCCAACGCCAGCAAAGAACCCAAAGAAGGGCACGGAACCGCAAGGACGTCTTTTCAGTATCCCTGGTCGGGTATACCAATGCTGGTAAGTCCACATTGTTTAATTCCCTCACAAAAGCAGGGACATATGCCGCAGATCAGCTATTTGCGACTCTCGATACCACCTCCCGAAAGGTCCATTTAGATGGCGTAGGGTCGATTGTGGTCTCCGATACGGTTGGATTTATCCGCGAATTACCCCACCAATTAGTAGAGGCATTTAGGGCCACCTTGGACGAAACCATCCATGCGGACCTGATTTTGCATGTTATTGACGCCTGTAGCCCGGTTGCAAGGGAGCAAAAGGCTGAAGTAGAGGCTGTTTTACGGGAAATTGGTGCAGATGACATCCCCCGTATTGAGGTGATGAACAAGATTGACCAGATGCCCCAGACCTTTACGGAGGGTGCAGTCCTGGTCCGCGATTCCGAGGGAATTCCGAGCCAGGTTTTCCTCTCTGCCAAGACTGGCCTAGGCCTGGATTTATTGCGTTCAGCCCTCGCCAAATGCTCTCAAATGACTGATAGAATAAGGGTCGAGCAGAATCGTGCCAAAGTCCAAATGGACCCAGACGAGTTTTTAGCTCCTTTACCCGAACGACCAGAGACTTCTGAATTTAACCCGATTCCCAACCGAAAATATTCACCAAACGATGCGTAAATTTCTTGAGCTGTTTTCGGTCAATGATCCAGGCTGGGGCAATAGTCAACCAGGCAGTGGATCCAAAGATGCCAAAGGTGGGCAGGGTAGCGATCAATCCCCCCAAGCTGAACCGAATAATCCAGATGCTGAAAAGCCGGTAGAGACTCAGCCAAATAAGCAACCAGCTAAGCCAGATGGCCCTCCAGATTTAGATGAACTGTGGCGTGATTTCAATGACCGCCTCAGTGGTATTTTTGGCGGCAAGAAAAAACCCGGCGCAACATCAAGCAAGCCAGCCAATAAACCGAATAGCACTGACATTCCTCCGCCATCTCAGCGCGGTAATGGTGGTGGTAACAATGGCGGTAATGGTGGTGGCGGTATGAGTGCGCCTAATTTCAACTTCAGCAATCCATTTGGCTCTAAAGCTACCGTCTTGTTGGCTGCTGGTGGCGTGCTGTTGGTTTGGATCTTTAGTGGCTTCTTCATTATTCAAGAAGGCCAAGCTGGAGTGATCTCTACTTTCGGTAAATACGATTACACCGCCAAGCCAGGCATTAACTGGCGCATGCCTTGGCCAATTCAATCTCAAGAGACGGTTAATTTATCTGGCGTGAGATCTGTAGAAGTAGGTCGCCCAACATTAATTAAGGCAACCAATCAAAAAGATTCTTCGATGCTGACCGAAGATGAAAACATTATTGATGTGCGCTTTGCTGTTCAATACAGATTAAAAGATCCTACCGATTATTTATTTAATAATCGCGATCCTGATGCCACAGTGGTTCAAGCAGCAGAGACTTCTGTTCGTGAAATCGTTGCTCGTAGCAAGATGGATACCGTCTTGTACGAAGGGCGCGAGAAGATCGGTGTTGATCTCGCAAACTCGATCCAGAAAATTTTAGACAGCTACAAGACCGGCATCTATGTAACCAGCGTGACCGTTCAAAACGTTCAGCCGCCAGAGCAAGTACAAGCTGCGTTTGATGATGCTGTAAAAGCAGGGCAAGACCAAGAGCGTTTAAAGAGCGAAGGTCAGGCTTATGCGAACGATATTATTCCGCGCGCCAAAGGTACAGCAGCGCGTTTGATTCAAGAGGCTGAGGGTTATAAGGCGCGAGTAGTGGCTACAGCTGAAGGTGACGCCGCCCGCTTTAAACAAGTGTTTGTGGAGTATGCAAAAGCTCCAGGCGTAACGCGTGATCGTATGTATATCGACAGCATGCGTGAGATGTATAACAACGTAACTAAAGTTTTGGTGGACACGACTAAAAACAATAGCCTCCTGTATCTCCCGCTAGATAAGTTGGTCGCTCAAGTAAGCGCTGAAAGTACTCAAGTGGCAACAGGCCAAGCGCCTGCAACTACACCAACTGGATCTGTAACGGTGGGTGGGGCAACAGGTAATCCTGCGGCGCCAGTCGCAAGCCCTCCTAGTGTTGCCGCACCGAGTTCTGGATCTGCAAATGCTGCTGATAAACGTGATGGCTTACGTAGTCGTGATCGGGAGGCAAGATAATGAATGCAAATCGTCTCCTAGCTAGCATTGCTGGATTAATTGCGCTTGCCTATGTTCTAGCATCCAGCATTTTTATTGTTGATCAACGCAACTTTGCTGTTGTCTTTGCATTTGGTCAGATCGTTCGTGTAATCGAGCAACCTGGCTTGCAAATCAAATATCCAGCGCCGTTCGAAAGCGTACGTTTCTTTGATCGCCGCATTCTCACAATCGATAACCCTGAAGCAGAACGTTTTATTACTGCTGAGAAGAAGAATCTTTTAGTGGATTCGTATGTGAAATGGCGCATTGTTGATCCACGTAAATTCTTCATCAGCTTTAAGGGTGATGAGCGCTTGGCACAAGATCGCTTAACCCAGTTAGTTCGATCCGCTTTGAACGAAGAGTTCACTAAACGTACCGTACGTGAGTTGATTTCCGATCAACGTGAAGAGGTAATGCAAGGTATACGCAAAAAGGTGGCTGATGATGCTTCAGATATCGGCGTAGAAATTGTGGATGTCCGACTTAAGCGCGTAGATTTACTTGCTGAGATTAGTGATTCTGTTTATCGCCGCATGGAAGCAGAACGCAAACGCGTTGCCAATGAGCTCCGCTCTACTGGCGCAGCAGAATCAGACAAGATTCGAGCAAACGCTGAGCGTCAACGCGACACAATTTTGGCTGAAGCTTATCGTGATGCACAAAAGATTAAAGGTTCAGGCGATGCAAAGGCCACTGCGCTGTATGCAGAAGCGTTTGGTCGCGATCCACAGTTTGCGCAGTTCTATCAAAGTCTTGAGGCTTACCGCAGCTCCTTCAAAGATAAGAAGGATGTCATGGTGGTTGAGCCTAATGGCGAGTTCTTTAAGTTCTTGCACAAAAAAAATTGAAAGTGAATATTTCAGATCATGAATCGTTGGTTACTTCCTGAAGATATTGCTGATGTTTTACCAGCCGAGGCTCGTAAGGTAGAGTCTCTGCGTCGTGCCATTCTGGATTTGTATGAGTCCTATGGTTATGAGCTAGTTGCCCCTCCGATTCTGGAGTTCCTCGACTCATTACTCACTGGCACTGGCTCAGATCTCAATTTGCAAACATTCAAATTGGTCGATCAATTATCTGGTCGTACATTAGGTCTGCGTGCTGATATGACTCCACAGGTTGCTCGCATTGATGCCCATTTACTGAATCGCAAAGGTGTAACTCGTCTTTGCTACGCAGGCTCTATTGCACACGCTCGTACCCCAGTGGGTAGTTCTGCTCGCGAAGAATTGCAACTCGGCGCCGAAATTTATGGCTGCGCAAGTTGGGAAGCGGATTTTGAAGCAGTCTCACTGTTATTGCAGACATTAAGTGTTGCTGGCTTGAACAAGGTTTATTTAGACCTGTCTCATGCTGGTGTGCTCGCCGGAATTCTTGATGGGCAAAGTCTTGAGAAGGGTGATATCGAGGCACTCTATAGCTTGCTACAGAGTAAAGATCGACCCCGCTTGGCTATTTGGGCTAAATGCCTGCCGACTAAATCTGCTGAAGCTTTAATGGCCCTTACAGAGTTGAATGGACCATGCGCTCAAGTATTGGCTGATGCTAAAAAGTCTTTGCCAAAACACAAGTTGATTGATGAGGCCTTGGCTCAATTAGAAAAGCTTGCTGCTGCAATTGCTGCATTGCCTAATCCGGTTGAACTCAGTATCGATTTGGCTGATTTGCGTGGATATCAATATCACAGCGGTGTGATGTTTGCAGCTTATGTTGATAAGTTTCCACAGCCTATAGCTCGTGGTGGTAGATACGATCATGTTGGCCAAGCATTTGGACGTCCTCGTCCTGCCACTGGCTTTTCAATGGATTTATTGACTCTCGCCAATCTTGCACCTACTGCGCCAAGAAAGCCTGCCATCGTAGCGCCTTGGATTGTGGACACAAGTCTGGCTAGCAAGATTGCTGAATTGCGCAATGCTGGTGAAGTAGTCATTCAAGCAATGGATGGCGACGCTGTAGAAACTGCTGAATATATTTGTGATCGTGAGCTGGTAAAGCAGGGCAGCTCATGGGAGCTAAAAAAGAAATAACTCGCTTTATTAATAACGTACTAATTCTGTAATTACCTTTTGGATTTCATTATGTCTTCAAAGCAACAAGCTCATGGTCGTAACGTCGTTGTCATTGGCACCCAGTGGGGTGACGAGGGCAAGGGCAAAGTAGTGGATTGGTTAACTGACCATGCTCAAGCAGTCGTACGTTTTCAGGGTGGACATAATGCTGGTCATACTTTGATCATTGGCGACAAGAAAACAATTCTGCGCTTGATCCCATCTGGAATCATGCATAAGAATGTGATTTGCTACATCGGTAATGGTGTTGTACTTTCTCCTGAAGCGCTCTTTAAAGAAATTGGTGAGCTAGAAGCTGCAGGATTGGATGTTCAATCTCGTTTGAAGATTTCTGAAGCAACCACATTAATTCTTCCGTATCACGTAGCGATTGACCATGCGCGTGAGAAAAAACGTGGCAATGCCAAGATCGGTACTACAGGCCGCGGTATTGGACCAGCGTATGAAGATAAGGTCGCGCGTCGCGCCTTACGTGTACAAGATTTGTTTTACCCAGAAAAGTTTGCCGCGCAATTGCGTGAGAACTTGGAATATCACAACTTCATGCTCACAAACTATTACGGAGCTGAGCCAGTTGATTTCCAAAAGACTTTAGAAGAAGCCATGTCTTATGCAGAACGCATTAAGCCAATGGTAGTTGATGTCTCTAGCGCTTTATATGCAGCAGAGCAGGCTGGTCAAAACTTATTATTCGAAGGCGCACAAGGAACTTTGCTCGATATTGATCACGGTACCTATCCTTATGTAACTTCAAGCAACTGCGTAGCTGGTAATGCAGCTGCTGGATCTGGCGTTGGTCCAGATTCATTGCAATACATCTTGGGTATCACTAAAGCCTATTGCACACGTGTTGGTGCGGGCCCATTCCCAAGTGAGTTGTACGACTTTGATAATCCAGCCAAGCAAGATCCAGTTGGCGTGCGTTTGGCTGAAGTAGGTAAAGAGTTTGGCTCCGTTACTGGTCGTCCACGCCGTACTGGTTGGTTAGATGCTGCTGCATTGAAGCGCTCTATTCAGATCAACGGTCTATCTGGCTTATGCATCACTAAGCTTGATGTCTTGGATGGCTTTGAGACTATTCGTCTTTGCGTGGGTTACAACCTAGATGGTCAGAAATTAGATGTATTGCCGCGTGGCGCTGAAGCTGTTGCGCGCTGTGAACCAATTTATGAGGATTTCCCAGGCTGGAAGGGAACTACTTTTGGTATTCGTGAATGGGACAAACTCCCAATAGAGGCACAGAAGTTCCTGCGTCGTATCGAAGAAGTTGCAGGAAAGCCGATCGCTATGGTCTCAACAGGACCTGAACGTGATGAAACGATTCTTCTGCAACATCCATTCAAAGGTTAATAAGAGATTTTCTTAATTCGCTTTTGTATATTTAATTTATATATTTGTTTTGGGGTTTATAGATGACTGCACGTACACAATGTAATAGCCTGCAAGTGGCTACACCGTTATATCGTTTCATTGAAGATAAGGTCCTACCTGGCACAGGTATTAAAAGTGCCGACTTTTGGAAAGGTTTTGACGAAATCGTTAAGGACCTAGGCCCAAAGAATGAAGCTTTGTTGGCTAAGCGCGATCGCTTGCAATTGGATTTGGATAAGTGGCATCAAGCTAATCCTGGCCCAATCAAAGATATGCCTGCTTATCGCAAGCACCTGAAAGAAATCGGTTACTTAGATGAAGTGCCAGGCAAAGTTCTGGGCACTACTAAGAATGTTGATGATGAATTGGCTCTCCAAGCTGGCCCTCAATTGGTGGTTCCAGTTCTCAATGCGCGCTATGCATTAAATGCTGCTAATGCACGTTGGGGTTCTTTGTATGACGCCCTCTACGGTACAGACGTGATCTCTGAAGATGACGGCGCTACTAAAGCTGGTGGCTATAACCCGATTCGTGGTGCAAAAGTTGTTGCGTTTGCTCGCCAATTTTTAGATCAATCTGCACCGTTGGCTAAAGGTTCACATGCGGATGCTACTGCGTACACAGTGGATGGTAATAAATTAGTTGTTAGCCTGAAGGATGGCAGCAAAACAGGTCTGGCTGATGAGAAGCAGTTTGTAGGTTATCAAGGCAATGCTTCTGCGCCTTCCTCAGTACTCTTGCGCAATAACGGCGTACACATTGATATTGAAATCGATAAGAGTAAAACAATTGGCGCTAGCGATGCTGCTGGTGTAAATGATGTTGTGCTCGAAGCGGCTCTTTCTACCATTTTAGATTTGGAAGACTCGATTGCAGCTGTTGATGGTGATGACAAAGTTGTTGCTTATGAAAACTGGCTAGGTATTCTCAAGGGTACATTGGTAGAAGAAGTGAGCAAGGGTGGCAAAACCTTTACTCGCACATTAAATCCAGATCGTAAGTACACTGCCGGCATTGGCGCTGTTGATGCTAAAGATGGCGTTGTGACTTTGCATGGCCGCTCTTTGCTATTCCTTCGTAACGTTGGTCACTTGATGACTAACCCAGCAATCATTACTGGCGACGGTAAAGAAATCTACGAAGGTATTTTGGATGCAGTAGTTACTGTATTGATCGCCTTGCATGACATTAACCGTCCCGCAACTCAGGCAATCGGCAATACACGTAAAGGCTCTGTTTATATCGTTAAGCCAAAAATGCATAGCCCTGAAGAAGTTGCCTTTGCTGGTGAACTCTTTGGCCGTGTTGAGAAATTGCTTGGCTTGCCAGCGGACACTGTAAAGCTAGGCATCATGGATGAAGAGCGTCGTATGAGCGCCAACATTAAGGCGGCGATTGCTGCAGCAGGTGCGCGCGTTGCCTTTATTAATACTGGCTTCCTCGACCGCACAGGCGATGAAATGCATACAGCAATGCATGCAGGTCCAATGATGCGCAAAGGCGATATGAAGACCAGCAAATGGTTATCCGCTTATGAGCGTCGTAACGTTCTGGCCGGTTTGGATTGTGGCTTACGTGGCCGCGCTCAAATCGGTAAGGGAATGTGGGCAATGCCGGATTTGATGAAAGCCATGGTTGAGCAGAAGATCGTTCATCCTAAAGCAGGTGCAAATACTGCATGGGTACCTTCTCCAACAGCGGCAACATTGCATGCCTTGCACTACCACCAAGTTAACGTAGCGCAATTGCAAAAAGAGATGGAGCAGTTAGATACGGCTGCTGAAGCTGAAGCCCTAATTGATGATTTGTTGACTATTCCAGTGGTAGAAAAAGCCAACTGGTCTAAGGAAGAAATTCAGCAAGAGTTGGATAACAATTGCCAAGGTATCTTGGGTTATGTAGTTCGTTGGATTGATCAAGGCGTTGGTTGCTCTAAGGTGCCTGATATTCATAACGTAGGCTTGATGGAAGACCGCGCTACTTTGCGTATTTCAAGTCAGCACATTGCTAACTGGTTATTGCACGGTATTGTGACTGAAGCTCAAGTGAATGAGACTTTGCAGCGTATGGCTAAAGTAGTTGATGGTCAAAATGCTGGCGATGCTTTATACAAGCCAATGATGCCGAACTACAAAGACTCTTATGCCTATAAAGCAGCTAGCGATCTGATTTTCAAAGGTCTTGAGCAGCCAAATGGATATACCGAGCCTTTGCTTCATGCATGGCGCTTGGAAGTGAAGAAAGCTCACGCTTAATTTTTAGCTCTTTGCTTCAAAAGAAATGGATTTGTCGCGAGGCAAGTCCATTTTTCTTTTGCCTGCAACCTACTTAAGCTCCCAGCCATCCCATGTTTAGTTTTTTAAATCCCTTTGCCAAACTGGCCACTGCTCGTGGACGGGCGCTTGGGTTTCAGCTTAATGATGGGGGTAGGGAAGCCGCAGGCTTTAAAGGGGGTGCCGGTGACTGCGTGGTTCGTGCCATCGCAATCGCAGCTGAGTTGCCTTATATGCAGGTCTATGAAGATCTTCGTGCCGCTAATGCAGCCTATGCGGAGCAAAGAAACGATAAGTTGGCTAGAAGGCTCAATGCTAAGGGCGCCTCACCTCGCAATGGCAATCACCGCAATGTCTTTCATGACTACATTCTGGGTCACGGCTTTGTTTGGTTTCCCACAATGAAAGTTGGGGCTGGCTGCCAAGTGCATATGCTGGCCAATGAGCTACCCTCAGGCAGGCTAATTGTGAAGGTTTCTAAGCACTTAAGCGCTGTTATTGATGGTGTTATTGAAGATACGCACAACCCGTCTCGGGGCGGCTCACGTTGTGTCTATGGGTATTACATCAAACGCTAGCACCTATAAAAGAAAAAGCCTCCAAAAAAACAGAGGCTTATTTCTTAAAACTGGCCAAAAATGGCCTAAAACAGGGCTAAATCAGCAATAAATTACCAATTTCCACTAGTTTTACGTGATTTCTGTTCCATTACTTTAGCTTCGCTAAATGCGGCTGCCAACAAGGCAAAGAAGTCTTTAATTGCGAATAAAGGCTTAAAGCTAAAGGCTGGTGCCTGGTGAAACTGGACTGAGTTTGAATGTGCCATGGTGAGCTCCTTAAGGGTTAACCCTAATGATACACCCAATTACCCCAAATTACAGAAATTTGATCGAATTTGCTTAGTAGGCGCGAGTATTTTTGTACTTTTGGTCCCAAGCATTTTTATAAGCCGCGGTCATACCGATCATGATGGACGTGGTCCATGCCAATGAAAAGAGGCCGCTAAATGAGATGAAAAATGCGAAGGTTTTCCATCCATTAACCAAGGTGTCAGACTCAAAACCCACAGTTGTATAGCAACTTCCTGCAAAGAGAATTGCGGCCAAGGGGGTTTGCATGATGCCAAGGCCAATAATGAAGAAAGACCAAAGGAGAATCTCCAATAGGTGAATCAAGGCTAGAAATACAAAGGTTGCATAGAAATGAAAGAAAACCCGGTTGTATTGGGTTAGCTTAATGTTGTCACGTGTCAAACGCTCGAAGCGCATAAAGAGGTGATTAATGGTGCTGCCATGAAACATCAGAATGAGAATCAAGCAAGCAATTCCCCAGACGGTATCCCGCGCCAGCAATACAAAAGGGAAGTCGGCGAATGCGGTGAGGATGTTATTCATGTGGTCGGTATTGGGTGGGTTCAGGCATTGATTTCTTTGTCGGTTGATAATGGCACATCTCTAATTTCATGTAAAGAAACCCTTGACCGAGCATCACATGCCAGGCGGAAAGAGCAAAGAGCGCTTTTTCTTATTCTCCCTGGCCGGAATTCAGTTCACCCATATCCTGGACTTCATGATCATGATGCCTTTGGGCCCCGAATTTATTCGTGAGCTCAATATCAATACGCATGAGTTTGGCCTATTACTCTCTTCCTATACTTTTGCCGCGGCAATTGCCGGTGTCTTCGCTACGTATTTTGTAGACCGCTTTGAGAGAAGGGTACTTCTACTCAGTCTTTATGCTTGCTTCATTATTGCAACCTTAGTTTGTGGTTTGGCCCCTGACTACCATTCGCTATTTATTGCTCGCGCATTCGCAGGAGCATTTGGCGGCATCTTGGGTTCACTGGTTCAAACCATCATTGCGGATTCAATACCGTTCGAACGCAGAGGTAAGGCTTTGGGTACGGTGATGTCGGCGTTCTCTGTATCTACAGTTGCAGGTGTGCCGCTGAGTTTATTCCTGGCTAATAACATTCCATCTTTAGGATGGCGTGCGCCATTTATCTTTATCGCTTTGGTATCGAGCCTCATCCTGTATTTAGGCTATCGCAATATCCCTAAGATTTCTGGACACCTAGGTCATACCCATGAGGGTAGTCGCCTCAGTCAAATCTGGAATATCTTTGTCGCCCACCAGCATCTGCGTGCATTTATTTTTATGGCGCTGATTATGTTGACTGGGTTTTCTGTGATTCCCTATATCGCTCTCTATCTGACATCCAATGTAGGGATTGATAACTCCTATATTTCTTTAATTTATCTATGCGGCGGGATTGCTACGCTGATGAGTTCTCGCATTATTGGGCATATGGCTGATCGTTACGGCAAGGTCAAGGTATTTAGAGCCCTTGCGGTGATCAGTCTTATTCCCTTGCTCGTGACGACCAATCTCATGCCGGTGCCGCTTTGGGTGGTGTTGATTAATTCCACCGCATTTTTTGTCTTGGTTTCAGGCCGTATGATTCCGGCGATGGCTATCGTGAGTCAAGTTGTTGAGGCCAAAATTCGGGGAACCTTTATGAGTCTCGTAGGTTCAGTGCAGATGCTGGCATCTGGGCTAGCCTCTGTTATTGCTGGTGTAGTGGTTACCATTGGTGCCGATGGGAAGATGGATCACTACAACCTAGTTGGTTATGGCGCAGCTCTGTGTGGCTTGCTTACCTTCTGGTTGGTGGGCTATATTCATACCGATAAACAGGCACGCTAAGCCCAATTCATTTTCAAAAGAGAGATCGACATGATTACATTTCAAAGACCGGACGGCGCTTCAGTTGAGGCTTATTTAGTTGAGCCTACTAATCCAAAAAATGCTCCTGGCATAGTGGTGATTCAGGAGTGGTGGGGGCTTGATGATGAAATTAAAAATGTCGCCAACCGTTTAGCAAAAGCGGGGTACCGCGCTTTGGTTCCGGATCTCTATCGCGGCAAACTTGCGCTCGAGGCAAATGAAGCAGAGCACCTTATGAATGATCTTAATTTTGGTGATGCTGCTAGCCAAGATATCCGCGGTGCCGTTCAGTACCTCAAAGCAACTGGTAGCAATAAAGTCGCTGTCACAGGATTTTGTATGGGTGGTGCGCTGACGGTCTTATCTGCTGGACTTGTTCCAGAGTCCGATGGCACAGTGGTTTGGTACGGATATCCTCCATTAGAGTATGTTGACGCATCTGCCATGACAAAGCCGATGCTAGCGCACTGGGCTCTTCATGACGATTTCTTCTCCATTGCAGGCGTTGATCAATTGGAGGAGAAGCTCAAGGCTGCTGGGGTCACATATGATTTCCAGCGCTATGACGCTAAGCATGCTTTTGCTAATCCAAAGTCGGATTCAAGGGGCTTGCCGCCATTGCAGTACAACTCAGCCGCTGCTGATTTAGCCTGGGAGCGCACGATGACTTTCTTAAAAAATACCCTAGGCAATTAATAGGTAATTAACAAGCAATTAAGGGCGTATATGTTTTTCAATTGGATTTATAGGCGTAGCAATACTCAGATTTTAATTATTCTGGTTTTGTTTTTCGTTGTATTGCTCGATGTAATGCCCCGCGTTTTGCAGGCTGTTCCGATGTTTGCCCCTACCCAAGACAGTACTCGATTGGGTTTGAGTCTTTTTGGCTCGATCATTACTTTGAGCGGCCTCTTAATTGGTTTCTTATTAAACCAAGCTCAAACCAATTTTCGTGAAGTGCAATCCTTAGTTTCTAGAGAGGCTGGTCAAATTAATAATTTGGATCGTCTATTGGTTCGCTATGGGGATCCTGCAATCGCACCTGTTCGTAAGGAGTTATTTGAGTATATGAACTCGATCGTGTTTGATGAGTGGGATTTGATGAAGGATGGTTTGGGTAGTAAAAAGACCCATATGCTTTGGCGTGGAATCTCTCGCCAGCTTCTATCTTTGGAGCCTCATACGAATAGGCAGACGGCAATGTATACCGATATCCTCAAAAAAGCGGAAGAGGTTGCTGAAAGCAGGGAGTCGCGCATAGAGCGATCTTCAGTACGCTTGCCGAATTTATTTTGGGTAGTCATCATCATCTGTATGGTGGCCTTACTTGGTATTAATACCTTGTTCTTGCCTTCAGACTCATTTTTCATGGGTTTGAAAATTTTGCCAGTTACGTTGGGCGCACTTATCTCGCTATTGGTGATTACAGATCAACCTTTTAAAGGCCAAAGCTGCGTTAAGGCTGACCCGTTCTTAAAAATTATCGAGTCTATAAAAACTCGTACCGAATAATCTTCACTACATTATTTTTTTATGCATCTTTTCGCTGAAAACCTCGCTGTTGAACTTTCTTCTTATTACCGCAACCTGGCTTTAGGGCATGGTGTGATTCCCAAGGTCTTCACCTTGGTAAACGGGGCGGGGGATCAATACCTCTTTTTCATTGATGATCTGCGCATGAGTAAAGAGGAAGAAGATCAATTCTTGGCTTATATCGTTCAAGAGCATGAGGCTGTTTGCTACGCACGAGGAACTTTAGTCATTCTGGACAAATCCCAGCAGTTGATCGAGTTTGCAGTAATCGACCGGGATGATGCTGAAGCCATTGTGTGCTCAGCCCAATTAACGCGAGATATTGACGATAAGCCGGTTGGTCTTGCTGAGTTTGAGAAAACCTTAGCTCCTAAAAAATCCATCTTCTTTAGCGGTCTCTTTGAGCCCATTAAGTTATCGGAAGATAGGGCGGAAGAATTTGAAAGCCTTTGGGATGAAATGAAGCCCAAAATCTTGCATCGAACTATGGGTATCTGATCGCCTATTAAACATCCACTAAGCCCCCATGTAAGAAGTAATCCAATGGCGGTAGCTAAACCCCATTAATGCGGCTTCAATTGCACTTTCGTCATGTGCCGGGGCTAGGATGGGTGACTTGCGTAATAATGATCTTATTGCCAATCATTTAACTATGTTGATTCATGCGTAAGTCATTAATGCGTTTTGCCGCTTTGCTTGGCGCCTCTCTCATTTCCAGTTTTTCGCTGGCTCAATCCGCGCCTTCTGGACTGGGCGAATATGCGCCAATTTCTTTAACCCAGTATCTCCAAACCGTTAAGGAAAACAATGCCATCATCGGCAATAAGCGTTTGGGCAAAGAAACAGCAGCAGCTATAAAACAATCCTTATCGCTTTATCAAACGAGGCCTACAGTAAGCTATACAAAGGGTACTTTCTATCAATCGGTTCCATACAGCCCATATAGCAATCCAACATCTAGCACCTATGGATTAAATGTATTTATGGAAGGCTGGAACAAACGTTCTACTCGCTCTGATTTTGGTGAGGCCGAGATTGGTAGGAGTGAAGCTGATTACCAAGCTACTGAGTCCGAGGTTCAGGTGGCGGCTACCTTAGGTTACATTGATGCCCTAAGAAATCGTTTGCTATTTAACTCTTATGCATCTGCCGCTAAAAAAGTTTCTGGTTTGCCTCAGTCTTCCCAGACAAAAGACTCAACTCAGTTTCTGATTTACCACGAGAATGTAAGCGCAAAGGATTTGCAATTTACCGCCCTGAGTCTATTGAATTACTCTGGGGATGGAATCAAGAAACTTCCTTTACCTATTGGCAAGCTTAATTTAGAGCCACAAAACTTCAATCCTGAAGAGTTAATCAATCAGGCGCTAGCTACTAGACCTGACATTGTGGTGCTTCAGGCAGCGATTAATTCGTCAGAAAAGAGTATCGCCATGGCCAGTGCAAATCGTAATTGGGATGTGCAGCCCTATGTTTCTTATACAACTACACCTCAGTACAGTTCAAGTGGCTACACCTATCTTCCGCAAAGTGGATTCTCGGCTGGCTTGTCGATTCCTATCCCAGTAAATAACTTTTTGCATAATGCCGACATCGTGCAGGCTGCCAATCAAAAGCTAGCCCTGGAGATGCAATTGCGTGATCTCAAAACCCAAGTGCGTGTTCAGGTAATGCAGTCGCTACTCCAATATGAATCAGCCAAGCAAATACTCTTACAGGCTAATAACGGTCTAGCAGATACTTCAAAGCTTGCAAATCAAGGCACTACAAAAGGCATCATGGATGTTCGAGATAAGGAGGGCGCCTTAATCGATGCACAAACAAACCATGCAAAGGCACTGGTTAACGTTTGGCGCCAAAGTGGTAACTATACTGTTCCAAAGATATGAAAATAGCATTCCTTATCCCATTGTTTGGCTGTGCCACTGCGGTTGCCGCTCCTCCAGTTGTTGGTCCTGGTGGATTGACGCCTCAGCAAGTTATCGCCCACCGCCAGGGTGTTGATATTGGGGCAAGACATTCAGCAGCCCAAAGCGTTGCAGGTTCTAGAGCAGATGAATATTCGGCCATGAGCCCAGGCTCTAGTCAGGCAAGGTTTTTATTTAATAGCACGGTGATGGATGCTATTGGTCAAAGCTCAAACCAATCCGGACTCCCATCAGCAAATAATTTAAGTTCGGCCTACATCAGCTTTATCGAAAAGGATGTTGGCACCAATGCGAATGACAAGGTTCCCCCCAATCCCTTTGCCTCAAAGGTGGAGAAAAGTCAGGTACAAGGTATGGTGTTTTTGAATTCGACCCAAGTGCTACCTCCAGCTTCTTCAGTCCAACAAAATATCAACGTTTCATCACCTATAAAAAGCAAATGAAAACAAAACTCCTAATCACTTCATTGAGCCTAATAGCAACATCTGCCTATGCTCAGCCATCAATACCATCTGTTGGTATCCCACCCCCAACAGTAAGGGCAGAGATACCTGGCCAAGGAGTGCCATCTATGCCTCAACCCTCAATACATACCCCAACACCACAAATGAATAGTGGCGGCCCGCAGCCTGATGTTGGTATGCCTCCTCCGCATGTCATGCGTGCAGAGATGTCCGATAAAGTGGGAGGGTCTGTGAATAGCCAATTGCCTCCGAATAGCACATTCCCTCCAGCTAGTGTTGGTGCTACTGGTGGTACTGGTGGTAACGGTGGAAATGGCGGCTTGTTGATTGGTAATGGCGGTACTGGTGGTACTGGTGGTGCTGGTGGAAGTGGTGCAATACCAAAACCTCCGTCAACTATGTACAACGGTGTAGGCCCATTACCTGCGAATGATGCAAAAGGCCCAACTAGTGTTGGTGCTACTGGTCTTGCAACACCACTGCCCAGAGGGATAGGGCCGACGCCTTTGAAAAATGACGATGTTGGAACTAATAGTTACGTTCTGTTTATACCTGGACCTCCACCAGAGACTGATAACGATGACGTTGCCCCAACTCCACTTCCACCAGATACAACCTCCAAGCTAGTGGTTCTGGGTCAGTCACAGGGTCAGTCTCAGGCTCAGGCTCAGGCTCAGGCTAATGCTCAGGCTAAGGCTCAGAGGCTTGAAAAAGCAGCAGAAGCTTTGGATATGCCAAATGGGGTTAAAACATCTAAATAAGAGGCCTGCTTCGGCAGGTTTTCATACAAGCCTATTTGTCAAAACTTAAGATATAGAAAAAAATGAAAACACTCTTAATCGCCACGTTGGGCTTGTTGGCAACATCTGTGTATGCTCAGCCGGGACCCGGCATCCGTAATGAAGTAGGTTTACCTCCTCCAACAGTCAGAGCCGACACTCCTCGTGAATCGGGACCCTCAACGCCTTCAGCCCCAACGCGAGATAGTTATTTTAATAGCCTCCCGAATGTGTATGTTCCTGCCAAAACAGAAATGCCTCATGCGGCAACACCATCCATGCCTGAACCAGCAATTCAAAGGCAGGAGCCACAATTCATTGGTGGTCCACAGTCTGCTGTTGATGGTTCACTGCTCAATGATAGGGTGAACAAGCTGCCTACTCCAACTACTGTTGGTGCCACTGGTGTTTCAACACCAATGCCTCCACTGCCCGGCAATGATGCAAAAGGTCCAACTAGTGTTGGTGCTAGTCAAAGCGGAGCGCAGGCTAGGGCTGAGACTAAGAGTGAAAGGCAGACTAAGAATGAGACGGAGCGAATGGCTGCTGCGATTGTAGCGAGCGAATTAGTGATTCTGTACAACACAATACCGTCTGTTGGTGTGCCACCTCCAGCAGTCAGAGCTGAAATACCTCGTGAAGCAATACCACTACCTGCGAATGATACAAAAGCTCCAACTGGTGTTGGTGTTGACATTGACTATAACGATATGGTTATGAGATTGGTTCCGCATATATGATGCAAAAACTCCTACTAGTGCTGGGGCTGGTCGCCACGTTGGGCTTATTGGCAACATCTGCTTATGCGCAGCCGGGGCCCGGCATCCGTAATGAAGTAGGCGTGCCTCCTCCTACATTCAGGGCAGACACTCCTCGTGAATCCGGACCCTCGATGCCTCAACCGGGAATTCAAAGGCAGGAGCCACAATTCATTGGTGGTCCACAGCCATCTGTGAGTGGAAGTAATGGGCCACCAACTGGATGTAATGCGGCGGGTGAAAATTGTACCGGTGTAACTGGACAGCCATCCGTCAGTCAAATTAACGCGCTGCCAGTTCCTTCGGTGACCATGTACAACGGAGTAGGTCCATTGCCCGCGAATGTTGCAAGGGCTCCAACTCCTGTTGGCGCTACTGGTGTTACAACACCAATGCTTCCACTGCCTACCAATGACGCAAAAGGTCCAACTAGTGTTGTGGATGGTGTAATCGAATCGGTGGCTCAGTCGAAAGAGGCGGCGGTAGAGTCATTTATTAATAATGTGGAGAATTTGGAAGTTAGAAACTAATGACAGATATATAAAAGACCTGCTTCGGCAGGTTTTTTGTTGCCAATAAGAACGCTAGCAATTAGTCAGACTTACAGTCGTTCCCTTTATGTTTCCACGATGCAATCTTCTTGTTAACAACCATAAATGTTGTTGTGCAGCTATTGGTGTAGCCATAGCCACTTGTGCCGCCGGTTGTGTTTGTATAGGCCTTACCGTTGATCATGGTGGTCCGTGTGACTGGCGGAGTTCCTGCCACATAACCTGACTCTGTGTTGGTGTAGGACAGGTATCTAGTTCCATCGGCTTCATACATGCCGGTAGGGATGCCCCACTGTTCAACTAGCTGACTCTCAGGCATGCCAATCATGGAATTAAGTTTGGCCTCATACTTTTCAGTAGTGGCGCAGCCAGATAGAAAGGCGAGGACTGCAACCGCGGCCGATAACAATCTAATCATTGCAGGCTATCTTTTCCATATTGGTTCATTGTTATTTCTTATTTTAAGCATAACAAACGCGGTCTTTGGCCAGAAAATTATAAAAAATTAGGCAGTATTCGCGAATTCATGGGGCTATGAATAAAGCCTTTTGAAAAGACAAATTCAGCCATTCGTTAAATCGGGCTTTTAATTCGACTTTTTGGATCATAAAAGCGATAAAAAAACGTTTGTAAAAAATTGAACGAGCTTGCTCTTGAGTAGAGAGCCATTAGCACGAAGGGTGCAATGAGAAAAGGGTGGGTGGAATTAAAGAAGTACCCCCATAGGTAGCGCACTAAGATTGATTTGGCTTCTTGGATACCGTGGCTATTGTCATTCCCTGAGAAGCCCGTATAATCAGGGTTAGAGGGTCGTGCGTATACTAAGATGGTGCCCAGGAAGGGACTCGAACCCCCACAATCTTACGATCGCCAGCACCTGAAGCTGGTGCGTCTACCAATTTCGCCACCTGGGCATGCCGTTATTATAAAGGTATGCGCCTTTTGGCCCATTTTCTAACCCCTTTTTGGCTTTTCCCCCTTCAGACTTGGTGGTTTGATACAGTAGCCTAAGCAAGAATAATCATTGATATATAAGGCATGTATTGCCGAAGGAATTAAATGCGTAAAGCAAAAAACTTGGTGCCACGAGAGGCTGACCGCTTAGGTACAGTCCAAGGTCACCGAGATGGATTTGGATTCGTAATCCCGGATGACGGCGGTGAAGATATTTTTCTTTCTGAAAGAGAAATGTCCCGTGTCATGCACGGCGATAGAGTCAATGTCAGAGTTTTAGGAACAGATCGCCGCGGGCGCCCAGAAGGTCAGATCGTCGATGTGGTTTTGCACGCCAATAAAGTAGTCATTGGCCGCCTCTTAAATGAGAATGGCGTTTTGATTGTTGCGCCGGAAGATAAACGTATCGGTCACGATATTTTGATTCCGCCAAAAGGTCAGGGCAATGCCAAATTAGGCCAAGTGGTGAGTGTTGAGATCATCGACTATCCGGATAGTTATAGACAAGCTGTTGGTCGTGTTGTTGAAGTCCTGGGTGAGATTGATGATCCTGGCATGGAAATTGAAATCGCCGTACGTAAATATGGCGTTCCACATGAGTTTTCAGCGGCAGTAAAAAAAGAAGCAGATGCATTGCCAGACACCGTGCAGCAATCTGATCTAGAAGGTCGGGTGGATTTGCGCGACGTTCCTTTGGTCACTATTGATGGCGCTGATGCTCGTGACTTTGATGATGCGGTGTACTGCGAACCCGTCATGTACGGCAAGAGTAAAGCTTGGCGCCTGATCGTGGCGATTGCCGACGTGTCCCATTACGTCAAGCCGGGCCAGCCTTTGGATGATGAAGGCCTCCTACGCGCAACCTCAGTGTATTTCCCGAGACGGGTAATACCAATGTTGCCAGAGAAGATTTCTAATGGTCTTTGCTCATTAAACCCTGGCGTAGATCGCTTATGTATGGTGTGTGACTCTGTTGTGGATAACAACGGAGTAGTGCTTGCGTATCAGTTCTATCCAGCGGTAATGCATTCTGCGCAACGCTTTACATACGATACGGTGTGGGAGATTCTTTCTAATAGCAAGGGCCCTGAGGCAACGCGTTTTGCCGACTTCAGACCCTTACTGACTAATCTCTATTCCCTATACAAAATTTTATTAGACGCCCGTCAAAAACGTGGCGCTATCGAATTTGAAACGACTGAAACCCAAATCATTAGTAATGAGCTAGGTAAGATTCTGCGCATTGAGCCGCGTTTACGTAATGATGCACATCGCTTGATCGAAGAGTGTATGTTGACGGCTAACGTCTGTGCGGCTGACTTTATTGATAAGAATAAGCACCTTAGCTTGTATCGCGTTCACGCTGAACCTTCTGAAGAAAAATTAGTTACTTTGCGTCAAGTTTTGCGTACTTCTGGCTTGTCCTTAGGTGGTGGCGAAAAGCCAAAACCAAAAGACTATGCCAAGCTGATGCGTGAAATCAAAGAGCGTCCTGATGCCAACATGCTTCAGTCCGTTGTTTTGCGTTCTATGCAGCAGGCAATGTACCAACCAGACAACGAAGGCCACTTTGGTCTTGCCTATCCTGCGTACTCGCATTTCACAAGCCCGATTCGACGCTATCCAGATCTGTTAACGCATCGAGTGATTAAGGCGATCTTGGCTAAAAAGCCATATACGCCTGTCCTGCCGCCAAAAGTGCCGCTCAATCTCACGCTGCCACGTAAAGGTAAGGGTCGTGAGAATGCTGTAAACGCTAAAAAATCTCATAGCGATGCAAAAGAGGCTGCCGCCAATGGCACGCGTTTACCTAAATTACCCAAAGGCGCTAATGCCGCATTGCCTATTTGGGGCCAATTAGGAGTTCATTGCTCATCTAATGAGCGCCGTGCTGATGAAGCATCTCGCGATGTTGAAGCTTGGCTCAAGTGCTATTACATGCGTGACCATCTAGGCCAGGAATATGCGGGCACAGTGACTGGTGTGGCATCTTTTGGTTTATTTATTCAGCTTGAAAACCTCTTTGTTGAGGGCATGGTTCACGTCACCGAATTGGGTGGCGATTACTTTCAGTATGACGAAGCTCGCCAAGAACTCCGCGGGGAGAGAACGGGTATTCGTTATCGCTTAGGCGATCGCGTGCATGTCTTAGTGAGCCGTGTTGATCTGGATGCTCGTAAGATTGAATTTAGTCTCGTTAAGTCCGTTGGCCTAGAGCCAGGTGGAACTACAAATCGACGTCAAATTGTTTTGGCTAGCGACACTGGCAGACCAAATAAAAAGGCTTCGCCTAAAAAAGGTCGCCCTGGTAGTAAAGAGCCGCAGAAGCATTCCGGTATTAATGTGAATGCTGCTAAATCTGCCGGTAATCTTGGTGCCAATCAGTCGAAGAATCAAGCTGGACGAACAGCAAGTAAAGTTGCCAAGTCTGGCAAGCCCGGTAAGCCTTCTAGACCCACTGGTAAACCTGCCGGTACAAAACCACCTGTTCGTAGCACTAAAGCGCGTCGCAAATAATTAGCAATACAGAATCGAGATAAGTAAAGATGAAGCAAATATTAGTTGGTTTTCATGCGGTACAAGCGCGCTTACGTGTAGATGCGGCAAGTCTTAAGTCAGTTTATTTTGATCCGAGTCGTCGTGATCGCCGTATGGGTGATTTTCTCAAGCAGGCCGAAGAGATCCTTGGCGAACGACTTCACGCTGCTGACTCCGAGCGTCTTCATAAGCTAGCAGGGCATGATCGCCATCAGGGCGTAGTTGCTCTGGCCGAGAAGATGACGATTGCGCGCACCATTACCGAAGTGGTAGAGGATGCAGAAAGCAATCAAAGCAAGGTGATGTTCTTGGTATTAGATGGCGTAACCGATCCCCATAACTTCGGCGCATGTTTGCGTGTTGCTGATGGTGCGGGTGTTGATGCGGTGGTGATTCCTAAGGATCGTTCAGCATCTATCAACGCCACTGTGAGCAAGGTCTCTAGCGGTGCTTCTGAGGTGATGCCAGTGATTACGGTTACTAACTTAGTTCGAAGTATGAAAGAGATGCAAGAAGCCGGTGTTTGGTTAATTGGAACTGACGACGAAGCTGAAAAATCTATTTACGATCTCGATCTCACGGGCCCAATTGGTATTGTCATGGGTGCAGAGGGTGAGGGCATGCGTCGCTTAACCCGCGAAACTTGTGACGAGTTAGTACGCATTCCAATGAAGGGCGTAGTTGAGAGTTTGAATGTTTCTGTAGCGAGTGGCGTATGCTTGTATGAGGCACTAAGACAGCGTTTAGCCAAAGAAGCTAAATAATACGTATCACTTCATCTACTCAAGAGGCTGTTATGAAATGCAATATCGGACATACTGACCGCGTTCTACGAATGACTGTTGGCGTTACCTTGATGGGTCTTGCAGGTTTTGGAATTACTGGTCCTTGGGCTTGGATCGGCATCATCCCATTGCTTACCGGAATGATTTGTAATTGCCCGGCCTACAGTATTTTCGGGATCAATACTGCTAAGAAGTAAGTTGCAACGCCTTAAGCAAGTAGTTGCTGCACAAATTGCTCTAATTGAGCTGGCGGTAGTGCACCGCTAATACGGTGAACCTCTTTGCCATTCTTGAATCCCGCTAGTGTTGGTATTGAGCGGATATTCCATTGTGATCCGAGCAGTTGCTCTGCCTCGGTATTCACCTTTACAAATAACACTTGATTGGCATGAGCAATAGCGCTTGCCTCAAAGGTTGGGCCAAACATCTTGCACGGCCCGCACCACGGTGCCCAGAAGTCCACTATCACCGGCATTACAGATTGAGTTACTAGCTCACTGAAGTTTGCCGCTATTGCATTAATGGGAAGCGACAGTAGCTCTTTCTTGCAAGCTCCGCAGATAGGAGTCTGATTCAGCTTCTCAGCAGGAACTCGATTGCCTTTGTTGCAATGCGGACAATGAATAATCATCTTGACTCCTTGGTGAGCACTCTAAAGACTTAACTGCTTAATAAAGCCTCAAGCTTTTCAGTATCGATGCAGAAATTGCGTATTCCTTCAGCCAATTTTTCAGTGGCCATCGCATCATTATTTAACTGCAATCTAAAGTTGGATTCATCTAGCTTGAGAGGAGAGATATTTTCACTGGCAAGTGCGCTCGCTGCATTGCTGGCGTTGAGCTTTTTATCAACCGCTGCCGTAATGTTCTGAAGGTCTCCCAGCAACTCTGGGCTGATAGTGAGCAAGTCACATCCAGCTAGCTCTAGAATTTGACTGGTATTGCGGAAGCTAGCGCCCATGATTTCTGTGGAAATTCCAAAGTGCTTGTAATAGTGGAAGATGCGCTTGACGGATGTAACTCCAGGGTCGTTTGCACCGCCGTTATTAATATCGTTCCAATTGCTGCCGAGTTTGGCTTTATACCAATCAGTAATGCGCCCCACAAATGGTGAAATCAATTTCGCATTGACTGCGCCACAGGCTGCAGCTTGAACCAGAGAGAAAAGCAATGTCATATTGCAATGAATACCTTCGGCCTCTAAAGCTTTCGCTGCCTGAATGCCTTCCCAGGTGCCGGCTAATTTGATCAAGACGCGTTTGCGATCAATGCCATGGGACTCATACAGCGCGATGAGGTGTTTTGCTTTGGTAATGGTTGCCTGAGTATCAAAAGAAAGTCGTGCATCAACCTCGGTCGAAACTCTTCCTGGAACGGTTTTCAAAATCTCCAAACCAAATGCCACCAGGATGTAGTCAACTAAATCGACTGGTTTCATACCCGGGTGAGCTGATTTAACTTGGTTGACTAATGCCTGATAGTTGGTTTGCTGGGCAGCTTTGAGGATCAGGGAAGGGTTGGTTGTAGCGTCCTGCGGTTGGTATTCCCGCATACGTTCAAAGTCGCCGGTATCGGCCACCACGGTAGTCAGTTGTTTGAGTTGGCTCAGTGCGGTAGCGGGGGAAGTCATCAGGATCTTGAATGCTCTTATTTAATTAATCAGTAAAACAGATTGAATATCATATGATAGATGCATAAATAAGGCTGTTCCAGTTCAGATAAAGGTATCGGGAAAGATCATGAATCAAGATCAATTAAAACAATTGGTAGGTGAAGCAGCGCGGGATGAGGTGTTAAAGCTACCTGCTGGCCAGATCCTGGGTATTGGAACGGGCTCTACCGCCAATTGCTTTATTGACGCTCTGGCACCCCATAAGGCGCATTTCTTAGGAACGGTATCCAGTTCTAATGCTACGACTGAGCGACTCTTAAAACATGGTTTTAAGATCTTAGATCCCAATGAGGTGGATCAGCTACCCGCCTATGTAGACGGCGCCGACGAAATCGATCCTGCGGGTCACATGATTAAGGGTGGGGGCGGCGCCTTGACCCGTGAAAAGATTATTGCCTCGATGGCAAAGCAATTCATCTGTATTTGTGATTCTTCTAAGCAAGTGCCGGTGCTAGGCAGCTTTGCCTTGCCTGTAGAGATTATTCCCTTGTCCAAAGGGGTTGTAACTCAAGAGCTGGCTAAGTTGGGTGGTACGGTAACGCTTAGGATGTCAAAAGAGACTCGTGCAGATTTGGGGCAGACACCAAGTCAGCCTTTTGTGACAGATAACGGTGGCTGGATTCTGGATGTAGCAGGTTTGAAGATTGCAGATCCAATTTCACTTGAAGCGCAAATCAATCAAATTGCTGGTGTGATTACTGTTGGTCTATTTGCAAAAGAAAAAGCCAATATTTTGTTGGTAAGCAATGCGTCTGGCGTGAGCAGAATCACGTTCTAAATTAAAAAACCCGACGGGGCAGCAAGCTGATCCATCGGGTTTGTTTGCCATGATTCTTCATGGCGCAGGCAAGGGGAAGAGATTTAGTTCCCAATGCCCATAAGCACATAGATATGCTTACGAGTAGTGGCTTTCGCCAATGTAGCCAATCACAGGATCTGACTGACTACGATTCAATCCTATGCCTCTGGATTTAAGTCGTCAAGCGATATTCAAAAATAATTATTCAGCTGGTGGTACGTAGCCCTGAGCCATATCTGCGCCACCCTCAAAGAAGTATTTTTCCACTTGCTTGAGTAGGTATTGGCGAGCACGAGGGTCGGCCATATTCAGGCGATTCTCGTTAATCAACATGGTTTGTTGCTTTAACCAAGCAGCCCAAGCCTCTTTGGATACTTGATTCCAAATTTTCTTGCCTAGCTCGCCTGGCAGTGGAGCAAAGTCCATACCTTCTGCTTCTTTATTGAGTTTGATGCATTGAACCATGCGTGCCATTTGTAATGCCTTTCAAATACGGTGTACTAAATATAAATAATGAAAAAATTAACTATAGAAGCTTAGAGATCTTTGGTGAGGACCATGGATTTACGATCCCAGTTGTAGATCTGCTTTCTTTCTTCAGGAAGATCATCAACAGAGGCACGCTTAAAGCCACGCTTTAAAAACCAATGCTCTGTTCTGGTGGTTAAAACGAAAAGCTTTTTAATGCCTTCACGTTTTGCCCGCATTTCAACGCGCTTGAGTAAACGCTCTCCGTCACCCGAACCTTGAACATCAGGATCCACGGCGAGACAAGCAAGCTCACCCACGCCATTAGGGAATGGGAATAGGGCGGCACAGCCGAAGAGAACGCGATCATGCTCAATAACAGAGAAGCGCTGAATATCACGCTCAATGACGTCTTGACCGCGAGCAGCCAAAATACCTTCTTCTTCAAGCGGGCTGGTTAACTGCAGAATGCCGCCAACGTCATCTTGATTGGCTTCACGCAAATTCTCAATATCGGATGAGGCCAACATCATGCCGATACCATCATGCGTAAAGAGTTCTTCTAAAAGTGCGCCATCTTGATTGCATGGCAAGAAGTGAACACGGCTTACGCCAGCACGAATAGCTCTGCCGGAGATATTGAGTAAGCTTTTCATGCCGAGATCGAGCTCAGGATGTTGGGCCACATATTCCTGTAGCTGTGGCATTGACAACTCGGTAATGTAATCGCCTTCTTCATCCTTCAGGCCGGCATATGGACTTAAGAAAATGAGCTTATCCGCTTTAAGCGCAGCAGCAGTTGATGCAGCAACATCTTCAAATGCGAGATTAAATGCCTGACCAGTAGGCGAGAAGCCTAGAGGTGAGAGCAGCACAATCTTGTTGCTGTCTAGCGAGAGCTTGATAGAAGTCGAGTCTACTTTGCGCACCAAGCCGGTATGGATGTAATCAATACCCTCAACTACGCCTACAGGCATAGCGGTAATGAAGTTACCGGAGATCACGGAAATACGTGAACCCGCCATTGGCGTATTAGGTAATCCACGGCTAAATGCCGCTTCGATATCTAAGCGCAATTCACCAGCAGCTTCTTTCACGCACTCTAAGGCTGCAGCATCGGTAATGCGATAGCTGTGCATGGCGCTCTTGCCGAACTGACTCTTAATATTGCGGAGCGTGAGTTGCTCTTCGATCTGAGGGCGGATACCGTGAACTAAAACGATACGCATCCCCATGGCATGCAACATCGCAATATCTTCAATCAGATTTTCGAGGCCGATTTCTTGGGCTAGCTCACCAGCAAAGGCGATAACAAAGGTCTTCTCGCGGAAGCTATGAATATAGGGCGCAACATCACGCAGCCATCCCACAAAAGGAAAGTTGGAGCTTGATTCTTCGGCGTTTAAGCCGGGGTTTGGTGCATTTGTTGGCATAGTGAGAAAATTATAGGGTGCAAGAGCCTATAAACCAACAAAAACCCAAAGCAAGCCCTACGACTGTGCCTGCTTCCAACACCTCGCGACGGCTAGAAATTCGCTTTCCGGAGGAGTTGCCGGTTTCAGGCCAGCGTCAAATCATTAAAGATGCCTTGAGCTCACATCAGGTGGTGATCGTCTGCGGTGAGACTGGGTCAGGCAAAACAACCCAATTGCCGAAGATTTGCTTGGATCTCGGTAGGGGCACTATCAACGGCGGCCGGCTGATTGGGCATACACAGCCTCGCCGTATTGCTGCTACAGCCACAGCGAAGCGTATAGCCCAGGAGCTGGGCACTCCCATCGGTCAAGACGTGGGTTATCAAGTGCGCTTTGCCGACAAGACCAGTCAAGGTGCCTCTATCAAGTTAATGACTGATGGCATCCTGCTGGCCGAGACCCAGAGAGATCCCCAGCTTCGTGCCTATGACACCCTCATCATCGATGAGGCTCATGAACGTAGCCTCAATATTGACTTTCTGCTGGGCTATCTGCGTCAGTTGTTGCCTAAGCGTCCTGATCTCAAGCTCATCATCACTTCAGCGACTATCGACGCTAAGCGTTTCTCAGATCATTTCACCTTAAATGGCAAATCAGCACCCGTCATTGAGGTGAGTGGTCGACTTTTCCCGGTGGAGCAGCGTTATGAGCCACTAGAGCCAGATGCTAAGCCAGATGGAAAAAAAGAGTCCAAAGAAGCTAAAGAAATTCCAGATGCAGTAGCAGAGGCCATTGCCAATGTTTGGCGAGAGGGCGCTTCTGGTGCTGGCGATGTCTTGGTATTCCTGCCGGGGGAGCGAGAGATTCGGGATTGTGCCGAAGCCCTGCGCAAAGATCATGTCCTTCAGCAGCGCTTTCATCCAGAGATATTGAGTCTCTTTGCCCGTCAATCAGTTGCAGAGCAAGAGCGTGTATTTAATCCTGGCAATGGTCGACGCATCATCTTGACGACTAACGTGGCCGAGACTTCATTAACAGTTCCCAATATTCGCTATGTAGTTGATAGCGGTTTAGCGCGCGTCAAACGCTATTCCTATCGCAACAAGGTTGAACAACTCCAGATCGAGCCAATCTCACAAGCTGCGGCCAATCAAAGGGCGGGTCGTTGCGGTCGTGTATCGGATGGTATTTGCATTCGTCTGTATAGCGAACAAGACTATATCAATCGTCCTAAATTCACCGATCCAGAAATTCTTCGTAGCTCGTTAGCAGCTGTATTACTTCGCATGAGTTCTTTGCGCTTACCCCGCATTCAAGAATTCCCATTCATTGATAAGCCTCTCGGCCGTGCGATTGCCGATGGTGTGCAATTGCTAGATGAGCTGGGCGCCATTGTTTATGACGAAGGTTCTGCAGGCGACAACAAAGATATCAATAACAGCTTCAAGTTAACCTCTACGGGTAAGCAACTGGCAGATCTTCCGCTAGATCCCCGAATTGGTCGCATGCTCTTGGCCGCTAAAGAGCAAAACGCATTACGTGAAGTCACCATCATTGCCTCAGCCTTAGCTACGCAAGATCCTCGTGATCGACCCATGGATCAAGCTGCTGCCGCGGATCAAGCGCACTTGCAGTTTGCAGATGAACGCTCTGAATTCTTGAGCTTTGTGAAGGTCTGGGATTGGTATCAGGATGCGCTGAAACATAAACATAGCAATCGCCAATTAGAGAACTTATGCCGTAGTAAATTTTTATCTCCAAGACGTATGCGCGAGTGGCGAGACGTTCACGGCCAACTCCATACGATGTTGGGAGAAAAGGGTTGGAAAGAAAATCCCTCAGCTGCTACTTATGAACAAGTTCACCTGTCTTTGTTAACGGGCTTGTTAGGCTATGTTGCCAAAAAAGAAGAGGATGAAAAATCCCAAGAGCGCGGTAGCAAGACGGGTGGATATATTGGCGCACGCGGTATTCGTCCATTTATTTGGCCGGGCTCAACCATTGGTAAGAAGGCTGGTGCTTGGATTTTGGCGGGCGAGCTTCAAGAAACCAATCGCATGTATGCCCGTACGATTGCCAAGATTGAACCCCAATGGGTTGAGAAGGTAGCGGCTCATCGCTTGATTAAATCCCTGAGCGACCCTTTCTGGGATAGTCGTCAGGGTGAAGTCATGGCATTTGAGCGTGGCACTTTGTATGGCTTGCCAATCTATCACGGCCGTCGAGTGCGTTATGAGTCTCATAACCCAGAAGAGGCTCGCGAGTTATTTATTAGTCAAGCTCTAGTTCAAGAAGAAATGTTCGGTCGCATGGATACTCCTGCATTAATGAGAGAGACCGAAGCCGATGCTAGAAAAAAATACCCGGGTAGTTTTGAATTCTTCTGGCATAACCGCCGACTGATTAAAGAAATTGAGGCATTAGAGCATCGCTCCAGACGTCCCGATGTCTTGGTGGATGATGATCTCCTATTCGCTTTCTATAACTCACGCATCCCAAAGGATGTCCTCAGTCGAGAGGGCATGAAAGCCTGGCTCAAGAAGGCAGCCAAGAGCGAGGGTACTAATGAAGAGAGCGCTGACAGTCTCCTACGTTTAGCTAAAGCAGATTTAATGCGCCACGAAGCCGCCGGTATTACGGTAGATCGCTATCCTAAAAAAATGATCGTTGGTGGTAGTGAGCTTAGTCTGACTTATCACTTTGAGCCTGGCAGCCCTAAAGATGGAGTCACGCTGGTTGTTCCTTTGACGCTGTTGAATCAGGTGGATGGTCGCCGTTGTGAGTGGCTAGTACCAGGCATGTGCGAAGAAAAAATTCACCTCCTACTCAAATCACTTCCTCAGAAATTACGTCGCCACTGTGTACCACTGCCGGAGTATGCAAAATTGTTCTTAGAGCGCATGCTGTCAGAAAAACAGTTTGGGGTAGGTGACTTTTTAGATAGTCTGATCACGGATATTCGTAAAGAGCGTGGTTTAGAAATTAAGCGAACGGATTTCAGACCGGAATCCTTACCACTGCATTCGTCTATGAATTTCCGCCTAGTCGATGAGCATGGTCGCCAGTTGGAGCTCGAGCGCAATTTATCCAGATTGCGCGCAGACTATGGAGAAACTGCCCGAACCGCGTTTCAGGCAATAGCCCAACAAGCGGTGCAGGAGGAGTTAGGCGGTGAAGTTCCAGCAACCGCTCCAAACGCCCCCGTCAAAACAAGTCAGAGTAGCAATACATCTGCAGTAAAAAATGTCGAGCAGGGTGGTTACCGCAGCTGGGACTTTGGTGAGCTGCCCGAAACTCTGGAGATTCAGAAGGGTAGCCGTACCTTATTTGGTTATCCCGCATTAGTTGACCGCACAGAGTCGTGTGATCTTGAGGTCTTCGATGATTTGCTTGAGGCTAGAAAACATCATTGGCAAGGATTGCGCAGATTATTTGCCTTGTCTAATAAAGACACGCTCAAGGCGCTACAAAAACAACTGCCCGGAATTAGAGAGCTGGGTTTGCTGTTCATTAATGTTGGTTCAGTAGATGGTTTGATTGAGCAAATTCTCAATCTTGCACTAGAGCGAGCCTTTATGAATGATCCACTGCCAGTAAATGCCGAGCAATTTGCAGAGCGCCTGCAGGCAGGCAAGCCTCGCTTAGCTCTGATTGCGCAGGAGATTTCAAAGCATGCCCTGGCAGCATTACAGGCCCATGCGGACCTTCAAAAGAAACTGGCTCAGGCCAAGGCTGCCTCATCTGCTGCATATACAGATATTCAAACGCAAGTTCAGGGTTTGATATTCCCCAAGTTCGTATCCGATACCCCTTATGGACAGTTGGTGCATTTCCCACGCTATCTCAAAGCGATTGCCATGCGTATCGATAAGTTGCGCGCCAATCCTAGTCGAGATGCGCAGTGTCAGAAAGACTGGGAATCTGTTGCTCGGCCATGGCAAAAGCTGGTTCAAGGCAGTCGTGGATCTGCCAACTACGCCATGTCTGAGGACCAGGCTTTGACGGATTTTCGCTGGCAACTGGAGGAGCTAAGGGTAGCCCTCTACGCTCAAGAATTAAAGACCCCAACCCCAATGTCTTTAAAACGCCTAGAAAAGGTCCTGGCTAGCTTGCGTTAGGTCAAATGGGTCTTTGTTTAAGACCGCAGTCTAGGGCGTCAATTGCTTACAATGGCAGCTATGCATACTTATCTCAGAAAAGCCAAATTTGGCACTATTTCAGCCTTGACTGTATTTACCCTGATCGGGTTGCAGAATGGCGCCTTTGCACAAGCTCCAGCAGCAACTGACTCTAAAGGTGAGCCCAAGTTAGCAGTCGTGTTGAACTCTGGGGAAGCAACAGTCAGCTTGATCGATATGCCGAGTCGCAAAGTGATTAAGACTGTACCGGTTGGTAAAGAGCCTCATCACTTAATGATGACCCCAGATCAAAAGACGCTGTTGATTGCAAATGCTGCGGGTAACGATGTTGTCTTAATGAATCCCACTACCGGTGAATTGACAGGAAAGATTCCTGACATCATTGATCCGTACCAAATTGGCTATTCACCGAACCATAAGTGGTTTGTTGCAAACGGCAATCGCTTGGATAGAGTCGATGTCTATCACGCTCAAGGCGCAGACCTGAAGTTGGCCAAGTCGATTAAGTTGGGCAAGACGCCAAGTCACGTTGCATTTACAGCGGATAGCAAGATTGCATTTATTACCCTACAAGATTCCAATGAGTTAGCAGCAATTGATTTGGATACTCAGACTGTGCTTTGGAAAATGACGACAGGTAAGGTGCCTGCTGGCGTTTGGATGACTCCCGGAGACCAATACTTATTGGTTGGTATTACCGGTGAAGATAATGTTCAAGTGATTGACTGGAAGAATCGTAAAGAAGTGAAGCGAATTCTCACCGCAAAGGGCGCTCATAACTTCCGTCCCTTAGGTGATAAAAAGCATGTGTTCGTCAGTAACCGTATTGCATCCACTATCAGCATGATCAATATGCAGACTTTGGAAAAGGTGGGCGATATTACTGGCCTGCCTGCAGGTCCGGATGATATGGAGATCACGCCTGATGGAAAAACCATGTGGGTAACATTCCGCTTCTCCAAAAAGGCAGGGGTGATTGATATCCCATCAATGAAGCTGGTGACTGTGATCCCGGTTGGTAAATCCCCCCATGGTGTTTTCTTTACCCCACGTGCTGGTTGGGAATAATTTAGGTAATGCTCCTCAAAGCCACATTTACAAGGCTTGCAGCACTTCTAGCCTTAGCGTTTTTTACATCGCTTGGGTTTGCGCAAGATTCACATTGTAAAAAAACGGTTTACCTTACCTTTGATACCGGCAATATGTCTGTTGCTCAGACGGTTGCGGATATATTGAATCGCCAAAAAATCAAAGCCACTTTTTTTCTGGCAAATGAAAAAACCAGTCGTGGCGATTTCTCTCTGGATGATTCCTGGAAGTCTTTTTGGCAGGATCGTGTTCGGGAAGGCCATCATTTTGGCAGTCACACTTATGACCATCTGTACTTTGTTAAAGATGGCCCCAGTGGAGAGATCTTTGCAAAGCCGCAGTTTGGCCCTAAGGCCGGAGTGATGAGTTTGTATAACGAAGCAAGCTATTGCCGAGAAATCAGGCGGGTAGATGAGCGATTTAAAGAATTAACTGGCAACAATATTCAGAAAATTTGGCGTGCACCTGGCGGTAAGACTTCGCCTCGCTCCATTAGGATGGGTAGTCAGTGTGGTTACCAGCACATCGGCTGGAGCCCGGCCGGTTTTCTGGGTGATGAGCTGAGCTCACAGACTCATCCCAATCAGACGCTTTTGGATAAGGCAAGTAGTCAGCTGCAAGATGGTGATATCACCATGGCCCATCTAGGCATTTGGTCACGTAAGGACCCTTGGGCGCCAGCCGTCTTAGAGCAACTGATTGTCAATTTGAAGGCTCGCGGCTTTTGTTTTGCAACCCTGCCAAAACAGGATAAATAAGTCACAATTGGGTATATGGATACCAATCCTTTCATAGCCGCCATCTCGTCAGCCTACGCTAGCACGCAAGAGTTCTTGTTTGCTAATGTAGCGGGACCCATTCTGTATCAGTTCGACCTGATGTCCATGGCAGAAGATGTCTTTGATGGTATCGATTGGTTTTTGTTTGGCTGCATTCAGATCTTACTAATTGCTGTCATCCTGCGTACTTGGGAAAGATTTTCTCCGGCAGAGCGGCAGGAGCGTTTTGCTACAAGCTCTAAGGCAGATATTTTTTATACCTTGTTTCATCGACTGGGTATTTTTCACGGCTTGATCTTTATCGCCTTATCAGGATTTTTCTTTCAGATCGACTCCGTCCTGCATGACTTCCGATTCGGCAGGCTCAATGTAGAGTCATGGCGGCCTCCGATAACATCCATCCCCTTGGTCAGCTTTTGCATTTACTTTGTATTGCTAGACCTGGTCGAGTATCTATATCACCGCGCTTCACATACCTTCAATTGGTGGTGGCAGCTGCATGCCTTGCATCACAGTCAAACTGTTATGACAGCATGGTCTGATGATCGAAACCATATTCTCGATAGCATTTTGCATGCGGTCGTGTTTGCTTTCTTTGCATTACTTTTCGGTGTATCTCCGAGCCAGTTTATTTTGCTGGTGGTATTGAGTCAGTTTATTCAGAGTTGGCAACACGCTAATCTGAAAATTCATCTTGGTGCCTTTAAATATCTATTGGTATCGCCGATGTATCACCGGATGCATCATGCGGTAGGTTATGGCCATGAGGCCAAAGGTAAACCAGGTGTTTTGGGCGGTTGCAATTTTGGCGTCTTGTTCCCGTGGTGGGACATGATCTTCAATACTGCGATCTTCCCAAAAGAAGTTCATCCTACTGGAGTCAGGGATTTGACTATTTCACACAACATATTGCAGCAGCAGTGGCAGGGTCTGATGCATTCAGTACGTGAAATTTTTCCCAAGACGAAGTAAATAAACAGTAGTTCACTCGCAGCAATGGAAATCTATGGATAGCATGCAGCAAGTATTTAAGTCTTTTGGCTTGGCTTTAGTCGGCACGATGCATCCAAAAATGCTCTGGTTAAGCCTGCGCCCATTTTTGATCGTCTCTGTCTTATGGGGCTGCTTAATTTGGTTAACTTGGACGCCGGCACTGGAGATGCTCAGCATCTTTCTAACAACATCCATGTTTACTAGCTGGATTCAGGATGGTTTGATTTGGGCTGGCTTTGAGAACGCACGCGCGTGGATTGCGCCACTCTTTTTTGTCATGCTGCTCATCCCATTAATCTCGATCAGTTTATTGGTGTTCATTGCCTTCACTACTGTGCCAACGATTGTCAAAGTTGTTACCCGACAACATGCTTATAAAGATCTAGAGCGAAAAAAGGGCGGTGGTTTGTTTGGTAGTTTTATTTATACGATCTGGTCTGCCTTGATCTGCTTGGCATTGGTGATGTTGACTCTCCCGGTCTGGTGGATTCCGCCTTTGGTAGCGGTCTTACCGCCATTACTTTGGGGTTGGTTAACCATGCGTTTGATGTCTTATGACGTGCTGGCTCAGCATGCTACTTCGCAAGAGCGCGATACCTTACTACACCAACACCGCTGGCCACTGCTAGCCATGGGAATTGTTTCCGGAATGCTCGGCGCCGTACCTACTTTTTTCTGGGCAACCTCTGCATTGGCTTTGGTATTGTTTCCGATTGTGAGTTTTGTTGCTCTGTGGATCTACTCTTTAATCTTTGTATTTGCTGCGCTGTGGTTCACGCACTATTTACTCGATGCATTGAAAGAGATGCGTAGAAGCGAGTTGGATCAATCTTTAAATATAGAAGCACGTGTAATTGATATGGAGCTACCGTACCATGGTTGAGGCGTCTAAACAGGTGAGCATTGATGCTCCTGAGCTTAAAGCTCGTCGCTTTGGTTTAATTGTGATTGGCGATGAGATTCTGTCAGGCCGTCGCCAAGATAAACACTTAAGTAAATTAATTGAGCTCTTGAATGAACGCGGCTTGAGTCTTTCTTGGGCCAAATATGTTGCAGATGATCCCGAGCAAATTACGGCAACCCTAAAAGACAGCTTTGCAAGTGGTGATGTTGTTTTCAGCACCGGTGGAATTGGTGCTACTCCTGACGACCATACTCGGCAGTGCGCTGCTTTGGCGCTGGGCACCAAAACTGAACTGCATCCAACTGCGCAAGAGTTGATTGCGGGACGCATTCAGTCGATGGCGGAAGGGGATCCTTTAAAAGCGGATCTCAACACTCCTGAAAATCAACATCGCTTCAAGATGGGTGAGTTCCCAATTGGGAGTGACATCATCCCCAATCCCTATAACCAGATTCCTGGCTTTTGCATTCGCGAGCACTACTTTGTCCCTGGCTTTCCAGTGATGGCTGCTCCGATGATGGCTTGGTGCCTTGATACCCACTATCAAAACCTGTTTCATCGTGAAAACTGGGCAGAGCAGAGCTTTATTGTTCCCAAGGGCATTGAGTCAACCCTAACGCCTTTAATGGAGCGCATTGAAGCCACATTCCCGGGCGTCAAGGTCTTTAGCCTTCCATCCGTTGGCGATGCCTCTAAGGGTGGTGTTTATGCTGAACGCCATATTGAGTTGGGTATTAAAGGTAATGCAAACCTGCTTGATAGCGCTTGGATTGCTTTGCGCACAGGTACCGAGGCTCTGGGTTACGTAATTCACGATATCTCTAAACCTGATTAAGCACTACTTTGGTGCAAATATAGTAATTTTTAGCGTTTAGAGGGGTATTTCAGCACTTAATTAGTGCAATAATGACTGTTCCCGTTTGTTTGCTTCAGTAAATTAGATACATCCCAAGGGCATATTTGATGCCTGGAATAAACAAGGGTGTACACCTTAGGTTTGTATTCCGAATTTAGTTAATAGAGGAGATTTGCATGACGAAGACCGTCGCTGATGTGATGAAGTTAGTTAAAGAGAAAGAATGTACTTTCGTTGATTTCCGCTTTGTAGATACAAAGGGTAAAGAGCAACACACAACGGTACCTATTTCTGCATTTGACGAAGACAAATTTGAGAGCGGTCATGCATTTGACGGTTCATCTATTGCTGGTTGGAAGGGTATTGAAGCTTCTGACATGTTGTTGATGCCTGATCCAACAGCTTGCTATATCGACCCATTCTATGAAGAGCCAACATTGGTCATCACATGTGATGTGATCGAGCCTTCAGATGGCAAAGGTTACGACCGTGATCCACGTTCGATTGCCAAACGTGCTGAGTCTTATTTGAAAAGCACTGGCATTGGTGATACAGCTTACTTTGGTCCAGAGCCAGAATTCTTTATTTTTGACGGCGTCCGTTGGGGTGCTGACATGCAAGGTTGTTTCGTTAAGGTAGATTCTGAAGAAGCTCCATGGTCTTCAGCTGCTGAAATCGAAGGTGGTAATACTGGTCACCGTCCAGGTAAAAAAGGTGGCTATTTCCCAGTTGCTCCAGTAGATACATTCCAAGACATGCGTTCTGAAATGTGTTTGATCCTCGAATCTTTAGGTATTCCTGTCGAAGTGCATCACCATGAAGTTGCTGGCCAAGGCCAAAACGAATTGGGTACTAAGTTCAGCACTTTAGTTGAGCGCGCTGACTGGACTATCTGGCAGAAATACGTGGTTCAAAACGTTGCTCATGCATACGGTAAGACAGCCACATTTATGCCTAAACCTATCGTTGGCGATAACGGTTCTGGTATGCACGTTCACCAATCTATTTGGAAGAATGGCGAGAACTTGTTTGCTGGTAACGGCTACGCAGGCTTGTCAGAATTCGCATTGTTCTACATTGGCGGCATCATCAAGCACGCTAAGGCATTGAATGCGATTACTAACCCAGGTACAAACTCATACAAGCGTTTGGTTCCAGGCTTTGAGGCTCCAGTGAAGTTGGCTTACTCAGCACGTAACCGTTCTGCTTCGATTCGTATTCCACACGTTTCAAGTCCTAAGGGTCGTCGTATCGAGACTCGCTTCCCTGATCCATTGGCTAACCCATACCTCTGCTTCTCAGCATTGATGATGGCAGGTTTAGATGGTATTCAGAACAAGATTCATCCAGGTGAAGCTGCTGACAAGAACTTGTATGACTTGCCACCAGAAGAAGATGCAAAGATCCCAACCGTTTGTGCAAGCTTGGAAGAGGCATTAGAAGCTTTGAACAAAGACCGTGAGTTCTTGACTCGTGGCGGTGTCTTTACAGACTCTATGATCGACGCATATATCGCTTTGAAGATGGAAGATGTCACACGTTTCCGTATGACTACTCATCCTATCGAATTCGATATGTACTACTCCCTGTAAGCGAAGGAGAAATGTTGAGCGCAGGTCTGTTGCGCAATTCGTTCAAAGGGGCAGCTTCGGCTGCTCCTTTTTTTCCGACATTGCTTGATCAGATGCCCAATGCCATCGTGGTGTTTGAGGCTGAGAACCAACAATTGGTTTACGTAAACCCGGCTGCAGAGTCTGCGCTGGATCTTTCACGGAAATCTCTTGAGGGACAATCTGTGCACAACTTGTTTGGCGATAACCAGGCTATTAAGCTGATGATCGAAGAGGTGAAGCTAGGGCATGTGTCCGCTCAACGTCAAGAGATGGTGTTGCATTCATTGCCGGGGAGTATTCATCAAGAGTCGATTCCTGCGCACGTAGTAGTGGCTAGTCTTGAGGATCCAACTCTGATCATGATGGAGTGGTTTCCGATTGATCAACAGTTACGAAGTGAGCGCGATGAACGCGTCACTCAGCAAGTCGAAGCAAACAAGCAGTTAATGCGTAACTTAGCGCATGAAATTAAGAATCCTTTGGGTGGCATTCGTGGTGCCGCTCAATTGCTGGAGTTTGAACTTCCAGAAAAAGGCTTGCGTGAATACACCCAGGTCATCATAAAAGAGTCAGATCGCCTCCAGAACTTGGTAGATAGGTTGCTTGCCCCACATCGCAAGGCTCATGCCATGGAGTCATTTAATGTCCATGAGGCATTGGAGCGCGTCCGCAGTTTGGTTTTGGCTGAGTTTCCAAAAGGGTTGAGGATTATTCGTAACTACGACACCAGCCTTCCTGAGGTTTTAGGTGATCGTGAGCAGTTGATTCAGGCGGTCTTAAATATTGCCCACAATGCTGCTCAAGCACTCTCAGAAGAAATACATCAAGGTATTGCCCAAATTGAATTGAAGACGAGGGTAGCTCGCTCTGTAACCATTTCGAAACATCGCTACAAGATGGCGATGGACTTACATGTAATTGATAACGGACCCGGTATTCCGGAAGATATCCGTGAGCGTATTTTCTTCCCTCTAGTTTCTGGCAGAGATGGTGGCAGCGGTCTTGGGCTTACCCTGGCGCAAACTTTTGTACAGCAGCATCAAGGCTTCATTGCCTGTGACAGCCGTCCTGGACGGACTGACTTCCATATTCAAATTCCTTACCGTAGGCAGGAGAAAGCATTATGAAACCCGTGTGGATCGTTGATGATGACCAATCTATTCGTTGGGTGTTAGAGAAGGCGCTGACTCGTGAGAATATTCCCCATAAGAGTTTCTCTAATCCAAATGATGTTCTCGATGCTCTGGAGAAGGATGCTCCACAAGTATTAATTTCTGATATTCGGATGCCCCGTGGCAATGGTTTGGATCTTCTCCAAAATGTAAAAGAAAGCCATCCAATGCTTCCGGTCATCATCATGACGGCATACTCGGATTTAGATTCGGCAGTTTCATCTTTCCAAGGCGGTGCATTTGAATACCTCACTAAGCCATTTGATATCGATAAAGCGGTAGAGCTAATTCGTCGTGCTATGGAGCAGAGCGAGCGCAATCAAACTGGCAATAAAGAGATGAATGGCTGGAGACAGGATTCCACTGAAATTATTGGTCAAGCTCCGGCAATGCAGGAAGTTTTCAGAGCCATTGGTCGTTTGGCTCAGTCTCACTCAACAGTCTTGATTACTGGTGAATCTGGCACTGGTAAAGAATTAGTTGCCCAAGCTTTACATAAACATAGTCCCCGCGCTAAGGGCCCATTCGTGGCTTTTAGTACTGCTGCAGTGCCTAAGGATTTATTGGAGTCAGAGTTATTTGGTCATGAGCGCGGAGCGTTCCCTGGAGCATTGACGTTGCGTCGTGGACGTTTTGAGCAAGCTGATGGTGGAACCTTATTTTTGGATGAGATTGGAGATATCCCTTTTGATCTGCAAACCCGTTTATTGCGCGCATTAACCGACGGACATTTTTATCGCGTTGGTGGGCAAGACCCCATCAAGGCAAATGTCCGCATCATTGCTTCCACACACCAAAACTTAGAAGCCCGTGTTGCTGCTGGTGCTTTCCGCGAAGATTTATTGCACCGCTTAAATGTGATTCGTTTACGGATGCCGCCATTGCGTGAACGTGCTGAAGATATTCCAGTTCTGGCACGTCATTTCATGTTGTCTTGCGCTAAGTCTTTGGGTGTAGAGCCTAAAAAACTGTCGGATGATGTTTTAAAAGAAATCAGCGTTATGCCATTTCCAGGTAATGTGCGCCAATTAGAAAACCTGTGCCATTGGTTAACTGTGATGACACCATCCAATGTGATTGGGGTAAGTGATTTACCTGCGGACATTTTGGCGGAAGCTAGTGAGCAACCTGTTTTATTGCAAGGTGAATCCAATCCATCCGCTCCAGTTGCCATTAGAGGCGCTTCAGTTGATTGGGAGGGTGGTTTAGGTCGACTGGCAGTCAAAATGCTCCAAGACGGCGATACAGAAGTGTATGACGTACTGTGCTCTAAGTTTGAAAAAGCAGTGCTGCAAGCAGCCCTAGAGGTCACTCGGGGGCGACGAGTTGAAGCAGCACAGCGCCTTGGTATTGGCCGTAATACGATCACCCGGAAATTGCAGGAGCTGGGCATTGATGGCTGAGTCGATTCGAATAGCGGCCTGGAATGTCAACTCACTGAAGGTGCGTTTACCTCACGTACTCAAGTGGTTACAGGATCAAGAAAAAGCTAAGAAGCCTATTGATGCGCTATGTCTTCAAGAATTAAAGATGACGGAGGATAAGTATCCGCATAAAGAGCTAGAGGAGGCGGGGTACATCAGTATTGCTGCCGGACAAAAGACCTATAACGGTGTGGCCATCATTGTTCGTAAAGCTGCACTAGCGCCGATTGCCACAGATCATGAAACAACTTTTCTAAAGCCAGTCAGAAATATTCCTGGAAATACGGATGAGCAGCAACGCATCTTGGCCGCAACAGTGTGCTTTAAGGGTATACAGCCTATTCGCCTGGTGTCGGCATATTTCCCCAATGGACAGTCGCCCGATAGCGATAAATTCCAATATAAGTTGGGATGGCTTGCAGCGCTTGAAGATTGGTTAAAAGAAGAGTTGACTCAAAATACTCGCTTAGCACTATTAGGCGACTTTAATATCGCACCTACGGATGATGATGTGCATGACCCATCGAAGTGGATTGGTCAAAATCTGGTATCTCCACCAGAGCGACAAGCCTTTCAGAAACTACTCAATTTGGGTCTAACGGATTCATTCAGAATGTTTGAACAAGCGCCTAAAACTTTTAGCTGGTGGGATTACCGGATGATGGGCTTTAGGAGAAACGCTGGCATGCGGATTGATCACATTCTTCTGAGTGACTCACTCAAACAACAATGTAGTGCCAGCATTGTCGATAAAGAGCCTAGAACCTGGGAGCAGCCTTCTGACCATGCTCCAGTGGTTGCGGAGATTAAAAAGTCTTAATATCGGGGCCTAGCGCCTACATTAAGACAGCATTCTGTATCTTGCTTTATTCTTAATAGAATCTATAACAGCATCCTTAAATGAAGCAATCAGTTTTGAAAATTAAGCTCTTGAATGCCAATATCTAGAAATTCGATTGCCAGTTTAGCTGCCATCCTCAGCACGTGCATGCTGGCTGGATGCATTATGGTTGGTCCGGATTATGCAAGACCTCCGGTTAAGGCTGTGGATCAATATAAATCATCAACTCAAACGGAATTTACAGAGTCTTTGGGGGAAAACTCGAACAAGATTCTGGATCCTGTGGAGTGGTGGCAGAGCTTTAATGACCCAACACTAAATGCCTTGCTAAAGCAGGCTACTGCCCAAAATCTGACTTTGCAACAAACTGCACTTCGGATATACCAATTGCAAGCTCAGCTTGGAGTGAGTGATGCTGCACTATTGCCTTCCGCTAATTTAAGTGCCGCCTATGCAAATAACCGCAATAGCGCAATACAAGAAGCTATCAATGACTCCAATAATTTAGTGTCTAGAAATGCCTTGATTCAAATGAGTTGGGAGTTGGACTTCTGGGGAAAGAGTCGTCGCGGAATTCAAAGCTCATTAAGCTCGTATTTATCTGGTGTTGCTGCTTACTACTCAGCTGATGTTTCTTTAACTGCGGATGTCGCCAATACCTATATCAATATTCGTAACTATGAAGAGCTGATTGCTGTTGCAAAAACAAATCTAGCTTTACAAAAAGAAAGCTTACGCATTGCAGGGGCTCGTTTTAAATATGGTGCCACCTCGATGCTGGACCTAAGTCAGGCGCAATCTCAGTATGAGCAGACTAAGGCGCAGATACCAGGATTGATCGCTAATTTAAGAAAAAATCAGCATGCCATGAGTATCTTGCTGGGTGAACCCCCAGATTATTACGAAAAGACTTATGGAAATACCAATGGAACTCTCAAGCCGCCAACAGCATTGGGTGTTGGTATGCCAAGGGATTTATTGCGCCGTCGCCCCGATGTTCTCCAGGCAGAGTTTGATGCTGCCTCTAAATCCGCCTTGATAGGCGTAAGTAAGGCGCAGCTATTCCCAACATTTACTTTGGGCGGAACTTTTGGCTACTCCAACTCCAATTATGGAAATTTAACCTCTGCTAATTTATTTAGTTGGGGTAATAGCTCTTCCGGAGTTACTGCTGGACTGTATTTACCGCTGTTTTATCGAGGTGCAATCGTGGATCAGGTCCGTGTGCAGGATGCTATTTTTCAGCAGAGTCTGTTGGCCTATCAAAATCAAGTCCTGAATGCTCAGAAAGAAGTTGAGGATTCGCTGATTACCATCTCTACAACTAAGAGCTCGAAAGAAGATTTAGGCCGTGGCGTGATTGCAGCACAAAGTGCAGCTGATTTAGCTCTTGAGCGCTATAAGACAGGGCAGAGTGATTACACCACGGTAATTACTGCGCAGCAATCTCTATTAAATGTACAAAACGCTTTTGTCCAAACTTCATCAAACGAGCTCATCGGGTATGTTGGGGCTTTTAAGGCGCTTGGTGGTGGCTGGACGGCGGATATGAATCCTCCTAAGCTCCCCGACCAGATGATTTCTGACATGACCGACCGCACAGATTGGGGTTCAGTTCTAACGAGGACAGGCGATCCATTAACGGTTAAGGCAAGCAAGATTTTGGTAGACACTCCAGATCCATCAAACCCTACGCAAGATGAAGCACCAGTTAAAGTAAATACACCTATTCCGCCGACCCAGGGAAGTGCAGCGCCATGAAAGAGTTATTAATAAAAACTAAAATTTTGCTGATGCCTTTATGGCATCAAGTTCAGACGCTATGGGGATCACTCTTAGCTAAATGGAATGGTTTTCTTGCAAAGTTAAGTACGGTTGAGATCCCTGTTCTTAAAAAGAAGCTTTCACCGCGGACAATTGGAGTATCTATATTCGTTTTGATCGCCTTAATCGCATTGATTTGTTTGAAATCTTGCGGCAAAGAAGTCAAACGGTCCCCGACTCCAGTAACAACAGCCCAGCCGCTCTCTCAAGAGATTCGTAGTTTTGCAACTTTTGACGGTTTGGTAGACCCATATCTCACCGTCAATCTTGATGCACGAGTTAAGGGCTATCTTACTAAGATTGGATTTGCTGACGGAGCTATGGTGAAGAAGGGTGATCTATTGTTTGTAATTGAACAAGATCCCTATATTCAGGAAGTAAAGTTAAAACAAGCAATCTACAACGAAGCCAAAAGCGAGTATGGGCGTCAAAAATCCTTGCTTAAGGAAAATGCAACTTCTCAGGCTGCCGTTGATAAAGCCTTATCTCAATACCAGCAGGCTGAGGCTAATCTCACTCTTGCCAAGATTAATTTAGGTTATACGGAAATTAGGGCGCCTTTTGATGGCCTGATGGGAAGGCATTTGTTGGATGTGGGCACTTATTTAGATGCCACTACAAAAGGTGTTCAGTTATCTACTATTCAGCAAATCTCACCAATTTATGTCTACTTCTCGATTAATGAGAGAGACTTTTTGAAGTTTCAAAAAATCCAAGATCCAAATGTAGAGCGTAAGTCTGAAGTAAATACTCTGCCTATTTTTGTTGGACTTCAAAGCGAGCTTGGCTATCCCCATGAAGGTGTATTGGATTACGCTGCTAATTTGATTTCGACTGATACTGGATCCCTGCAATTGCGGGCAATCATTACGAATGAGAATTATCAGTTAATCCCGGGCTTATATGCTCGCGTTATGGCGCAATATGGCGAACCAAGGCAGGCCTTGTTGCTGCCCAAGACTGCTGTGATGACAGATCAAGTGGGCGACTATGTCTTTGTTTTAGACGATGCTATGCGTGCACAACGTAAGGACATTACCCTAGGTCAACGCTTTGAGAAGTATGTTGAGATTAGCAAGGGTTTAACTGCTAGCGATAAGGTTGTTATTAATGGCTTTATTAACTTGAGTATTAATCAAGTGGCAAAACCAACGGAAGTTACGCTTGAGGCAATGCCAGCTCGATAATCATGCTATCTAAATTTTTTATCGAACGGCCGGTACTGGCTAATGTAATCGCCTTAGTCATGCTATTGATTGGGGCGGTATCCATTAATAGCCTACCGATTGCTCAGTACCCCAATATTGTTCCACCTACTATTCAGGTGACCGCTAGATATCCAGGGGCGAGCGCAACCCTTGTGCAGCAATTGGTTGCTAGCAATATTGAAACTCAGGTGAATGGTGTTGATGGGATGCTCTACATGGAGTCTGCATCCACCAATGACGGTAACTACACCTTAACAGTTACGTTTAAGGTTGGAACTGATCCTGATTTGGCACAGGTGAACGTACAAAACCGGGTGGCCATTGCGCTTCCTTCTTTACCTCAGGCGGTACAAAAGCAGGGCGTTACAACTAAAACACAATCGACTGCCATTCTGCAGTTCGTTACCCTGACTTCATCCAATCCTGATCATGACGGCTTATTTTTAAGTAATCTCGCAAATCTCAAGCTACAACAGCGCTTGGCGCGCTTACCAGGCGTGGCCGCAGCCAATGTATTTGGTGTGGGTAACTACAGCATGCGAGTTTGGCTAGATCCCGCCCAGCTGAAGATGCGCAATCTCACTCCAAGTGATGTGATTGCCGTCATTAATAAGCAAAACGTCTTGCTCACTGCTGGTCAAATTGGCGCTCCACCAACACCCATGGGTCAAGATTTTCAGCTGACACTCAATGTTACGAGTGCCATGACCACTCCCGAACAGTTTGGAAAAATTGTAGTTAAGTCGGGAGGCAAGGCTGCTATTACTTACTTGCGAGACATTGCCAGAATAGAAATGGGTAGCCAAAACTATAGCCAATTCTTCAAGATTAATGACAGTCCTGCTGGTGGTATTGCGATCTATCAAATGCCTGGAGCCAATGCGATTGCTACTGCACAGGCAGTTCAAGATGAGATGAAGAGTATCGCCAAGACGCTTCCAAAAGAGGTGTCTTGGGCTATTCCGTTTGATACCACGATGTTTGTTCAGGCTTCCATTCATGAAGTTTATAAAACACTTTATGAGGCTGGCATCTTAGTTTTGCTCGTGATTATGATTTTCTTACAGAACTGGCGCGCTACGCTGGTTCCTGCAACCACAGTGCCCGTGACTATTATTGGCGCATTTGCTTGTATGGCCGCTCTCGGATTCTCAATTAACTTGCTCACCTTATTTGCAATTGTTTTATGTATCGGTATTGTGGTTGATGATGCGATCGTGGTGGTAGAGGCAGTGTCAAAGAAGGTGGAAGAGGGCGAAGATCCAAAGCAGGGTGCGATTGATGCTATGACTGCTTTGATGGGTCCAATCATTGGTATTACCTTAGTCTTAATGGCGGTGTTTATCCCTGCTTCGTTTATTGCGGGTATCACCGGACAGATGTATCGCCAGTTTGCTTTGGTGATCGCAGCAACCGCTCTAATTAGCGGCATTAATGCGATTACCTTAAAGCCAACTCAGTCAGCCCAGTACTTAAAACCGATTGATCCCAATCTAGTTAAAAATAAGCTCTATCAAAAATTTGATTTGTATTTCAATCGCCTGGCAACTTGGTATGGCCACAAGATTGAAGGTTTAATGAAAAATCGCGCCAAAGCCTCTATGGTGGGTATTGCGATTATCGTGTCATCACTCATTGGCTTAATGTTCGTCCCATCAGGTTTTATCCCAAATGAAGACCAGGGCTATTTAGTGGTTTCAACAACCTTGCCTGATGCGGCCTCTTTACAGCGAACTGAAGAGGGCATTAAAAAAGCGGTAGATGTAATTAAAAAGGTCCCTGGCGTTGAAACGGTTGTCGTGATTGGCGGCATTAACCTATTGAACAACAGCAGTTCCCAGTCTAATTCGGGTGCTTTATACGTCATCATGAAGAAGTGGGAGGAGCGGGGCAAAGGTGAAGACCTCCGCACAATCTATAACAATATGAATGAAGGGCTTCAGCAGGTTCAAGAGCTTAAATCCTTTGTGCTCTTGCCGCCAGCCATTCCTGGTTTAGGTCTATCCGGTGGTTTTGAGATGAGGCTCATGCTCACCGATGGCAGTAATAATTTTGCTAAGTTAGATGCCGCTACGAAGGCTTTCATTGATGAGGCACAAAAACAGCCAGAGATCATGATGGCCTTTACGCCATTTCAAAATAATGTCCCACAACTCCAGCTTAGTTTTAATGTGGGTAGGGCGGAAACTTTTGGCGTTGAGATCGGTGATGCTTATGATGTATTGCAATCCTACTTGGGATCTTCATACGTCAATCAGTTCTTCAAATATGGCCAGACATACCAAGTCTATGTTCAGGCCGACGGCAAATATCGTAGCGCTATAGAGCAAGTTAATCGTCTTTATGTAAAAAATAAGAGTGGCAATATGGTTCCGCTCGGATCTTTCATTGATGTCAAAGAAACTACCGGGCCAGCATTTGCATCTCAATTCCAGCTGTATCCGTCTGCTGCGGTTCTAGGCGCTGCAAAGGATGGCTATAGTTCTGGGGAGGCAATGAAGGCTCTAGAGCAAGTAGCTAAGAATTTGCCGGATGGCGTCGCTTTTCAGTGGGCTGGTATGTCTTATCAAGAAGATTTGGTTGGAAATACCGTGATCTTAATCTTTGCGCTATCGATCTTGTTGGTCTATTTGGTGCTCGCAGCCCAATATGAAACCTGGGTTGCTCCACTAGCTGTTTTGACAGCGGTGCCACTCTCCTTATCGGGAACGGTATTGGCTTTATTGCTTACAGGCCTTGCAAATAATATTTACGTGCAAATCGGTCTGGTTTTAATGATCGCACTTTCTTGTAAGAACTCAATTTTGATTGTTGAGGTCGCCATTGAGTGCAGACATAAAGGCATGAGTTTCGTGGATGCCGCACTAGAGGCTTCAAGAGAGCGATTTAGACCAATCGTCATGACATCCATTGCATTTATTTTGGGTGTCATGCCATTGCTGCTATCTACTGGCGCAGGTGCAGCAGCGCGTATCTCTTTAGGGATTACGGTATTTAGCGGAATGATTGCCTCTACCTGCCTGGCAGTGGCATTGGTCCCAATCTTCTATGTAGAAATCGAAACCTTCTTTGAGAAGCGTGCAAATAAGAAGTCTTCTAAGACTCCTTAGTCGCTAAGCTAAGCCACCATGTCTTAATAGGGCGTCGATGCTTGGCTCACGACCTCTGAACGCTTTAAAAGACTCGGCAGCAGGGCGGCTACCGCCCACTTCCAGAATTTCAGTTCGGTAGCGTTTACCTGTTTCTGCATCAAGTACGCTACCGGTTAGCTTTGCAGACTCTTCAAAGGCGGCATATACATCGGCAGAAAGTACCTCTGCCCATTTATAGCTGTAATAACCCGCAGCGTAGCCACCCGCAAAAATATGGCTAAAGGTATTGATCCAGCGGGAGAGGGCTGGCTGAGGAATGACATTGAATTGATCTGCAATACTCCTAGAGAGATCGAGAACAGCTTGAGCTTGTGCTTTTTTAGGATCAAAGCTGGCATGTAGTCGCCAATCGGTTAATGACATCACAACCTGACGCAGTGTCATGTAACCATTTTGGAAATTCTTCGCAGCGAGCATTTTGTTAAATAACTCCTTAGGGAGTGGCTTGCCCGTTTCAGCGTGGGCTGTCATCTTTTCCAAGACCTCCCATTCCCAGCAGAAGTTTTCCATGAACTGGCTTGGCAATTCGACAGCATCCCATTCAACGCCATTGATACCGGATACGCCCAAAGCACTTACTTGCGTTAACAGGTGATGTAATCCGTGACCGCTTTCATGGAAGAGGGTAATGACATCATCATGAGTAATTGTTGGTTGTCGTAGTACACCATCCACCTTTACTGGCGGCGCAAAGTTGCATACTAAATACGCTACTGGAACTTGAATTTCACCATTTGGCAGCTCTCGACGACCTCGTGCATCATCCATCCAGGCGCCACCACGCTTACCGGGTCGAGCATAGGGGTCTAAGTAAAAGTAAGCGACGATCTGGTTATCGGCATTTTTAACCGAGAAGGACTGAACGTCTGCATGCCAAGTTGGTAGGGCGGCAGCTTCAATCTTCACTGCAAACAATGTTTGAATAACTCCAAACAAGCCTTCTAAAACTTTAGGTAATGGAAAATATTGCTTTAATGCATTCTCAGAAAAAGAGTAGCGCTCTTGTTTTAGTCTTTCAGATGCAAAAGCAATATCCCACGGTTCTAATCTATCGGCAATACCGAGTTCAGATTTGGCAAAGTCAGAGAGCTCTTGCCAATCTTTGAGAGCAAAGGGTTTTGCTTTCTGTGCGAAGGTAGTCAGGAAGGTATCAACCTCCTCAATATCATTTGCCATCTTTGGGGCCAAGCTCAAGGCTGCGTAATTTTTAAATCCCAGCATGACTGCTTCTTCATCACGCAGTTTGAGTTGCTCGAGCATATTCTGCGTATTATCCCAATCCATTTTTCCTTTGGCATATTGAGGGGCTAATTCAGAGGCTCGCGTCACATAGGCTTCATACATGAGGCGGCGCAATGACCGGTTCTCAGAGTACTGCATCACTGGATAGTAGGATGGGAAATGCAATGAGAATGCCCAGCCTTGAAGCTGCTTCTGCTGGGCAAGATCAGCAGCTGCAGCGATCACATCTTCTGGCAAACCCTTTAAATCTGTTTCATCTGTAACGACATGTACAAAGCTATCTGTTGCATCCAAAACATGGTCAGAGAACGCTTTACCTAATAGCGCTTGCTCATCCTGTATCGCCGCAAAGCGGGGTTTTTGTGAGTCAGCCAGCTCTGCACCGCCAAGACGAAAATCTCTTAATGAGTTTTCTATCACTTTTTTCTGTGCTGTAGATAGCTTTGCGTAACTAGGGCTTTGACTAAGTTCTTTAAACTTTTCATACAGCGCTAGATTTTGACCTAGGCTTGAAAAAAAGGCGGTTACCTTGGGCATCATCTCACCGTAGGCTGCTCGAAGTTCGGGAGTATCTGCCACACTATTCAAGTGAGAAATGACTCCCCACGATCTGCTGAGCGACTCAGTTGCATCCTCAAGTGGTTCAAGCAAGTCATCCCAGCTTGCTGGAGTACTCTGATCGACTGCATGAGCTACCGCTTTTTCTGCTTGCGCCAGCAGAAAATCAATTGCAGGCTCAATGTCTGAAGGCTTTACTTCGGAGTAGGTGCAAATGCCTCTTCCGAATGAAATCAGTGGATTCTTTTGGAGTTCAGCAGAGGGCTTTAAAGGTGTTGATGTAGTCATCCCTATAGCTTAATGGACGATGCCAACTTTTGCTATTTAGACATTAATAGCCGCCAAGATAGGAAGGGCTAGTGAGACGGCTTAGCTGCTTTTTCTGCTGCTTCTAGGGTATTCATGAGGAGCATAGTGATGGTCATCGGACCTACACCGCCTGGCACAGGGGTAATCCAGCCAGCGACATATTGAGCTGCATCAAAATCTACGTCGCCACAAAGCTTGCCATCAGGCATACGATTGATGCCAACATCAATTACAACCGCACCATTTTTCACCATATCGCCGGTAATCATTTTGGGTTTACCAGTGGCAACCACCAAAATATCTGCATCCTTAGTGTGATGCGCTAAGTCACGCGTCTTGCTATTGCAAATCGTAACGGTAGCACCCGCTTGTAATAAGAGCATTGCCATTGGCTTGCCAACAATATTGGATGCGCCTACGATCACTGCGCGTGCGCCGCGAATGGGGTATTCAATACTCTCTAAGATCTTCATGCAGCCAAACGGCGTGCAGGGTTTGAATTCAGGTTGGCCAACCATTAGGGCGCCAGCATTAGCTACGTGAAAGCCGTCCACATCTTTTTCTGGGGCAATTGCTTCTAGTACACGTTCGGCCGCAATATGCTCAGGAAGGGGGAGTTGAACCAAGATTCCATGAATGGCAGGATCGGCATTCAGTGTGGCAATGCGAGCAAGTAATTCTTCTTCACCTAAATCGGCCGAATAGCGCTCGAGTACCGAATGAAAGCCTACATCTTCGCAAGCCTTAACTTTGTTGCGGACATAAACCTGGCTAGCAGGATTTTCACCAACAACAATTACAGCTAAACCTGGTCTAACACCTTTGGCGGTGACGATGGCTCCACGTGCTGCAATCTCAGTGCGTAATTTTTTAGATAGGGCGACGCCGTCGAGTAGCTGTGCAGGCATAGGAGAATTAATTGGGTTGTGGGTCTGAGAGCGCTAAGCGGAGCAAGTCTGCAACGGTATTCACGTTGAGCTTTTCCATAATGTTGGCGCGGTGCGCCTCTACAGTTTTAATGGAGATACCAAGATCATCTGCAATCTGTTTATTCAAGCGACCCGCCACAATGCGCTCAAGGACTTGGCGCTCACGGCCAGTCAATTTGCTCAAGAGGCTTTGGGTAATCTTGCGTTGACTTGCTTGTGAGTAATCAATGCGTGCTTTAGCAAGCATACGATCTACCAAACCGCAGAGATCATTTTCTTTAAATGGTTTTTCAATGAAATCCACTGCACCACGCTTCATGGTGGAGACTGCCATTGAGACATCACCATGACCGGTGATGAAAGCAACTGGCATTGGCAGATTTTCACTAATTAAACGTTCTTGTAATTCAAGGCCAGACATCCCTGACATACGGACATCTAAGATGGCGCAAGAGATAGTGGATTTATCTGTGCTTTGCAGTGACTGCAAGAATCGTTCTGCGCTAGCATGGCAGCGAACAACATAACCATTGCTTTCCAGCAACCAGGTGAGGGAGTCGCGGACAGCTTCGTCGTCATCCACAACGTAAACCACTTCAGCTTGATTGGGTTTGTTAGCAGTACTCATGTTCATATTAGCTCTCGCAGATAAATCTAAAAAATCGCATTAATTAAATTTTTCCCTCGGAGCCTGGAGCCTCGAGGGGTAATAGTATTGTAAAGGTGCAGCCCGACAGCTTTGTATGTTCTGCATCCATGTGATTTTTTGCCCAAAGACGACCCTGATGGGACTCAATTACAGACCGGCAAATATTCAACCCCATGCCCATACCATCGTTTTTGGTACTAAAAAAGGGCTCAAACATGCGTTGAATGACAGTTTCGGCTATTCCAGCGCCTGCATCTGTCACCTGAATGCGTAGCATGGCGGGGAAGGTGCTGGTATCCAGATCAGCCGCAATCCGAACTGGAGGTGCTGACCAGCGCGAGGAAAGGGGATAAACCTCTCTCAAGCTATCAAGGGAATTTTTGAGAAGGTTGACTAGTACCTGAAGAATTAAGACTGGATCAACGTCAACCGTTGGGAGATTTTCGGCAATTTCTGTAGTGATGCTGAGTCGATGGCGATGTGCCTCGATTTCGACAAGCCCAACAGCATCATTAATAATTTCACTGATATCGCATGATTTGCGTTGGGGCTCGCTGCGCTTCACAAAACCTTTAATACGCTGAATGATGGTGCCTGCTCTATGTGCTTGGTCAGAGGCCTTTTCCAGCGCAGGAAGAATATCTTTCTGCATGACGGGATCCAAGTGACCTTGCAGTCGTTTCGCTACACCCATGCAATAGTTGGAGATCGCTGCCAGCGGTTGATTTAACTCGTGGGCTAGCGAAGAGGCCATTTCACCCATCGTGGTTAAACGACTGGTAAATTGCATGCGCTCTTCTTGTTGGCGTGCCAAATCATCTGCTTCGATACGAATCGTAATATCGGTAGCAATTAGTAATTGTGCCAAATGTCCATCAACCCAGGGTACGAAACGTCTGCGAACCTCATACCATTTTGATGTTCCATTGGATTCATCTAGTAATTGAATTTCTTCCGACTCTGTTTCTTGATATAGAGAAGAGGGTGGTGCACCCTCAGCAAGAGCCTGCAGGATATTTTGTTTCATATCGCTACCAGCTAAATCAAAATGACCTTTAGCGTTATCGCCAAATCGTTCGCGATAAAAGCGATTTGCAAAGAGTAATTCACCAGTCTCATTCGAGACAACTGATACTGCGGCATCCAAACCCTCTAAAACAGTAATGAAACGCTCTTGGGAAGCTGCTAATTCTTCTCGAATTTTCTTTGGCTCGGAAATATCAATTAATGAAGTTACCCAACCCGTTTGCTTACCCTTTTCATTAATCAGTGGTGAGATAAAGGTGCGAGTTTGAATGATCGTGCCATTGCGGTGGAGGATTGATCCCTCGATACCAAGCTTTTTATCTTGACTTAGCGCCAGCTTGAGAGCTTGGTTCATTTTCTCGGTGAGCTCAGTCTTTTGCCCTTCGGGCCAGAAGGCAAACGGCGGGCTAAGTCCAATCAGTTCTTCTGCTGACCAGCCCGTCATCTCGCAAAAGGCCGGATTGACATAGGTGATCATCCTATTCATATCGTGCGCACGAATTCCCACCGGAGTAGAGTTTTCCATTGCGCTTCGGAAGTTGGTTTCCGCACGAAGATTCGCTTCAGCCTCTTGTCGAACCTGCATCTGTTTTAGAACTGACCACAGACTCCAGATAACGAAGGCACTTAAACCTAGCACTACGCCGATCAACATTCTGAATGTCAGGTTCGTAGCTGGTGGATAGGTATCAATACGCAAACTGAGATTTGGGCTGAGTACTCCTATGTCCAGACTGGTTTGATTGCTAAATGCTCGCTTGGGCGTATTTTTGTCAGATGAAATTGCTAAGACCTTATCGTCATCGGTGATCAAGGTAAATCGATATTGGCCTTTTAGCTCCCCAGGAATCATCTCCAGTAAACCCTGGGTTGTGTATAAGACGGCAACCATACCTTTAATTTCATTGCCTGAAATTTGAGGCACCGTTTGCCAAAACACATTTCGAATTTCTTTTGAGATTAATTCATCACTTGGTACTTCAAGCGTAATGAACTGACTAAATGCTGGTCTATTAGTAGCGGCGCTAAGTTCTAGTGTTTTTTTCAGGGCTTGATTAATAACGCCCGCATTATTAACTTTATTAAACCAATCAGTTTTTAAGTTATCCGGTGGAATTCTCCACTTTCGTTCACTTGCTTCGTTAATCCAAACGATCTGCGCAATTTCATGGTTACTTTGGAGAAGATTTTCAGCCTGAATAATGACGTTTTCTTTTAATTTTGCAGAATCTCCGGCTCCAGCAGAATCCCGGCCAATTGATTGCAGTACATCAGTGTTATTTGCAAAGCGTAATTGGATCCGTTGCTTGGCAAAAGACAGCTCTCTAAATAGTGCCGCCTCTTGCTGGCTCTTTTCCTGAAGTTGCAGGGTGCCCATAATCACACCCATTACTACGGTAAATAGAACAATTGCTATTAATGGTGTGTAGACAAGCTTAAAACCCCGTATTCGACGGAGCCATTTCACAGGCTTTAGTTGCCAGATTGAAAATGCGATTTTTTTCATGTAATCCGCTTATTTTGCCTTATGGGCAGCTTTCTCCAAGCAATTAGGTCGGATTCATACATTTGATTGCGATGCAACAAAATACCACATAGTGAGAAATACTATCATTATGTGGAAAATTGCTTGTTTACACCCATAGACCTTCCTAGAATATTGCCTATAGAGTGAATAAATAAGACCGATGTGAATAATGGAGGCAGTTTATGGCAGCAGTTCCAGATCAAATTTTGGGTAGCGCAGGTAAGCAAGACGCGGATCCAGGTGAAACCCAAGAGTGGTTACAGGCGCTAGATGGCGTTATTCGGAATGAGGGTCCTGAGCGTGCTGCATATCTTATTGACCAGCAAATTTCCCATGCGCGAGTCAATGGAGTTAACCAGCCATTTCATGCTGAAACTCCTTACATCAATACGATTCCAGTGGAGCAGCAAGCGCGCTTACCTGGTGATCAAAACGTTGAGCATCGTATTCGATCCTATACACGTTGGAATGCAATGGCTATGGTCCTGCGCGCCAACAAAGATACCAACGTAGGTGGACATATTTCTTCCTTCCAGTCTGCGGCTACTTTGTACGACGTAGGCTTTAACCATTTCTGGCATGCACCATCGCCTGAGCATGGTGGCGACCTGATCTTTGTTCAGGGACATTCTGCACCTGGTGTGTACGCTCGTGCCTACATGCTTGGTCGTTTGTCAGACGAGCAGTTAAATAACTTCCGTCAAGAAGTTGGCGGTAAGGGCATCTCTAGTTATCCGCATCCTTGGTTGATGCCAGATTTCTGGCAATTCCCAACCGTGTCTATGGGCCTTGGCCCAATCATGGCTATTTATCAAGCGCGATTTATGCGCTACATGCAGGACCGCGGATTTATTAAAGCAGAAGGTCGCAAAGTTTGGGCCTTCCTCGGCGACGGTGAGACCGATGAGCCAGAATCACTTGGCGCTATTGGTATGGCTGGCCGTGAAAAATTAGATAACCTCATTTTTGTTGTGAACTGTAACTTGCAACGTCTTGATGGTCCCGTGCGCGGTAATGGCAAGATCATTCAGGAGCTCGAAGGGGAGTTCCGCGGCGCTGGTTGGAATGTTATTAAGGTTGTTTGGGGTGGTCATTGGGACGCTTTGTTCGCGCGTGACAAAAAAGGCATCTTGATGCAGCGTCTCGGTGCAATCGTGGACGGTGAATACCAAACCATGAAAGCCAAGAACGGCGCATATGTACGTGAAACCGTCTTCAACACTCCCGAACTAAAGTCTTTAGTGAGCGACTGGAGCGACGAGGAAATCTGGCAGCTCAATCGTGGCGGTCATGATCCACATAAAGTATTTGCTGCCTTCCATTCAGCTGTAAATCACAAGAATCAGCCTACAGTTATTTTGGCCCACACTATTAAGGGTTACGGTATGGGTGGTTCAGGTGAGGCGATGAATATTGCCCACCAAGCTAAGAAGATGAATGCGGATGACGTGCGTCGCTTCCGTGATCGTTTTGAGATCCCAGTTAAAGATGAACAACTCGATGAAATGCCTTTGGTGAAGTTTGCTGAGGGTAGTGCTGAGCTTGAGTACATGAAAGCGCGTCGTCAAGAGTTGGGTGGATATTTGCCACAGCGCCGTATGAAAGCGGAGAGCTTGCCAGTTCCTGCTCTCGATGTATTCGCGCCATTATTGGAGGCAACTTCAGAGGGTCGCGAGATCTCTACAACAATGGCTTTCGTTCGCATCCTCAATACGATTGTGCGCGATAAGGTTTTAGGTAAGAGGGTGGTTCCAATTGTTCCGGATGAGTCACGTACCTTTGGTATGGAAGGCATGTTCCGCCAGCTAGGTATCTGGAATCAACTGGGTCAGCTATATACCCCAGAAGATCATGATCAACTGATGTTCTATAAAGAGGACAAGACTGGTCAGATTTTGCAAGAAGGTATTAATGAAGCGGGTGGTATGTGCGACTGGATCGCTGCTGCAACTTCATACTCAACTCATGGTGTGCCGATGTTGCCCTTCTACATCTTCTACTCCATGTTTGGTTTCCAGCGTATTGGCGATCTCTGCTGGGCTGCAGGTGATATGCGTAGTCGCGGTTTCTTATTGGGCGGCACTGCCGGTAGAACCACGCTAAATGGTGAAGGTCTCCAACATGAGGATGGCCACAGCCAGGTATGGAGTGCTGCTATTCCAAACTGCATTAGCTATGACCCTTCATTCTCATTTGAAGTTGCCGTGGTGATTCAGGATGGTATGCGTCGCATGTTGGCTGAGCAAGAGGATGTGTATTACTACATCACTTTGATGAATGAAAACTATGCTCACCCAGCAATGCCAAAGGGTGCGGAGCATGACATCATTAAAGGCATGTACAAACTTAAATCCGTTGGTGATGCCAATGCGAAATTGCGCGTACAGCTTTTAGGTTCAGGAACAATTTTCCGTGAAGTCATTGAAGCCGCTGAAATCTTGCATAAAGATTGGGGTATTGCTTCTGATTTGTGGGGTTGTCCAAGCTTTACAGAGTTAGGTCGAGATTGGAATGCAGTTCACCGCAATAATCTTCTCAATCCAACAGCTGCACCTGCTTTATCCCATGTAGAGAAGTGCCTTAAAGATACTGCTGGCCCAATTATTGCCGCTACTGACTATGTACGATTATTTGCAGAGCAAATCCGTCCTGCAATTCAGCATATGGGTCGTCGTTTCGAAGTATTGGGCACCGATGGCTTTGGTCGCTCCGATACCCGTGAAAAATTACGCGATTTCTTTGAGGTGGATCGTCGCTGGGTTGTATTAACAGCGCTACGTTCATTAGTGGATGCTGGTCAGCTTGATCGTCAAAAACTAGCCGAGGCGATTAAGAAATATGAAATCGATATCACTAAACCAAACCCAATGATGGTTTGATCAGAGACAGATACTATGAGCCAACTAATTGATATTAAAGTCCCAGATATTGGGGATTACACAGATGTGCCTGTCATCGAAGTATTGGTAAAAGCCGGTGATCGCGTTGAAAAAGAGCAGTCTATTGTTGTTCTGGAATCAGATAAGGCAACTATGGACGTTCCATCATCACACTCCGGTGTGGTGAAAGAGGTCAAAGTTAAAGTGGGTGACTCGATTTCGGAAGGCGCTATTGTTTTAGTGCTTGAAGAAAGTGGTGAGGCGGCTGCTCCAGCAGCTGCACAAACTACAGCAGCTCCCGCGGCAGTAAAAGCTGAAGCAGCCCCAGCTCCTAAAGTGGAGCCTCCAATCGTGCGTGCACCTGCACCACCCCCTGTTAGTAATACACCGGTTGAAGTTGATCCAACAGCAAGTCATGCAAGCCCTTCAGTACGTAAATTTGCTCGTGAACTTGGCGTTGCTGTTCACCAAGTCAAAGGCTCCGGACCAAAAGGCAGAATTACTCAGGAAGACGTGCAGGCTTTTGTAAAAGCGGCAATGAGTGGTGGGGCTGGTAGCGCATCAAATGCATCGGGCGGAAGCTTGGGTGGATTGAATCTCATTCCTTGGCCTAAAGTAGATTTCTCTAAATTTGGAGAGACTGAGCGTCAGCCACTCAATCGTATTAAGAAGTTGACTGCAGCAAACCTAGGCCGCAACTGGGTCATGATTCCTGCGGTGACTTATCACGAAGATGCCGATATTACCGATCTCGAGGCATTTAGAGTTCTCACCAATAAAGAGAATGAAAAGCAGGGCCTCAAAATCACCATGTTGGCTTTCTTGATGAAGGCGGCTGTGGCTGCTCTTAAGAAGTACCCTGAGTTCAATAGCTCTATTGACGGTGATGACTTGGTATTGAAGAAGTATTTCAATATCGCATTTGCCGCAGATACGCCAAATGGTTTAGTGGTACCAGTCATTCGTGATGCAGATAAAAAAGGTATTTTTGAGCTTGCTCGCGAAACCTCCGAATTAGCTGCGCTTGCACGGGATGGAAAATTAAAGCCAGATCAAATGCAAGGTGCTAGTTTCACTATTTCCTCTCTGGGTGGTATTGGCGGTACGTATTTCTCACCAATCGTGAATGCACCCGAGGTCGCAATCTTGGGTGTAAGCAAAGCTGCTATGAAGCCTGTTTGGGATGGCAAGCAATTTGTCCCTCGCTTAATTTGCCCATTGTCATTGAGCGCTGATCATCGTGTAATTGATGGTGCTTTAGCAACACGCTTCAATGTCTATATCGCTCAGCTGATGTCCGACTTCCGTCGCGCAGCGTTATAAGGAGAAGATATGGCTAAGCAAATTATTCTCGTACCAGATATTGGTGATTATTCAGATGTGCCAGTTATTGAAGTGCTCATCAAGGTAGGCGATGTTATTGAAAAAGAGCAGCCCTTACTTGTGCTGGAATCTGATAAAGCTACGATGGAAGTTCCGGCTGATGCTGCCGGAACTATTCTGAGTATTTCCGTTAAGGCTGGTGACAAGGTTAGCAAGGGTAGTGCGGTTGCAGAAATTGAAGTGGGGGCAGCAGCAGCGCCTCAAGCTTCTACACCTGCAGCAAGCCCATCCCCTGCGCCTGCTCCAGTAGCCGCTCCTGTGATCAGCGCTCCTATCGCTGGTCAATATAGCGGTAAGGTTGATCATGAGTGTGAAGTGCTTGTCTTAGGTGCTGGCCCAGGCGGCTATAGCGCTGCATTCCGAAGTGCGGACTTGGGCATGAGCACCATCTTGGTAGAGCGTTACTCCACTTTGGGTGGTGTGTGCTTAAACGTGGGTTGCATCCCATCAAAAGCACTGCTTCATACGACCTCCGTGATGGATGAAGTGAAGACAATGTCTAAACATGGCATTAGTTATGGCGCTCCAAAAATTGAAATTGATCAACTACGTGGTTACAAAGATTCTGTTATTGCCAAGTTGACCGGTGGATTGGCTGGCATGGCCAAAGCACGTAAGGTGACTGTTGTTCGTGGCCTCGGCCGTTTCTTAGATGCAAATCACGTCGAGGTTGAGTTAACCAAGGGTGATGGCCAAGATTTGGCTGGGAACAAGGAAGTGATTCGTTTTCAGAAAGCAATTATTGCTGCTGGAAGTCAGCCAGTAAAGCTACCGTTCTTGCCAGAAGATCCGCGCATTGTTGATAGCACAGGTGCTTTATTGCTCAAGAGCATTCCAAAGCGCATGTTAGTTATTGGTGGCGGCATTATTGGTTTGGAGATGGCTACTGTCTACAGCACCCTGGGTTCACGCATTGATATCGCTGAAATGATGGATGGCCTGATGGCTGGTGCAGATCGCGATTTAGAAAAGGTTTGGGAGAAATTTAACGCCGGCCGTTTTGAAAAGATCATGCTCAAGACTCGCGCCTCTAAGGCTGAAGTTAAGGCCGATGGTATTCAAGTGAGCTTTGAGGGTGAGAGCGCTCCTTCGGAGCCGCAGACATACGACCTAGTATTGGTTGCAGTAGGGCGCACACCTAATGGCAAAAAGATTGATGCAACTGCTGCAGGAGTGATCGTGGATGAGCGGGGATTTATCCCAGTAGATAATCAAATGCGCACTAATGTAAACAACATTTTTGCTATTGGCGATATCGTTGGTCAACCTATGCTTGCTCATAAGGCAGTGCATGAAGGACACGTTGCAGCTGATGTTGCTGCTGGTGAAAAATCCTACTTTGATGCTAAGCAGATTCCATCTGTAGCCTATACCGATCCTGAAGTAGCTTGGGCTGGCTTGACTGAAGAACAATGTAAAGCCAAAGGTATTGCTTATGAGAAGGGCTTATTCCCTTGGGCTGCTAGTGGTAGGGCGATTGCTAACGGACGTGATGAAGGTTTCACGAAGCTTATTTTTGATGCCACAACGAAGCGCATTATTGGTGGTGGAATCGTAGGCACTCATGCCGGTGATTTAATTGGTGAAGTGTGTCTTGCTATTGAGATGGGTGCTGATGCTGTAGATATTGGTAAAACAATTCATCCGCATCCCACCTTGGGCGAGTCAGTTGGCTTGGCTGCTGAGGCTGCTCACGGTCACTGTACTGATTTACCGCCGGTTAAAAAGAAGGCTCATTAATCAACGTATCTTGACTAGTTTGTTTGATAAGAAAAAGCCCCGAGAGATCGGGGCTTTTTTAATGCTGCTGCTATTGCAACAAGAATTACTTTTTCTTGCTAGTTTTAGTCGCAGGCTTGCTATTTGTTTTGATTGTCTTTTCAACTGTGCTGGTAGCATTGCTTAAGTTTGTTTGAGCAACTTCAACCGCATGCTTTACTGCTTTTTGGCTTGTTTCAAAAACGTTGGTAGCAGAAGCGATGGCTTGTTTAATCGCATTTACTGCGGCATCTGATCCTGCTGGCGCATTCTTAGTCCAGTCTTCAACTAGTGCATTAATTTTTTTGTGGCCCGCTTGCATCTCTTTTTCAGCAGAACTTGTAAAGTTTGCTTGTGTCTCGTGGGCTAAATCATAAAGATGGCGACTATAGGCCATGATTTTCTCAGCCATTGGCTGCACAGCTTCTGCTTGATGTGCGAGGAGTTGTTGAATATCTTTTACTTCCAAGGCTTTTTTAGCGCTGCTCATACTATCGCCTAGAGTTTGCTTGGCAATATGCATATTCAGTTCTACCAATTTCTCTATGCTTTGCAATGCTTGATTAGTTAGTCCGCTTAAGGTCTCTAAATTTGCTTTTTGCGCTGCTGCTATTTGTTCTGGCGTTAAGTTCATTTCATTCCCTTTCTTGTGGACTTTATCTCTTTACTCACTATGAGCTTTATCTTGAGCCTGTCAATTTAATTACGCACCATTTTACAGTAATAATGGTGCGGTGCAACATATTAAGTGAGATGCTGAGAAACGGGATGTGAGGATATAAAAAAGCCTAAAATCAGTAATTACATAAAAAACTCCACATTTTCAATAAGTTATCCATGAAATTGAAGCTAGACAGCCTAATTGCACCGCTATTTGTAGTTATCTGGAGTACAGGCTTTGTGATTGCACGTTTAGCTATGCCTTACGTAGAGCCAGCCACCTTCCTATTTTGGCGTTTTGCAGGCGTATTAATGGCTATGGCTTGTCTTAGTCTGGTGTGGAGAATCACTTGGCCTAGCTGGTCTCAAATGAAGCATATTGCAGTTGCTGGGATGTTGCTACAGTTTGGATACCTATTGGGCGTGTGGTTCGCTGTGCGTTTGGGAATGACGGCTGGCCTAGTAGCCATCATCGTTGGCCTTCAGCCGATTTTGACAGCTTGGTTTGCGGCCTGGGTTTCTGAAAGAGTGACTGGTAGACAGTGGATTGGCCTAGGCTTTGGTTTTGCTGGTGTGGCTTTAGTGGTGGCGGAAAAAATTGGTTTTGCCCATATTCCGTTGTTTAGCTATGTCCTCGCGTTTGCAGCTTTGCTTTCAATAACGTTTGGCACCCTCTATCAGAAGAAATTCTGCCCAGTATTCGATCTTCGCGCCGGTTCATCTATTCAGTTTGGCGTATCTGCTGTTCTCTGCTTTATTTGCATGTATTACTTTGAATCTGGTGTCATGGTGTGGAATGCTTCTGTTGTTGGCGCATTACTCTGGGCAATTTTCCCACTCTCCATTGGATCGATTAGCTTGCTCTTTATGATGATTCGCAAAGGGGCGGCAACCAAGGTAACGAGCCTCTTGTATTTGACGCCCCCAACTACTGCAGTAATGGCGTGGTTCCTATTTGATGAGCCATTCACTTTAATGATGGCAGGGGGCTTATTGCTGACTATGACTGGCGTTGTCCTGGTGAATCGCGGACAAACTAGCGCTGTTGCAACGATTGCAGAGTAAGGCTGTGCTGTAGGCAAGTATTTTTACCGCATATGTGGGCAATAATTGCTGCACAGAAGCAAAAGTTATTTATCATTCGGTATGTTAAAAGTTTTGGAAGGTATTTGGGGATGCATTTGAATCGATTTAGGCTCATCGCTCTAGCTGTATTAATGTCATTTGGCGTAGCCGCTTCTTTTCAGGTGAATGCAGCCAATAAGGATACTCAAACAGCGAAGACATCTAAGTCATCAACGAAGGCAACTACCAAGGTAGAGATAAAGAAAGTTGCTAAATCTTCCAAGAAATCTAAAGCCGTTCGCACTACAGTCACCCGATCCAACGATGCAGTTGTAGAGGCTAGACCTTCATTTGCGACTGCATTGGGATTGCGTGGACAGCATGATGACCTCAGCCTCAAGTCCAGTGTGGCAATGGTGGTTAATCAAGATACCAAAGAAGTCTATTTTGAAAAAAATCCATCTGTAAGTCTTCCGATTGCCTCCATCACCAAGTTAATGACTGCAATGGTGGTTCTCGACTCCAAATTACCTCTTGATGAAACTATTGTCATTAATGCGGATGATGTTCATATCTATCGAACTTCACGTCTTGCGGGCGGTACAGTCTTAACGCGCGAAGAAGCCTTGTTGTTAGCATTAATGTCCTCTGAGAACCGCGCCGCATATACTCTTGGTAGAAATTACCCAGGTGGTATTCCAGCATTTGTAGATGCTATGAATCGTAAGGCAAAAGAGATTGGCATGACGCATTCTCATTTTGCAGACCCAACAGGGCTAATGAGTGAGAACGTAGCATCTGCTGAAGATCTCACGCGTATGTTGAGTGCTGCTTATCAATACAAAATGATTCGCGAGTTTTCGACTTGGCCTGATTTAACTATGGTGATTGCAAAACGTCCACAGAAGTTCCTAAATACCAATCGTTTAGTGCGGGCTGGTGATATGAATATCGGTCTGCAAAAAACAGGTTTTATTAATGCGGCTGGCAAGTGCTTGGTGATGCAAGCTAGAGTAAACAACACGCCGTTATTGCTTGTTTTCTTGGACTCCGTTGGTACTCAGTCACGCTTTGCTGATGCTGTTAGGGTGCGCGATTGGTATGAGCGTATGCCTTCTGGCGAGCCGCATGCAATTCGTCGCTTAATGTAAGAATCACATTCGCGAACGAAATTCAGTTTTAGGAGTTTGAGTCGTTGACCTTGGGTTTGTAACCCATACCCTTAGAAATCTGCAAAGCCGTATCTTGTAAGAGCTTCAACCAATCCGCTTGAATGCGATCCGTTGGGGAGCTTAATGACAGTCCTGCCACCAACTTACCGCTGTCATCAAAAATCTCAGCAGCAACACAGCTCACGCCGAGTTCCAATTCTTCGTTATCGCGAGCGTGACCTAATTTACGCACTTGATTGAGTTCTGAATCCAATTTTGCTAATTCAGTAATGCTATTTCTTGTATGCCCAGCTAAACCAGTGCGGGTGACATAGGCTCGAACTTGGCTTGGGTCATCACTTGCCAAAAACAATTTTCCAACCGATGTGAGGTGAAGTGGTGCACGACCACCAATAGCGCGAACTACTTGCATGCCGGAGCGCTCGCTATACGCACGATCAATGTAAACGATTTCATCACCTTGGCGTACTGAAAGGTTGATAGTCTCGCCAGTGAGTTTATGCAGGGCTCGCATTGGTGCTTGAGCTGCCTCACGAACTGAAAGACGCGCCTTAACCAAATTTCCAAGCTCGAGTAACTTCAGGCCAAGGCGATAGGTGCCGCCATCGCCACGCTCTACTAGGCGGCAGGCAACCAGGTCATTTAGGATGCGGTGGGCTGTAGAGGGGTGTAAATCGGTCTCCTCAGCGAGATTTTTAAGGCTGCTAGACTCTTCGTGTGTTGCTAGGGCATCGAGCAGGTTCATCATGCGCTCAACTACCTGGATAGCTGTTTTGCCAGCCTCGCCAGGTACTTTTGCTACTTTTTCGGGTTTGCTCGTTGTCATGCTGTCAATTGTAGCGATTTTTAGCAAAATTGCACAATATGAAACGCCATTGCAATACCAAAATGCGGGTTTGGGGTCTGCTAAGTTATTTCCTTAATGCAGTTGCGCACTCAGCAATCAGTTTTGGGCCACGATAGATTAGGCCACTATAGACTTGCACTAGGCTGGCACCAGCCTCTATTTTTTCCTCTGCATCTTTGCCCGACAGGATGCCGCCAACGCCAATAATTGGAATGGCATCTCCTAAATACTGCTTCAGACTCTTAACAACTTCAGTAGAGGCAATACGAACTGGAGCGCCAGACAAGCCACCAGCTTCTTGACCATATTGAAGATCTTGCACTGCTTCACGGGCAATCGTTGTATTTGTTGCGATGATTGCATCAATCTTAAATTCAAGTAAGAGATCGGCGATCAGTTTGATGTCATTTTGATCTAGGTCTGGTGCAATCTTTAAAAAGAGCGGTTTGCGAACACCATGCATATCGCATAGTGCTTCTCGTGCTAAATGCAGAGAGCCAAGTAAAGCGCGCAACATTTCTTCGCCTTGAAGGGCGCGTAAATTCTGTGTATTGGGGGAGGAGATATTGACGGTGATATATGAAGCAACTTCATATACCGCTTCCATGGCCGTGACGTAATCGCTAGCAGCATCCTCAATTGGGGTGCTTGCGTTCTTGCCGATGTTTAAACCAACGATGCCACCATTTTGCCAATATGAAGAGTTGCGAACACGCTTGACACACGCATCGACACCATCATTATTAAACCCCATGCGATTAATGATGGCATGCGCTTGCGGTAATCGAAACATGCGAGGCTTTGGATTACCGGGTTGTGGCTTCGGCGTGACTGTACCGATTTCTAAAAAACCAAAACCTAAGGAGCCAAGGGCATCAATGTGTTTGCCATCTTTATCTAGTCCGGCGGCAAGCCCAATTGGATTTGGAAAGGTAATGCCGCATAAGTTTCTGGGATCGGCAGCAGGTTGCTCAACTAGGTGACGCAATAAGCCCCAGCGCTGCGCGCGATCAAGATTGCTTAGGGTCAGGTTGTGCGCTTGCTCTGGGTCTAAAGAAAATAGCCAAGGGCGGAGAAGAGGGTAACTATCGATCATGGGTAGATATTATGGCCCAATGATGGATTGCCAATGATCATCCATTAATCCTTCGATAGGCTGGAACTTGGCCTTATAGGACATTTTTTCACTATTCTCGATGTAGTAGCCGAGATATAGATAGGGCAGATCCAATTCTAGGGCCTGCTGAATCTGCCACAGAATGCTAAAGCTCCCATAACTGGAAGAGGTATTGCTGGTATCAAAGAAGGTGTACACAGATGAGATGCCCTGATCCAAGACATCAATCATGCTCACCATTCGAAGGCGCCCTGGATGAGGGTCATGCGGACCATCACGAAATTCAACGATTCTCGAGTTCACTCGGCTTTGTAATAGAAATTGCATGTACTGATCTTGGCTATCTTCACTACCTTGATCCATATCGCCACCAGAATGGCGATTGCTTTGGTAGGTTTGATAAAGCTGATAGTGCTCCTCTTGGTAGCCTAAATTCAGAACGCGAATATCTAGTCCCGCATGTTTTTTCCAGGAGCGCTTTTGACTGCGGTTGGGCGAAAACTGTTTTACTGGGATGCGGGTTGCTGTGCAGGCATTACATTCATCGCAATAGGGTCGATAGGTATATAGACCGCTGCGACGAAAACCTGCATTGACTAGTTCACCATATAAATCAGCATGGATGAGGTGAGAGGGCGTAGCCACCTGTGAGCGAGCAGTCTTACCTGGCAGATAGCTACAAGGATAGGGTGCTGTCGCGTAGAACTGAAGTTCAGTTAAAGGAAGTTCTTTTAATTGGGTCATAGCCAGTGACGCAAAATTGCTTTATCAAATGTCCAAGGAATCCCTATATTAGTTTGCTTTAATGCAACTTGCAGATGGGTCAAAAATGCATCCCGAGATATTGGTGCAGCCCCCAAAGAATCAAGGTGAGCAGTTTCCTGCTGACAGTCAATCATTTCGACTTGATGTTGTTCGCACCAAGCGGCAAGAGCGGCCAAGGCAATTTTGGAGGCATCGGTTTGATGGCTAAACATGGATTCTCCGAAAACCATCCCACCAAATGCAACGCAATAGAGACCGCCAATCAGAAGTCCATCTTCCGTTACCGCAATACTATGGGCATGCCCTTGTTCATGAAGTTGCGTATAGGCGTCCATGATTTCATGGGTGATCCATGTGCCATCTTGATCTTTTCTCGTGGCGGTTGCGCAAGAGCGAACGACTGCTCCGAAATCATCATCAACACGGATATCTTTTTGCGAATCTGTTAAAAAATGTCGAATGGTTTTCTTCAGCGAGTCATGGCACTTAAAGTTCTTAGGCTTTAATACCATGCGAGGATTGGGTGACCACCATAAAACCGGCTGATTATCTGAGTACCAGGGGAATATTCCCATTTGGTAGGCGCGAGCTAGCTGCCCTGGATAAATACGCTCACTGACCGCTATTAAGCCAGGAACACTTGGGTCGGGATCTGCGCAATCAATTGGGTTAGGAAATTCATCCTGAGATCCCAGCCAGTTGATATTGCTCATGTTCTTGCGTTGATTAGATTTTTTCTGTTGGCAGAATATCTCTGCTGCGAACACCAAACTCAATACCTGAATCAAATACCCCTGCGGCACGATCAGCAAAGAACCACTCTAGAGTTTGCTTCACTGTTGGAAAGGCAATCTCACTCCATGGAATATCCTGTTCATTGAATAGAGCAACTTCTAGACTCTCTTCGCCGGCTTGAAAGTCTGGCGAAGTCATCTTGGCGAGATAGAACAGGTGTACTTGCTCGGCATGTGGCACATTGAGAAGGGAGTACAGTGGGCCGATCTCAACAATGGCGCCAGCTTCCTCTTGAGTTTCTCTCGCTGCACCCGTGCTAGTGCTTTCACCAAGCTCCATAAATCCAGCGGGAAGAGTCCAGTAACCATGGCGAGGCTCTATGGCACGACGGCACAATAAAATCTGCTTGCCAAAGACGGGAATGCTGCCAACCACGTTACGTGGATTGAAATAATGAATGCTTCCACAAGAATCACAAACATGACGTTCCCGCGAATCATCCGCAGGAATCTTGATGCTAATGGGCGCTGCGCATTGCGAGCAAAACTTCATGCGGGCTTTCTAAAAATGGGCGGTGATATGGCCACGTAGTGCATTGCTAAGCATAATCTCTTTTGCATTTCGAACATCATCAATAGTCAGGTTTGCCTCATGGGCATTCCATTTTGAATCATTCAATATGATTGACCTCATGACTCCTGGCAGTAGGCCTGCTGTGACTGGTGGCGTCAGCCATCGATCGCCCGACTTAATAAAGATGCTGCTTCTTCCGCCTTCGGTGACAAAGCCTTGTTCGTTAACAAAAAGAGCGTCAAAGCCACCATGCTCTTCTGCTAATTTCCAGGCCTGGTCATAAATATCTCTACTACTCACTTTATGCCTCAGCAAAACATTGCCAGAGTGAAGGGTGGCATTATCTGGGTCAGGAAGAATATCGCTTGCCCAAAAAATCTTCACTGATTCAGGAAGGGGGCTGATTGGGGAGATTTGGTAACTGGGTTTCCCAGAATAATCCAAATCCAATCGCAAGCGGTAGTCAGTATCGCTAGAGACATTCTTGCAAGCGCTCTCAATAACCTTGCTTATGTCGGTCATGGAGTAGGGAATGCAAAGCGCTAGAGCTGAATCGGACAAACGCTCTAAGTGAAGTTGCAGATGCTGAGCTTTGCCTTGACTAACTAAGATCGTTTCAAAAAGCCCTAGCTCGCTGGGGAGCTTGCTTAAGAAAGCCGCTTTAATCTGGCATTCCTCCCATTCTTGCGAAGCTTCAGAATCAATCGTGATACCGGCGCCGATGCCCAATGTAAATGGTGCTGCATGCGAGTCGATACTCCGTTCAATTTCAAGTGTGCGGATAGGAACGCTAAATGCAAAGTCGCCGCTAGGATCGATCCAGCCAAGTGCGCCGCAATAGTAGCCGCGATCTTGTGGCTCCAATTCTTGGATGATTTGCATGCTGCGTTTCTTGGGTGCTCCAGTTACGGAGCCACAAGGAAAGACAGCATCGAGTACATCACGTAACTCAATTCCCGGTTTTATCTTAGCCTGAACAGTTGATGTCATTTGGAGTACATCACCGTATCTGGCGACCTCAAAGAGCTCTGGAACAGAAACGGTTCCAGGTAGAGCCAAGCGACTAAGATCATTACGCAGTAAATCAACAATCATGACGTTCTCTGCTTGATTCTTAGCGTCAGCTGATAGGTGCTCTGCTGAATCATTTAATGCACTAGCGGTGCCTTTCATTGGCATAGCTTTTAGAGTGCCGCCTTGCTTCTGAATAAATAACTCAGGGGACTGAGAAAGAATATAGTTCGAGTCACTCTCAATAAATGCACCAAATCTTCCTGGTTGGCGACTTCTTAATCGTGAATACAGTGCGAGCGGGTCACCATAGGCCTCTCCCGTTATCCGAAAGGTGTGATTAATTTGGTAAGTATCACCATTACGAATGTACTCCTGAATAGTCTCAATATCGGACTTAAATTTCTCTTCATCAATAGAAAAATGAAGATTAGCAACGCCTGCAACTTGAGATTCAGAATTTAGGGTCGCAACTGCGCCCTTAATGAAGGCATCAACATCCTGCTTGCTAAGGCTTTCATAGGATCTAAAAGACCATGCCTGAATTAGCGGGTGATTTTTCTGATCCTCAGCGATGAGCCGATCAATTTTATGAATGTATAAGCCCAATTCATAAGCAAACGCTGCGACAACATATTCGCCCTGACGCAATGCTTCATTGATATTACGCAGGCATTGATCTACAGCGGAAATTGTCTCCGAATAGCTGGACTGAGGGTAGACAGTCCAGCACTGAAGAGCATTTTGATATAGGCGGCTGCTAGGCTGAGCTTGAGTGCTCTGGGCATCATCCAGCAAGATCATGTATTGACCGTCAGAGCTCAAATAGATCTGTAGAAATTACTTGAGAACAGTTGCAGATTCAATCGTAACCGTCTTGCTAGGAACATCTGCCATGCGTCCCATTTTCGGTGCTGGTGCAACCATCGTAGGAATTTTACGGATTGCATCAATGGTTTGTGTTCCAGAAATTACTTTGCCGAATACCGTGTAGCCATTGCCCATCGCATTTGGGTAATTCAAGCCTTCGTTGTCCTTAACGTTAATAAAGAACTGGGCAGTTGCGGAATCAGGATCAGAGGTACGAGCCATTGCAATGGTGTAGGTGTCATTCTTGAGACCATTTTGAGCTTCTGAAACTACTGGGGCATTAGTAGGCTTTTGAACCAAGTCAGGAGTAAAGCCGCCACCTTGAATCATGAAGCCATCAATCACACGGTGAAAAATAGTGCCGTTATAAAACCCGCTATTTACGTAGTTCAAAAAGTTGGCAGTGGTTTTTGGTGCTTTTACAGAATCGAGTTCGACTACAAAATTACCCATGGTAGTTTTGAATTCAACTTTAGGGCCTGCAAAGCATGCCGCACTAGTAATGAGGCTGGTAATCATGAATAGAGAGGCAATGATTTTGCGCATAGTGAATGTCCTTAAAAATCTAGTAAAAATGGGATAAATCTTATTGTATTGCTCAAAGGCCAGATGGTAGTTGGCCCGCGTGCTGGTAAGCTGCCTCTTCAAACATCTTGGGTCTGTCTAGATAATCCAAAGCCCAGTCGATGGTATCGACTCCCCAAAACGCATGACCATGAATAACTAAGGTTGGTACACCAAATGCACCATCTGCTTTAGCTTTCTCCGTATTGCTAATTAGCTTGGCCTTGATATCCGGAGCATCTGGTTTTGGCGTATCGGCTTCCAAACCAAGGTATTGACAGAATTCTGGCCAGGATAAATTGGGATCCTTGCCCTCTACCCAAACAAATTCAAATGCACGCTCAACCATTTCCCATTGAGCATCTTGTTGAACAAGTAGACGTTGCGCAGCCACAGTCAAAAAAGGGTGGTGATCCGGAAATTGAAATGGCAAGCCAAGCTTGTCAGCAAGCCATACGCAGTATTGGTATGTGTGAGGGCGCTTTGCTTCTATTTCTCCAGGTCCGCGATTATCGGTTGCTCGAAAGAGACCGCCGAGCAAGATCGGAATTGGTTGAATATTGACGCGCTGATCAAGGCGGTGTCGCTGTTTGATGTAGAAATACGAGAAAGGAGAGATGATGTCGTAATAAAAAGTCCCGGCAATTGGAGTTGCACTCTTTAGATCTTGAATCATTTCTTATTCGATTCCTCATCTAACTTGCGTAAGAAAGCCATCTTCTCAGCAATCTGGCTCTCTAAGCCCCGATCAACTGGCTCATACCAGTGTGGCTCTGCCATTCCCTCTGGGAGATAAGACTCTCCAGCAGCATAAGCATGGGGCTCATCATGTGCATAGCGATATTCTTTGCCGTGGCCTAACTCTTTCATGAGCTTGGTCGGAGCATTGCGTAAATGGTTAGGGACTGGTTTGCTTTGATCATTTGCAACATAGGCCCTAGCTGCGTTGTAGGCTTTATAGCTTGCATTGCTTTTGGCAGCAATGGCCAAATACACAACTGCTTGTCCTAGTGCCAGCTCACCTTCGGGTGAGCCAAGTCGCTCAAAAGTTTGGGCGGCATCATTTGCTAGCTGCATTGCTCTTGGATCAGCAAGGCCAATATCTTCCCAAGCCATGCGAATAATTCTTCGGGCGAGATAGCGCGGATCTGCTCCACCATCTAGCATTCTGCAAAACCAATACAGCGCTGCATCTGGATTAGAGCCGCGTACCGACTTATGCAGGGCAGAGATCTGATCATAAAAATGATCTCCGCCTTTATCAAAACGGCGTGCCTGAACAGTTAAAGCATTCTCAATAAACTGTTGATTAACAGTTGTTATCTTGGAGTTAGGAGTAGTAACCGCATTTCGCACTTGCTCAACTAAATTGAGCAGTCGCCTAGCATCTCCATCGGCATGAGAGATTAGGGTATCAATTGCATCAGCCTCGAAAGCAATCTCAGGCATTGCATATTCGCGCGCACGATCAAATAATTGCTTTAACTCTGCAGCGCCCAAAGACTTTAGTACATAAACTTGTGCTCGCGAGAGCAGTGCTGAGTTCACCTCAAATGAAGGGTTTTCAGTAGTGGCGCCAATAAAGGTAAACAAGCCAGACTCAACATGCGGCAATAGGGCGTCTTGTTGACTCTTATTAAAGCGATGAATTTCATCTACAAACAAAATAGTTTGTCTTCCGTATTGAGACATGCTCTGTTGGGCTTGTTCAATAGCCTCGCGGATTTCTTTTACGCCTGCAAGTACAGCCGATATCGCAATGAACTCGCGATCAAACGCCTTTGCAGAAAGTCTTGCCAGTGTGGTCTTACCAACTCCTGGCGGCCCCCACAGAATCATCGAGTGAGGCTTGCCAGAGGCAAAGGCTAAATTGAGTGGCTTGCCGGCTGCCAGCAGGTGCGTTTGCCCAATGACTTCTTCAATAGTTTTTGGGCGCAAGGCTTCCGCCAATGGAGGCGGTGGCGCTTGATCAAATAGATTGCCCATAGCTGCCGATTTAATTTTGCACAAACAAAATTACTAGAGCTGCCCAAACTAAGCAGCTTACAGAAACGAGTGTGAGTCGATTTCGTAAGGTCATGAAAGCTGCACAAGCTTCTTCACTTGAAAAATAGTATTGATAGGTTTCTTTATCAATATTGCGTTGGATAAGCAAAGCTGAGGCCAGGATTACCAGACCAACTGGAATATAAATGTGTAGCGCAACCCAGGCTACCAATGCTGGGATCACACCCCAAATCCAGGCATTCCGATCTTCCCAACGATCACCCGGAGGTGCTTTACCTAGTGTGTGCAAATTAGCACCCCAATGTAATGCTCCCATGAAAGACGTAATCACGGCCCCATAACCAGCTAAGGATTCTGCACTCAAATAATTGAGTGGTGTCGGCGCTAACTGCACCATTAAGGCGAGACCAACAAATGGGATTAGGCCGGCGTAGGCTAATTTACGAACTAGGGGTGGTAATGGGTTCACGAAAACTTCTTTAGTTAAATTGGTTGATATTGAGTTGAAAAATTACTGATCGTAGGTATAGACGCCGCGCCCAGTCTTACGACCGAGGTAACCTGCGGCCACCATCTCACGTAGTAGTGGGCAAGGGCGATACTTAGAGTCGCTGAAGTTCTCAAAATAGACTTCCATCACCGCAAGGCAGGTATCAAGACCAATTAGGTCGGCGAGGGCAAGCGGGCCAATCGGTTGGTTGCAGCCTAACTTCATACCGGCATCAATATCCTCAGGGCTGGCGAGACCTTCATGAAGAACGAAGAAGGCTTCATTAATCATCGGCAACAAAATGCGATTCACAACAAATCCAGGAGAATTCTTTACAGTGATTGGCTCTTTACCAATGCGCTTAGCCATTTCAATAATCGCTGCATGCGTTGCGTCTGAAGTTTGCAAGCCGCGAATCACCTCAACCAATGCCATCATTGGTGGCGGATTAAAAAAGTGCATGCCAATAAATCGGCTTGGATTGGAATCTAGTGCGGCAAGCTTGGTAATCGAGAGTGAAGAGGTATTGGTAGCAATAATGGTTTCTTTGCTGACGATCTCATCAACTTGCTTCAAAATCTTTTCTTTAACAGCTTGATTTTCGGTGGCAGCTTCAATCACTAATTGAAGACCCTTGAAGTCAGAATATGAAGTACTGCCTTTGATACGCTTTAATGCCGCATCCTTTCCTTCGGTCGTCAACGTTTCTTTTTTAACAAGTCGATCCAAACTCTTGCTAATCTGACTCAAGCCACGCTCAACTGCTGCATCACTGATATCAACCATCACAACATCTAGCCCAGCGACTGCGCATACTTGCGCGATACCGTTGCCCATCGTACCTGCACCAATAACTCCGACCGATTGAATCTTCATGCTATTTCCTTTTTTGATACTGTGATGAACCAAATAATTGCTCTCTTGCTTTGTCATCATGCAAGGGCTTACGTAATGCAGTTAATACTTCAACGCCACGCTGAACAGCAGGGCGCTCACCAATCATTTCAAACCAGCGCTTGAAATGCGGGTACTCGTTGATATCGATACCTTGATTCTTCCAATTACGTGTCCACGGGAATATCGCGATATCGGCAATGGAGTAACTCTTTCCAGCTATATACGGATTATCTTTCAGTTGATGATCGATCACCCCATATAGGCGCTTAGCTTCGTTAGTGTAGCGATTGATTGCATACTCAATTTTTTCGGGTGCGTAGATCCGAAAGTGGTGGTTTTGACCTAAAAGTGGCCCTAAACCGCCCATTTGGAACATAAGCCATTGCAAGACCTCGTATTTGGCTCGAGTGGATTTTGGTAATAACTTCCCTGTTTTGGCTGCCAGATAGAGCAGGATTGCGCCAGACTCAAAGAGGTGGATAGGTTTGCCATCTGGACCATTGGGATCGGTAATGGCTGGAATCTTGTTGTTTGGGCTAATCGCCAAGAAGTCGGGTTTGAACTGGTCACCGGCTCCAATATCAATCGGATGGGCGATCCAGTCTTTGCCTAATTTATAGCCGCATTCCTCGAGCATGATGTGCACCTTATGCCCATTTGGCGTTGGCCAGCTATAAACATCAATGATGTCTTTATTGGGTTTACTTATTGCCATAATCTTTTCTCTTTTATAGGGTTTGTAAACGCTCTAATGCTGCGGTAAGTGTTTTTTCTTCTTTAGCAAAACAAAAACGGATCACGCCTGACTCGACAGGCTTGGAATAAAAAGCAGAAACAGGAATAGCAGCTACACCGATCCCAGTAGTTAGCCATGAACAAAAATCGGCTTCGTTCATCTTTGCTTGGGGAATACTTAATTTAGTGTAATTAACGCACTGAAAATAGGTCGCTGGTGCTGGCAATAATTTGAAACCAGTTCTCTCAAGTCCTTTGCTAAAAAAATCCCGCTTAGCTTGATAAAAAGATGGTAGCCCTAGGTAATGATCTGCGTTCTTGAGGTATTCCGCTAAACCGTATTGCATTGGTGTGTTCACTGTAAATACGTTGAACTGATGAACTTTACGAAACTCTTTCGTCATCGATGACGGTGCAGCCACATAACCTACCTTCCAGCCGGTGACATGATAGGTTTTACCAAAGCTCGATATCACAAAACTTCGCGCAGCCAATTCAGGATGGCTCGCAATACTCACGTGATTAAGCCCATCAAATACCATGTGCTCATAGACTTCGTCACTTAAGATCAGCGCATTAGTATTTCTTACTAAACTAGCTAAGCGATCAAGATCGGATTTTTGCCACACCATACCGGTTGGATTGTGCGGTGAGTTAATGATGATGAGTCGTGTTTTTGGATTAAATGCTTTTGCTAGCTCATCCCAGGGAATCGAATAGGAATTCACGCTTCCTTGCCCATCGCGATTAGCGGTCAAAGAAACGGCAACAGTTTTGCCACCAGCTAATTCAATTGATGGGCGATAGCTGTCATAGGCTGGTTCAATAATGACAACTTCATCGCCTGGACTGACGCATGACAAGATTGCCGTCAAGATTCCTTGAGTACCACCAGCAGTGATGGTGATCTCAGTATCGGGATCGTAGTCATGACCATATAGGGTGGATATTTTTTGTGACACGCCCTGACGTAAGTCTGAAACCCCGATCATTGGTGGGTATTGATTATGGTCAGCCAGCATTGCCTTATTAACCTGGGATATGAGTTCTCGATTGCAGGGAAAGTCTGGAAACCCTTGACCTAAGTTAATGGCTTGGTGTTTTGCAGCAAGGGCGGACATCACGCTAAATACCGTTGTCCCTACCTCGGGTAGACGGCTAGGGAAGGCAGGGGTCAGAGGGTGGTTTTGGTCCATGCTGGCGGTTTAGGGCAAATAAGGTAGGTAGTCGCTAGAATGGTAGAAATTCATATTCAAATTGTGCCATGCTGATCGTACTTTCACCTGCTAAATCCCTAGATTACAAAACCCCCGTCAAGGTCAAAGACCCGACTTTGCCGGAGTTTGTTTCGGAATCGGCAAAGCTGATAGCTGAGCTAAAGAAGCTTTCGCCTCAAGAGGTCGCCAATCTGATGGGTCTATCGGACCAGTTGGCTGCACTGAATGTAGGCCGCTATCGTGACTGGTCCAAGAAATTCACCGATGAAAATAGCAAGCCCGCCATTTATGCTTTTGATGGTGACGTCTATGATGGTTTCGACGTCAAGACCCTCAAAGCCAAGTCCATTGATTTTGCACAGGAACATATCCGTATTCTCTCTGGCTTATATGGTGCATTGCGCCCCTTAGACTTAATGCAGCCTTACCGCTTAGAGATGGGAACATCGTTTAAGAACGCTCGAGGAAAAGACTTATACGCATTCTGGGGCGATCGTGTGACCGATTCGCTAAAGAACTTGCTAGAAAAGCAAAAGAAGCCTGTGCTCCTCAATTTAGCCTCTGAAGAGTATTTCAAGGTATTGCAAGCAAAAAACTTAGAGTGCCCAGTCATTTCTCCGGTGTTTCAGGATGGCAAAGACGGTAAGTACAAAATCATTTCTTTTTATGCCAAGCGGGCTAGGGGATTAATGGCTCGCTACGTTGTTGAAAATCGCATCACTGATCCAGCAGATTTGAAGGGCTTTAATTTGGATGGCTACAAATATGTCGCTTCTGAATCAAAACCAGACAAACCGCTATTTAGACGTCCCGAAAGAAAGTAGGAGAGTGCACCATGGCTGTTCATCGCACTAAATCCTCACAACGCGCTTCTCCAGATGTGGAGCGCTTGGTAGCGGATGCTATCTCTTTGGCCGCTTCTGGCAGTCAAATGGAAGATCGTTACTGGGAAGAGCGTTTAAATGTTCGCTTAATGCGCTTGTTAAAAAGTCAAAATCAGAATGTGATTGATGCTGCGCTAGATCAAACTTTCCGTATTAATACCGTGGCCTTTGAAGTGCTAGCCGATTCTGCAGAAACTCTTGCCGAATCACTCACCATAGAGCATGAAAATCAAAGCTGGGATGTGTTGTTATTGGCTTTACCAATCGTTGCACACACACGTTATCAGATTCCCTCTGGCGCGCTACCATTAAATGTCATTGAATCTACTGCAACAGCATTGCACAACTCAATTGCTTCTACGGAAGCACGTTTAGCAATTGTTCCTTGGCTCTACAGTATTGATCAAATGCCGCATTCTCATTGCCAAACACGCTTACTCACTGAGGCGCTTGCAAAAGCTGCCATTTCTTCAAGTGAAGTTAAGCTCGAGTTGCGTGAGATGTCAGAGACGATTGCAGTATTAGCTGATCCACGTTTCATCATTGCCGCTGTGGCTGCGCCTTCAGGGGCTCCACTTTTCCGTTGGCAGGCTGAAGCGCCAACGCGACAAGAGCGGGGCGTTAGTTTGATTGGTTGGCAAAACACGATGCAAGAACCTATTGCCTCACTTTTACCGGGTTGTGAGTTTGAACTCTTGCTTCCAGAAGCCTATTTCACAAACTGCCGCTTGGCAGATAAACAAGTGCGTCCATTGAGCATTCGTGCGGGCGTCAATTTTCTTGAGAGCACGCTTGGTGTTTTGCCTGCTGGATTGTCTTGTGTAGTGGGTGCATTTGGTGAGGAGCAGGCAGATGAGTACCGCATTTCATTCAGTTTGAAAGGTTCATCCGAGGTGGTTTATGGCGTTATCTGGCCACTCTATGATCGTGAGAGCGTTGCCAATGATGCCCTGAATGATTTATCTGATGATGAGAGTCCGATGAAGCGGATTGCTGATGCGCTTCATGATGCTGGCGTTGAGGATGTCTTTCGTCATGCAATGTTGTTTGATCCGGAGCTTTGCGATGATTGCGGAGCGCCACTGTTTCCCGATCGATCGGGAGATGCTGTTCATGCTGAGTTGCCAGACGACGCACCTACACAGCAGCCTCTATTTCACTAGATCAAATTCATATACCTGAACAAGATGGGAATAAAAAAAGCCGAGAAATTCTCGGCTTTTTATTTTGATGCGATTACTTTTAGTTCTGAATAAAAGGTTCTGAATTTGCAAATAAGTGCGGGAGCTTACCTGTTTTCATTTCTGCAGTTTGGCAGAAATCAGCAAGACGAGTTCCAGACTTAATGTTAAATAGCATTGCTTTGTTACCCAGCACTACGAGGTCATGCCCACTGTTGGTGTTTTTGTAACGCAAGCTTCCTGGTAAGGAATTTTCGCGCTTCAAGTCAAATGTTTTGGATTCCCAAGTAATGCGAACCAATTCAGTTGTACCTGTAGTTTTGAATTGCTTGCTTTCGCTACAAGTCCAAGTGGTTACTTCTTCGTTAGCAATAGCAGATGCTGAACCTAAGAGGCCAGCTGTTGCTAGGCTAATGATGAGAAGAGTTTTCTTCATGTGTAGTAATCCTTATGAGAGCAGGTGCTTAACGCCAGCTTGTTCTTCAAGCAATTCGTTGAGAGTGTGGTTCATACGCTCGCGTGAGAACTCATCGATTTCCAAACCTTCAACCATTTTGTATTCGCCGTTTTCGCAAATTACTGGGTAACCGTAAATTACTTCAGCAGGAATTCCGTACTCACCTTTAGATGGAATACCCATAGTGACCCACTTGCCATTTGTGCCGAGAACCCAGTCACGAATGTGATCGATTGCTGCGTTAGCTGCAGACGCTGCAGAGGAGAGGCCGCGTGCTTCAATAATTGCCGCACCACGTTTGCCAACTGTAGGAATGAATGTATCTTTATTCCATGCCGCATCGTTGATGCTGTCTTTTACGGACTTGCCATCAATAGTTGCAAAGCGATAGTCTGGGTACATTGTTGGGCTATGGTTACCCCAAACAACTAATTTCTCGATATCAGCAACAGGCTTGTTCAACTTGTTAGCCAATTGTGAGAGCGCGCGATTGTGATCCAAGCGCAACATTGCTGTGAAGTTCTTCGCAGGAATATCTGGAGCAGATTTCATAGCGATGTAAGCATTTGTGTTTGCTGGGTTACCAACAACCAATACCTTCACAGTTTTCTTAGCAACCGCATTCAATGCTTTACCTTGGGCTGTGAAAATTTGAGCATTGGCTGAGAGCAAGTCTTTGCGCTCCATACCAGGGCCACGTGGACGTGCGCCAACCAACAAAGCAACGTCGATATCTTTGAATGCTGTCATTGGGTCAGAGTGGGCTGTCATGCCAGCCAACAATGGGAATGCGCAATCTTCTAATTCCATCATTACGCCAGTTAAGGCTTTTTGAGCCTTTTCATCTGGAATTTCAAGCAACTGGAGGATTACTGGCTGATCTTTACCTAACAAATCACCATTGGCGATGCGAAAGAGGAGGGAATAACCGATTTGACCGGCTGCACCGGTGACTGCAACACGCATTGGGGCTTTTGCCATTACTAATAACTCCAGTTGAGGTTAATTAATTGAAATCTTTTCTATTATCCATTCAAGTGTATGGACTTTCCATTTACACTGTCAATCATGTCTTATATAAGATATGAGATAAGCTTGAATTTTATCCAATAGAAGCTGCCCTGGAGTTAATTTGTCATTGATATCTGAACCCATAGCCTCATTTAGCCCACTTTATGAGCAAATCAAAGCCATGATTTTGGCGAGTTTGCAGGCCTCCGAATGGTTGCCTGGTGACGCTATCCCCAGTGAAATGGAGCTTGCAGCTCGATATGCCGTCAGTCAGGGGACTGTGCGCAAGGCGATTGATGAGTTAGCCGCCCTTAATCTACTAGTGAGACGTCAAGGTAAGGGTACTTTTGTAGCAACCCATCAAGAAGAGGACTTTCAATACCGTTTTTTACGTTTGGAACCGGATTCTGGGGATAAGTTACATCTTAAAAACCAGTTTTTAGCTTGTGAAAACATCCAATCCGATGCCTATATTGCAAAGTTGCTTAAATTAAAGGCAGGCGACCCCATTATTCGAATCGATCGCGTTCAAAGCTCTGCAGGGCGTCCGATCGTTTTTGAGGAAATTTGGTTGCCTGAAGCACGTTTTAAGGGGCTAACTCTTGATGCGCTCAATGCATGGCCTGGCCCAATGTACGCTTTCTATGAGAGCGAGTACGCCACTCATATGGTGCGGGCAGAAGAAAAGATTAAGGCTGTCCTAGCCAATTCAGAGCTTGCCAAACACCTTGAAGTGCCAGAGGGGGCTGCCTTGCTTTCTGTTGAGCGTGTGGCTTTTACCTACGGGAATAAACCAGTAGAAATTCGGCACGCAAGGTATGACACTTCTGATCAGCACTACGACAATAAATTGAACTAGGTAGTACACTCAAAAATCAGTAAAAACCACTATTTAACCCCTTTAAACGCTAAAAAGTCCCCACCACCCTCAAGGTTTCCAATAGAATATGTTGCAACACAACAAAACCACACTGAACCTCCACCGAAAGATTGAGATTACCCATGGTTGATGCACAGCAAAACGTAAAAAAAGATAGACCGGTTTATCGAAACATTGGTCTTGCCCAGTTGATCAAATACCGCCTTCCTTGGGCTGGAAAAGTATCAATTCTTCATCGCATTAGCGGGGCGGCATTGTTTTTAATGTTGCCATTTCTGCTTTATCTCTTGGATCAAAGTTTGGCGTCCGAGATGAGCTATCAAAAGTTCCAAGCCATCACTGGTCACGTTCTTGTAAAGATCATTCTCCTTGGATTGATTTGGTCTTTCTTGCACCATTTCTGCGCCGGCATTCGTTATCTCTTGCTGGATTTAGAGATTGGTGTTGAAAAGGTTGATGCCAACCGCTCAGCGATCTTTGTATTTTTCTTAGGTCTTGCTTTGACTGCGGTTGTTGGTCTCAAACTGTTTGGCTTGTACTAAGCACTTCTTTATTAAGGAAATCTAATGCCTATTTATCAAATTGGACCTAAGCGCTTAGTTGTTGGAGCGCACTACGGCCTTAAAGAGTGGATTATTCAACGTGTAACTGCCATCGTGATGGTTGTTTTCACAGTCGTGTTAGTGATTGACTACTGCATCACTGGTAGCGCAACTTATGAAGGCTGGGCTGCATTGTTTAGCAATCAGTTCATGAAGCTCTTAACGCTTTTATTCTTCATTAGCTTGTTCTATCACGCTTGGATTGGTATCCGTGATATTTGGATGGATTACATCAAGCCAGTCAGCATTCGTTTAACACTCCAAGTGTTAACTGTTTTGTATCTCGGAGCCTGTGCGGCCTATGCCGTACAAATTTTGTGGAAAGTGTAATTCATGACTGCGATTAAAAAAGCATTGCCACGCCGCCGTTTCGACGCGGTAATTATTGGTGCAGGTGGTTCAGGTATGCGCGCTTCTTTGCAATTAGCAGAAGCTGGCTTGAACGTTGCGGTATTAACTAAAGTTTTCCCAACTCGCTCACATACTGTTGCTGCACAGGGCGGTATCGGTGCATCACTGGGCAATATGAGTGAAGATAACTGGCACTATCACTTTTACGACACTATCAAAGGTTCTGACTGGTTAGGTGACCAAGATGTGATCGAATTTATGTGTCGCGAAGCTCCTAAAGTTGTTTACGAGCTTGAGCACTTTGGTATGCCGTTTGACCGCAACCCAGATGGCACGATTTATCAGCGTCCATTTGGTGGACACACGGCCAACTATGGCGAAAAAGCAGTTCAACGTGCTTGCGCAGCAGCTGACCGTACTGGTCACGCGATGTTGCATACCTTGTATCAACGTAACGTACGTGCAAAAACAAACTTCTTCGTAGAGTGGTTAGCACTTGACCTCATTCGTGATGACGCAGGTGATGTTGTTGGTGTAACTGCGCTAGAAATGGAAACAGGCCAGGTTTATATCTTGGAAACTAAAGTAGTCATGATGGCTACTGGTGGTGCGGGCCGTATTTGGGATGCATCAACAAACGCATTTATTAATACCGGCGACGGTATGGGTCTCGCAGCTCGTGCAGGCATTCCATTAGAAGATATGGAGTTCTGGCAATTCCACCCAACTGGCGTAGCTGGTGCGGGTGTATTGTTGACAGAAGGTTGTCGCGGTGAAGGCGGTATCTTGCGTAATAAAGATGGTGAGCGCTTTATGGAGCGTTATGCGCCTACTTATAAAGACTTGGCACCACGCGATTTCGTTTCTCGTTGTATGGATCAAGAAATCAAAGAAGGGCGCGGTTGCGGTCCTAACGGTGATTATGTAGTTCTCGATTTAACGCATATTGGCGCCGAGACAATCATGAAGCGTTTGCCTTCTGTATATGAGATCGGTATCAACTTTGCTAACGTTGACGTTACTAAAGAGCCAATTCCAGTTGTGCCAACTATCCACTACCAGATGGGCGGTATTCCTACCAACATTAATGGTCAAGTAGTTGTTCCTGCTAACGGCAAGCACAATGAAATCGTTAATGGCTTGTATGCAATTGGTGAGTGCTCATGCGTATCCGTTCATGGTGCAAACCGTTTGGGTACGAACTCATTGCTCGACTTGTTGGTATTTGGTCGCGCTGCAGGTAATCACATTGTTGCGATGGATCTCAAGAATCGCGAATTCAAACCATTGCCTGCAAATGCTGGTGAGCAAACAATGGCTCGCATTGCTGCTCTTGATAACTCAACATCTGGTGAGTATGCCCAAGACGTTGCCAATGACATTCGTAAAACCATGCAGAAATATGCTGGCGTATTCCGCAATCAAGAATTGATGGACGAAGGTGTTCGTCAAATGGCCAAGCTCACCGAACGCGCTAAACATTTATGGCTCAAAGATAAGTCTGAAATTTTCAATACCGCTCGCATCGAGGCTTTGGAAGTTGCTAACTTGATCGAAGCTGCAAACGCAACAATGATTTCAGCTGCTGCGCGTACTGAAAGTCGTGGTGCGCACTCACATGATGATCATCAAGAGCGTGATGATGACAATTGGATGAAGCATACGCTTTGGTATAGCGAAGGCAATCGCTTGGATTACAAGCCGGTTGTTTTGAAGCCATTGACGGTTGAGTCTTTCCCTCCTAAAGAACGTACTTTCTAAGCGAAGAGAAATTAAAAATGAGTGATATTCGTATATTTGAAATTTACCGCTACGATCCAGATGTCGATGCAGCCCCACGCATGGAGCGTTACGAGCTTGAGTTGACTGGCGAGCGTATGTTGTTGGACGCCTTGATTTCTCTTAAGAAACAAGACGAAACAATTTCTTATCGTCGTTCATGCCGTGAAGGTGTTTGTGGCTCAGATGCTATGAACATTAACGGTAAGAATGGTTTGGCATGCTTAACCAATATGTTGACATTGCCAAAAGTCATTACATTGCGTCCGTTACCTGGCTTGCCAGTCGTGCGCGATTTGATTGTGGATATGACTTTGTTCTTCAAGCAATACTTATCTATCAGGCCTTACTTAGTTAACGACAATCCAGCTCCAGAAAAAGAGCGCCTCCAGAGTCCTGAAGAGCGTGAAGAGTTGAACGGTTTATATGAGTGCATCTTGTGCGCATCATGCTCAACCTCATGCCCATCTTTCTGGTGGAACCCGGATAAGTTCGTTGGTCCAGCTGGTCTGTTGCAGGCTTATCGCTTTATTGCCGATAGTCGTGATGAAGATACGGCACAGCGTTTGGACAACTTGGAAGATCCGTATCGTTTATTCCGTTGCCACACCATCATGAACTGCGTGGACGTATGTCCTAAGCATTTGAATCCGACCAAGGCAATTGGAAAGATCAAGGAATTGATGGTACGCAGGGCAGTATGACCCTCACAAATGCAGAGTTATATCGCCTAAAGAGTGATGCCCGCAGAGGCTTGCTTGAAAACGATTTAATTCTGCAGCGTTTTTTTGAGCGTTACGGCGCTCAACTGAATGCGGAAGATGGAAAAGTATTAACTCAGTTGCTGGCCTTAGAAGACAATGACCTTATGGATTTGCTGATTGGTCGAAAGGATTCTGTGCCATCCCTGGAAAAAGAATCACAAGAGACTCCATTTAAGGAGCTCTTACAAAAGCTGAGACAGAAGTAATTCAGTTTTTGGTGCAACAGCAGTGCAGACGCATGATCAAATAGTGTATTAATCATCAATTTGAATGACTAAGGATTAGAAATGATTGAATCGGACATCAAGGCAAAATTATCGTTTTCGGACGGCACACCAGATATCGACTTGCCAATTTATAAAGGCACGATTGGTCCTGACGTAATTGATATTCGCAAGCTTTACGGTCAAACTGGTAAGTTCACCTACGATTCAGGCTTTCTGTCTACAGCCTCATGCAATAGCAAAATTACTTACATCGATGGCGATAAGGGTGAGTTGCTTTACCGTGGCTACCCAATTGAAGATCTCGCACACAACTGCGACTTCTTGGAAGTTTGCTTCCTGTTGTTGAATGGCGAGTTGCCAAACGCTAAACAGAAAAAAGATTTTGAAGAAATGGTTATGCACCACACAATGGTTCATGAGCAAATGCAATTCTTCTTGCGTGGCTTCCGTCGTGATGCGCATCCAATGTCAGTCTTGACTGGTTTGGTTGGTGCGATGGCCGCTTTCTATCATGATGAGATTGATTACAGTCAGCCTAAGGCGCGTGAAGTTGCGCAGATTCGTTTGATTGCGAAGATGCCAACATTAGTTGCGATGGCTTATAAGTATTCTGTTGGTCAGCCATTCATCTATCCTGATAATTCTTTGTCATACACAGCAAACTTCATGCGCATGATGTTTGCAACACCATGTGAAGAGTACAAAGTCAATCCAGTATTGGTTCGCGCTCTGGATCGCATCTTCACTTTGCATGCTGACCATGAGCAAAATGCTTCTACTTCAACAGTACGCTTGTGCGGTTCTTCTGGAACCAATCCATTTGCTGCAATCTCTGCTGGTATTGCCTGCTTATGGGGCCCAGCTCACGGCGGTGCAAATGAAGCCTGCTTGCAAATGTTGAATGAGATCCAGGCAAATGGTGGCGTCGATAAGATTGATGAATTTATTGCCCAAGTTAAAGACAAGAACTCAAGCGTTCGTTTGATGGGCTTTGGTCATCGTGTTTACAAAAACTTTGACCCACGCGCCAAACTCATGCGTGAAACTTGCCATGAAGTATTGAAGGAAATGGGTCTCGAGAATGATCCTTTGTTCAAGCTGGCAATGACACTTGAGAAGATTGCATTGGAAGACGACTATTTTGTGAGCCGCAAACTTTATCCAAACGTCGACTTTTACTCTGGAATTGTTCAGCGCGCATTAGGCGTTCCAACTGAAATGTTTACCTGTATTTTTGCTTTGGCAAGAACCGTGGGTTGGATCGCTCAGTGGGAAGAAATGATTACTGACCCTGAGTACAAAATTGGTCGTCCACGTCAGTTATATGTTGGGGAAACTGTACGCAAGGTTCCTAACATTTCTGTACGTAAATAAAAGTTTTAGAGGGTTTACATGTCACGCACGCTTTACGACAAATTGTGGGATGACCATGTCGTCTATTCTGAACAAGACGGCACGGCCACGATTTATATAGATCGTCAGTTATTGCACGAGGTGACAAGCCCTCAAGCTTTTGAAGGATTGAATTTGGCTGGCCGTCCAGTGTGGCGAATTTCTGCCAACCTGGCGGTTTCAGATCACAATGTTCCAACGACAGATCGCTCTGAAGGAATCACGGATCCAATCTCTAAATTACAAGTAGATACACTGGATCAAAATTGTGATGCCTTTGGCATTACTCAATACAAAATGAACGATCTCCGTCAAGGAATTGTTCATGTTATTGGGCCGGAGCAGGGTGCAACCTTGCCTGGTATGACGGTTGTCTGCGGCGATTCACATACAAGTACTCATGGCGCTTTTGGCGCACTGGCATTTGGTATTGGTACATCTGAAGTGGAGCATGTATTGGCCACCCAAACCTTGCTCATGAAAAAGAGTAAGAATATGTTGGTGAAGGTGGATGGACGCCTTCAACCAGGTTCTACTGCAAAAGATATCGTGCTGGCTGTCATTGGCAAGATTGGTACTGCGGGTGGCACTGGTTACACAATTGAGTTTGCAGGTGAAGCTATTCGCAATTTGTCTATGGAAGGTCGTATGACCCTCTGCAACATGGCAATTGAGGCAGGTGCTCGTGCTGGACTGGTCGCTGTTGATGAAACTACTATTGAATACATTCAAGGCAGACCTTATGCACCTAAAGGCGAGGCTATGCGCCATGCTTTGCAATACTGGCGGACTTTGCATTCAGATGTAGATGCCAAGTTTGATGCTGTGGTGGAGTTGCGTGCTGAAGAGATTGCCCCTCAAGTAACTTGGGGTACATCACCAGAAATGGTTTTATCCATTAGCGATCGTGTTCCTGATCCTGAAAAAGAGCGTGATGCAAATAAACGATCTGCGATGGAGCGTGCCCTTGAGTACATGGGGCTAGTTCCAAATACGCCATTAAGCAATATTTCGATTGATAAAGTATTTATTGGGTCTTGCACCAACAGCCGCATTGAAGATATTCGTGCTGCTGCCAAGGTAGTTGATCGCCTCGGTAAGAAAGTTGCCGCTAATGTCAAATTGGCTATGGTGGTCCCTGGATCTGGCTTGGTAAAAGCTCAAGCTGAACGTGAAGGTTTGGACCGCGTATTCAAGGCTGCTGGCTTTGAATGGCGCGAACCTGGTTGCTCCATGTGTTTGGCAATGAATGCTGATCGCCTTGAGCCAGGCGAGCGTTGTGCATCAACTTCTAATCGTAATTTTGAAGGTCGCCAGGGTAATGGCGGAAGAACGCATTTAGTTAGTCCGGCAATGGCAGCTGCTGCTGCGATTGAAGGTCACTTTGTTGATGTTCGTAAGATTTCCTAAGGAATATTGATGTCTAAATTATCTTCATTCACCATCATTAAAAAATTAACCATTGTTGCTGTTATCGGCATCATTCTCTCAGCCTGCGCCAATACTATGGAAGGTGTTGGAAAAGATCTTCAGACCATGGGTAATTCAATGGGCGGTAGCGGCAACAACAGTAACAACCAATCCCAAACTAAAGGGAAAGATGTTGTTGTAACCCCCGTTAAGTAAGCGTTAGAAATTCAGTAGAAGATCATTATGGAAAAATTTACGGTATACAAAGGATTGGTTGCTCCGCTTAATCGCGAGAACGTGGATACCGATGCCATTATTCCTAAGCAATTCTTAAAATCTATTAAGAAAACAGGTTTTGGTCAGAATTTGTTTGATGAGTGGCGCTATTTAGACCATGGTGAGCCTGGTCAGGATTGCAGTACTCGCCCAATCAACCCGGACTTTGTCTTAAATCAGCCCCGCTACAAAGATGCTGGAATTTTGCTAGCTCGCAAGAACTTTGGCTGCGGTAGCTCCCGCGAGCATGCACCTTGGGCTTTAGACCAATATGGCTTTAGAGCGGTCATTGCGCCTAGTTTTGCAGACATCTTTTACAACAATTGCTTTAAAAATGGCCTCCTACCAATCGTTCTTTCAGAGATACAGGCAGACCATTTATTCAACGAAACCCTGGCTTTTAGTGGCTATCAGCTCACTATTGACCTGGAAGCGCAGCAAGTCATTACCCCTAATGGGACCGCTTATAGCTTTGATGTGGCCCCATTCAGAAAGCATTGCCTGCTGAACGGCTTAGACGATATTGGCTTAACCCTGCAACATGCAGATAAAATCAAGGCTTACGAAGCTGAGCGCATCCTCAAGATGCCTTGGCTTGCGACACAACTGCCGTAGTTTTATAGAGTTAAAGGCCTTTCATGAAAATTGCAGTCCTACCGGGCGATGGTATCGGCCCGGAAATCGTTGCTGAAGCCGTTAAGGTATTAAACGCGCTCGGCCCTAAATTTGATCTTGAGACTGCCCCAGTTGGCGGTGCCGCCTATGATGTGGCAGGTCATCCATTGCCACCTGCAACATTAGAGCTTGCTAAAAAAGCAGATGCCATTTTGTTTGGTGCTGTAGGTGACTGGAAATATGACACCTTAGCTCGCGAACTTCGCCCTGAGCAGGCTATCTTAGGTTTGCGTAAGCATTTGGAATTGTTTGCCAATTTCAGACCTGCAATTTGTTATGACGAATTAACTGCTGCCTCTAGCCTAAAACCAGAAATCGTTAGTGGTTTAGACATATTGATTATTCGCGAGCTCAACGGCGATATTTACTTTGGTCAACCACGTGGTATTCGTACTTCTGAGCTTCCTTTGTTCAAAGGCGCGCGTGAAGGCTACGACATGATGCATTACAGCGAGCCAGAAGTAGAGCGCATTGGCCGCGTTGCTTTTGAAGCTGCGCGCAAGCGTGGCAAGAAAGTGTGTAGCGTTGACAAGGCTAATGTTCTTGAAACTTCGCAGTTGTGGCGTGACGTCATGATTCGCATTGGCAAAGATTACCCAGATGTTGAGTTGTCGCACATGTATGTTGATAACGCTGCAATGCAATTGGTCAAAGCACCAAAGGCATTCGATGTTGTCGTGACTGGTAATTTATTTGGCGACATTCTGTCTGATGAAGCTTCAATGTTGACTGGCTCTATTGGCATGTTGCCATCAGCGTCATTAGATAAAAACAATAAAGGCTTGTACGAGCCAAGCCATGGCTCTGCGCCGGATATTGCTGGCAAAGGTATTGCCAATCCTTTGGCAACCATTCTGTCGGCTGCCATGATGTTGCGTTACTCATTGGGTATGCCGTCTGAGGCTGATCGTATCGAGGCAGCAGTTCAAAAGGTCTTATCGCAAGGCTTGCGTACTGCTGATATCTATACCGAAGGCACTAAAAAAGTATCTACCGTTGAAATGGGCGATGCTGTAGTGGCCGCTCTTTCAAAATAACGTATTACCTTAAATTAATTCACTTAATAGATCATTCATCATGGCAAATACAAAAACTCCATTAGTAGGCTTAGTCGGCTGGCGCGGTATGGTTGGTAGCGTTCTCATGGAGAGAATGCTGGCTGAGAAGGATTTTGACCTTATTGAGCCTGTATTTTTTAGTACCAGCCAAGCTGGCGGAGAAGTTCCACTCTTGAATGGTCAGAAAGTGACTAAGAGCGAAAATACTTTGCTTGATGCGAATGACATTAAAGCGCTCTCGCGTTGCGACATTATTTTGACTTGTCAGGGCGGTGACTACACCAATGAGATTTTCCCTAAGCTACGTGCTGCTGGTTGGCAAGGTCATTGGATTGATGCAGCTAGTACATTGCGCATGAAGGAAGACGCTGTTTTAGTTTTGGATCCAGTAAATCGTCCGGTGATTGATAAGGCATTGGCTGCTGGTGGAAAAAACTGGATTGGTAGCAACTGTACAGTTAGCTTAATGATGATGGCTATGGGTGGCTTAGTTAAGGCCGACATGGTTGAGTGGATTAGCGCCATGACATATCAGGCGGCTTCTGGAGCAGGCGCACAAAACATGCGCGAACTACTTTTGCAAATGGGCGCATTGCGTGACAGCGTAGCTACGGAGTTAGCTGATCCATCCTCTTGGATTTTGGATATCGACCGTAAGATTACCGAGACTTTGCGTTCACCTGATTTTCCGAAGAAAAACTTCCGCAATACACCTTTAGCTGGCAGCTTGATTCCTTGGATCGATGTTCCTGTTGAAAATGGTCAAACCAAAGAGGAGTGGAAAGGCGGCGCGGAGTTTAATAAGATCTTGGGCCGTCCTGCATTTAGAACTCCTGGAAGCATTCCAATTGATGGCTTGTGCGTTCGTGTTGGTGCAATGCGTTGCCACTCACAAGGTCTCACAGTCAAGCTCAAAAAAGATATACCGCTAAAAGAGATCGAAGCTATTTTGGCCAACGATAATCAGTGGGTTAAGGTCATTCCAAATGATCGCGAAACAACTGAGCGTGAATTGTCCCCAGCTGCAATTAGTGGTACTTTGACAGTGCCTATTGGTCGTCTCCATAAGATGGCGATGGGTCCTGAATACCTTGGTGCTTTCACAGTTGGCGACCAACTCTTGTGGGGTGCTGCTGAGCCATTGCGCCGTATGCTCCGCATCTTGCTAGAGCACTAATGTTCAGATTTAGCCAAATTCAGTTTGCAAGAGCACTTTGCTTAGTTTGGCTAAGTTGGTCATGTGCGGCAGGAGCCATCTCACTTGGCTCTCCCAAACTACTTTCTAGACCTGGTGAGCCGCTCAAAGTAGAGTTTCCAATTCGGGTTGGTGTGGATGAGCAATCTGCGCTCTCTAGTTTGAATGTTGGGATTGCGAATAAGGCAGCCTACGATCGCTTGGGAATATCTCAAAAGATACTCACTCTGAATCCTCAGGCGATGATTTATCGCAATCAACAAGAGCAGTTGATGGTCTTGCTCGAGACGGTTGAGTCAGTGCCAATGACAGAAGATCCATTCTTGGATGTCTTGGTTACGCTGAATTGGTCTGCAGGCAGCCTTACTAAAACCTATACATTGCTACTGGGCGATGCCCAAAAAATTCTGGTTAGGCCTGGTCAAACGCTATCTGAAATCGCAGCCCAGTTAGCCCCTCAATTGCAGGGTGCCACGCTAGATCAAACCATGATGGCTTTGTTTAAAGCCAATCCCGATGCATTTGCTAGTGGCAGCATCAATCGCCTTGAGGCTGGTGCCGAGCTTAATAAACCCAATCAGGCTTTATTGCGTTCAATTAGTCCGGCAGAGGCCCAGCAATTTGTAGCTGAGTCTAATGCCCAGTGGTTATCAGAGCGAGATGCAAAGGGTGGGGCACAAGGTAGCGCCAATTTAAAAAATGGTGCCGATGCGCCTGCAAAAGATCGACTCAAAATTGGATCAAGTACTGAAGGTAGCTCTGAAGAGCGCCGCTACACAGAAGATTTAGTTGCTCAAGAAAAGGCGCTGGAGCAGACACGGGTCCGTGTCGCCGAACTTGAAAAGAATATTGCTGATTTGCAGCGCTTGCTTGACCAGGCTAAGGGCAAATCAACAGAGTCCACAAAAACTGATGGTTCATTTGGTTTGGGTGGATTTGCGCCAGCAATCTTTGCTTTGTTATTAATGGGTTTTACGGGCCTTCTGTTGTGGCTGTTAGCCAAGAATGCCCGTCGCTCTGAGGTGCGTAATTTTTCACAAAAAATACCTAAAGTCACCTCAACTACCAAGGATCATCAGTCAACTCATGGCGCAATGCCGGATCGCGCAAAAGCACTATTCGCAGGAATTGATCTGGATTTAACGCCTGTTAAGAAATCTACTCAACCTCCAGTTGCTGAGGCCAATCCACTTGCTGATGCTCTTCGTGTGAAACTAAATCTAGCTCGGGCTTACATCACCATAGAAGATTTTTCAGCTGCTAAGAAGTCTCTTCAAGAGATTGTCCATATTGGCAGCTCAATTGATCCCGCAATTACGATCGAAGCTCAGGGTTTATTGGCTGAGCTATCGCACAGAAATTCTTAAACGTCACTATGCGCATTGCTCTTGGCCTTCAATATGATGGCAGCCCTTATTCAGGATGGCAGTCTCAAGTAAACCAGGGCACGATTCAAGATGAATTAGAAAAAGCAATTTCATCTTTTGTAGGTATCGATGCCGTTAATGCAAATCCTATTCGCGTAATCACAGCCGGCAGGACAGATACAGGGGTTCATGCCTTAGGCCAGGTGGTTCACTTTGATGTTGAAGTTGAGCGAGAAAACTGGTCTTGGGTTAGAGGTGTCAATACTTTCTTGCCTGAATCGATTGTGGTCAATTGGGCTCAAGCTGTTCCTGAAGAGTTTAGCGCTCGATATTCTGCTCATGAGCGAACTTATATCTACGCATTGCATGCTGGACCATGCCGCTCACCAATGGCGGCCGATCGTGCAGGCTATGTCATGCTTCCGCCAGATCGCTGGTTTGATGTTGATGCGATGAGGGAGGCTGCCAAATGTTTGATTGGTGAGCATGATTTCACCTCATTCCGATCTTCAGAGTGTCAAAGTAAGACTCCGGTAAAAACAATGTATTCCATCGAGATTTTCTCGAATGAGCCTTGGTTGTATTTCAAGATCAAAGGCAATGCATTTTTGCATCATATGGTGCGCAATCTAGTGGGAAGTTTTATCCAAATCGGTGTTGGTAAGCAAAAAGCTGAATGGATGGCTGAGGTCCTTGCAGCAAAAGACCGTAGCATTGCGGCGCCAACATTTTCACCGGCTGGACTCTATTTGGCTCAAATAGCCTATCCGGAAGAGTTACAGATCCCCAAGCCTTGGCTTGCAAATTCTTGGCTACCTAAGGCGGTATTCGCCTAAGCAGGTCTTTATTTGCTCTAGGCCTTATCATTTCCCTTATGGGCTTACTTACCAATTCTCCAGGCCGTACTAGGGTCAAAATCTGCGGTCTCAAGACGCCTGCAGATGTGGATGCTGCTGTTGCTGCGGGTGTCGATGCTGTTGGCTTCGTCTTCTACCCGCCTAGCCCAAGGTCTGTAACCCCCAATATTGCCGCTGCATTGATTTCCAGGCTTCCAGCTGGGGTTGATGCCGTCGGCTTGGTTGTAAACGCCACAGATACTGAATTTGAGGCTATTAGGGCGGCGGCCTCCATCACCTTATGGCAGTTTCATGGGGATGAGTCTCCAGAGGAGTGTGAGCGCCTAGCCGCGGGGCAGCCATGGATGAAGGCTGCGCGTGTTGGATCTGGCTTCGCATTTGATGATTTTTCCCTACAATATAGGCAAGCAAACGCCTTTTTGCTCGATGCTCTCGTTGAGGGTTACGGTGGAGGGGGCGTTCCTTTTGATTGGTCAGGAATTCCACAAGCATGGATAAGCGCAAACGCGCCTCAGGTCGTTTTGAGTGGTGGATTGAACGTTCACAACGTGGGCGAAGCTATTGCTCGTCTGCATCCTTGCGCGGTTGACGTCTCTAGCGGCGTTGAAATCAGCAAGGGTGTAAAAGATCACGCCTTAATGAAGCAGTTTATTGAGGCAGTGCGAGCCGCAGATGCAAGCACATCAACCTAATTATTTGCTGTAACTAATCAAAAGAGGTATTTATGTACGATAAGCCAGATGCACGAGGGCACTTCGGTCCTTACGGTGGCGTATTTGTTTCTGAGACACTCATGTTCGCTTTGGATGAGCTCAAAGCCGCTTACGCAAAATACCAATACGATCCAGAATTCTTAGAAGAGTTTCATTACGAGCTCAAGCATTTCGTAGGTCGTCCATCACCGGTGTATCACGCCAAGCGTTGGAGTGAGATGTTGGGTGGTGCACAAATCTATCTCAAGCGCGAAGATTTAAATCACACAGGCGCACACAAAATTAATAACGTCATTGGTCAAGCAATGCTGGCTAAGCGTATGGGTAAGCCGCGCATTATTGCTGAAACTGGAGCAGGGCAGCATGGCGTAGCTACTGCAACAATTTGTGCGCGCTTTGGTTTGGATTGCACTGTGTATCAAGGATCTGTTGACGTAGCACGTCAAGCTCAAAACGTATTTCGTATGAAATTGCTTGGTGCAAAAGTAGTGCCTGTTGAATCAGGAACCAAGACTCTCAAAGATGCGCTCAATGAGGCAATGCGAGATTGGGTTACCAATGTGGAAGATACCTTCTACATCATTGGTACTGTGGCAGGTCCTCATCCATATCCGATGATGGTCCGAGATTTTCAGAGTGTGATTGGTGAAGAGTGCAAAGTACAAATGCCTGAAATGACAGGGCGTCAGCCTGACTATGTCATGGCATGTGTTGGCGGTGGCTCTAATGCGATGGGTATTTTCTACCCTTACATCGATTACCCAGAAGTGAAATTGGTTGGTGTTGAAGCTGCAGGCCATGGCTTAAATAGCGGTCTTCACTCCGCAGCACTTTGTGTTGGTAAGCCAGGCGTATTGCACGGTAACCGTACCTATTTATTGCAAGATGAGAATGGTCAGATTTCTGAAACGCATTCGGTTTCTGCCGGTATGGATTATCCCGGCGTTGGTCCCGAGCATGCGTGGCTAAAAGATTCAGGTCGTGCTGACTATGTAGCTGTGACGGATGAAGAAGCTCTTAAGGCTTTCCATGATTGCTGTCGTATCGAAGGCATCATTCCTGCTTTAGAGTCTTCACATGCAATTGCATATGCATGCAAATTAGCGCCAACACTTTCTAAAGATAAAACCATTTTGGTAAACCTGTCTGGTCGCGGTGATAAAGATATGCATACCGTCGCACAAGCTACTTGCTCCGAAGGTTAAGTCGAAGTTACTCACGAACTCATATAAAAACAATAATTACGAATTGCCATGTCCAAAATTACCGCACTCTTTAATGAACTAAAAGCTTCTGGCAAAAAGGGACTCATTCCTTTTATTACTGCTGGTGACCCCGATCCAAAACTCACTGTTGAGTTGATGCATGCATTGGTTCGCGGTGGTGCAAATGTTATTGAGCTCGGAGTTCCTTTTTCCGACCCGATGGCGGATGGTCCGGTGATTCAGCGGTCATCTGAAAGGGCGCTTACTCAGGGCGTTACTTTGCACGGCTGCTTGGATATGGTGAAAGAATTTCGTAAGACTGATGCGGATACGCCAGTTGTATTGATGGGCTACGCCAACCCTGTGGAGCAAATGGGGGCAGAGCGCTTTGCAACTGAAGCCAAAGCGGCCGGTGTTGATGGCGTGCTTGTCGTGGATTACCCGCCAGAAGAGTGTGAGGATTTTGCCGCTCGCATGAAGATTGCTGGTGTTGACCCAATTTTCCTATTGGCACCCACTTCATCACCAGAACGCATAAAGGATGCAGCCAAAATAGCTTCTGGTTATATCTATTACGTATCCATGCGTGGCGTAACTGGGGCTTCGCACCTCAATACCCAGGATGTCGCCAGCATCATTCCTAAGATCCGTGAAGCCACCCCAATCCCGATTGCGGTCGGTTTTGGCATTAATGATGCTGAAAGTGCCCGTGCGGTATCAAAAACAGCAGATGCGGTGGTAATTGGTAGTCGAATTATTCGACTTTTGGAGGATTCTGCCCCTGGCCAGGCGGTACAATCACTTGAAACCTTCATACGTGAAATTCGCGTCGCTTTAGATAGTTAATGCACTGGATAGTTAAAAACTGATGAGCTGGATCGATAAATTACTACCCCCACAAATCCAACATACGGATCCTGCTAACCGCAAATCTGTTCCTGAGGGACTCTGGGTTAAGTGCCCCAGCTGTGAAACTGTTCTTTACAGCACAGATATTGAAGCCAATTTATCGGTTTGCCCTAAATGCAGTCACCATATGCGCATTGGTGCACGTTTGCGTTTGGACAGCTTGTTGGATGAAAAGGGTCGCTACGAGATTGGTGCTGACATCTATCCAACTGACCCGCTGAAATTTAAAGATTCCAAGAAATACCCAGACCGTATTAAAGAGGCGAATGATGCCTCTGGTGAGTCTGAGGCTTTAATTGTTCTTGGTGGCAAGATCGAAAGTATTCCTGTTGTGGCTGCCTGTTTCGAGTTCCAATATATGGGCGGCTCGATGGGTTCAGTCGTTGGCGAGCGTTTTGCCCGTGGTGTCCAAGAGGCTATCGCCAAGAAGTGCGCTTTTATTTGTATCACTGCAACTGGTGGTGCTCGTATGCAAGAAAGCTTGCTCTCCCTATTTCAGATGGCTAAGACCAACTCGATGTTGACCTTGTTGTCTAAAAAAGGTTTGCCATATATCAGCGTCTTAACCGATCCAACGATGGGTGGAATTTCTGCCAGCTTTGCCTTTATGGGTGATGTGGTGATGGCTGAGCCAAAAGCTTTGATTGGTTTTGCTGGACCACGCGTGATTGAGCAGACTGTTCGTGAAAAGTTGCCAGAAGGTTTCCAGCGTTCAGAGTTTCTGATGCAAAAGGGTGGCATTGATATGATCGTTGATCGTCGCCAGATGCGCGGTGAAATTGCCCGACTCTTGGCTTTACTCCAGCAGCTTCCTGAGCCTGCGATTGCGGGTAGCGCAGCTGTATAAAGCGCTTGAGCTCCGCACACCAAACCCCCATTCTTTTTTCAAGCCTAGCGGCTTGGCTTAGTCACCTCGAATCAGCTCACCCTGTCGGGATCGATATGGGTCTTGACCGCATCAATCGCGTCAAGGCAGCTTTAGGGCTTCATTTCGAATGTCCTGTTATTACAGTGGCTGGCACCAATGGCAAGGGCTCGACTTGCGCTTTTCTCGAGAGTATTTTGCTGGCATCTGGCTATAAGGTGGGTTGCCATATGTCCCCACACTTGCTCAACTTTAACGAGCGTGCTCGAGTAAATGGTGAAGAGGTCAAAGATGATCTCTTACTAGAACATTTTGCTGCTGTTGAAAAGGCCCGAGTAAGCCTAGTAGATGCTCCAACCCTAACGTATTTTGAATTCACCACTTTGGCAATCATGCATTTATTTTCCAAGGCGAATTTAGACGCTGTCGTGCTTGAGGTTGGAATGGGTGGACGCCTAGATGCTGTCAATATCGTTGACGCGGATTGCGCAATAGTGACCAGTATTGATATTGACCACGCTGATTTTCTAGGCGGCACTCGCGAAGCTATCGGACGAGAAAAGGCGGGAATTTTTCGTACTGGCGCTATTGCGGTTTGCGGTGATCCTGTGCCGCCACAATCTCTTATTGATTACGCCGAAGAGCTGGGCTGTGACTTATGGCTGCAAGGCCGTGACTACAACTTTCAGGGTGATAAGCAACAATGGGGTTGGGCGGGGCGTCAAAAACGCTTTAGTGGCCTTGGCTATCCCGCGTTGCGCGGCGCCAACCAAATCCTGAATGCCTCCGCCGTGATTGCAGCGCTCATGGCGTTACATCAGCGCCTCCCAGTTAGCGCCCAAGATATTCGTAATGGATTTGCATTGGTGGAGTTGCCTGGCCGCTTCCAGGTGCTTCCTGGTCAACCTACCGTTGTTTTGGATGTTGCACATAACCCCCATGCGGCTGCCACATTGGGGCAGGGCCTGGAGAAAATGGGTTATCACCCCTATACCTATGCCATTTTTGGGGCAATGGCGGATAAAGATATAGCTGGAGTTATTAAGCCCTTATTGGATAGCGTTGATTTTTGGTTTTGCACCGATTTACCGACTCCGCGGGCTGCTACTGCGACAGCCTTGTCTGAGAGGCTGGTTGAGCTGGGGGTAGCCTTTAAAAATGGGGAAGATGGCGGTATTGAATGCTTCCTAGATCCTGCTGCAGCGTATCAAAAAGCCCTTTCTAAGGCGGGTGAGGGTGATAGAATTGTCATCTTCGGATCCTTCTATACCGTTGCCGGCGTAATGGCATATCGAAACAACCAGGCGCATTGATCCATGATTCGTTTACCGAAGCTTTTTAAGCGAAACCCTGAGACTGAAGACCTTGACCGAGGTTCAGTGAGGGGTCGTCGTACCGTCAATAAATTAGCCCCCCGCAGTTTTCAGCGCGCTCAAGAGAATGAGGAGCTTGCGCTTACCGAAGATCCCGAGCAGCAACGTGCCCGCCATCGTTTGATTGGTGCCGCTGTATTAGTACTTATCGCAGTAGTCGGCTTACCCCGTATCTTGGATAGCAAGCCAAAGTCTGTAAATAATGACATTGCTGTGAATATCGTTACCAGTCTTCCAGCGCCTAATGCTGCAATGCCTGCAAATGATGAAAAAGCTAAGCCTGCCGCAGTAGTTGAAACGTCTGTAAAAGAAAAAGAAGTCGCACAAACAAAAGAAGTTGTAGTTGCGCCAACGCCTGAAGCGAAACCTGAAGTCAAGGCTGATGCTAAACCAGCGCCTACCGCTCCTAAAGCTAACTCTATTGGATTGGCTGCTGGTGAAGAAGTGGTTGCTGCACCAAACACGGCTACCAAAGCAAAAACTGAAGAGCTTCCGAAAAAAGCAGGTTCCGGCAAGTACGTTATTCAGATTGGCGCCTTCGCCTCCGAAGATCGCGCTAAGGGTTGGATTGCGAAGATGAAAGATCAAAAAATTCCGAACTACGTGCTCAATAAAACGGGTGCCGATGGTGCAAAGCTTTATGTGTTGAGAGCTGGTCCATTTACCGATAAGGATGCAGCTGAAGCTGCTGAGAAAAAAGTTAAAGCTATGGGCTTATCCCCAAGACTTGTTGAGGTTGGAGCGCCTTAATGGAATATTTATCCACCTTGAAGTTAACTACGGTGGATTACTTCACCTTAGTAGTGCTTTTGGTTTCTGCTTTGGTGGGCATTTCTCGCGGTCTGTTTAAAGAAGTTCTGGCTCTTGCCTCTTGGTTTGTTGCCGCCTGGGTTGCATATCACTACACCAACTATCTCTCTGTTGAATGGTTATCGACCTTTCATATGGATGAGTTGCTTAGCTTAGGTGTGAGCTTTCTAATTCTATTTATTTTGACTTTGATTGTTTGTGGCTTGGTTGGTAATGTGATTCAAAAAATCATCTTGTCTGCTGGGCTCAGCATGACAGATCGTTTCCTGGGTCTTATTTTTGGTCTAGCGCGCGGTGGTGTAGTAGTTGTTGTGATGGCCACACTAGCAGCCTTGACTCCAATTCCTCAAAGCATGGCTTGGCAAAAAGCAATTACTCGCCCAGCTATAGACATGGCAACTGGTTTAATTAAAAATTGGCTACCAGCTGATTGGGCCAAGCAATTAGGTGATGCAATGCCTAAAATTACACCCACCGTTACACCTTCATTAACAATAGGGATCTAGGCTTATGTGCGGCGTCGTTGGAACAGTTTCCCACTCCCCAGTTAATCAACTGATATATGACGCACTGTTGCTCTTGCAACATCGCGGTCAAGATGCTGCCGGTATGGCAACAATGAATGGCAACTCATTCACGATGCATAAGGCAAATGGTTTGGTGCGAGATGTATTTAGAACTCGTAATATGCGTAGTCTGATAGGTAGCGCCGGCATTGGTCAGGTTCGTTACCCAACTGCTGGTTCTGCTAGTAGTGAGGAAGAGGCGCAACCGTTCTACGTTAGCGCACCTTACGGCATTATCTTGGCCCACAACGGTAACCTTACCAATGCGGCTAGCCTGCGTGTCGAGATGGCCTATCGCGATCGTCGTCATATCAACACTAGCTCCGATACAGAAGTTCTATTAAACGTTCTTGCTGATGAACTTCAAAAAGAAACCAATAGCGCTGCATTGGATGAGGGCGCCATGTTCAACGCCGTTACCCAGGTAACTAAGCGCGTTAAAGGCTCTTATGCGGTTGTTTCATTGATTGCTGGTTATGGCTTATTGGCATTCCGCGATCCATTTGGTATTCGTCCTTTATGTATTGGACGTATCGATACACCTAAAGGTCCAGAGTGGATGATTGCCTCTGAGTCAGTAGCTCTTGATGGCCTTGGATTTACTTTTGTGCGCGATGTCAATCCTGGCGAAGCAATCTATATCGATTTAGATGGTAATTTTTACTCACGTCAATGTGTAGCCGATGCAGTACTGACACCTTGTATTTTTGAATACGTGTACATGGCTCGTCCTGATTCGACGATCGATGGCGTTACTGTTTACAACGTACGTATGCGTATGGGTGATTACCTTGCCGAGAAAATTCGTAAAGAAACGATTCCGGGCGAGATTGATGTTGTGATGCCGATTCCGGACTCCAGTCGTCCGGCAGCAATGCAGGTTGCCAAGCGTTTAGGTGTTGATTACCGCGAAGGCTTCTTTAAGAATCGCTATATCGGTAGAACCTTCATCATGCCAGGTCAGGCTGTACGTAAAAAGTCAGTACGTCAAAAACTGAATGCTATGCGTATTGAGTTCAAAGACAAAACAGTATTGATTGTGGATGACTCTATCGTTCGAGGCACAACTTCATTTGAGATTGTGCAGATGGCGCGCGAGTCTGGCGCTAAGAAAGTGATTTTTGCTTCTGCAGCACCTCCAGTACGCTTCCCGAATGTCTACGGTATTGATATGCCAACTCGTAGCGAGTTAGTTGCCTATGGTCGCACTGATGAAGAGATCAATAAGATGATCGGCGCTGATCAGTTGATCTATCAAAGCGTTGAAGATATGAAGCAGGCTGTGAAGGACATTAATCCAAATATCCAGCACTTTGAAGCCTCGTGTTTCGATGGTCATTACATCACTGGCGATATCAACGAATCCTACTTGGATGCTTTAGAGGCGGCTCGCAATACCTCTGAGGCTAAGGCTGATCGTCAACGTGACTCCAGCGACTTTGCACGCTCGCAACTGCATTTGCATTTGGCTACAGAAGACTAAAAACAACGATCGAGTTCCTCAGGCATGCGTGTCTGAGGCAATTCTGTAATTCGGTGTCAAAATAGCGGTATGAAGAGTAAAACTACCCGCAAAAAACCTGATTTCTCAAAACTTGCGCTTGAAACCTTAGCGGTTCGCGCTGGAACTCGTCGCACAGCTGAATATCAAGAGCATTCAGAAGCGATGTTCCTGACTTCTAGCTTTTGCTTCGATAGCGCTGAATTGGCTGCAGATGGTTTTGCCCATGCAGATCAAGGCTTTATTTATTCTCGTTTCACCAATCCTACAGTCAGCATGTTTCAGGATCGTCTTGCTGCCTTAGAGGGCGGTGAAGCCTGTATTGCAACTTCCTCAGGAATGGCTGCTATTTTGACAATGGCAATGTCTCATCTGCAGGCGGGTGACCATGTGGTTTGCTCTCGCTCTGTTTTTGGTGCCACCATCCAATTGTTTAGCAATATTTTGGGGCGCTTTGGCATCACCACTACTTATGTAGACTTGGCTGATACCAAGGCTTGGCAGAATGCCGTCCAAGAAAATACCAAGTTGTTTTATTTGGAAACGCCTTCCAATCCATTAACTGAAATTGCAGACATCAAAGCTATATCTAAGATTGCAAAAAAGGCAAAGGCTCTGTTTGCGGTCGATAACTGTTTCTGCACACCAGCTTTACAAAGACCGCTAGCATTAGGCGCCGATGTAGTCATTCATTCAGCAACGAAGTATTTAGATGGTCAAGGCAGAGTAGTTGGTGGCGCCATTGTAGGTAGCAATGATTTCATCATGGGTAAAGTATTTCCCTATGTAAGAACAGCTGGACCAACACTTTCAGCGTTCAATGCTTGGGTCTTCTTAAAAGGTTTAGAGACTCTTGAGTTGCGCATGAAGCAGCAGAGTCAGAACGCATTAGAAATCGCTCAATGGTTAGAAAAGCAGCCAGGAGTAGAGCGTGTCTATCATCCTGGCCTGAAGTCACATCCCCAACATGCTTTAGCTAAGCGCCAACAAAAAGCGGGCGGCGCTATCTTGTCTTTCACTCTTAAGGGTGGCAAGAAGGCTGCATTCAAACTTATCAATCAAACCAAACTTTGCTCGATCACTGCAAATCTGGGTGACACTCGCACCACGATTACGCATCCTGCAACAACAACCCATTGCCGTGTAAGTCCAGAAGCTCGTAAAGCTGCCGGCATTACTGATGGCCTTGTTCGTATCGCGGTTGGACTTGAAAATGTGATTGATTTGAAGAATGACCTCGTTGGCGGTCTGAAGAAGTAATTTCATCAACGCTAAGTGAAGGTCAGGGCCTAAATGAGTTTTGCTGATGCTACCCAGTTCTGGAATGAGCGTTTTGATAAGGAAGAATTTATCTTTGGCAAAGAGCCAAATGAATTCCTTGTTCAGAAAACTGCTCAATATCTAAAACCCAATAATTCTGTTCTCTGCATTGCTGATGGAGAAGGGCGGAATGGCGTTTGGCTTGCAAAGCAGGGAATGCGTGTCACCGGCTTTGATGTTTCTGATATCGCTCTTGCTAAGGCTAAGCAATTTGCCAATGAGAATCAAGTTAGCATTCAATATAGCCTCTGCGATACCGATGGTTTTGATTGGCAGGAGAATGCTTATGATGCAGTCATTGGGATCTTTATCCAATTTGCTGATCCAGAAATGCGCGCTAGGATTTTCAAACAAGTACATCAAACCTTAAAACCTGGCGGCCTATTTATTCTGCAGGGCTATACACCCAAGCAATTGGAATATAAAACAGGCGGCCCATCCCTAATTGAGCACTTATATACAGAAGAAATGATGCGTGAACTCAGTCAAGGATTTGAAATCCTCGAACTCGAGTGCTACGAAAAAGAGTTATCTGAGGGGCCGAGGCATACTGGAATGTCAGCTTTACTCGGCTTAGTTTCTCGAAAAATTAAGTAGGGATTGTAGATTCCTGAAATCTACGCGGATCGTTAATTGGCCTTAAAGGCATGATGTGAATTTGATTTCCATCAAGCTCAAGATGCATTAGACAGCCAACCTCCATGTGCAGTCTTTTCACTTCTGCAGATGAGGCTTCCCACTCAATCGTGTTTTCACTTTCCTGAATTCTCAACTGGATGACCGCTATTTGACCAAGACTGTTCATCTTTTCAACGATAGCTGGCACGCTGACCTTACTTGGTACGTTATGAACACTTAAGCCACTCTGGGGAATAACCCAAGCCACCCGTGCTTTAGGTGGAATCTTCCCTTTGTCAGCAACGTTAAAGACTTGCTCGCAACCATCCCAGCTTAATTTGCCAGCATCAAAGACGCCATGAAACATGTTGCTGATACCCACTAATTCAGCAACCCTTGAATTTCTTGGCTTCTGAAATAGTGTTTGTGGCGCTGCTGTCTGCAGACTAATACCTTGGTCTATTACAGTAATTCGATCCGCCAATAAATCAGCCTCTCGTAAGTCATGGGTAACCAAGAGGATGGGGATATTCAAATCTGATCGCAGTTCAGCTAAGGTTTTATATAAGCCTTGACGTGTTGGGGCGTCAATTGCTGAAAACGGCTCATCCAAGAGCAAGGCTTTGGGTTGCCTTGCCAGAGCTCTAGCGAGTGCAACGCGTTGCTGTTGGCCTCCGGATAATTGATGGGGCATGCGATCAGAAAGACTGGCTATGCCCATCCTCCCAAGTAAATCCATGCTGATTTCTTTTCTCTCAGATGAAGTAAGACCAGAATTTTGCAGTGGAATTAATACGTTACCCAAAGCAGTGAGGTGCGGAAACAGTGCGTACTGTTGAAATAAGAATCCGCAAGAGCGTTCTGCAGGGGACAGTTGTTGCACCTTGTTCCCTAGATCATCAGCCTCAAACCAGGTCTCGCTATTACATTCAATTTTTCCGCTGGCAGGCTTGTTTAAGCCGGCAATAGTTCTTAGGACTGTAGTTTTGCCACTTCCAGAGGGCCCAACCAAAGCATGAAGTTCACCTGGCGCGCATTCCAGGTTAATTTGAAGCGGGCTCGGCAATAGCTGGCCAATCTTTACCTTTAGCATTAGCTGATACCTCTGCGACGATTTGGGTTGCGACCAAATATTCCGTATGAGAGTGCTATGCACACAAGTGATATGCCTAGGAGTACAAGCGCTAAAGAACCTGCACCTGAGGTATCAAAACTCTGCACCTTGTCATAAATGGCAATAGAGGCAGTTTTTGTCTCCCCGGGTATTGCGCCACCAACCATAAGTACAACACCGAATTCTCCAAGAGTGTGGGCAAATGTAAGGGCTGCTGCACCAGTGATGCCTCGCCAAGAGAGTGGTAGCTCTATCAAGCGGAAGATTTGCCAGTTGCTTAGACCGCTCACTTGAGCGGCCTCCCTGATTTCAGGATTAATAGACTCAAACGCCCTCTGGATGGGTTGAATTGCAAAGGGGATATTCACAATTAATGAGGCAATCAGAATTCCGGTGAAAGAAAATACCAATGGAATGCCAAAAAAGCTGGTATTGCCAAATGAAACCAGGAAGTAATATCCCAACACAGTCGGCGGGAGTACCAAAGGAAGCGCTAAGGCAGCCTCAACCCAAGGTCGGCTTTTATTGAGCTTCACCAACTTATGGGCTACCCATATACCAAATGGCAGCATCAAAGCCATGGTCCAAAAAGCGAGCTTTAAGGACAGCAGAATTGCATCAATATCCATTTTTTGATTGTATTGCCTTTGCGGGCTAGGGTATCCCACTATATAAGTCTTCGGGTCTTAGGTGTCTACTATATGCACGTATACGCATATATAGTTAAAACCATTGAATACAAAAGCAAAAGTCAAAAAAGCCACCAAAGATCTTTCTCCAATACAGATGGAAAAGATATTCGCTCGCGTTGCTGAATATTTCAATGTTCTTTCTGAGCCATCACGCCTTCGCATCATGTATGCGGTGTGCAGCGGTGAAAAGTCTGTTTCTGAAGTCATTGAGTTATGTGGATCCAGTCAGGCCAATGTTTCGCGTCATCTTTCAGCGCTTCACAAGGCGGGGATCTTGCTTAGGCGCAAAGAGGGTACAACAGTTTTTTACTCAATTGCAGATAACGCTACTGTCGAGATGTGCCAAACGGTTTGCGCCAAGATTGCCGAGAACCTGCATTAATTTTTGAAGTATCTATTCATCAAAGTAGAGATCACATGACCAAAAAACAAATAGAGATTAGTGCGCAGGACATTAGCGCTATCGAAAAGCCGGCCAATCGAGCACGTTTAGTAAAGGCACCGGAACATTTTATTTCTCAAGAGCTAATTGCCGATATCAATGCCAATGGTTTGGATGAACAGCGTCGCGGTTTCTTGCGCAAAGGATTTATGTCGGCCATTGGTGGTGCGGCGGCTGGTCTAGTGGCTCCTTATGCGATGGCAGCAGGTGAGGGTGATCCAGCCATTCTCGAAAAACAGGAATGGCAAACCACTCTCGGCAAGAACGTTGCAACAATGCCGTATGGCGTACCGTCTATTTACGAGTCAAACTTAATTCGTCGTGAGTCTCCAGGCTTAACCCGAGTTTCTGCGGCTTCGGTTGCCTTCACTCCATTGCAGGGTTTATTTGGCACTATTACACCTAACGGATTACATTTCGAGCGTCATCACCAGGGTTGGTACAACCTTAACCCTGAAACCCATCGCTTGATGGTAAATGGTTTAGTGAAAAACCCACGTGTATTCACGATGAATGATTTGATGCGTCTGCCATCTGTTTCCCGTACACATTTCATTGAGTGCGGCGCTAACACTGGATTAGAGTGGGGCAACGTTGCTGTACCTACTGTTCAATATACACACGGCATGCTTTCTTGCTGTGAGTTCACCGGTGTTCCTTTAAAGATATTGCTGGAAGAGTGTGGTGCTGATCTCAAAAAAGGGAAGTTCATGCTGGCCGAAGGTGGTGATGGTTCTGGTATGACCCGCACTATCAACCTCGAAAGTTGCCTGAATGACACCATCGTGGCTTGGGCTATGAACGGTGAGATGTTGCGCCCTGAAAATGGTTTCCCATTGCGCTTGGTAGTTCCTGGCGTGCAGGGCGTTAGCTGGGTTAAATGGTTGCGTCGCCTAGAAGTAGGCGATATGCCATGGAATGCTAAAGATGAGGCTGTTCACTATATTGAGCTCATGCCCAATGGAGATCATCGCCAATACGCATCAATTCAAGAATGTAAATCGGTTATTACCACTCCATCAGGTGGCCAGCAGTTGTTAGATAAAGGTTTCTACAACGTGAGTGGTATGGCTTGGTCAGGGCGTGGAAAAATTACGCGTGTTGATGTTTCATTTGATGGCGGCAATAACTGGCGTACTGCACGCCTAGAGACTCCGGTTCTTACGAAGTCTATTACTCGCTTCAATATCGATTGGGTTTGGGATGGATCTCCAGCCATCATGCAATCAAGAGCGATGGACGACACAGGTTATATCCAGCCTTCGATCAAGACACTCCGTAATGTTCGCGGCACGCGATCGATTTATCACAACAATGCAATCCAATCATGGAAATTGGATTCAAATGGCGAGGTGAGCAATGTTCAAGTTGGATAAATTAAGTATCCGTTTAGGATTCGCTGCGCTCATCGTTATTACTGCGCAGTCATCATTCGCCCAATCAGGTTCGGCTAAGTTCCCTGGTATTGGAAGAGTGGCAACTCCTGTAGAGGTTGCAGCATGGGACATTGATGTACGCCCCGACTTCAAAGGTTTGCCAAAGGGATCTGGCTCAGTTGAACAGGGGCAAGTAATTTGGGAGGCTAAGTGCGCAAGCTGTCACGGCACATTTGGCGAGTCCAATGAAATCTTTACTCCGATTGCAGGTGGAACGACTAAGGATGATGTAAAGACTGGTCGCGTTGCCTCTCTTAAGGATATGAAGCAACCCCAAAGAACCACCTTAATGAAAGTGCCTACGGTTTCAACATTGTGGGACTACATCTATCGTGCAATGCCATGGAATGCGCCAAGGTCGCTAACTCCTGATGACACTTACGCTTTAGTTGCCTTCATCTTGAGTCTTGGGGAAATTGTTCCCGATGATTTTGTTCTGAGTAATACCAATATTGCAGAAGTCAAAATGCCTAATCGCAATGGTATGACCACTAAACATGGCTTCTGGAACGTGACAGGCAAGCCTGATGTCAATGGAAATGCCTGTATGCATAACTGCGTGCCTTTTGTTCAAATTGGCTCAACATTGCCTGATTTCGCAAGAAATGCGCATGAGAATATTGCAGAGCAAAATCGCATGTACGGCCCTTATCGAGGTGCAGATACTACTAAGCCACCGATTAAACAATTGCCTGGCGCCTCTGGAGCAGGTCTTGCTCATGCAGCTGACACCCATTCAACCGCTAAAAAGGGTCCAGCAGCTTTGTTCCAAAGTGAGAATTGCTCTGCTTGCCATGCTCCCAATGCAAAGCTAGTTGGCCCATCTATAGCTGATATTGCCAAGAAATATGACGGTCAAAGCGGTGCCCTAGATAAGTTAATGACTAAGGTTAAGGCGGGTGGAGCTGGGGTATGGGGCTCGATCCCAATGCCGCCCCAAGCTCAGCTTTCCGATGAAGATCGCAAGACTTTGGTAACTTGGATGCTTTCTGGCAGTAAATGATTTAAATTTAGTAGTTAATTGAAGGTTTTGAAGCAAAATAGCTTATGTTTGTAGGTAAAGATTAATAAAGGAGTTTTTATGAATCAGCAGCGTCGCAGTCTATTGAAGTACTCAGCAGTATTTGGTCTGATGGCCTCAACCGGGCTCATTAGCGTAGCGCAAGCGCAAGAGTGGAATAAAGCGGCATTTGAAGGCAAAAGTCTTGATGACGTTTTTAAAATCCTTGGTGCTGGTAGCCCAGACAAATCGTCTGCTGTTACTTTGAATGCTCCAGATATTGCTGAAAATGGTGCTGTAGTTCCAGTTGGAATTACTACAACATTAAAGGCAGAGCAAATGGCTATTTTGGTTGAAAAGAATCCGAGCGCACTAGCAGCACAATTCTTCATCCCAGCAGGCACAGATTCTTTTGTAACTACTCGTATCAAGATGGGTCAAACATCCAATGTTTACGCCTTAGTAAAAGCTGATGGCAAATGGAATATGGCTGTTAAAGAAGTCAAAGTAACGCTTGGTGGTTGCGGCGGTTAATACCGCACTTCAAACAACACAAACTTAATACATAAACATAGAATAAAAGAGGAACCAAAATGGCTGATCCAATGCGCGTAAGAGCTGCTGAAAACGGTGGAACTGTAGATGTAAAAATTTTGATGAAACATGACATGGAATCAGGTCAGCGTAAAGACGCTTCTGGCAAAACAATTCCTGCTTGGTTCATCAGCACAATTAATGTAAAAGCCAATGGCAAAGATGTATTCAATGGTCAATTTGGCCCAGCAGTTTCTAAGGATCCATTCTTGAACTTCAAATACAAGGGCGCTAAGGGAGACAAGATTGCTGTAACTTGGATCGATAGCAAGGGCGATAAGCGCACTGACGAAGCAACCGCTTCTTAATAGCTTTTGCTTTAATAATTCTTCACCGCCTCCATGGTTCTGAAAGGGTAGGAAATGCAGCGTAAATTGACCTTAGGGTTGGCTACTGGTTTGGTAGCAACTTTATTAACAATGACATCTTCGGTGTCAGCACAAAAAAGTGCTACAGACGATATTGCCAAATATCGAGAGATGATTGCAGATGGCAACCCTTCAGAGCTCTACGAGGCGGCAGGTGAAGATTTATGGAAAAAACCAGCCGGTCCCAAGAATGCCACTCTTGAACAATGTAACTTAGGCTTAGGCCCAGGCGTAGTCAAAGGTGCTTCTGCACAACTGCCGCGCTACTTTAAAGATACCAATAAGGTTCAGGATCTTGAATCCCGCTTGATGACCTGTATGCAAGTTCTGCAAGGTCGTGACCCACAAGAGATGATCGATGCACCATTCCAAAAGGGTCCTAAGAAGGACATGGAGGCGATTGTTGCTTACGTTGTAACCCAGTCTAAGGGTGACAAGATCAAGGTAAGTACTGCCCATCCAAAAGAAAAAGAAATGTATGACCTAGGTAAGCGAGCCTTCTTCTTCCAAGGCGGTCCTATGGACTTCTCATGCGCTTCTTGCCATGCTGAAAATGGTAAACGTATTCGCTTGCAAGATCTACCAAACATCACAGAGCAAAAGGGCGCAGCTTTGGGTTGGGGTTACTGGCCTGCATACCGAGTTTCTAGTGGACAGTTTTGGACAATGCAGCAACGTCTAAATGATTGTTTCCGCCAACAACGTTTCCCATTCCCGATTTATGGGTCTGATGTGACTATTGCCCTGTCTATGTATATGGCTAAGACTGCCAATGGTGGCACAGTTGAAACACCTGGCTTGAAGCGTTAATAGATAAGAGATGACGAAAATGAAAATGACACACTTAAAACAACTCTTAGCTATTTCTGGATTTATTTTTGCAGCTGGCTTATTGCAGACGCCTGCACTTGCTCAGCAAAAAAATGATCCCAAATTCAATAAGATGATTCAAGACAGTTTCCGAGCTGAAGGTATCGCCGGATTGAATCGCGTTGATCAGGATGCAACACAGAAGTTTTGCTCTGACCCGCAGTTCGCCAATAGCAAGCAGGGTGCAGCAATGCGTGAGAAGATCCAGAAGATCAATATGGACTCTATTCAACAACCTTCTGATGGCAAGTACATCGGCGATTGGAAGAATGGCGAAAAAATTGCTCAAAGCGGTCGCGGGGCCACTTGGTCCGACAAGGCTGATACGGTAATTGGCGGTGGTTGCTATAACTGTCATCAAATCGATGCCAAAGAAATTTCTTATGGAAATATTGGCCCATCATTAACGGGCTATGGAAAATTACGCGGATATTCCAAAGAGGTTGTAACTTATACCTGGAATCGCATTAATAACTCCAAGGCATATAACGCTTGCAGCAATATGCCTCGTTTTGCTCACTTCAAGCTATTAAATGAGCAGCAGATTCAAGATGTCATGGCTTTATTACTTGATCCAGAATCACCTGTAAATAAATAACAGATCTAAACAGGCCGAAAGGCCTGTTTTCTTAAGGAAATACTATGTCTTTGAATCGTCGTGAGTTTTTGCAAGCATTGGCTATCGCATCTGCTGGTGGTATGAGTTTGCAATCTAATTTTTCTAGCGCACAAACTACTGCGCAAAAATTTTATGACTTGCCGAAATTCGGTAATGTCCACTTTCTGCATTTCACAGATTGTCATGCGCAACTCCTGCCAATCTATTTCCGCGAACCTAACGTTAACTTAGGTATTGGTGCCCAAGAAGGCAAGACACCGCACTTGGTGGGCGAGTACTTCCTCAAGGCTAACGGTATTGCAGCAGGCACACGTGATGCTCATGCATTCACTTATTTAGATTATGTGGCTGCTGCACAAAATTACGGCAAGATGGGTGGCTTCGCCCATATGGCAACCTTGATTAAGCAAATTAAATCAAGCCGTCCAGGCGCATTGCTATTAGATGGTGGTGATACATGGCAGGGCTCCGGTACGGCGCTTTGGACTAATGGTCAGGATATGGTTGACGCAGCCTTGCTGTTGGGTGTTGATGTCATGACTCCTCACTGGGAGATGACTCTTGGTGAGAAGCGCGTTATGGAAATCGTCAATGGCGATTTCAAGGGCAAGGTTTCTTTTGTTGCCCAAAATATTAAGACCGCAGACTTTGGTGATTCTGTATTTAATCCCTACGTAATGAAAGTGCAAAACGGGATTCAAGTGGCCATCATTGGTCAAGCATTCCCGTACACGCCAATTGCCAACCCACGTTACTTCACTCCTGACTGGACATTTGGTATTCAGGAAGAGAATCTTCAAAAAACAATTAATGAAGTGAAGGCCAAGGGAGCAAAGGTTGTCGTATTGCTTTCGCATAACGGTATGGACGTTGATTTGAAGATGGCATCACGTGTAAGCGGTCTTGATGCAATCATGGGAGGACATACGCATGACGGTGTACCAATTCCAGTCAAGGTGAAGAATTCCGGTGGCTTCACTTTGGTTACCAATGCAGGCTCAAATAGCAAGTTCTTGGGCGTGCTGGATTTTGATGTGAAGGGTGGCAAGCCAGTAGATTTCCGCTACAAACTCTTCCCAATTTTCTCCAATATGATTCCGGCTGATCCGGCTATGAATAAGCTAATCGCTAAAGTTCGCGCTCCATACGAGACAAAGTTGAATGAGAAGTTAGCAACTACAGATGGTCTCTTATACCGTCGAGGTAATTTCAATGGCAGTTTCGATCAGTTGATTTTGGATGGTTTAATGGCTCAAAAGAATGCAGAGATTGCATTCTCTCCAGGCTTCCGCTGGGGTACCAGCTTATTGCCAGGTCAGGCTATCACCCGCGAGAACCTATTAGATCAAACTGCTATTACCTATCCATACACCACAGTTACGAATATGACTGGTGAGACTATCAAGACCATTCTTGAAGACGTTGCAGATAACTTGTTTAACCCTGACCCGTATTACCAGCAGGGTGGTGACATGGTTCGTGTCGGTGGTATGCAATACACGATCGACCCTGCAGCATCTGCAGGTAAACGCATTAGCGATATGCGTTTGAATGGTAAGGACATTGACCCAAGTAAGACTTATAAGGTCGCCGGTTGGGCTCCGGTAAGTGAAGAGGCTAGAAATGCTGGTGGTGAGCCGATCTGGGATGTAATTGAGCGTCATTTACGTGATGTGAAGGTTGTGAAGGCTGTGAAGCTAAACGAGCCAATCATTAAAGGCGTAAAAAATAACCCCGGAATGGTTTCAATCTAATTATTACTAATCAGCGATACATCATGAAAAAATTACTTCAGTGCCTCATAGCTTCTTTAGCTTTTTTTACTTTAGCTGCTCATGCTGCAGGTCCCACTGAAGTGGTTTATCACATTGATGATGCGGAGACTCAAGGCATTAAAGGTCTACGTAATATCCGCAATCATTTGGATGTATCCCCACAAACCAAGATCATTGTTGTTACTCATGCCAATGGGGTGGACATCATGATGGAAGGTGCAAAAGATAAGAAGAATGGAATTGAATATGCACCCCTAGTTGGCGCATTGAAGTCTCGTGGTGTTCGTTTTGAGGTCTGTGAAATTACCTTAAAGAATCGCAATCTCAAGAAAGATCAATTTATTCTCGATACTGACTTCACGCCATCTGGGGTTGTTCGTGTTGCTGACCTTCAGTACCAAAATCATTTCGCTTACATAAAGCCTTAATTTTTAGCTGTGATGGCCATTCAGATGCGATCGCTTCTCCTAGGCGCCTTCTCACTTTTCTTTTTTGTAACCACGGCTTTTGCTGCGGATGATTTAATTCTTAAGCCTATCCAGGTGGCGCCACACACTTATTTCGTGCAAGGCTTTGCAGAAATGGGTAACAGCAAGAATCAAAATTTCATTTCCAATGCGGGTTTTGTAATTACACCTAAGGGTGTAGTGGTTGTTGATGCATTAGGTTCGCCGGTTCTCGCAAAAAAGCTCATTGCTGAAATTAAAAAGATCACGCCTCAGAAAGTTGTCGCAGTCATTGTGACTCACTACCATGCCGATCACGTGTATGGTCTGCAAGAGTTTAGAAATATTGGCGCAAAGATTTATGCGCAAGGCGAGGGCAGAAATTACCTCTCATCTGAAACCGCAAAGCAGCGACTAATTGCTTCCCGGATTGATTTCGCCCCTTGGGTTAATTCCTCGACTAAGTTAACGGGGGCTGATGTATGGATAGATCAAAGCTATACGCTGACAGTCGGGGGAATTGAATTCAAGATCGGGAGGGTAGGCCCAGCTCATGCTCCGGAAGACTTGATCATTTACGTTCCATCAGAGAAGGTGCTTTTTGCTGGAGATTTAGTATTCCGAGGTCGCATTCCTTTTGTGGGCAATGCGGATAGTAGGGGGTGGTTGCATGCTTTGGATGAAATTCAGGCATTAAATCCCAGTACCGTGATTCCGGGTCATGGCGCCTATTCAACAAATCCAACCGAAGATATCCGCTTTACTAGGGAATACTTGAAGTATTTACGTGAATCAATGACCAAATCGGCTGTCAATATGGATCCTTTCGAGGATGCCTATAAGCAGACAGATTGGTCAGAATACGAAGGAATGCCCTTATTTAGGGCTGCAAACCGTATGAATGCCTATAACGTTTACCTCTCGATTCAGGCGGAATAGGGCAGATTTGTCATCTGGGCTTTAAAATAGTCGTTTACTTCGCTAAATGACTGATTTCAAATGAAATTACCACTGATTAAGCTTGGCTTTTCTATCATTGCTCTTTTCGGGCTGCATTTGTCCGCTTACGCCACGCCGGATCTTGCAAACGGTAAGAAGATTGATCAGCAGAAATGCTACGCCTGCCACGCTAAGAAATCTGGCTTTGGTAATGGCGATATGATCTATACGCGCAGCGACAGCAAGGTTAAAAATCTCCAGAATTTAAAGTCGATGGTAGCGATGTGTAATACAGAGGTCCGCCTCGATCTTTTCCCAGAGGATGAGGCAGATGTCACAGCCTTTCTAAATAAACAGTTTTATAAATTTAAATAATTTCAGTAAAGAATTTTGATTATGGATGCGGTAGATATTTCCTCCCTTAGCAAATCAGTTTTGCTTGCTACTTTTGCAATTACCTTTTTGCTTGGTGCGGTTATGCAGAAAACTGGTTTTTGCAGCATGGGCGCAGTTTCAGATATTTTTATTATGTCTAGCTGGGGTCGCTTGAAGCAATGGTTCCTGGCTATTGGTGTTGCTATTGTTGGTTTTGCTCTGATGTCTTATGTTGGCTTGATTGATCCATTAAAGAGTATGTATACCGGCAGCAAGTTCTTGTGGCTATCTACCATTGTGGGTAGCACGCTATTTGGTTTCGGTATGGTGCTTTCCTCTGGTTGTGGAAGTAAAACTCTAGTTCGCATTGGCGGCGGCAATCTGAAGTCCATCGTTGTGTTTATGGTTCTCGGCCTCTCCGCATACATGACTATGAAGGGCTTTCTCGGCGTCATTCGTATCAATACACTGGATTCTGTTTTCATAGCCCTAAATACACCGCAGGATTTGCCAAGCATTCTGAGTCCAGTCACTGGCATTGCTCGAGCTAACTTACATTTAGCTCTCGGATTAATAATTGGTTTCGCTTTTATTGCATACGCTTTAGCTAGCAAGGCTTTTTGGACAGCGGAAAATTTGTTTGCCGGCATATTTGTTGGTCTCGCTATTTGCGCTGTATGGTGGGTGTCTGGTAGCTTGGGCTATGTTGCCGAGGATCCAAATACTCTAGAGGAGGTCTTCCTGGTTACCAACTCTGGTCGCATGGAGAGCCTTTCTTTCGTTGCGCCTTATGCCTACTCCTTGGATTGGTTAATGATGTACAGCGATACCTCCAAGGTCATTACTGTTGGTATTGCCGCAGTGATTGGGATGATTACAGGTTCAGCATGTGTTTCTGTATTCACCAAGTCTTTTCGTTGGGAGAGCTTTCGCAATACCGAAGATACCGCCAATCACTTAGTTGGTGCTACCCTCATGGGCTTTGGCGGCGTGACAGCACTTGGTTGCACTGTAGGCCAGGGCTTGAGCGGAATCTCCACCTTGGCGATCGGTTCAATACTTGCCTTACCTGGATTTATCTTCGGCGCATATTTGGCTCTGCGTTATTTAGAGTCCCGCAATGCACCTAATCCCTGCAGTTAACCCTTTTTTATTAAGATTAATCACATGCAGATAGATTGGTTAGCTTTTACACCCGGCCCCGCATTTCTCGGTGGAATGCTATTGGGTATTGCAGCAGCCTTGTATGTCATTCTGCATGGTCGCATCCTTGGTATCAGCGGAATAGTTTCTGGTCTGCTTACGCCTAAAGAGGATGATGTTAATTGGCGCTTGAGTCTCGTATTAGGATTGTTGAGCGCACCGTTTTGGGCAAGCTTGTTACTCGATTTACACGCAACAACGGTAATTGATGCAGATTGGCTGGCCATCATCGTTGCCGGACTTCTAGTTGGCTTTGGTGCTAACTATGGTTCGGGCTGTACCAGTGGTCATGGTGTTTGTGGCTTGTCCCGTTTATCCCCAAGATCTTTGGTGGCCACTATCTCTTTTATGACTGCAGGATTTCTTACAGTCTTTGTCATTCGTCATGTGTTAGGTCTATAAACCATGAGAAGACATTTCAATTTCTATAGTCAGTATTTGATTGGTGTTTTATTCGGTATTGGCCTGATCATTTCCGGCATGAGTAATCCCCAAAAGATTCTCAATTTTCTTGACCTTGCTGGTAATTGGGATCCATCTTTGATGTTTGTGATGGGCGGAGCAATTCTGGTTGGCTTAGGCGGCTTTTATTTGGTCTCTAAGCTTACGGAGGCTTTTTTTGGTGGCGCTCTCCATATCCCCACCAGAAGAGATATTTCCAAGCCTCTCGTCATTGGTAGTCTGATTTTTGGTGCAGGGTGGGGTATTGCTGGATTTTGTCCTGGACCCGCAATTGTTGCTCTTGGGGCGGGTCACCTTAAGGCTTTAGTCTTTATAGTGGCGATGCTTGCTGGCATGGCTATTTGCAACCGCTTTTTTACGGGCCACAAAAAGTAAGTCTGATTTAGAATCTAAGTAATTAGTTTTTAATACTTTTTTACTTTTTGAGGTCTAAATGAGTCTTCCTATTGCTTGCCATACCGATCAATTCGGTACGCTCGGTCAAATCGACCCAAGTCACTTAGCTGAGATCGTTAAACAGGGTTACAAAAGCGTAATCAATAATCGCCCTGATTTTGAAGGTGGCCCTGATCAACCTACTAATGCACAAATTCAGGCGCAAGCTGAAGCACTAGGCTTGAACTACGCTTATTTGCCAGTGATACCTGGTGCATTTACACAGGATCAAGTTGTTGAGATGGCGCGTTTGTTAAAAACTATGCCTGGTCCCATATTGGCCTTTTGCCGCTCAGGTGCCCGCTCTACTAATTTGTATCAAATGGCACTACAAGTTCGTTAATCTTTCATTAAGAACTTATGCGCATTGAGATTCCGGAAGAGAAAAAGTTTGTTCATCAAATGAACATGCCAATTCGTTGGGGGGACATGGACGCATTTGGTCACGTCAATAATACGGTGTACTTTCGTTACATGGAGCAGGCTAGGGTGGAGTGGATCACTTCCCTTGGTTATAGCGTTGCCCCTGGCGATGAATCTATGTTGATGATGAATGGTTTTTGTAATTTTCATCAACAGCTTTCTTATCCTGGCGAGCTGATACTAAAGACGTATATCGGCAATATTGGACGATCAAGCTTAGATGTCTACACAACTATGGCGTTGACCACTGAACCCGATACGATGGCTGCGGTTGGCGGCGCTACTATGGTGTGGGTGGATTTGAAGACCGGTAAATCATCACCTTGGCCAGATCACGTGATCAATAAGCTGCGCTAGGACATTATTTGCAACCTAGCAATCCACATATTCTTAGCATTGATAAATTAGCATCTTCTTTAAATGAGTTTGATGCCATTATTGATGTTCGCTCACCAGCTGAATTTGCTTTAGATCATATTCCTGGCGCCATTAATCTGCCCGTATTGAATAATGAAGAGCGCATTGAGATCGGCACTCTTTACAAGCAAGTATCGCCATTTGCCGCTAAGAAATTAGGCGCAGCCTATGTCTCTCGCAATATTGCCAATCATTTAGAAAATTCTTTGATCGATTTTCCGAGAGAGTGGCGTCCTTTGATTTATTGCTGGCGTGGTGGTGAGCGTAGCGGCGCCTTTACCCATATCCTCAATCGTATTGGCTGGAAAGCCATGCAGCTACAAAGCGGATATCAAGGATTTCGTCGCGTTGTGATTGATGGGCTTGATCAGGCTGCTAAAGATTTTTCTTTTCAAGTGATTGCCGGAATGACTGGTAGCGGGAAGACTCGCATCCTCCAGGAAATTGGTTTGCTTGGGCAGCAAATACTTGATCTCGAGGGTTTGGCTATTCACCGCGGTTCAGTTCTTGGTAATGAGCCGAACATTGAGCAGCCTTCACAAAAAGGTTTTGAAACTAATCTGTGGAATGCGCTAAATAAACTGGACCCAAGCAAGATTGTCTTTGTAGAGTCTGAAAGTAAAAAGGTGGGTGGCTTACATATTCCGGATCCATTAATGGAGCGGATTCGTGGGGGTCAATGCATTGAACTTCGTTCAAGTACCGCTACGCGTGTTTCATGGCTTCTGCGTGAGTACCGACATTTTTTATCTAATCCCGATAGCTTTAAGCAAAAGCTTGGCTTGTTAACATCGCGTTATGGCAAGGTTCAAATTGCCAAATGGCATGAGGCGATTGATGGGGGAGATTTTGAGAGTTTGGTTGAAGAGTTATTGGTGATGCATTACGACCCATCGTACCAATCTTCAATCGTTCGTAACTTTCCGAGCTATCGCGAAGATCACTTCGCACAACTTGAAAATGATAGTGATGAAGCTTTTGCAAAAACTGCAAAAGACCTCATCACCAAACTTGGTCTTTAACTAAAAGCCTGAATTCCAGTTTGTGCACGACCCAAAATCAGGGCGTGAATATCGTGCGTACCTTCATAGGTGTTGACGACTTCCAGATTGAGCATATGACGCACTACGCCATATTCATCTGAGATACCGTTCCCACCATGCATATCCCTAGCTAAGCGAGCCACATCCAAGGATTTTCCGCAGGAGTTACGCTTCATCATAGAAGTAATTTCTGGAGCGGCGATTCCCTCATCTTTCATGCGGCCTAAACGTAGGCATCCTTGAAGAGCTAGTGTGATTTCAGTTTGCATGTCAGCAAGTTTTTTCTGGATCAGCTGATTGGCGGCGAGAGGACGATCAAATTGCTTGCGATCCATCGTGTACTGACGTGCGGCATACCAACACCACTCAGCAGCACCAAGGGTGCCCCAGGCGATGCCATAACGTGCTGAGTTCAGACAAGTGAACGGGCCTTTGAGGCCAGTAATTTCTGGGAATTCATTTTCTGCTGGAACAAATACTTCATCCATCACGATTTCACCAGTAATAGAGGCGCGTAGACCCATCTTGCCGCTGATCTTGGGTGCAGATAGACCCTTCATACCTTTTTCTAAGATAAAGCCTCTAATCAAGCCCTCATCGTTTTTCGCCCACACAACAAATACATCTGCAATTGGGGAGTTGGAGATCCACATCTTCGAGCCGGTGAGCGAGAATCCGCCCGGAACTTTTTTGGCTCTGGTGATCATTCCGCCTGCATCTGAACCATAGTTAGGTTCGGTCAAACCGAAACAACCAATCCATTCACCGGTAGCTAACTTTGGGAGGTATTTCTGTTTCTGAGCTTCGCTACCAAATTCATTGATAGGCACCATGACTAAGGAGGACTGCACACTCATCATGGAGCGGTAACCAGAATCCACGCGCTCAATTTCACGAGCGATTAAGCCATAAGAAACGTAATTGAGGTTTGCGCCACCGTATTGTTCGGGAATAGTGATTCCCAAAAGACCTAACTCACCCATTTCACGGAAGATGGAAGGATCAGTTGTTTCGTTACGATAGGCATCATGAATGCGCGGCATGAGACGGCCTTGAGCATACTCAGCGGCAGCATCACGCACCATGCGCTCATCCTCTGTCAGCTGGGTGTCGAGGAGTAGGGGGTCTGCCCAGTTAAAACTAGCTTTACTCATGATTCTTAGTCGTCCTATCTTAGTCTTTGGTATGCACCCTGTGAATTTTCAGGAATGCAGATATTCTTGTTTCTATTATCCATTTTTCTAGCCTTATGGACGCACCTAGACGTCACCATCGTTACTACGACCTGATATTGGCAGCCTTTGTCGTAGCCCTGCTGTGCTCCAACTTTATTGGCGCCGGTAAGGCTGCATCTTTAGATCTTCCATATTTTGGCAATGTGACCTTTGGGGCTGGGATTCTCTTTTTCCCGATTGCCTATTTCTTTGGCGACATTTTGACCGAAGTGTATGGCTATGCCTATGATCGCCGTGCAGTTTGGGCTGGTTTTACGGCTTTGGCCTTTGCAGCCATCATGGCTCAACTAGTCATTGCTTTGCCTGTAGCACCTGGATCCTATATGGCTAATTACCAGCAGGGCATGGAAACGGTCTTTGGTAATTCGTGGCGAGTTGCCCTTGCCTCAATGATTGCTTTTTGGTGCGGTAGTTTTGTTAACAGCTATACCCTCGCCAAAATGAAGATTTTGACCCAGGGGCGCTATCTGTGGATGCGTACGATCGGGTCTACAGCCAGCGGGGAACTGGTGGATTCATCGCTCTTCTATATGCTGGCTTTTTACGGCCTCTGGCCCTTGAATGAGGTTCTGGCTGTCGCAGCCTCTCAATATGTCCTGAAGACCGCCTGGGAGGTTCTAGCAACTCCTTTAACGTATTGGGTAGTGGGTTTTCTGAAGCGCAAGGAAAATCAGGATCACTATGACGTTCATACCGATTTCACGCCATTTAAGCTAAAAGTCTAATTTACGGCTTTTTTAGGCGCAAGCCGTTAAAATAACGGTCTTTGATGCAAAACCTGCATCCGCACCCTCGTATTTGACCTATCAGAAAGTAAGAACACATCCGTGCTGTCAGCATCTAATATCACTATGCAGTTTGGGGCAAAACCCCTGTTTGAAAACATCTCCGTAAAGTTTGGCGGCGGTAATCGCTATGGCCTGATTGGCGCTAACGGTTGCGGTAAATCCACCTTCATGAAGATTTTGGGTGGAGAGCTTGAGCCAACCAGCGGAAACGTGAGCTTAGATCCTGGTATTCGCTTGGGTAAATTGCGCCAAGACCAGTTTGCGTATGAAGATGTTCGCGTACTTGATGTGGTGATGATGGGTCACGAAGAGATGTGGAAAGCCGCAGCTGAACGCGATGCTATCTACGCTAATGCAGATGCGACCGATGAAGATTACATGAAGGCTGCTGAGCTCGAAGGTAAGTATGCAGAATACGGCGGCTATACCGCAGAGGCAAAAGCAGGGGAGTTGTTGTTAGGTATTGGCATTCCAATTGAGCAACACAATGGCCCAATGAGTGCTGTAGCCCCAGGTTGGAAGTTGCGCGTATTGTTAGCGCAAGCCTTGTTCTCTGATCCAGATGTGCTCCTTTTAGATGAGCCAACCAATAACTTGGATATTCACTCCATTCATTGGCTCGAGGACATTCTGAATCAAATTAAGAGCACGATTGTCATCATCTCCCATGATCGTCACTTCCTTAATGAAGTATGCACGCATATGGCTGACATGGACTTTGGAACACTGAAGGTATATCCAGGCAATTACGACTCCTACATGCTGGCCTCCGTTCAAGCAAGAACACAGCAACTCAGCAATAACGTTAAAGCTAAAGAAAAAATTGCTGAATTAGCGGCTTTCGTAGCACGATTCTCTGCAAATGCATCGAAGGCGCGTCAAGCCACTTCACGTCAAAAGCAGTTAGAGAAAATTGAGATTGTTGAAGTAAAGCCGTCTTCACGCCAGAATCCATTTATTCGCTTTGATTCTGAGAAGAAGTTGCACAACATGGCTGTTGAGTGCAATGCACTGACTAAAGCCTATGACCGCACCATCTTCAAAAACTTTAAGCTAGGTGTTCGTGCCGGTGAAAAGATTGCCATCATTGGTCAAAACGGCGCAGGTAAGACAACACTATTAAAAACTATCTTGAGCAAACGCTTTGATGGAATTGCCGCTGATAGTGGTGATGTCAAGTGGGCAGAAAATGCCTCTGTGGGCGTGATGCCTCAGGACAATACCGAGATGTTCGCAAAAGACGAATTGCTCATGGACTGGATGAATAACTGGCGCAATACAGGTGACGATGATCAAGTAATTCGTGGCACTTTAGGTCGTTTGCTTTTCTCTGGCGATGATATTGGCAAGTCCGTCAAAGTGTTATCTGGTGGCGAGAAGGGCAGAATGATTTGGGGCAAATTGATGCTTCAAAAATATAACGTTCTTGCAATGGACGAGCCAACCAACCACATGGATATGGAATCGATTGAGAGCTTGCAGATCGCTCTTGAGAAATACGAAGGCACTTTAATTTTCGTATCCCATGATCGCGAGTTTGTTTCCGCTTTGGCTAATCGCATCCTCGAAGTGAAGATGGATGGAACAATTGCTGACTACTCCGGAACTTATGAAGAGTATTTGCGTAGCCAAGCTTTAGCTGGCTAAGTATTCTCTTTGGCTTGACGTTGGAATCGCATTGCAGTGCCATCGGCACGGATGCGTTTCCAGACTGAATCTTTTTCTTCCTGACTAAAAAATACCCAATTACTGACCTCGCCTAGAGTGCGACCACAGCCCTGACAGATTTCGTCATACAGAGTTGTGCAAACTCCAATGCAGGGTGAGTCAGAGGCATCGTCACCAACCGCTAAGGAATTGGCTCCTGATTGCTCCGGTGAGTTGTTGGATGAAGTCATGGCAGTACTTTAGACGATTTCAGGGGAATGTGTTGCTCAAGCTCATCAACATACGCTGCCATACCCTCATGTTCACGCTCTAAGAAGCGCTTCACCGCATTGGAGAAACCTGGATCTTCAATCCAATGGGCGGATTGAAGGGTGGTTGGTAAAAATCCTCTGGCCATCTTGTGCTCGCCCTGAGCACCACCTTCAAATATCTCAATACCTTCTTTGATGCAATATTCAATCGCCTGGTAATAAGCCAATTCAAAATGTAGACATGGAATATGCTCAATAGCGCCCCAGTAGCGACCATATGCTTTTGAAGTCAATCGATCCACTACAAGCAATGATGATGCTATGGCTTTGCCATTCTGTGAAGCAATGATGAGATGGAAATTCTCAGGCATGCTGCTACCAAGCAACTGAATGCATTCTTCCGTCAAGTATGGTGAAGAGCGGTGCTCGATATAGGTGTTTTCATAGCAGCGATAAAAGAAGGTCCAATCATCAGGAGTTGCAATCGATCCGGGAACATGGCGATAGCTAATCTGATGATTCTCTACAGCAGCACGTTCTCGCCGAATATTCTTACGGCGCTTCATCGTTAAGTCGGCAAGAAATTGCTCAAAATCTTGGTACCCAGCGTTATGCCAATGGAATTGAACAGAATCGCGGAGCATGAATCCTAGCTTCTTGAGTGCATCGAGTTCGCTAGCCTCTGGGAAAAGAACATGTGCAGAGGAGAGCGCATTTTGCTTTACTAGCGTTTTCAAGCCCGAGACTAAGGTATGTTGAATAGCCCTTTTATCTGCACTTGCTGACACAAGAAGTCTTGGTCCGCGAACGGGTGTAAATGGAATTGCAGATAGCGCTTTTGGGAAATAAGACATACCGTTCTGTTCATAAGCCTGAGCCCATGCCCAGTCAAAAACAAATTCACCATAGGAGTGTTGCTTGAGATAGAGGGGCATTGCCCCAAGAAGTCTTGAGTTTGAATCCTCGACTATGAGATGGGCTACTTGCCAGCCGGTATTACCCCCTACACATCCAGTTAGCTCTAAAGTATTTAGGAACGCATACTTTAAGAATGGTCCAGCATCAGGCGAAAGTAATGCATTCCAGTCAGCCTCAGCAATTTCTGAAAGGCTTTGAATTATCCGAAGTTGGATGGCATCTTGGTTCAACGGAAGAGAAAAAATCAGTCCTGAATTATCTCAATCTTGTAGCCATCTGGATCGGTAACGAATGCGATGATGGTATCCCCACCCATTACTGGACCCGCTTCGCGAGTCACATTACCGCCTGAGGCCTTGATCTTCTCGCAGGCAGCATAAGCATCAGGAACACTGATTGCAATGTGACCATAAGCAGTACCCAAGTCATAGCTATCAACACCATGGTTATAGGTCAACTCAATCTCAGATTGCCCATCGGCATTTCCTTTGCCAAAGCCCACAAATGCCAAAGAATATTTCTGCTCTGGACGCTCGGTTGTGCGCAGCAGGTTCATTCCTAATACTTTGGTATAGAAATCAATGGATCGAGTCATATTGCCGACTCTAAGCATGGTGTGTAGGATCATCATGGTTCAAATATAAAGGTAAATGTAGTTTCCCGTTGGGCATGAAAAAACCCAGGGGTTGGCCTGGGTTTGTTAGCTAGAGCGGCTTTGCTTTACTGAATCTTTGCCTTAGCGCGAAGCTTTTGCATTAACTCAGAGAATTTTGCTTTTTGCCAATTTTGATCTGCGGTAATCATTTGCTTTAGCTGGTCTTTAATTTCTTCCATGCTAGGCGCCTTCACATCACGAACATCATCCAATTTAATAATGTGCCAGCCGTATTGAGTCTTGACTGGCTTGTCAGTAACTTGACCTTTTTTGAGCTGGACCATCGCTTTGGAAAATTCAGGCACGAGCGCTTTGTCGCTTACCCAGCCAAGATCGCCACCATTAGGAGCGGAACCTGGATCTTTTGACTTCTCCTTGGCAATTTGCTCAAAGTTACCGCCAGCTTTAATTTGCGCTGTTATTGCTTTCGCATCAGCTTCTTTTTCAACCAGAATATGTTCTACGTGATATTCCTTGCCTGTGTACTGACCCTTAACTTGTTCGTAAGCGGCTTTCAATTCAGCTTCAGCAACACCTTCTTTTTCAACATAGTCTTCAAAAACTGCCGCAATTAAAATGCCCATTTTTGATTGCTCAAGCTGCTCGCGAACTGATTCCTTCTGCATCACGCCACGATTATTGGCCTCCTGCAAAATGAGCTCACGCGTGACGAGCATTTCTCTTGCCTGATCTCGCACTTGCGGGTTATCAGGTTGATTCGATTTTTGAACCAATTTATCGAGTTGCGCTTTAGGAATAGCTTTGCCATTAACGATGGCTGCATTTTGTGCATAAACAGCAGATGAGAGAAGTGCAGCGGCAAAAGCGCTGACAGTCAAAATTTGGCGTGTGTTCAACATGGGATGAGAAATAGAAGTATGTGTAAAAAGGAAATCTTAATGCAATCTGGGGCTAATTGGTGCTTTCACTAGGTGTGAATGCCAAGATAGTAAGGGCATGGATGGCAGCAGGGAAGTGCTTATTTAAAGCGGCATAGATCGCTCTGTGGCGAGCTACCTTGCTCATTCCTTCGAATTCTGGGGCTACGATGGTGAGCTTAAAGTGCCCGCCACCAGAGGCGGCTCCGGCATGACCTGCATGGAGATGGCTTTCATCTTTAATATTCAACTGGGTTAACCGAAAGGCCGACCTTAGATCTGCCTCAAATAAGGCAATTCGATCTTGATTGATGCTCATTCTGCAGGGTGCTCCATGTGGCGACTGAGCCAGACACCTTGAAGGATGACGAAAATCACTAGCAACCCTGTACTACCAAATAGCTTGAAGTTGACCCATGTTTCCTCTGAATATTCAAAGGCTATGTAGAGGTTGAGGGCACCCATAAAAAAGAAGAATGTTGCCCAAGCCATATTTACTTGATGCCACACAGATTTAGAGCTGCGCTCCTTGAGGGTAATTTGCTTCCCCATCAAAACTTGAATCCAATTCTTTTGGAAGAATTGCGCGCTAATAAATAGGGCGCCAGCGAATAACCAGTAAAGAGCGGTTGGCTTCAGTTGAATAAAGGTTTTGTCATGCAAGAAGATTGTTAGGCTACCAAAAACTAAAATCATAGCCAGACTGACCCATTGCATTGCATCTATTTTGCGATGTCGGTAGTACACCCACAAAATCTGACCGATGGTAGCAACCATGGCTACGATAGTTGCGGTATAAATATCGCCGAATTTAAAGGCAATAAAAAAGAGAATGATAGGGAAGAGGTCGAATAGAAATTTCATGCAGTGATTATCCAGCTATTTCAAAATTATTTGGCTTTATTGGGGGTAGCATTCTCAGAGGGCTCAAATTTCAAGGACGCCGAATTAATGCAGTAGCGCAGCCCCGTAGGCTGTGGACCATCATCAAAAACATGTCCTAAATGCGCATCACATTCGGTGCAGCGCACTTCGGTGCGAATCATCCCATGTGAGCTATCCCGAATTTCAGTAATTGCCGCATTGTTTTCTGGTGCGTTATAGCTTGGCCAGCCGCAACCCGCATCAAATTTAGTGGAAGATTGAAATAATGGCGTATCACAACAGATGCAGCGATATTGGCCAGCGTTCCAGTGATCCCAATACTCGCCGGTAAAAGGCCTTTCAGTAGCTGCCTCACGCGTTACGCGATATTGAATATCGCTTAGTGAGTTTTTATATTCTTGATCAGTTTTTTTAGTCATGGTGGTGAAGGTATTTAGTTATGAGGAGCAGCTAACTGCAGTGGCTTGCATATCGACAGGCGGCGGCTTTGAGTAATGCTCAAATGCTTCTTGTTCATCAAACGGATGCATGAGTATCTGTTGCAATGTTTGAACTTCGGAAAAATCATCTTGCTGGGCTTTTTCAATAGCGGCCTGGGCTAAATGATTGCGTAGGATGTACTTTGGATTGACTTGGTTCATCAAACCTTTTCTTTCTTCATCGCTTAAGGCTTCAGATTGAAGTCTATCGATGTAATCGGCAAACCATCGGTCAATGTTTTCACGATCGATAAATTCATTTCTCTGCATGATCTCTATCGGCTTGGACTCTTTCTTGAGATTGCTGAGGCCCCGAAAGAAATTAGTGAAATCTACCTTTGAGTCATGCATCGCTTGTAGAAGACGCTCAATTAATACAGTGTGAGTATCCTCCACTGAATGTAAGCCTAATTTTGAGCGAAATAGCTGTTGCCACTCTTTTGCATAAATGACTGGAAATTCTTCAAGTGCGGAGCGGAGAAGGTCTTGAGATTCTTCTGCGGAATGATCTAACTCTAGCAATGGGAGCATTGCGCTGGCAAGGCAGGCCATATTCCAATGCATGATTTGTGGCTGGCGGTGATAAGCATATCGACCACCATGATCACTATGATTGCAAATATGATCGATTTGAAAGTGATCTAAGAAGCCAAAAGGCCCATAGTCGATAGTAAGACCTAGCACGCTAATATTGTCGCTGTTTAAAACGCCATGACAGAATCCCACTGATTGCCACTGAGCAACCAATTTTGCATTTCGAGCGCTAATCTCTTTGAATAGATCTAGATAAGGTTCTTTGCTGGCAAGACACTCTGGATAGAATTCAGCAATCAGTAAATCAGCTAATTCTTTCAGACGCACAATATTTTGCAATGATGCAAAGTGCTCAAAGTGTCCAACCCGAATAAAGCTTGGGGCAATGCGAGAGCAGACTGCTGCAGTTTCCATGGTTTCTCGCCTAACGGCTTGCTTCGATCCCACTAATGCAAGAGCTCGACTGGTAGGAATTCCAAGAGAATGCATTGCTTCACTACATAAGAACTCGCGAATAGACGATCTCAAAACTGCTCTGCCATCCCCCATTCTGGAATAGTGAGTTCTACCGGCACCCTTTAACTGGAGCTCGAGATTATTGATGTCTCCAAGCAGGATGGCGCGACCATCACCCAGCTGTCCCGCCCAAGAGCCAAACTGATGGCCGCTATAGACTGTAGAAATTGGGTTTGAAAATGTCAACTCTCCAGCATTGAGTTGATTTCCTGCGAGTACATCTAGCCACTCAGGGTCTTTGGGAAAGTTATTCCCCCCAAGCTCCACCCCAATGAGCCCAGCGACAGAAGGTGAAAATGCCACCCAATAGGGATTCGGTAGTGGAGTAGGTGGGGTAGGCTGACAGACATCATCGCCACGAAGATTAAAAGGCATATTTTGTATTCTATGGGTAATTCACAAGCGTCGCAGAAGCCTCTAAAATGACCCTATGACAAATAAAGTACAACTGAATGCGGCAACTCAGCTTGCCAATCTGGGTGAAGAGCTCAATGTTCCCTTTTTAAAACTCCTTGGTGTGCGTCTGATTAGCGCCGAGATGGGTAAAGGCGAAATACTCCTAGCCCTTAAGCCTGAACACACCAATACCTGGGATGTGGCCCATGGCGGCGTATTACTTACTCTGATGGACGTTGCTATGGCCGTGGCTGCGCGTTCCAGTGATCCTGGCGATCGCAGCGTTGTAACTGTGGAGATGAAGAATAATTTTATGCAGGCTGCCAATGGCATCCTGAGGGTAAAGGCGGATACTGTGCGACGTACAGCTACGATGGCCTTTTGTGAGGCTAAGCTATATAACGATCAAGGTGAGATCTGCTGTATGGCAACAGGTACATTCCAGTTTCTAAAACGATTGGCTACTAAAGATGCAAATGGTGAGAGAGTAGTGAACGAGGACTCGCGTCAGAAATAAAAATTTAAGCGTATTGATTACTTAAACGGAGAGGTTTGATCCTGGAGCAGCGCTGAGCTCTCCAGTAACAACATCGTGACCCACGGTGCCATTCGCATCAAAACGTCTTTCTACCATCTCAAACTGGCCATCCTTGCGAACACGCAAAATGGTACTGGAACGCGTTCCGTAAGAGGGTGTCTTAATGAATGCGGCAGATAAGGCTTTCTCCCAATCCGGACTCACACCAGTATTCGGCAGTTCTTGAGGGCTTGCCTCATGCGCATCTGCCAATACACGCAAATAGTGATCTGCGTTTTTAAGTTGCCCACTATCCATTGCTAATGTTTGAGCAAACGCTGCTACTCGATGATTCACTTTGGGCCATGGCGTATCCAGCATGGCATTCGATAGCCCGTAGACTCCAGGACTCAGTGCTTGCTCGGGAAATACTTTTCGAGGGCGAATATTTTGACCCATCATGAGGCGATTACTAACCCAGTGCATTTCTGCATTCTCTGGATCGCTGAGATCTGCCATCAATAGATTGAAACCGTTGTACTGTTCAAATCGTTTTGCATTTTCTTGTATGTATGCATGGGGTTTGTGCTGGCCTGTGAGATAGCGAAGACTTAACTCTCCACGTGTTCTTGCGTCGGGATTCTTTTCGCTGGGTGCCCTGACATTGGTGAGGGCAGCAAAGCGGCCGGTCTTGGTAAAGCCAAGCCATGTTCCGGGGCTGCCCAATACATCCGCTTTATCTTTTCCTGCTAAGACGTGAGGGTGTTCTGACCACCATCCCATTGGATCAGTATCGCGCTCATAAAATTCATCTCGATTCGCTGCCACTACTAAAGGGTAGTCTGGGTGTGATTTCCAGGCGAAGAGAATTAGGCACATAACAAAATAATTGGTACGGTAAAAAATTAAATTTCTATTAAAGGGTAGGGCAGTTGGTCTATTTTTAACACAGGGCCATTGCTTATGGCTAGGTGAATTTGTCCTGACTCAAGAGCGTCTAACTTGCACTCCACCTGAAGATCAATCCGATCGGGATGGCTTGGGTTGCCAGCGGCTAGGACCACCATACCGCATGGTTGACTAGCATCAGCATCATGGAATAACTCCACACCAGGCTTTGCGAGATCTAAGGACGATTCACTTGCTGCAGTATGTGCGAGTTGCAGTCGGCGCTTGACTACTCCACGATATTGACTCCGAGCAACGATCTCTTGACCCGGGTAACAGCCTTTTTTGAAATCCACGCCAGCAACCGATTCAAAATTAATCATCTGTGGAACAAACTGTTCTTGGGTGGCCAGAACAATACGCGGGATTGCACTCAAGACCTCTAAAGAATTCCACTGTAAGAGGGCGGCCTCATCAATGGTGGATGTATTGCCATCAACCTTCCTCTTTGCAATCAGAGTGCGTTGAAAGGAGTGTCCTTGAGCAAGCGCATCAGGCATTCGCAATGCGAGAGCATCGCTGGGTAGGGCGATCGATTGCTCGCCTTGTGTGTTTTGATAGGAAGCAAATACATCCCAGTCGTTCGAAGCATCCAATACTTTTACCTTTGAGCGTAGCACGTACATCGCCAATCGTTTAGCAGTGCTCGCTGCAATATCTCTAGAGATGAAAAGGGCGAAACGATCATCGGAATCTGCTGACTCCGGAAACAAGGCAAGCCAAGCGCTGGCCAAAAGCCGTCCTTTGGGACTGCAGTAACCAACTAGGCGAACAGCTCCAGGACCTTGGGCGGTTTCACCTGAAAGAGTTCGTTTTAGACTGAGTACGGAATTACTTAATTGGCCCTGTAGCAAAGCTGCAGCATCGGGACCCTCAACTAGGATCAAGCCCCAATTGGTTAGGGTGGTTAGTCCGTGATTTAGGTTAGTAGAAGGCATTAAGGTGTTTTCTGGGCTTTGGGTCATGTGCTTTTATCATAGCTCGATGAGCAGAAAATTTCAGAGAAGAACTCTTTTTACAATGCATTCAAATGGTGGGGCATGGAAATCCTATGCACTCTACTTGGCTAGCTTTCTTATTCTTATGTATGGAGCCATCTTCTTATGGCCAGTTGTGCCGGCCGCATCGAATATTCCAGGGGGTTATGCCTACAAAGTTAAGATCGCCCCTCAATCAGGACTATCGGCCATTTCAAACCAGTTATCTGAGCAAGGTGTATCCACTAATCCGCTAACTCTACAGATTGCAGCAAGAGCACTATTTGTTGGCTCCAGGCTTAAGCCAGGCACCTATCTATTGGCGCCCCGTACAAGCTTAGGGAATGTTTTGTTGCAAGTTGCCCGTGGTGACCGAGTTAGGGAGAGCGTAGCCATTATTCCCGGCATGACTATATGGCAGTTGAGAAGCCTAGTAGATAGCCATCCAGCCCTGATTCATCAAACCAAGGGGATGAGCTCTAAGGAATTACTTCAGGCTATTAACCTTTCTTATCCTGGCGATGAGGGTCTTTTCTATCCAGATACCTATATTTTTGATCCAGACGACTCAGATATTTCCATTTACCGTAGAGCATCCCAAGCCATGCAAAAACAGCTGGCAATAGCCTGGGAGCAAAAAGACGCTACTTCGCCATTAAAAACTCCATACGAACTCCTCATTTTGGGGTCTATCGTTGAAAAAGAGACGGGGAGATCTAGCGATAGATCCCTGGTTGCAGCGGTTTTCGTTAATCGCCTTAAGATCAATATGCCACTTCAGACCGATCCAACCGTGATTTACGGTATTGGGCCTAAATTTGACGGCAATCTTAGAAAAGCGGATTTGCGTAAAGACAGTCCCTACAATACTTATATGAACAAGGGTTTACCGCCAACGCCAATAGCAATGCAGAGCAAGGAATCACTCCTTGCCGTGATGCATCCAGCGAAAAGTGATGCTATTTATTTTGTCGCCCGTGGTGATGGCAGCAGCCATTTTTCCAAAACCTTAAAAGAGCATGAAAATGCTGTTGATCAATTTCAACGCAAACGCAATTTAACCACTAAATCGAATTCACAGTAATTCTTATGACAACTCCATTTCCAGGTTATTTCATTAGCTTTGAAGGCATCGATGGGGCAGGGAAGAGCACGCATATTGACTCCTTTGCCAAGCTGTTAAAAGAACGCCACCCAGATCGTGATGTTGTTATGACAAGAGAGCCGGGTGGCACTCAGTTAGGTGAACAACTACGCGCCTTATTGCTTGATGCCCCCATGAATCTAGAAACCGAAGCGTTGTTGATGTTTGCTGCACGTCGGGAACATATTGCGCAAGTAATTGAGCCGGCACTAAAGGCCGGAAAGATTGTTATCTCCGATCGCTTTACGGATGCTAGTTTTGCTTATCAAGGCGGTGGTCGTGGCTTAAGTCTCGAGAAGTTAAATGATTTAGAGCGTTGGGTGCAGGGTCGTCCAGATGGCTCTTTACTGCAACCTAATCTCACCTTCTTATTTGACTTGCCCGGTTCCGTTGCTGAGTCCAGAAGATCCAAGGTGAGGGCGCCAGACAAGTTTGAGAAGATGGATTTAGATTTTTTTGAAAAGGTTCGCCAGGAATATCTCCGCAGAGCAAAGGCGGATCCAAAACGCTTTTATTTGGTAGATGCCACCCGTACGCCAGATGTGATTTGGAATGATCTTGAATCATTGGAGATTAATCTGTAAATGGTTGATCTGATGTTTCCGCATGAGTCCGCGAAAAAAATAGCTCCTTGGTTGGAATCTGTTTGGGATGGAATGAATTTGTCTTCATTCCCCAATGCGGTTCTGATCCATGGCCAATCCGGCATTGGCAAGTTCGAGTTTTCTATTGAATTAGCTAAGGCGCTTTTATGTGAGGCTTCTGAAGGTACAAAGCCCTGCAATCACTGTGAGGCTTGCAGGTGGTTTGACTCAGCCAATCATCCAGACTTTATTGCGCTTGTCCCTGAAACACATCGCAAACTTTTGCCTCATGGTGACTTTGATTCTGAATCTGACTCACCCAAAAAATCAAAGACGAGTCAAGTTGATAGCGATGGTGATGCACCTGAGAAAAAAGAGAAGAAAAGTATTTCAATTGAAGATGCACGAAGTGCAATTGAAGGTCTTTCGATTGGGACGCACCGCGGAGGCAATCGCGTCATCTTAGTTTATCCATTAGAAATGCTCAGGGCAGACTCTGCAAACACTTTGCTTAAATCCCTTGAAGAGCCGCCAAAAAATACGATTTTTATTTTGCTGGCTGATCGTCTCGATCGAGTTTTGACAACCATTCGATCACGTTGTCGTTTGTTATCAGCGCCACGTCCAGATCGAACCAGTGGATTGAATTGGTTGCGTAATCAACTCAACTCGATTCCTGGTATGAAAATTAGTGATGGTGATATTGAATCCATTTATGACGAGCAGGGTGGGGCACCCTATGCCGTTTTGGATTCGTTAATTGCACGTCACAATAAAGATGAAAAAGATGAGCTCACCATTGCAATTCAAGCATCGCGTTATTTATTACAAGCCATGTCGCAGGGCGCTCGGATTAACTGGTTAGATGCAGCTGATAAGACGCAAAAAGCACGTTATTCGGTCTTGCTAGCTACGATGCAGCGCTGGGTCTCCGATCTACAAAGTTGCGCTCAAATGGGTTCGCCTCGCTATTACCCGAAACATGAAACGGCGATTAAGGCTCTCGCTCAACAAGCTCGCCTTCCCAAGCTACTTCGTTTCTGGAAGTCCTTGATACAGGCGCGCCGTCATGAAAATCACCCTTTGGCCACCCGCATTCAGCTCGAAGCCTTGCTTTCTCAATACCAACAGGTATTTGAAGACTAAAATGGCGAGTCATGTTTATAGACTCCCACTGCCACCTCGATTTCCCAGAATTTCAAACGCGCTTACCTGAGGTTTTGGCCAATATGGCCGACTGCAAGGTGAGCCATGCACTTTGCGTATCAGTTGATATTCCTGATTTTCCTAATGTGAAAAAGCTTGCTGAAGATCATGATCATTTGTATGCCTCCGTTGGAGTCCATCCTGATTACGAAGATACGCCAGAGCCTAGCTTTGAATTCCTGGTTGAAGAGGCAAAGCACCCCAAAATCGTTGCCATTGGTGAAACTGGGCTTGATTACTATCGAATGGGTGATCGTAACTATGAATCCATGGAATGGCAAAGAGAGCGCTTCAGAACCCATATCCGAGCGGCTATTGCATCTAAAAAGCCCCTCATCATTCATACGCGCTCATCTTCAGCCGATACGCTCCGAATCCTAAAAGAAGAGGGCGCCGATCAAATTGGTGGTGTGATGCACTGCTTTACAGAATCTACTGAGGTTGCCAAGGCAGCCATGGAAATGGGCTTCTACATCTCTTTTTCTGGAATTGTGACTTTTAAGAGTGCCAAAGATCTTCAGGAGACTTGCAAGCAGGTCCCTTTAGAGCGCATGCTGATTGAAACAGATTCACCGTATTTAGCGCCAATTCCATATCGCGGTAAGACCAATGAGCCTGCCTGGGTCTCTAAAGTTGGTGAATTTGTTGCTGATTTAAAGGGCGTCTCAATTGAGCGGCTTGCAGAGCAGACTTCTAGTAATTTTTTCCAATGTTTTCATATAAATAGACCGGTTTCATGAGAAATTCATTTAAATTACATTGCGCATTGAGCGCTGCTTTTCTAGGCTTTTCTAGCCTTGTATTGGCTCAAACAGCAGATCAAATTGCGGATTTCACAAAAGCGGCTAAATTTGACGACGTTTCAGAGGTTCAATCTTTGATTAAGGCTGGCGTTAGTCCCAATACATTAGATCCCAAGGGCAACCCGATGCTGATTGTGGCCATTCGAGATAAATCCCTCAAAGTTGCAGACCTCCTTATTGCAAACCCAAATACTGATATCAATCTGGCCAATAAAAGCGGTGAAAATCCCCTCATGATGGCCTCAATTGAGGGTGAACTTCCTTTGGTAGAGACTTTAGTGCTCAAAAAGAAGGCTGATGTAAATAAGTCTGGTTGGACACCTTTGCATTACGCCTGCACAACTGGAAAGCTCAGTGTTGCTCAATTCTTGGTGGCCAATGGCGCCAAAGTGAATGCATTAAGCACCAGCGATACAACACCATTAATGATGGCCGTTAGCTCTGGAAATGAGCAACTAATTAAGTTCCTGCTGAATAACGGCGCTGACTTGCGCATGCGCAATCATGAAGGCTATTCAGCCATTGATGTGGCGGCTTTATTTAGCAAGGAAGATATACGTGAGGGTTTGATATCCCGTTGGGAGAAGCTCTATAAACAGCCATATCCAGGCGGTCCTAAGAAGATTCCTTCATAAGTGACATATGTATTACTTGCGTATAATCATTATTATGTCAAATAAGAAATACAAATAAGAAAGCATCATCAAATAAGCACTTCGTATGAACCTCATTGATCATTTCATCAAACTTCCAGGCTTTAGTAGCCTACCTAGTTTCAGCACCCTGTTCTCTGAGATTAATACGGACATGGGCAATAGCGAGATTTGGTTTGTACTGATTCTGGCATGCTTAATGCTGACATTTCACGGTGTTGCGGTATTGATGATTGCCGGTGCTTTTCATTGGTTGGATCGCAAGCTTGAAAATAAACGTGTGTACGGGGCAAATTTCCTGTCGTATTTCATCGCCATTTTGTTGATTATTGCCAGTCATTTCATAGAAATTGTTGCCTGGTCTTATATTTGCGTTGCTTTGCAGGTGTTTCCAACCAATCCTCAGACTTTCTACTTTGCTGGCGAAATGTACACCACGGTTGGCTATGGTGATTACACGCTTTCAGAGCGCTGGAGAATCTTGCCGATCATCATCTCGTTCTCGGGCATCTTTGCCGTATCAATGTCAGGGGCTGCCTTGTATTCCATGATGGGTGCCTTATTGAACCGTTCAAACCAGAATCCTAAGTCCGGGTCTGGATTCTAAAAAGGCTGGGTTTGGCGGTTTTTTAGTCTAATTAACGAGCTTTGCTTTATCAATAGGCGCCTTCTGCTTAAAGACTAGTTCTAAAACGCGTCCATTGGACTCTAGAGAGCGCATTCTACCTGGCAGCCAATCGAGGTCTTTTGCAAGCCAAATATCGACCTGACGCTTGTATGGATCGTTTTCACGCTGCATGAGTGCGTAATGTCGATTCACCGACTTTCCTAGGCTTGGAATAGCTTCGGACTCTTCTTCACCATAGCTCTTAAATTGCCACATTTCTAGCGTGTTGAAGTCGACCACAGGAAGTGCCCGAATACTGCCGGCATCATCAATTTTGTCGCTGCCATTCAATAGTGAGGCAAATTGGAACATCAGGCTAAATCGATCTTGGGTTCCTGGCAATAAATCGGGGGTGAAGTCTGGCTTCTCAGAAAAGTACATCTTCCCTGCTCCATTCTGATCTCGATCGAATCTTGAGTAACGCGGGGGTTTTGTTCCACGTTGCGTCCAGTAAATAGAGGGCGCTATTCCATATGCATCAACTGAGCCGCGGGATTCAAATACAAATGGGCCAACAACTGCGTAAGGTATGTTGATATACAAACGGTAATTATTACCCTCAGTAATCCAGTCCAATTGAGCGGTTTGATAGAGTTGTCCATCAACATAGGCATCGAAATAATAGGTTCCAGAATCTGGAAGACGAAAAGCCTGACCAGATTGATTGCCTAATGCCCCCTGCTCTCCTTTGCCTGCATCTGAAATCGGATCTGCAGATACAGCATTGGTTTTCTTGGGTATAGTTTTTTTCTTTGGTGCGCTGCTAAGTTGTATCTTTTTAGGTGGCTCAACACGAAGTTCTGTTTTGATAATTAGGTCTTCAGCTATAGGTGGTGCGCTACCGAAAGAAATAAAAGGAAGGCCAAAAAATAAAATTAGGTGGCCAAGGACTGATAGGAAAATGGCGGCAATCAGAATCCACAGAGATCTTCTGCTTATAGATTGGAATAAATTGCCAAATGAATCAATCAAGAAATCAATGCTCGATAAATTCAATTACCGCTGGTAGATGATAGGCGTAGTCGGCAATACCATGATCACTGCCTTCAAGAATCAATTGCTTGGCACCAGGATAAAAGGTAGACATCTCTTTCCAATCAAGAAGCTCATCACCCTTTGCGGCGATTAAAAAATATCGCTCTGGATTGGTAATCTTGTCAACCTGCAAAGCACGTAGCTCATCAATGTACTGAGCTTTGAAATCAAATGGCTCATCACTATCATAAGCAGTCATCAGCCCAACATGGGGTTCTAATTCTCTAGCCGCATAAACAGCAGGATTTAAAGCAATACCCCTGCATTGATATTTCTCAGCCAGATAGTTTGTATAGAAACCACCTAAAGAAGATCCGATGATGACTATGCGATGTGCTTTAGATTGGTTGATATGCTTAACCACCATATCGATACTTTCCTTGGGGGATGCTAGCAATTGAGGGCAATACCATTCATAGGTATTGTCAGGCGTTGATAGCGCCCTCACCGCCTCACCAGTCATCACCGCCTTAGTTGAATTCGGAGAAGAGCGAAAACCGTGAAGATAAACCAACAGCGTTGTTCTCATAATCTTCTTTTAAGCCTTCTGACCAATTTCAAAGTTCGACATTTTTTCCAAGGCCTTGACCATTGCCGAATGATCCCAAGCTTTGCCACCATGAGCGCTGCAGGAGTTCAACAATTCTTGAGCAGTTGCAGTATTAGGCAAGGAGACGCCCAAGGCTTTAGCACTACTTAGTGCAAGATTGAGATCTTTTTGATGTAACTCAATCCTAAAGCCAGGATCAAATGTACGTTTAATCATTCGCTCACCATGAACTTCCAAAATCTTGGAGCTAGCGAAGCCACCCATTAATGCTTCGCGAACTTTAGCAGGATCAGCGCCAGCTTTTGAAGCAAATACCAGTGCTTCAGCAACTGCTTCAATATTTAAAGCCACAATAATTTGATTGGCAACCTTCGTAATTTGACCGGCACCATTTGCGCCAACCAAGGTAATGTTTTTACCCATTAATTCAAATACAGGCTTTACCTTTGCAAAAGTGACCTCACTGCCGCCAACCATAATGGTGAGCGTTGCACCTTTGGCACCAAGTTGACCACCAGAAACAGGCGCATCTAGATACTCGCATCCAAGGGCATTAATCTTTTGAGCAAACTCTTTTGTTGCGATTGGTGAGATTGAGCTCATATCGACAACAATCTTGCCTTTACTCAATCCAGATGCAATACCCTTCTCACCAAACAAAACTTTTTCAACATCGGGGGTGTCGGGCACCATCGTGATGATGATATCTGCCTTACTGGCAACTTCCGCTGGACTAGAGCATGAAGTTGCAGAGCTGTTAGATAGTTCTTCCGGAATCTTGCTACGGGTATTAATAAATACTTCGTGACCAGCGGCAACTAGGTGACCCGCCATAGGGGCACCCATAATTCCGAGACCAACAAATCCTAGCTTTAACTTACTCATGATGTCTTCCTTTTTTATTCTTGTTCGTATTGACTCATCCACCCAAGACCTGCCTCGGTGGATTTAAGGGGTTTGTATTCACAGCCAATATAGCCTTCGTAACCAAGGCGATCTAACAGGCCGAAAAGATATTCGTAATTGATTTCACCGGTACCTGGCTCATTTCGGCCTGGGTTATCGGCCAGTTGAATATGGGCTATTCGATTGAGGTGCTTTTGGATGGTATTGCTTAACTCACCCTCCATACGCTGCGCATGATAAATGTCGTATTGCAGGAATGCGTTGTCAGCACCCACGGCATCCAAAATAGCAATCCCCTGCTCCGTCTTAGAGAGATAAAAGCCAGGAATATCGAAGGTGTTAATTGGTTCAATCAATAGCTTTAATCCAACCTTCTTAAGTTCGCTGGCTGCATATTGGAGATTAGCCACAAAAGTGTCGTGAAGTAGTTTTGGATCAGATCCTGCTGGAGCCTTCCCAGCGAGGCAATTTAATTGCGGCACTCCAAGAATGATGGCGTACTCAATGGCTTTGGCGACCCCAGACCGGAACTCATCAATGCGATCGGGTAAACAAGCAATTCCTCGCTCACCTGCGTTCCAATCGCCGGCGGGGAGATTATGGAGTACCAGCTTTAGGGCGTTGTTGTCTAAAGCAGATTTAATCTCTTGAACATCAAATTCATAGGGAAAGAGAAATTCAACGGCCTTGAACCCGCCAGTCTTAGCAAGTGCAAAGCGTTCCAAAAATGGAACTTCATTAAACAGCATAGTGAGGTTAGCGGCAAAACGGGGCATCTCATTCCTTTTGATCAAGGCGCTACAGAAGAACTGATGTTATCAAAGAAGCCTATAAATTTCCTTGAGCGCCAAAGGATGGCGTTTTAGGTCAAATTGGGGACAAAAATACGCTAATATCACTATAGAAGCACTTAATATTAAGGAAAGTTATGAAAATTAAATTCGCCCCAATTACCCTCGTAGCCGCAGCTCTACTTTCAGGCCCAGCACTTGTGATGGCTCAAACACCTACCGCAGCAAATGCTGTAGTTGTTGATGCAGCTGTTACTGACAACATTTTCCAGTTGTACGAAGGAACAGTTACCAAGATTGATAAGAAAACACGTACGATTTTCTTTAAAAACAATGAAGGTGAATCTAAATTTGTAGCTGGCCCAGAGATCAAGAATTTTGATCAAATCAAAAAAGGTGATCGCCTAAGCGTTACTTATGAATTGGCTGTAGCAATTGAGTTAATCAAGACTAAGAGTGATGGCATTCGTAGCAAAGTAGAAACTTCATCAGAAGTAGCCTCTAAACCTGGTGAAAAGCCGACTCGCACAATTACAAACACAACAACGATCATTGCTGACATTGTTGCAGTTGATCGCACTAAGAAATTGGTTTCCGTTAAGGGGCCAAGTGGAAAAGTTACTGTAGTGACAGTTAAGAACCCACAATTGTTAGCTGATGTGAATGTTGGTGAGCAGGTTAAAGTAATTTACTTCGATGCGATGGCTGCATCTATTACTTCGCCTAAAAAGAAATAAGGTATTCGGTAATTCGTTGTAAATGCAGGGATCTCACTTGAGCATTCGTATCTTTTGGATCCTTGCACTTTCCACCCTCCTCTCAGCCTGTGCCAACACTACTAGGCCTGGAGCTGTCGGTGTAAATCGATCGCAATTCATGATGGCTTCTTCAGAGGATGTGAATCGCCTCTCTGCTGCAAGTTATAGCGAGCAAAATCAAAAAGCAAAAGAAAAAAATATACTGGTCACGTCAGGACCTACCTATGATCGCTTGAAGTTCATAGCAAATCGACTCATTCCACAGACCGAGGCATTCCGCGATGACACTAGACAATGGGATTGGCGCCTAACCCTCATTGATGCGCCAATACTAAATGCTAGTTGTGCACCAGGTGGAAAGATTACTTTCTATACCGGGATCATTGAACAGTTGAATCTCAATGATGATGAAATTGCCGCCATCATGGGTCATGAAATCGCTCATGCATTAAGAGAGCATGGTAGAGAGCGCGTCTCTCAGGCCGCAGCCCAAAATATATTGGTCAATATTGCTATGGCAGTGGCTGGGCCATATGGCTCTGCAGTAAGCGCTGCCAACCAAGTAGCGCAATACGCGATTGTGTTGCCTAACTCTAGAGAAAATGAATCTGAAGCCGATGCAATCGGTTTAGAGCTCGCAGCAAGAGCTGGTTATAACCCTATGGGCGCAATTAGTGTTTGGCAAAAGATGCTGAAGGCAACTAAAGATAAGAGCACCCCAGAGTTTTTATCCACTCACCCTTCCGGCGAAACTCGCATAGAGCAATTGACTGCGCTGATGCCTTCGGTTGAGCCTCTTTATAAAGCTGCGCCTAAACCATCACCAACTAAGAAGTTGTAAAAGGATTTCTTGAAATGAAAAAAGCCCCTTATACAGGGGCTTTTTAAACTTACTTGGCGGAGCGGACGGGACTCGAACCCGCGACCCTCGGCGTGACAGGCCGATATTCTAACCAACTGAACTACCGCTCCAAGTACATCGCATGCTACTTGTGTCACTTCATACTACTCACAACTAGCCAAAATTATTGGCGTCCCCAGGGGGATTCGAACCCCCGTACTCACCGTGAAAGGGTGATGTCCTAGGCCTCTAGACGATGGGGACCTGGACTACTAATAAAACTAATACTGCTATTTTAAATGCTTGGTGGAGATAAGCGGGATCGAACCGCTGACCTCTTGCATGCCATGCAAGCGCTCTCCCAGCTGAGCTATACCCCCGTAATCTCGCTAAAAATCCACAAGACACTCAAAACAATCCAAGATTTTATCCTATTTTTGTAGGAGGACGCAAATTCTGCCTTAGACGACCTTGGAGAGCCTTTCTACAGCTTCATCCTTACCCAAAACAACCAAGACAGAATCAATGGCTGGGGTCTGTGTTGAAGCAAATAAGGCGTAACGGACAGGCATTGCTAATGCTGGCATTTTGATCTGATGCTTGGCTAAAACTTCTTTAAAAGCTGCGCCATAGGCCGCTTTTGTATGCTCCGCAGATTTAATCGCCTCGATCAAATCTTTGAGAGCCGGAACGATTTCAGCTGGGATATTTGCAGCAATTTGTTCAGGATTGTGCGCTGGTGCCGGCAGGTAAAAAAGCTTTGCTCCCTCAGCGATTTCAATCAAGGTGTTTGCACGGTCTTTCAGTAGCGCAACTACTTGGACAAAGTCCGGGCCCTTCTCTGTATCTATACCCAACTCGTGCGCAAAAGGCTTAGTTGCTTCAGCAAGACCAACTGGATCTGCATTCTGAATATATTGATGATTTAGCCAAAGCAATTTTTCAGGATTATGCTGTGCTGGTGATCTACCAAGGCTAGCCAAGTCAAACCAATTCACAAACTGCTCTTTTGTGAAAATCTCTGCATCACCGTGAGACCAACCCAGTCTTGCTAAGTAATTCAGAATGGCTTCTGGCAAGTACCCTGCTTTTTGGTAATCGCGCACGCTCATGGCGCCATTGCGCTTGCTCATTTTTTCACCAGAATCATTCAAGACTGTTGGTAAATGGGCATAAACCGGCGGCGTGCCACCGAGCGCCTTCATGATGTTAATTTGGCGAGGCGTGTTATTCACATGATCATCACCACGAATTACGTGTGTGATGTTCATATCAAGGTCGTCCACCACAACGCAGAAGTTATAAGTTGGCGTACCATCAGGGCGAGCAATCACCAAATCATCTAACTCATCATTGCTAATTTCAATCTTGCCTTTCACTGCATCTTCCCAGATAACGGATCCGCCGATGGGATTCTTAAAGCGAATCACCGGCAGAATGCCTTCTGGAATATCGGGCAAAGTTTTGCCAGGTTCTGGGCGCCATTGACCGTTATAGCGCGGCTTTTCCTTGTTGGCCATCTGTTGATCGCGTAGCTTATTGAGCTCTTCTTCGCTCATATAGCAAGGGTAAGCAAGGCCTGCATCTAGCATCTGCTTAACCACTTCACGATAACGATCAATGCGTTGCATTTGATAAATCGGGCCCTCATCCAAATCTAGGCCAAGCCAAGCCATACCTTCAATAATGACGTCGACTGCCTCCTGGGTGGAACGCTCTACATCGGTATCCTCGATACGCAAGATGAAATCGCCTTTGTTGTGACGGGCAAAAGCCCATGGATACAAAGCGCTGCGAAGGTTGCCCAAGTGAATGAAGCCCGTTGGACTGGGGGCGAAACGTGTACGTATATGCATAAATGACATTATCTCAGGTCAGCCTAGGATTTCATCATTTAGCACCTTGACCCTCAAAAAAGTGGATACTTTCACCTATGAACGAATTACTTGTATTTATGTGTGATGGCGCCCCAGTCCGCGGGGAAATTGTTTCCATTAGCAGCGCATGGCAGGCCGTTTTAGAGCGCCGTAATGACCCCCCTGTAATACGACGAATCCTAGGTGATTTCGTGGGTGCAGCGACGCTCTTAAGCGCCAGCCTCAAATTTGATGGGAGCTTGATTATTCAAGCTCAAAGCAAAGGCCCTATCCAGCTTCTGGTGGTCGAATGCAAATCTGACCTGACGATGCGAGCAACCGTAAAACTCTCAGTTGACGCTGCCAGCATTAATCCCGATGCCACCCTAGGCGAGCTACTGGATGCAGACAATACAGGCCGCCTGGTAATCACTCTTGACCCATCTGACCGTCAGCCTGGACAACCACCTTATCAAGGCATTGTGGCCCTTCAGGAGCATCGAGGTACGGTTATTAAGCCCGTGACTAGCGCTGCTGAGGCAATTGCTCTGTACATGCAAAATTCAGAGCAGTTAGATACTCGTATTTGGCTTGCATCAAACGATACCCATGTTGGTGGATTACTTTTGCAGCGATTGCCTGATTCTGGCGGCCATGCGCATCTAGATCCTCAGTTAGCCGCTGAAGGGTGGACGAGAATTCAGACACTTGGTGAAACTATCACCAATGAAGAATTATTAACGCTGCCACCGGAAACTATCCTCCGCCGCCTCTTTTTAGAGGAGTCCACCGAGAGTGGTGTTCGCAGCTTTCCGGCCCGCCCTGTTCGGTTTGGCTGCCGCTGCTCCCGCGCTAAGGTAGCCGATGTCCTCAGAATGCTTGGTGAAGAGGAAGTTGAAAGCATCCTTGCCGAACAAGGTGCCGTAGAAACTGAGTGTGATTTTTGCGCTAAAGCCTATCGCTTTGATGCGGTTGATTGCAGACAAGTATTTAAAACCGATTTGCTGGCTGATGCTACGAGACCGCCATCCAGCGGACATTAAGCGCTAGTTATTGCTTTGTAGTTGCTGGCTTTTCGCCATCGGATGCATTGGTGGCTGATTTTTCAGTAGGCAGAATTTGTACAAAGAACTCACCTTCCTTAATCATGCCGTGCTCAACACGAGCGCGCTCTTCAATCGCACGCGTACCGTCTTTTAAATCCTTAACGTCACCAGTAAGCTTTGCATTGCGCAAGCTCAGCAAGCTATTTTTGGCCTGCTGTAACTCAAGCTGTTTCTCCATCTCGTAAACCTTAAGCCATCCACCCTTACCCAACCAAAGTGGGTACTGTATTGCGATAAGCAATAACAGCATAGAGTAGATGACAATCCGCATAAGAAATAGAGCTGCTATTCGTTAACGCTTGAGGTTATAGAAAACAGATTTGCCTGGATAAGTAGCAACATCACCCAAATCTTCTTCGATACGCAGCAACTGGTTGTACTTGGCAATACGATCAGAGCGAGACAGTGAGCCCGTCTTAATCTGACCAGCATTGGTGCCAACAGCAATATCAGCAATTGTGCTGTCTTCAGTTTCACCAGAGCGGTGAGAAATGACTGCAGTGTAATTAGCGCGCTTCGCCATTTCAATCGCAGCAAAGGTCTCTGTCAATGTACCAATTTGATTAATCTTAATGAGGATTGAGTTGGCAATACCCTTCTCGATACCTTCTTTAAGAATGCGCGTGTTGGTAACAAAGAGATCGTCTCCAACTAATTGGATTTTCTTACCCAATTTTTGGGTAATGTCAGCCCATCCATCCCAGTCACTCTCATGCATTCCATCTTCAATCGATACGATCGGGAATTGATCGGCTAAATTGCCGAGGTAGTCTGAGAATTCACTGGAAGTTAGTTGTAGACCTTCGCCTGACAAGTGATATTTACCATCTTTATAGAACTCACTAGCAGCACAATCCAAAGCCAATAAGACATCTTCACCAGCTTGATACCCAGCGCCTTCAATAGCCTTCATGATGGTCTGCAAGCACTCTTGATTGCTCTTAAAGTTCGGGGCAAAACCGCCCTCATCCCCAACAGTAGTTGGCATACCTTGTGCGCCTAAAATTTTCTTCAACTCATGGAAAATTTCCGCGCCACAACGCAAGGCTTCACGGAAGCTTTGAGCGCTGACTGGCATCACCATAAACTCTTGAATATCTAAGCTGTTATTGGCATGCGCACCGCCATTGACGATGTTCATCATTGGTACCGGCAATTGCATACCGCCCGATCCGCCAAAATAACGATACAAAGGCAAGCCAGCCTCTTCTGCAGCAGCACGTGCCACAGCCATAGAGACGGCTAAAGTTGCGTTAGCACCTAAGCGAGCTTTGTTATGAGTTCCATCTAATTCGATTAAGGTGTGATCGAGGAAAGCTTGTTCGCTAGCATCCAGACCCAAGATCGATTCAGCAATCTCGATATTGATATTTTGAACCGCCTTAAGAACGCCCTTACCTAAGTAGCGCGCTTTATCGCCATCGCGAAGCTCAATGGCTTCACGTGAACCTGTCGAAGCCCCTGAAGGCACTGCAGCACGTCCCATAACGCCAGACTCTAGCAATACATCGCACTCAACTGTTGGGTTGCCGCGTGAATCTAAAACTTCTCTACCGATGATGTCAACAATGGCGCTCATGCACCTTCTCCTAAGTAAAAATGAATTCGGGGAATTACTTAAAACTATCTTCTAAAAATGATCCAGGCTTCTTAACAACGGAATCAATCGCAACTAAAGATTCCAGCAGTTCTTTCATGCGGTTAAGCGGTACAGCATTGGGGCCATCAGAAAGTGCTTTAGCTGGATCTGGATGTGTTTCCATGAATAGGCCACTAATGCCGACTGCAACTGCAGCACGAGCCAATACAGGAACAAATTCCCGTTGCCCACCACTCGCATTGCCTTGACCGCCAGGAAGCTGAACTGAATGCGTCGCATCAAAAACAACTGGCGCCTTTGCTTCACGCAAAATTGCCAAGCTACGCATATCTGAAACTAAATTGTTGTAGCCGAAAGAAGCACCACGTTCGCAAACCATAAACTGATCTGCTAGGTTTATTTCAGCAGCTGCTGCGCGTGCTTTATCAATTACGTTCAGCATTTCATGTGGGGATAGAAACTGACCCTTCTTAAAATTCACTGGCTTACCGCTTTGTGCGCAAGCTCGAATGAAATCAGTCTGCCTACATAAAAAAGCTGGAGTCTGAAGAACATCGACCACTTTTGATACGGGAGCAATTTCGCTGATGTCATGGATATCGGTCAAAACCGGTACGCCAATTTCACGTTTTACACGCGCTAGTATCTCGAGCCCCTTCTCCATGCCTAAGCCACGGAAAGAGGTCCCAGATGAACGATTGGCTTTATCAAAAGATGACTTATAGATAAATGAAATGCCTAGTGCAGAAGTAATTTCTTTGAGCTCGCCAGCAATATCTAAAGCAGATTGTTCGGACTCAATAACGCAAGGACCTGCAATGAGAAAAAAGCGATGATCCAAGCCAACATCGAAACCACATAACTTAAATGCACTCATAACGATCTCCTAGGCTGCTTGCTTTTGAGAAGCAGCTTGATGAATCAATGAAGCTTTAATGAAGGCAGAGAACAATGGATGTCCATCACGTGGAGTTGATGTGAACTCAGGATGGAACTGCACACCAAAGAACCAAGGATGCATTGCGTTAGGCAACTCCATCATTTCAGGCAAGGATTCATTTGGAGTTCTAGCGGAAATAATCAGACCGGACTTCTCAAGACGCGGTACGTAGACATTATTCACTTCATAGCGATGGCGGTGACGCTCATTCACCTCAGGACCATAGATTTCATGGGCCAAAGTACCTGCTTTAACAGGACAACGTTGTGAACCTAAACGCATGGTTCCACCAAGATCAGAATCATTGGTGCGCTTCTCAACGCGACCTTCACGATCTACCCACTCAGTAATCAAAGCCACAACTGGACTCTCTGTCTCAGGATCAAACTCAGTACTATTTGCCTGCGCAATGTTAGCAACATGACGCGCAAATTCAATCACAGCTAACTGCATACCCAAACAAATGCCTAGGTATGGAACATTGTTCTCGCGGGCATAACGAATGGCGGCAATCTTACCTTCGGTGCCACGTTTACCAAAGCCACCAGGAACTAAGATCGCATCTAGATTCTGAAGACACTCAACACCGTCTTTTTCAATCACTTCCGAATCAATGTAATTAATATTGACGCGGGTGTGGTTATGAATACCTGCATGACGCAAAGCTTCGATCAATGACTTGTAGGATTCAGTTAGCTCAACATACTTGCCAACCATGCCAATAGTGACTTCGTGTTGCGGATTAGCCAATTCATAAACTAAGTTTGCCCAAACAGATAAATCTGCAGGCTTAGCCTCGATATCTAATTCACGACAAATCAAATCATCCATACCCTGAGCTTGAAGCATCTCAGGAATCTTGTAGATGGTGTCAACGTCCCAAACTGAAATCACAGCCTCTTCACGTACGTTCGAGAACAGTGAGATCTTAGAGCGCTCGTCTTCTGGAATTGGGCGATCAGCACGACATAAGAGTACGGTCGGCATGATGCCGATCTCACGTAACTTTTGTACGGAGTGCTGGGTAGGTTTAGTTTTTAACTCCCCTGCACTTGCAATATAGGGAACCAAAGTCAGATGCACAAAGGCGCAGCTGTGTTTTGGTAGGCGAATACTCATTTGGCGAGCCGCCTCAAGGAATGGCAGGGATTCGATATCACCCACTGTTCCACCGATTTCACAAATAGCGATATCAGCTTTACCGTCGTGACTTGCTTTCGCACCGCGCTCTACAAATGCTTGAATTTCATTTGTAATATGGGGAATAACTTGAACTGTCTTACCTAGATACTCACCGCGTCGCTCTTTGCTGATAACGGATTCGTAGATCTGACCAGTCGTGAAGTTATTACTCTTACGCATTTTCGCGGAGACAAAACGCTCGTAATGCCCAAGATCGAGGTCAGTTTCAGCGCCGTCTTCGGTAACGAAAACTTCGCCATGTTGAAGCGGGCTCATTGTCCCAGGGTCAACGTTGATATAAGGGTCTAATTTTAGGAGGGTGACTTTCAGGCCGCGGGATTCAAGAATCGCGGCAAGCGAGGCAGCTGCGATTCCTTTCCCTAAAGAAGAAACCACACCACCAGTGACAAAAACGTATTTGGTCATCGCTTAAGCTCTGTTGGAAAAAGTAATTATAACGATAGCGACTCTGTCAGGATAAATTCTTAGGTCCTCCAATAACTCTCGGGCTGCCAGCTAGTTCATTCTAAAAATTGCCTGTTTTATAGGCAATTTCTTGCTATCCAGAAACTCTTTCACTGACCTCAAATCTGGCATCACCCTAGCTCTAATACCCCTCGCTCAATAGTGTTGAATTATTGGAGGCTAGCGATTTATCCCAATTAACCCCTATTTAGCCCTTAAATGAGGCATTTTTTGAGAACTTTTAACAATTAAGTCTTATATAAGACATGAATTAGCAATTACAATAGACTGGATAGGGAAATAAGCCCTGCTGAGCCTTAAGTTGATAACTCTTACCCGATAGGAAATACGATGCTAGAAGCCTACAACGCCCAAGTTGCCGAACGCGCAGCCCTTGGAATTCCAGCCCTCCCTCTGACTAAAGATCAAACTGCCGAACTGGTTGGTTTGCTCAAAAATCCTCCAAAGGGTAAAGAAGCGGAATTACTTGAACTCATTACCAATCGCGTTCCTGCTGGTGTTGATGAGGCGGCCAAAGTTAAAGCAGAATTTTTGGATGCCGTTGCCAAAGGAACTGAGAAGTCACCTTTGATTTCACGCATTAAGGCTACAGAGCTTTTAGGCACCATGCTCGGTGGCTACAACATTAAGCCTTTGGTTGAATTGCTCTCCGATTCAGAGTGCGCAGCTACAGCTGCCGCCGCTTTGAAAAAGACTTTGTTGATGTTTGACTATTTCCACGATGTACAAGAATTGGCTGAAAAAGGGAATGCAGAAGCTAAGGGTGTTCTGCAAAGCTGGGCAGATGCCGAGTGGTTTACAAGCCGCGCTGCTGTTCCAGAAAGCATGAAGCTCACCGTATTTAAAGTCACCGGTGAAACGAATACCGACGACCTGTCACCTGCTCCTGACGCATGGAGTCGTCCAGATATTCCATTGCACGCAACAATCATGCTGAAGAACCCACGTCCAGGCATTGAGCCAGATGAGGCTGGTATTCGTGGCCCAATGAAGCAAATTGAAGCTCTCCAAAAGAAAGGCAATCAAATTGCCTACGTTGGTGACGTTGTTGGTACTGGATCTTCACGTAAATCTGCAACCAACTCTGTGTTGTGGTGGACTGGTCAAGATATTCCATTTGTTCCGAACAAGCGCTTTGGTGGTGTTTGCTTGGGCACAAAGATTGCCCCAATCTTCTTTAACACCATGGAAGATGCTGGCGCATTGCCAATCGAGTTGGACGTTTCCGATATGAATATGGGCGACGAAATTGAATTACGTCCATACGAAGGTAAAGCATTTAAGAACGGTAAAGAAATTGCCGCCTTCTCACTCAAGTCACCAGTAATTTTGGATGAAGTTCGTGCAGGCGGTCGTATTCCATTGATCGTCGGTCGTGGCCTCACAGCTAAAGCGCGTGCCGCACTTGGCTTACCAGCTTCTACTGAATTCCGCATCCCTGTTAGCCCACCTGATAACAAAAAAGGTTTCAGCTTGGCACAAAAGATGGTTGGTCGTGCCTGTGGATTGCCAGAAGGTCAAGGCGTACGCCCAGACACTTATTGCGAGCCACACATGACTACAGTCGGCTCACAAGACACCACTGGTCCAATGACCCGTGATGAATTGAAAGACTTGGCTTGCTTAGGTTTCTCTGCAGACTTGGTAATGCAATCTTTCTGCCATACATCCGCATATCCAAAACCAGTAGACATTCGCACTCACCATGAGTTGCCAGCGTTTATGACCAACCGTGGCGGTGTTGCATTACGTCCAGGTGATGGCGTGATCCACAGCTGGTTAAATCGCTTGCTCTTGCCAGATACCTGCGGTACTGGTGGTGATAGTCATACCCGTTTCCCAATCGGCATCTCCTTCCCTGCCGGCTCTGGCTTAGTCGCCTTTGCTGCTGCTACCGGTGTAATGCCTTTGGATATGCCTGAGTCTGTATTGGTTCGCTTCAAAGGAAAAATGCAGCCCGGTATCACTTTGCGTGACCTGGTTAATGCAATTCCTTTGTATGCCATCAAGAAAGGCTTGTTGACTGTTGAAAAACAAAACAAGAAGAACGTATTCTCTGGCCGCATCTTAGAAATCGAAGGATTGCCTGATCTCAAAGTTGAACAAGCATTTGAGTTATCCGATGCTTCAGCAGAGCGTTCAGCTGCAGGCTGTGCAATTGCCCTCAGTAAAGAGCCGATCATCGAATACATGCGCTCTAACATCACTTTGATGAAGTGGATGATTGCAAATGGCTATGAAGATAAGCGCACTTTAGGTCGTCGCATTAAAGCAATGGAAGCATGGATTGCTAAACCTGATTTGCTCAAGGCTGATGCAAATGCTGACTACGCTGAAGTAATCGAAATCGATATGAGCGAGATTAAAGAACCAATTTTGGCTTGCCCTAACGATCCAGATGATGTGAAGTTCTTATCTGAAGTTTCTGGCGAGAAAATCGATGAAGTATTTATCGGCTCTTGCATGACAAACATCGGACACTTCCGTGCAGCAGGTCAAGTTCTTCAGGGTAAAAAGGATATGCCTACCCGCTTATGGGTAGCCCCTCCAACTAAGATGGATCAAATGATTTTGACCGAAGAAGGCTATTACGGCATTCTGGGTGCTACAGGTGCCCGTATGGAAACTCCAGGTTGCTCACTCTGTATGGGTAACCAGGCTCAGATCCGTAAAGGCTCTACAGCAGTCTCCACATCAACACGCAACTTCCCGAACCGTTTAGGTATCGACACTCGTGTGTATCTCGCCTCTGCTGAGCTTTCAGCGGTTGCAGCACTCTTGGGTCGCCTACCAACGCCGCAGGAATATTTCGAGCAAGTTGAGTCATTGAATGCTAAATCTGGTGAAGTTTATAAGTACATGAACTTTGACAAGATTAAGTCATTCAGCGATGTTGCTGACACAGTAACAATCTAAGTATTAGTAAGCCCCGAAGTTTGGGGCAATAAAAAAGGCGATCGTTTGATCGCCTTTTTTCTTATCTAAATTTGTCTAGATGCAGAGCTTATTTTCTTGATGAGCGTTTTCACGATTCAAACCAGAAGCCCAACTATTCGTTGGCAAGCCTGTTTTTTCCATGATTAATTTAGCGCGCTTAGAAACTTCTTTCCACTCCACTTCCAACTGAGGGCCTTTGAAAGCAATTGCAACTACGTTGCAGTCATGAGACTCCGGAAATAGTAGAACCCGGTTATCAAATGCTTCACAGATGTTGTTTAAATTGATATCAAAGCTCTTATGGCGAGAAAATAAATTCACCGTTAGTACACCGGGTGACTTGAGAATGTCGTAACAGCCCTTGTAGAACTCTAAGGAACTAGCAGCCGGGCCATCACAAATTGCGTCATACAAGTCAACTTGAACTGCATCGAAGTGATAACGATACTTTGAGGCGCTTACAAAAGTCTTGGCATCGGTTTGCAAGGTCTCTAGACGTCGATCATCTTCCGGAGTGAAAAACATGCTGCGAGCAGAAACTATTACAGCAGGATTGAGTTCAACAACCGTCGTTTTTACAGCTGGACAATAACGATGGGCAAATTTCGTCAGAGCGCCAGTCCCTAAGCCAAGTTGAGCTATACGCATGCCCGGCTTAGTTTCCAAAAACAATAACCAAGCCATCATTTGTTGGTTGTATTCCAGATAAATCTCATCTGGATCACGGATGCGCATTGCACCCTGAATTAACTCGCTACCAAAGTGCAAATAGCGCACTCCACCACTCTCAGAGAACGTAACCGGCTCCATCGCCATAGATGAATCTGGCATTAGGTTACTTTGCCCAGACTCTAGCGTTGCGGAATAATCGCATCCATGGGCTTGCGCCATCAGGCGTATCTAACCATTCCTTTGGTGCCCAGCTCATCTGCACAGCCCTAAAGACGCGCTCAGGATGCGGCATCATGACTGTGAAGCGTCCGTCTGGGGTTGTAACGCCAGTTAAGCCACCAGGTGAACCATTTGGGTTCATTGGGTAGGTTTCAGTTGGGTTACCTTGGTGGTCCACAAAACGTAGAGCAGCCAACCCTTGTTTCTGAAGAGCCTCCAAATTACCTTGTTGACTAAAGTTAGCAAAGCCTTCGCCATGTGCAATAGCAATGGGAAGCTGACTTCCTGTCATACCCTGCGTAAAGATTGAAGGCGATGCCGTCACTTCGGCCATCACTAATCGAGCCTCGTACTGCTCGGATTGATTGCGGGTAAATTTAGGCCAGGCTTCAGCGCCAGGAATAATTCCCGCTAGATTGCTCATCATTTGGCAGCCATTACAAACGCCCAATGCAAAACTGTCTTGGCGATTAAAGAATGAGGAGAACTGATCGCGTAATTGACCATTAAAGAGAATGGTCTTCGCCCAACCTTCGCCCGCACCCAATACATCTCCATAACTAAATCCACCGCAGGCAACTAGGCCACGGAAATCATCTAACTTAGATTTACCAGAAAGCAGGTCTGACATATGAACGTCATAGCTATCAAAGCCAGCCCAATTCATGGCATAAGCCATCTCTACATGAGAATTAACGCCCTGCTCCCGCAAGATAGCGACTTTAGGTCTAGCATTCTTGTTAATGAATGGCGCTGCAATATCTTCCGCAATATCAAATGTCAGCTTTGGCGACATTCCAGTATCTGCAACGTTATCGAGTAGCGCAAACTCACTATCAGCGCAATCTGGGTTATCGCGTAAGCGAGCGATCTGATAACTCGTGTTAGCCCACATCTTTTGCAGGACTTCACTTGGCTCAGCAAAGATATTTTTCGCATCACGCCAAATTTCAATGCGGCCATTGGTATTTGGTTTTGCAATCACATGACTGTAGGCGCTCAGGTTCAATTTACGCAACACAGCAAATACTGCATCGCGATCTGCTTTACGAATCTGAATTACCGCACCAAGCTCTTCATTAAATAAAGCGCGCAGGGTTTGCTCATGACGTCGACCGGACACCTGTTGCGCCCAGTTCTTTGCATCACCCCAGTCAGCCTCTTGACCAACATCAACAGCAATCATGTCGACATTCATTGAAATGCCGGTATGAGATGCAAAAGCCATCTCTGCGATACAGGCAAACAAACCGCCGTCAGAGCGGTCATGGTAGGCCAACAACTGATCTGCTTTACGTAGCTCAATGATGGCATTAGCAAGCGCCTTCAGATCTTCTGGGTTGTCTACATTCGGAGCTGATTTACCAGATTGATTGAGAACTTGAGCAAGAATACTTCCAGCCATGCGGTTTTTACCGCGACCCAAATCAATCAAGATTAATTCTGTTTCTAATGCCGCTCCAGATTCATCTTTGAGTTTTAGCAAAGGCGTCGTAGTTTTACGAACGTCCTGGACTGCAGCAAAAGCAGAAATAATGAGTGAAACCGGGGAAACCACTTTCTTAGCTTGATCACCCTCTTGCCATGCAGTTGCCATCGATAAAGAATCTTTACCAACTGGAATAGAAATGCCAAGCGCTGGGCATAAATCCATACCAATTGCTTTAACGGAGTCATACAGCTTTGCATCTTCTCCGGGTGCGCCACAAGCAGCCATCCAATTAGCAGAAAGCTTGACGTCTTCTAAGCGACGAATATCTGCAGCCAATAGATTGGTAATAGCTTCACCAACGGCCATCTTGGCGGCAGCTGGTGCATCAATCACAGCCAATGGAGTGCGCTCGCCCATGGTCATTACTTCACCATGGTAGCCCTTGTAATCCATCAAGGTAACTGCACAGTCAGCAACAGGGACTTGCCATGGCCCAACAAATGGATCACGAGCATTGAGACCGCCAACGGTACGATCGCCAATAGTAATCAAGAAGGATTTGCTAGCAACTGTTGGTTGCTGAAGAACCCAAGCAATGCATTGAGCAAGATCGGAGTCAGTGACATTTAACTCTTCAAACTCTTGTGCAACACGCGTCACATCACGATGCATACGCGGTGGCTTGCCAAGCAATACTTCCATTGGCATATCAATGGGCATTGCAGCATCGGTACCAGCCGCTTCTTTACTGTCACTTAACTGAAGTTGACGCTCGACTGTTGCTTCACCGACAACAGCAAATGGGCATCGTTCGCGCTCACAGAGTGACTTAAACAGCTCCAGATCTTTGGCTTCAATTGCTAGAACATAACGCTCTTGAGATTCGTTACACCAAATCTCTGCAGGACTCATGCCGCTTTCCTCAAGCGGCACTTTGCGTAACTGAAATTGTGCGCCTAAGCCGGCACCATCGGCTAGCTCTGGGAATGCGTTAGAAATACCGCCTGCACCAACGTCATGAATAGAAACAATAGGATTGCCCTGACCCATTGCGATACAAGAATTGATCACTTCTTGTGCGCGACGTTCCATTTCAGGGTTGCCGCGTTGGACAGAATCAAAATCTAAATCCGCAGTATTAGTTCCGGTTGCAACAGAACTACCGGTTGCGCCACCCATACCAATACGCATACCAGGGCCACCCAATTGAATGAACAAGTGCCCCGCTTTAATTTGCTTCTTTGCAGTATGAATCGAATCAATGCTGCCAATACCACCAGCAATCATGATTGGCTTGTGATAACCGCGACGAACACCTTCTAGGGTTTGCTCAAACACACGGAAATAACCACCGAGAATGGGGCGACCAAATTCATTATTAAATGCGGCGCCACCTAATGGGCCATCAATCATGATCTGTAGTGGCGTGGCAATACGCTCTGGCTTGCCGTACTTTTCAGACTCCCACGGCAAATGAGTGCCAGGGATATTGAGATTTGAAACAGAAAAGCCAGTAAGACCCGCTTTAGGACGTCCACCGACACCAGTAGCACCTTCATCACGAATCTCGCCACCAGCACCCGTAGAGGCGCCAGGGAACGGAGCAATTGCCGTTGGGTGATTGTGCGTCTCTACCTTCATCAAGGTATGTACTAAACGTGTGTCTTTTTCGTAACGACGACCCTCGCCTTTGGAGGACCAAGTTTCTGACTCGGCGCCCACCATCACCGCTGAGTTGTCGGAGTAGGCAACGATCGTGCCTTCTGGCTGAAGTTGATGCGTATTGCGAATCATCGCAAATAGGGATTTCTCTTGATCATCGCCATCGATAGTCCAACTAGAGTTGAAAATCTTGTGACGGCAATGCTCGCTATTCGCCTGGGCAAACATAATTAACTCAACATCACTCGGATTGCGTTCTAAGCGAATGAAATTCTCAACGAGATAAAGCACCTCATCTTCTGACAAGGCAAGACCTAGTTCTTGATTTGCTTTATCTAGAGCAGACCTGCCCTCAGTTAATACCGGGATGCGCACAAATGGGCGGTCAGGTAGAGATTGATACAAAGCACTAGCTTCATTGATATCCGAGATAACCGCCTCAGTCATCCGATCATGTAAAGCGGCCAATACCAATTGCTCTTGTTCTGTGCTGAGTGCTTTTTTGCTCTGCCATGCATATTGAACACCACGCTCAATACGTAAAACTTGAAGTCCACATTGACGCGCAATATCTGTTGCTTTACTAGCCCATGGAGAAACTGTGCCAAATCGAGGAATAGCAATCGCAGATTGTTTATCGGCGGCTTTGCTAAATAAGGAGCCACCCTTCAACTGAGATATGAAAGGTTGGCCGTAAGTCAGAAGACTCTCGAGCACCTTTCTGTCTTTGGTATTGAGTTCTGACTCAGACCAAACGAAATGAAGGTATTGAGCCTCAATAGACTCAAGTTGAATTCCTTGGGCTGCGAGCGAAGCTAAAAGTCGCTGTTGGCGGAAGGCTGAAAGGGCATTTGCCCCGGGCAAGCAACAGAATGATGACATGCCAAGATTATAAGGTTTTGCTTAAACCAGGCGCCCACCATGAAGGCTCAATTGGCGTCCGCACCGAGCAGCCAAGGCTGGATCGTGGGTCACCAGAACCAGGGTTGAAGAATTCTCCCGATTTAGCTCAAAAAGGAGCTCAATAACCCTATTTCCGCTAGCTTCGTCCAGACTCCCGGTAGGCTCATCGGCAAACAGAATGGCAGGTTTATTAATGAAAGCTCGGGCAAGAGCAACGCGCTGTTGCTCACCACCAGATAGCGTCTTGGGAAAGTGATTAGCCCTAAGACTTAAGCCAACCTTCTCTAGCCATTGATGAGCGGCCAACCTAGCTTCAGTCTGGCCTATACCCGCCATCTCCAGTGGAAGCATGACATTTTCTAGGGCCGTTAGGTGTGGCAATAGCTGGAATGACTGAAATACAAAGCCAACAAACTGACCGCGCAAACGTGCCCTACCATCTTCATCTAATAGATTGAGGCTTTGCCCCATTAAATCAATTTGACCCGTGCTTGGTAGATCCAAGCCAGCCAAGAGGCTTAGCAAGGTACTCTTTCCCGAGCCGGAAGCACCAATAATTGCCACACTTTCACCCTGCTCAATTTGAAAACTCAAGTCGTGCAAAATAGCTAGGTCACCATCAGCCGTATTTACCAGCTTGCCAACGTGTTCGGCAACAATGGAATTAGACTGTTTGTTCATGTGAAAATTTTCTAGAGTGGAAAAATGCGGATTCAGCTTTTAACTGTGAATAAATTCATTACAGGGCTATTTTGCCTCGTATTGAGCATTTCTTCCTGGGCTCAAGTCAAGCCAGTAGTCCTAATACTAGGTGATAGCCTTTCCGCTGAATACGGCTTGCCGCGCGGCACGGGGTGGGTCACCCTGCTCCAAGAGCAATTAGCCAAAGATCAAAGTCCCTGGAGCGTTTTTAACGCCAGCATTAGCGGAGAAACTAGCTCGGGCGGTCTAAGCCGCCTCCCCAATCTCTTGAATCAGAAAAAGCCAGGAATTGTGCTTATAGAGCTGGGGGCAAATGATGCTTTACGAGGATTGCCTGTAAATCAGACTGAAGCCAATCTGCGCAAGATGATTCAGATGAGCAAAAAATCAGGGGCAAAGGTTTTGCTCTGCGGCATACAGATTCCTTCGAACTATGGCCAAACCTACACCATGCAATTTAAGAATCTCTACCCTCTACTTGCAAAACAAGAACACGTAGAGTTGCTGCCATTTTTCTTAGAAGGCGTTGCCACTAAACCAGAATTGTTTCAAGCAGATCGTCTGCATCCAAATGTAGCAGCACAAAGCGTTATCTTTAAAAACGTATGGGGCTCAATGGCCCCATACAGTAACTTACTTAAAAAACTACCTTAGTTTTAACTGCCTGCACTACCCGCACTTGCTTGCTTGAGTGGGTTAATAACTTTAACGCCAGCACTATTACGCCAGTAGCCCATAAAGCCAGCAAATTCGGCTTGCGCAGCGAGTGCTTGAATCTGTTGCGCCTGAGCCTTATGTACCTTGGCATCAACTGCAGGTGGCTGACGAACTTGATCAATACGATAAATCGTAGTGCCAACACCTGGATTAGCAACCGAAACTACAGCCGGTAAGTTATTTGCATTAACAGACATAACTTCATCCATTGATGGACCAACTAAACTGCCGGGCTTATTGCGTGAGATCCAGCTAGGACTTGCGAAACCAGTTGCATTCTTCGGATCTTTTTCAAGTGTGGCTAATTTCTCGCTTGCAGCGGCAATAGCTAACTTCTCGGCAGCACGTTGACTAACTTGACGCTTTACTTCTGCTGCAACATCTTTGTACGGCAATATTTGTGCTGGGTGCAAAATTACCACCCGAGCAGATACAAATACGCCCGGAGCTGTTTGAACAGCTTCAGTATTACGCTTGTTCTTGAGAGCCTCATCACCATAAAGAGACTGGATCACCTTAGGATTAGCTAAGGGATGGTCTTTGGATACGCCTGGCGCGCCACCACGAGTTACACCCTTCTGGGATTGAATGCTGAGCTTTAATTTATCAGCGGCAGGCTTCAAGCTATCAGACTGGTCGTAAGTTATATTCGCAAACTGATCTGCCTTTTCATTAAAGGCTTTGGAGTCTTCTTTTGGATCTGCTTTGAGAACAATGTACTCAACGTCAATATATTCAGGACGCTCAAATAATTTGGCATTAGCTTGATAAAAAGCTTGAAGCTCTTCAGCACTTGGATTTACTTTAGATAAATAATCTTTAGCATTGAACTGCAAAGTCTGAACTTGTCTTTCGGTCTCATACAAAGATGAAACAATCTCAGATAATTTTGGGCTAGCCAGTTCTGTACGTGCAACTGAGTTAACTAACTGTTGAATTTTTAAGTCAAAACTTTGGCCAGCATAGAACTGTTCTTCATTCATGCCGTTACTTGCTAATAACTGCTTAAAGCGGGCGTCATCAAATGTGCCATCTTGACGATATAAAGCGCGAATCTGAGGAATCTTTTGCAGGCTATTCACAAGCTCTTGCTTGCCGACTTGCAAACGCAGGTCACTCACCGCAAATCCTAAGATGCGTTGCTGGAGTAACTCATTCAAAATAGCTTGGCGAAATGGCAGGCTCTGAGCAATTTGCATATTCCCACCGACACGCTCAGCCTGACGCTTAGCGGCTGTCTCGACTTCTTGCGCGGTAATTGGCTTGCCATTTACCTTAACAATATCTGTTTCCTTATCCATGAAGCTGGAATAGCTAGAAATACCAAACATGGCAAATGAAGGAACGATAAATAACATCAGCACAAGCTGAAGAATCTTTTGGTGCTTACGTACGGTATCAAACATGAATTAATCGCTAGGAAGTGAAGTCAATAATGCGAGTGTACTAGGCAGAAGGTCTAGAGGAACTAGAAAGCCTATTAGGGGAAAAACAAATGCGATTTGGGAAACTGGTGGGCGCTGACGGGATCGAACCGCCGACATTCTGCGTGTAAGGCAGACGCTCTACCATCTGAGCTAAGCGCCCCAAATTAATACAGACAAGATTGTAACCTAGTGCGAGAATAAAAGAGAGATTCTTCATCAAAATGGACTTAAATAAACCGTTCAATATGACTCAAAATCCCTCGAATATCCCCTAGGCATCAATGCTTTAAGGCTTCTCCGGAAGATATCTTTTCATTGGCTTTGCTAGCTTCTGCAGCCTTTTTGGCAAGCTCTTCTGGCGTTGGATCTGGCAAAGCAACCGGTTTTCGCTCTAAAGCCAATTCCAAAACTTTATCAATCCAACGTACTGGAACAATTTCAATCGCATTCTTGACGTTATCCGGAATATCGATCAAATCCTTGACGTTTTCCTCAGGAATTAAAGCTAGCTTGATACCGCCACGATGCGCTGCCAGTAACTTCTCTTTTAGGCCGCCAATGGGCAATACCTCACCACGCAATGTAATCTCACCGGTCATGGCTACATCTGAGCGAATCGGAATGCCTGTAAATACAGAAACCAGAGCCGTCGTAATAGCAATACCAGCTGATGGACCATCCTTAGGTGTCGCGCCATCTGGGAAGTGAATATGAATATCCTTCTTCTCAAAAGCTTCATCCGCAATCCCCAAAGCTCTCGCTCTGGAACGGACCACAGTCTTAGCTGCCTCGACAGATTCCTTCATCACATCACCAATCGAACCAGTGCGAGTAATGACACCCTTACCTGGCATCACCGCTGCCTCGATGGTCAATAGATCACCGCCAACTTCGGTCCAAGCCAAACCAGTTACCTGGCCGACTTGGTTCTCTTTTGCGGCAAGACCAAAGTCATACATCTTCACAGACAGGAACTTCTCTAGATTGTCAGCATTCACAGTGACTGGTGCAGCCTCTTTCTTGAGGAGAAGCAACTTCACCACCTTACGGCAGATCTTGCTGATTTCACGCTCCAAGGAACGAACACCAGCTTCACGAGTGTAATAACGAATCATGCTGCGAACAGCGGATTCCTCAATCTTCAACTCATCCTTTTTAAGGCCATTATTTTTAATCTGTTTAGGGATTAAATAATTCATGGCAATGCTGGTCTTCTCATCTTCCGTATAGCCAGCAAGACGAATGATTTCCAAGCGATCCAATAAAGGGCCAGGGATATTCAAGGAGTTAGATGTTGCAACAAACATCACATCAGAGAGATCAAAGTCAACCTCAACATAGTGATCTTGGAATGTGTGATTTTGCTCTGGATCTAAAACCTCTAGCAATGCACTTGCCGGATCTCCACGGAAATCCATACCCATCTTGTCTACTTCGTCCAAGAGGAACAAGGGATTGCGAACACCTACCTTGGTAAGGCTAGAGAGAATCTTGCCTGGCATAGAGCCAATGTAGGTACGACGATGACCACGAATTTCAGATTCATCGCGCACACCACCCAGTGCCATGCGAACAAACTTACGATTTGTGGCGCGCGCAATGGATTGGCCGAGCGAAGTTTTACCAACACCAGGAGGCCCAACTAAACAAAGGATCGGAGCCTTGACGCGTTCAACACGTTGTTGAACTGCGAGGTATTCCAGGATGCGTTCTTTAACTTTATCAAGTCCGTAATGATCTTCATCCAATACCTTTTCGGCATTAGCCAAATCATTATTGATCTTGGTTTTCTTCTTCCATGGAAGCGTCACCAAAGTGTCAATGAAATTACGAATCACGGTTGCTTCGGCAGACATGGGTGACATGAGTTTGAGTTTCTTCAACTCAGACTCTGCCTTCTTCAAAGCTTCCTTAGGCATGCGAGCAGCTTTAATTTTCTTCTCAAGTTCCTCGAGATCAGCGCCCTCTTCACCCTCACCCAATTCTTTTTGAATGGCCTTAACTTGTTCGTTCAAGTAGTACTCGCGCTGACTCTTTTCCATCTGACGCTTTACACGCCCACGAATACGCTTCTCAACTTGCAAAATATCGATTTCGCTTTCGAGATCAGCCAAGAGGCTTTCTAGGCGTTGAACTACATCAGTCATTTCCAACAAACGCTGTTTCTGCTCAAGCTTGACTGGAAGATGTGCACAAATCGTATCCGCCAAACGGCTTGGGTCATCAATACCACCTAGTGATGACAGAATCTCTTGTGGAACTTTTTTATTCAGTTTTACGTATTGGTCAAACTGGGCCATGATGGCACGACGTAAAGCTTCAGTTTCATGTGCATCTAACGCTGACATTGAGGTTGGCGTAGCTTCACAGCAGAAATAGCCTTGGCTATCTTCAACTTGACTCACTTCAGCACGCTGTACACCCTCAACTAAGACCTTGACGGTACCGTCTGGGAGCTTGAGCATTTGCAGAATGTTGGCAATACAACCAACTTCATAGAGATCCTCTACGCCAGGCTCATCCTTAGCAGCAGTCTTTTGGGCCACTAAAAGCACGTTTTTGCCGGTTTCCATGGCGGCTTCTAGCGCTTTAATGGATTTGGGTCGCCCAACAAACAAGGGGATGACCATGTGCGGAAACACCACGACATCTCTCAAAGGGAGAAGTGGCAGTTGAATAGGTTCAGAGGGTAGTAATAAGTGGCCAGGCATGGGGCAATTCCTCCAAAATAGTCATTCCGTAAAATTCTCTAAAAATGCCGTACTACTAGATACGGTCATTATTTAGGAATAGGATACTACCTATATGGGTGCCACCAAGTGAAAAACAAGGGGTAAATATGCAAAAAGTGAGCGAAAACCCTGTGAAAACAGCAAAAAATAGCAAAAATTAGGCTTTTTTGCTCATTTCCGTGGATTCGTCACCCTGCTTGTAGACCAAAATGGGCTTTCCACCCTCAGCGATGGTATTTTCATCGATGACCACCTTTTGAACATTCTTCAAAGATGGCAGGTCATACATTACGTCCATGAGGGATCCCTCAAGAATAGAGCGCAGGCCACGTGCACCGGTTTTGCGTGCAATAGCCTTCTTGGCAATAGCTGACAGTGCCGCTGGGCGAACTTCAAGCTCAGAGCCTTCCATCGTTAATAAGGCCTGATACTGCTTAACCAAGGCATTCTTAGGCTCAGTCAAGATCTGAATTAAGGCAGTTTCATCTAATTGCGCCAAAGTCGCTACAACAGGCAAGCGACCAATCAACTCGGGAATAAGGCCAAACTTGATTAAATCTTCTGGCTCCACTTCGATTAAGAGGTCGCTAACACCGCGATCGTCTTTACCTGGAACCGTGGCATTAAATCCAATGCCAGTCTTCGCAGTGCGCTGTTGAATGACCTTCTCAAGACCATCAAATGCGCCGCCGCAGATAAATAGGATATTAGTCGTATCAACTTGCAAGAAATCTTGGTTCGGATGCTTGCGTCCACCTTGAGGCGGCACAGAAGCCATCGTGCCCTCAACGAGCTTTAACAGAGCTTGCTGAACGCCCTCGCCTGATACGTCACGAGTAATGGACGGGTTATCTGACTTACGGGAGATCTTGTCGATCTCATCGATGTACACAATACCGCGTTGTGCTTTTTCTACGTTGTAGTCACAAGCTTGCAACAACTTTTGAATAATGTTTTCTACGTCTTCACCAACATAACCTGCCTCGGTTAATGTTGTGGCGTCAGCCATTACAAATGGAACGTCCAACATACGCGCTAAGGTTTGCGCCAACAATGTTTTGCCTGAGCCAGTTGGGCCAATCAGCAAAATATTGCTCTTTGCTAATTCAACACCGTCAACCATTGCTTTGGCAGGAACCTTGGATTCTTTCTTGTCAGCTGCTTCGACAGGCTTGCCGTCTTTATCAAGCTTCTCTTTTTTAGGTTTTGGCAAATACTGCAAACGCTTGTAGTGGTTGTAAACCGCTACAGCCAAAGTCTTCTTCGCATGATCTTGACCAATCACATATTGGTCTAAGTTCTCACGAATCTCGTGTGGCGTTGGTAAAGCGTCATCGCCCTCAGCTTTAGGAAGCTTAGCGAGTTCTTCTTGAATGACGTCAGTGCATAAGTCGATACACTCATCGCAAATAAATACAGAAGGTCCGGCAATCAGTTTCTTAACTTCATGCTGACTCTTACCGCAGAAAGAACAATACAGAACTTTATCTGCGCTATTGGTAGTATTTTTATCGCTCAAGGTAGATATCTAAAGATGAATATGTATTAAGGACGCTTATCGATGACTTTATCGATCAGGCCATACTCTTGAGCCTGATCAGCAGACATGAAGTTATCGCGATCAGTGTCTTTAGCAATCGTTTCAATTGATTGACCAGTGCGATCAGCCAAAATCTTGTTCAAGCGTTCACGCAAATAGAGAATCTCACGGGCTTGGATTTCAATATCAGAGGCTTGGCCACGTGCGCCACCTAATGGCTGATGAATCATTACGCGTGAATTAGGTAATGCGTAACGCTTACCCTTCTCACCAGCACACAACAAGAATGCACCCATGCTCGCAGCCATACCCATACACAAAGTACTGACGTGTGGCTTGATAAATTGCATCGTGTCGTAGATTGCCAAACCAGCAGAAACGGATCCGCCAGGAGAGTTGATGTACAGGGAAATTTCTTTATCTGGATTTTCACTCTCGAGGAATAGTAACTGGGCAATCACTAAGTTTGCAGTTTGATCATTTACTTCGCCAACCAAGAAAACTACACGTTCTCTGAGTAAGCGAGAGTAAATGTCATAGGCTCTCTCACCTCGACCAGAGGTTTCAATCACCATTGGAACTAAACCCAAACCTTTGGGTTCTAAATTCTCAGACTGGAAATGATTCTGGTTCATGTGATCAGGCCTTTATTAGTAAATACTTAGTTGAGCTTGCTGAGTTCTTCGAAAGTAACTGCTTTATCGATTACCTTAGCTTGCGAAGTGAAATACTTAATCACGTTGTCTTCTAGTACCAAGTTCTCGATATCTTTGAGACGGCTTGGATTGCTATAGAACCAACGCACTACTTCTTTAGGATCTTCGTATGTAGCAGCTTGTTCATCAATTTCAGCTTTAATTTGATCTGCAGTTGCAGCCAAGTTTTGCTGCTTAACCAAGTCGCTCAGAATCAAACCAAGACGAACACGCTTGAGCGCTTGTTCAGCAAACATTTCAGCAGGAATCGGTGCATCTTTCGCATTCGGAATGCCACGCTGCATCAAGTCTTGACGTGCTGACTCAACTAAACGCTCTTGCTCTTGAGCAACCAAAGATTTTGGTGCGTCAAGTTCGCAAAGGCTATTGAGCTTCTCCATTACCTCACCTTTTAACAAGGAAGTAATGCGACGCTTTGTTTCACGATCTAAATTCTCTTTAACTTCTTCACGCATTTTGGCAACGCCACCTTCAGTAACGCCTAAAGACAATGCAAATGCATCATCAACTGCTGGCAGATGCGCCCAATTTACTGACTTAACAGTGATGGTGAAATCTGCAGTCTTACCTGCAACATCTTTACCGTGGTAGTCCGCTGGGAAGCTTAATGGGAAAGTCTTGCTATCACCTGCTTTGAGGCCCAATGTTGCAGCTTCAAATTCTGGGAGCATGCGGCCTTCACCAAGAACGTATTCAAAGTTTTCAGCTTTACCGCCAGCAAATTCAACACCATCGATCTTGCCAACGAAGTCGATTACAACCTGGTCGCCAGCTTGAGCGGCTGTGTTTGCACCGCCATCACCATGAGCGCCAGCTACGCCGCGTGGATGGTAATGAACTTGCTGCTTGCGCAATACATCTAATGCGCGATCAATTTCTGCATCAGAAATGTCAGTTGTGTACTTAGTCACTTCTGCTTTGCTGAAGTCGCCAATCTTCACTTCTGGCAACACCTCAAAGTAAGCATCAAACACAATTTTGTCTGCGTCTAATTCTGATTTAGGGTCAAGGCGTGGTTGACCTGCCAAGAGGATTTTTTCTTTTTGAGCTAAGTCATAGAACAGCTCAGAAGCTTTATCGAACTGGAGCTCGAAATCCACCTGCATGCCGTATTGCTTTTCAACCATGCTCTTAGGCACTTTGCCTGGACGGAAGCCTGGGGCTTTCATGGTCTTACCCAATTTAGCCAAACGGTCTTCTCTTGCCTTAGCCAAATCGGCACGAGCGAACTCTAAGGTCACTTTGCGGTCTAACTGACCTAAATTTTCTATCTGCACAGCCATTCTCGTCTCTTAATTGAAAATCGGATATGTGAAGCCCAAGCCAAGTAGCTATCTTGTGGTGCGAGGAGGGGGACTCGAACCCCCACACCATTGCTGGCGTCAGGACCTAAACCTGGTGCGTCTACCAATTTCGCCATCCTCGCGCGAATTCCGCAAACACTACCGAGCTGAAGCTTCACTCTAAAGACCGTAATTCTACAATGCTTAGCGGTTTTGGAGGATATTTAGGCCTTATAAAGCAAAGCCACGGCATGGACTGCAATACCCTCGCCTCTACCTAAGTGCCCAAGGGATTCATTGGTTTTAGCCTTCAGGTTGACATGGCTTGGTGTGACAGCCAAATCTGCTGCGATATTGCGGACCATATCGGGCAAAAAAGTGGCTAATTTGGGCTTTTGGCAAATAATCGTCGCATCGACGTTACCCACCTGAAACCCAGCAGCCTGAATCTTCTGAAGAGCGGCTCTGAGCAAAATACGGCTATCCATATCCTTAAACTGGGGATCGGTATCTGGAAATAGCTGGCCAATGTCATTCAACCCAGCAGCGCCTAGCAATGCATCTGTTAATGCATGCAATAAGGCATCCGCATCTGAATGCCCTAGTAGACCTTTATCGCTAGGAACATGAACGCCACCTAATATCAATTTACGATCCGCAACTAAGGCATGAACGTCATAACCTTGACCAATACGAAACTGAGGGATGTGGGAAGCGTTTGAAGTCATTGAGTTGTCGTTATAGGTTCTGAGAGCTTAATTGCTGGATGCCTGCAAGATGGTTTGCATCAAATCCCAATCTGCTGGGTGGGTTACTTTGAAGTTACGAGTAGCGCCCTCTATTAATAGTGGGCTAGAGCCTGCAAGCTCGATTGCACTTGCCTCATCTGTAATATCGGCTTCCAGTCGTATGCCCTCTTCAATTGCATCATGCAGACGTTTTAGACCAAACATCTGGGGCGTTTGCGCCTGCCAAAGATGATCACGAGAAATTGTCTTCATCGCCCTATTGGGATTGCCGGCAATTGCGGAGTTGGCATCAGCCATTTTTAAGGTATCTGCTAAGGGCATAGCCAAGAGACCTCCCTCACCAGCTTGAGTGACAGCACGAATCAGTTTTTGAATCAGCTCGGAAGAAATTCCAGGACGAGCAGCATCATGAACGAGCACCCAATCAGTCTCCGGAATGCCTGCCTTGAGCATGGCTGCCAAAGTATTTCTGACGGTTTCTTGACGAGTTGGACCACCGCTCGGAAGAAATTCAATGGAGGCAGACTTACTGGAAAGTGAACTCAAGATCGGGTTGTCGATAAAGCCGGGGCTAACACCCACCCAAATAGAGGCAATCTCCGGGGTGGCAACAAAGGCTTCCAAGGTATAGGCCAGCATTGGTTTGCCCGCCAATTCCTGAAACTGCTTTGGCAAGGCTCCACCAAGTCTAGATCCCGTTCCAGCCGTAGGTAACAAGGCGTGACATTGGGGTGAAGATTGATTTGCTGGGTGCATACCTGATTCTATAATGAGCGGAGATGTCTGATGCATTAAAACTAGCACCCCCCATACCCGCACCCCGGGCTGGGCAGCGCTTTACCTTTTCAGGGCTAGTTGGTTCATCAGATGCCGCATTAATAGCTCAATCCGCACTGCGGTACCGATCTGAATTCTCAGTCATGGTTATTTTCTGCGCTCAGGCCCAGGAAGCCCAGCGTCTTTTAGAAGAAATCCCAGCCTTTGCCCCACAGCTCAAGACACGTTTATTACCTGACTGGGAAATTCTGCCGTATGACCATTTCTCACCTCACCAGGATTTAGTCTCAGAACGCTTAGCGACGCTCTATGAATTACTTAACGGCAGTTGCGACATTGTTTTGGTGCCAATTACTACGGCTTTGCAACGACTCGGCCCGCCAAACTTTTTATCTGGCCACACCTTCTTTTTTAGACAAGGTGACAAGCTCAATGAGGCGGCACTAAAACTTCAGTTGCAGCAAGCTGGCTACGATCCTGTTAGTGCAGTCATGCGTCCAGGTGAATACAGTATTCGTGGCGGACTAATTGATTTATTTCCAATGGGCTCAAGCCTGCCGTATCGCCTGGATCTCTTTGGTGATGAGATTGAGCAAATTCGAGCTTTTGATCCAGATACCCAGCGCAGCCTCTATCCCGTTAAAGAAGTTCGTCTATTACCAGGACATGAATTTCCATTTGATGATGCTTCACGCACCGCCTTCCGCGGCAGGTGGCGCGAAGTATTTGAAGGCGATCCAACACGTTGCTCAATTTATAAAGATGCCAATCTCGGAATTCCCAGTGCTGGTATCGAATCGTACTTACCCCTCTTCTTTGAAGAGTCATCGACAGTCTTTGATTACTTCCCCCGCTCGGGCGACCCTGTATGGCTAGTAAGCATCGGTGATGTTGAAGAATCTATTAAGGGCTTTTGGAAGGACACGCTTTCTAGATATGAATTCTTAAAGCATGATCTTGATCGCCCTATTCTTCCGCCGGCAGAGTTATTCCTGGATGTGGATCAATTCTTCACAGCAGCCAAACCCAATGCGCGTTTGGCATTGGATAAAGAAGCGGATAAAGAATCAAAAGCTGCCCCGCAATTTTTAGCTGTTCCTGATTTGGCAGTCCATCGTCGTGATGCCGATCCGATGAATCGTTTGCGCGCTTTGGTTTCTCAAGAAAAAGTGCGCGTTCTCATTTGCAGCGATAGCAATGGCCGCAAAGAATCCATTCGCCAACTCTTTGATGAGAGTAATTCAGTTGCTGGACAAAATGGTAAGCCACTCTACCCATTAAAGCCAGAAGGCTTTGAAGGTGTTGCTGACTTTATTAAGAGTGATGCTCTATTTGGCTTGGTCACAGCGCAACTCTTTAATGGATTTACTTGGCCCGCTGAAAACCTCATTGTTGTTACCGAGGCTGAGCTCTTTACCACCACTGCACGTCAACGTCGCAAGGGTAAAGAAAGTGAGAGCGCCGATCCGGATATGCTCTTTAAGGATTTATCTGAGCTCAAGATTGGTGACCCCGTTGTTCATTCAGATCATGGCATTGGCCGCTATCAAGGTTTAGTACTACTCAATTTAGCGCCACCCAAAGAAGAGCCTATTTTTGAAGAGTTCCTGCACTTGGTTTACGCCAAAGATGCAACCCTGTATGTACCAGTGCAACAACTGCAGATGGTGACCCGATATGCAGGCTCTGACCCTGACTCAGCACCATTGCACCAATTGGGTTCTGGTCAGTGGGATAAGGCAAGGCGTAAAGCTGCGCAACAAATTCGGGATACCGCTGCTGAGCTATTAAGCCTGTATGCAGCAAGAGCGATTCGCAAGGGTCATGCCTTTGAATTCTCAGCCCATGACTATGCTGCATTTGCAGAAAGCTTTGGCTTTGAAGAAACGCCAGATCAAGCCAATGCGATTGCCGCCGTAATTGGCGATATGACTAGTGGTACACCTATGGATCGACTGGTATGTGGTGATGTGGGCTTCGGTAAGACTGAGGTTGCACTTCGTGCCAGCTTTGTTGCAGTGATGGGTGGTAAGCAAGTGGCCATCTTGGCGCCAACCACCCTACTCGCAGAACAACATGTCGCAACCTGGAAAGATCGATTTGCCGATTGGCCTGTGCGCATTGTTGAGCTCTCACGCTTTAAAACCACTAAAGAAATTAATGCAGCCCTAGAGGCGATCGCTAAGGGCGAGGCTGACATCATTATTGGCACACATAAGCTTCTTTCAAAAGAAACTCAGTTTGCTAATTTAGGCCTGGTTATCGTCGATGAGGAGCATCGCTTTGGCGTGCGTCAAAAGGATGCACTCAAGGCATTGCGCGCTGAAGTAGATATCCTGACGCTGACTGCAACCCCTATTCCGAGAACACTTGGCATGGCAATGGAAGGTTTGCGTGAGTTCTCGATTATTGCAACAGCACCACAGAAGCGTTTGGCCATCAAAACATTTGTGCGACGTGAAGGCGATGGCGTTATTCGTGAGGCCGTGCTTCGAGAGATTAAGCGTGGTGGTCAGGTCTACTTCCTCCACAACGAAGTGGAAACCATTCAAAACCGTAAGCATGCTTTGCAAGAGCTCATTCCAGAGGCTCGCATTAGCGTAGCGCATGGTCAAATGCATGAGCGTGAACTCGAATCGGTCATGCGTGAATTTGTGACTCAACGCACCAATATCTTGTTGTGCACCACCATTATTGAAACGGGTATTGACGTTCCGACTGCTAACACCATCATCATGCATCGCGCAGATAAATTTGGATTAGCGCAATTGCATCAATTGCGTGGTCGTGTTGGCCGCTCACATCACCAAGCCTACGCCTATTTGCTAGTTCCGGACCCTGAGGCACTCAGTAAGCAAGCACAACTACGTTTAAATGCGATTCAAGCCATGGAAGAACTGGGGTCCGGTTTCTATTTGGCAATGCATGACCTAGAAATCCGAGGCGCTGGTGAAGTTCTGGGCGATAAGCAATCTGGTGAAATTCATGAAATTGGATTTCAGCTATATACCGAGATGCTCAATCGTGCAGTGAAATCCTTGCGCAGCGGTAAAGAGCCCGATCTACTATCTCCTCTGCAGGCCACTACCGATGTCAATCTCGGTGTACCTGCCCTCTTCCCGAATGACTATTGCCCCGATGTTCATGAACGCCTCTCCATGTACAAGCGCTTCGCTGGTACAAATGATTTCTCCGAACTCATGGGATTGCGTGAAGAGTTGGTAGATCGCTATGGTGATCTGCCTGACCAAGCCAAATCCCTATATGAAACCCATCGACTACGACTAGAAATGGCTGGCTTTGGAATCAAGAAGATTGATGCTAGCCCAGCATCCATTCAGATCCAGTTCATACCCAATCCTCCGATTGACCCGATGAAAATCATTCAATTGATTCAGTCATCCAAATACATTCAGCTCAATGGGCAAGATAAGTTAAAAATTCTTCCCCAAAAAGAGAAGGATTTTGAGAAACTAGAGCAACGTCTAGACCATATCCGGAAAATTCTCAGAAGCCTCAATGAATCCGCCATGCTCAATACTGTTCAAGCAAATTAATTACTGACTGCTAATCCCACATGTCTAAGCACCTTACCCTCGTAGCTCTTGCTAACACCCCAATCACTTCACAATTAAATACTGCATTGATTGCGCATGCAAAAGTCTTAGGTAGTGAGATAGCCAAGGACAACAATGAACAAGAGCATTCGAAATATTTCACTACTCGCTGGACCTACTCTCAAGACTTACCGCCGGAAGCAAGGGTTGCCATGCGTGATATTGCTGCTGCACACGATGCGGATTTGGCTTTCATTTCCCCAGGATTTAATCCAGGTGAAGTGAAGGTGCTAGCAATGGATATGGACTCGACGCTGATCAATATCGAGTGCATTGATGAGATTGCCGACTTCACAGGCAAGAAAGCTGCCGTTTCAGAAATCACTGAAGCCACTATGCGTGGCGAGATTAAAGATTTCAAAGAAAGCTTGCGCAGACGCGTAGCCCTTCTGGAAGGCGTATCTGCTGATGTATTGGAGTCAGTCTATCGCGAACGTTTGCGACCTAACCCTGGTGCTGCGGAATTGCTAGCCGGGGCAAATGCTAAAGGTTTGTACACCTTGCTAGTTTCTGGAGGCTTCACTTTCTTTACCCAAAAGCTGCAACAGGAGTTGGGCTTCAAGCAAACTCAAGCAAATACTTTAGAAATCATTGATGGCAAGCTGACCGGTAAAGTCCTTGGCGATATCGTTGATGGTGCAGCGAAGAATGCTTATCTAGAGCAAGCCTGTACTCTCATGGGTTGTAGTAAAGGCAACTCCATCACCATGGGTGATGGATCGAACGACTTGCCAATGATGAATGGCTCTGGAATCAGCATTGCCTATAAAGCAAAACCAATCGTCAAAGAAAAAGCCGACGCGGCTTTTGACCGAGTCGGCTTGGATGCTGCCTTACTACTCATTGCCTAACGCACTTGGTTTAGGCTAGAGCAGCAAAAGAGCGCTGATTACAGGCGCTCAAAAATAGTTGCGATACCTTGACCGCCACCAATACACATTGTGACCAAAGCATATTTGCCTTGAACACGATGTAGCTCATGAATAGCCTTAGTAGCAATAGCGGCACCAGAGCAACCGATTGGGTGACCCAATGCAATCGCTCCACCATTGACGTTTGTCTTGGCTGGATCTAAACCCAAGCCTTTAGTTACCGCCAAAGCTTGAGCAGCAAATGCTTCATTGGATTCGATCACGTCGATTTGATCCAATTTCAGGCCAGCACGTTCAAGAGCAATCTTGGTTGCTGGGATTGGGCCTTCACCCATGATGTGGTTAGGTACACCAGCAACAGCGTAAGACACTAGGCGAGCGATTGGCTTATGACCAGCCTTCTTAGCCGCTTCAGCTTCAGCCAAAACGAAGAATGCTGCGCCATCATTAATACCCGATGCATTACCTGCAGTAACGCTACCGCCCTCTTTTTTGAAGACTGCTTTCATCTTCGCCAAAGTTTCCATAGTGGTATCTGGCTTGCAATGTTCGTCTGTATCAAACACAACATCACCCTTACGAGTTTTGATAGTGATTGGAACGATTTGAGATTTGAAGCGACCCTCTTTGATTGCATGCGCTGCACGACGATGTGATTCCACTGCGAGAGCATCTTGCTCTTCACGTGTCAGCTTCCATTTTTCAACGAGGTTCTCTGCAGTAACACCCATATGACCAACGCCAAATGGATCCGTCAATACAGAAACCATCAAGTCGATCATTTTGGTATCACCCATACGCGCACCACTGCGCATTGCTGGTGAACCGTACATACCGCGTGACATCACCTCAACACCACCACCGATACCGTAATCGCAGTCACCCAACATAATTTGTTGAGCAGTAGACACAATCGCTTGCAAACCAGAACTGCACAAACGATTTAAAGCCATGGCAACCGATTCCATTGGCAGGCCGGCTTGGATAGAAGCTACACGTGCTACGTAGGCGTAACGGTTATCTGTAGGGATAGTGTTACCAACAGTAACGTAATTAATTAATGCTGGATCTACGCCAGAGCGAGCAACCGCCTCTTTCATCACGATGCCGCCGAGCTCAGATGGCTCAAGGCTGCTCAATGATCCATTGAATGTGCCAATGGCAGAACGTACGGCACTTAAAACAACGACATCACGACTCATAACAATCCCCTTTACGGTACCTAAGTAGGCAAAATATTGACCTCAATAAAAGGCCAAAACACTATTTTTATTCCAATAGTCAAGTTTCGGCTATTAGGTCATGCCCTTGGGAGCTAATCACCGTTACTTTGATGATTTCGCCAGCCCGATAGCGCTTAGAAGGCTTGCTAGGGGGTAAAACCCTCACCAAACCATCAATTTCAGGGGCATCACCGATAGTTCGGCCAATTCCACCGGATTCATCCACGCGATCAATAATGACCTGAATGCGCTTGCCTATTTTTTTAGCAAGTCGTTTTGTCGAGATTTCTTCAGCATTGGCCATAAATCGAGCTCGGCGATCTTCGCGCAATGCATCTGGAACTGGGTTATCTAAGGCATTGGCAGTTGCACCATCAACCGGTGAATAAGCAAAACAGCCGGCACGATCAATTTGAGCCTCATCGAGGAAATTCAAAAGATACTCAAACTCCTCTTCCGTTTCACCTGGGAAGCCAGCAATAAAAGTGCTGCGAATTACCAAATCGGGACATGCAGCACGCCATGCCTGAATACGCTCTAAATTCTTTTCTCCACTAGCGGGACGCTTCATGCGCTTAAGTACATCTGGATGCGCATGTTGCAAAGGAATATCCAAATACGGGAGGACGCCATAACCATGATCAGAGAACTCGGCCATTAAAGGCAGAACATCATCAACGTGTGGGTAGGGGTAAACGTAATGTAAGCGCACCCAAGCTTGATGCTCTCTCGCAATTTGATTTAAAGCATTAACCAAATCAAACATGCGTGTCTTGACTGGTTTGCCATCCCAAAAGCCAGTGCGATATTGAATATCAACGCCATAGGCACTCGTGTCCTGAGAAACGACCAGCAATTCTTTTACGCCAGACTCAAATAATTTTTTGGCCTCTAGCAATACCTCACCAATCGGTCGTGAAACCAGGTCACCACGCAAACTAGGAATGATGCAGAAAGTGCAACGGTGATTACAGCCTTCAGAGATCTTGAGGTACGCATAATGCTTTGGCGTGAGCTTCACACCAATCGGCGGTAGTAAATCAGTAAAGGGATCGTGAGGTTTAGGCAGATGCAAATGGATAGCCTGCATCACCTCTTGTGTGGCGTGCGGGCCAGTAACCGCAAGGACTTTAGGGTGAATACTCTGAATGAGATCGCTGCCATCAGCATTTTTACGAGCACCAAGACAGCCCGTAACAATCACCTTGCCATTCTCGGATAAGGCCTCACCGATTGCTGCAAGACTCTCCTCTACAGCAGAGTCAATAAAGCCACAGGTATTCACAACTACGAGATCGGCGCCAGAATAATCCTTGGCAGTCTCGTAACCCTCAGCACTTAATTGAGTGAGGATAAGTTCAGAATCAACTAGGGCCTTGGGGCATCCCAAGGAAACAAAACCAACTTTACCTGCCACAACTACTCTTTTTCTGTTGGGTTAGGTTGACCTGGAAATGGGAAACCTTTAAATATTGTTGGGGAGTTTTGCATTTGCTCTTGCATCTTCACAAATAGGTCTTTGCTTTGCTCCATGTAGTTACCCATCAAACCTTGCATCATTGGGTTTTGAAGATTCATCATCTTGGCCCATGCTTCAGGAGTGCTACCTGCACCCAAGCCCTGTGTTTGATCGCCAAGCTTATTGTGGATATCCACGAAAGATTGCATGGTCTTTTCAAGATAGCTACCCATCAAACCTTGCATGGAGTTTCCATAAAAGCGAATGATTTGAGAAAGCATTTGAGTAGAAAACACCGGCGCTCCGCCAGCCTCTTCTTCCAAAATAATTTGTAGCAAGATATTGCGCGTTAAATCATCTTCAGTTTTTGCATCAACAACGCTAAAAGCATCGCCAGCCATTACTAAATTTTTGATATCAGCCAGCGTGACATAAGTGCTGGTTTGGGTGTCGTATAAACGACGATTGGGATACTTCTTAATCAAGCGGCTATCGCCTGCTTTTTTGGAACGTGTGGCCATGTAATTTTTTCCTAACTCTCGGTACTGCAATGCAACATCGGCATAGTTTATCCCTAGTTTGACCTTAAGGTAAATATGCCGATGTGCAGACCACTAAAACTGCATTTTTAAGGTGTTTAACCTGTATGCAGACCGCCATTCAAGGAGAAATCAGCGCCAGTCGCATAGCCACCATCGTCGGAAGCAATCCAGCAGCAAATTGAAGCGATCTCTTCTGGAGTGCCCAAACGCTTAACCGGAACGCCAGCAACGATCTTCTCCAGAACATCTTCACGAATAGCCTTAACCATATCTGTACCGATATACCCAGGAGAAACTGTATTAACAGTCACACCCTTGGAGGCCAGCTCTTGTGACAAGGCCATGGTAAATCCGTGCAAACCTGCTTTTGCAGTGGAATAGTTGGATTGACCAAACTGGCCCTTCTGACCGTTCACTGAGGAGATGTTGATAATACGACCCCAGCCGTTATCAGCCATGCCATCAACCACTTGCTTAGTCACATTGAACAAAGAATTGAGGTTGGTATCAATTACTGCTTTCCACTGCTCTGGAGTCATTTTACGGAAGACGCTGTCTTTAGTAATGCCAGCGTTATTGACCAAAACATCCACACGCCCTACTTCAGCTTTCACTTTATCGAATGCAGCAACGGTACTGTCCCAGTCGGAAACGTTACCTTCAGAAGCAATGAAGTCATAACCTAGAGCTTTTTGCTCGCCAATCCAGCGATCTTTACGCGGGGAGTTTGGACCGCAACCAGCGATGACTTTAAAGCCATCTTTGGCGAGACGTTGACAAATAGCAGTGCCAATACCACCCATACCACCAGTTACGTATGCAATTTTTTGAGACATGTATTACCCCTTATGAAAATATTATTGAGCAACTGCGGATACTTTTTCTTTCACGTACTTACCAGGCGCCGCTTCTAGTTTTTTGTACTGTGCATTACCAAACGATTTGCTAGCTTTAATTTTCTTGCCACCAAACTGTTCTAACCATTGAGCGTAGTTAGGCCACCAACTACCCTTGATATCTTTTGCTGCAGCTAACCACTCGTCTGCAGTCTTCGCCAATTTATTGTTTTCAAAATAATGACGTTTATTTTTTGCTGGTGGATTGATCACTCCAGCAATGTGTCCTGACGCTCCCAAGACAAAACGATTCTTGCCTTTCAGGATATGAGTGGACTCATAAGCTGATTTCCAGGGCACGATGTGGTCATCATGCGATGCGTAAATATATGCTGGAACAGTGATCTTGCCTAAGTCAACCTTTTCACCGCAAACGGTGAGCTTGCCTGGTTTAATTAGTTCGTTTTGTAGATAGGTATGGCGCAGATACCAGCAGTACATTGGACCAGGTAGATTAGTAGAGTCACCATTCCAATAGAGCAAATCAAATGGCGGCGGAGAATTTCCTTTTAAGTAATTCTCAACAACATAGTTCCACACCAAGTCATTTGGACGCAAGAAAGAGAATGTATTACCCAGGTCTAAACCCGACATCATCCCGAAATGACCGCCCTCACCACCAATGGTGCTTTCGCGTAACTTGACCATGCCTTCATCAATAAAGACATCCAGAATTCCAGTATCAGTAAAGTCTAATAACGTGGTGAGCAAGGTTAAGCTAGCAACATAATCTTTTTTACGCGCCGCTAATACAGCTAAGGCCGTAGAAGTTAAAGTTCCTCCAACGCAGAAGCCGAGCACATTAATCTGATCTGTTGCTCCAATCTCCCTAGTCACCTCAATTGCTTTAATGACACCTTCGCCAACGTAATCATCCCAAGTTACTTTAGACATGGAGGCATCAGGATTTTTCCAGGAAACCAAGAAAACTGTGTGGCCCTGCTCAACCATGTAACGCACAACAGAGTTATCAGGTTGTAGATCCAAAATGTAGTACTTATTAATACAAGGCGGCACCATTAAATAGGGTCGCTCATAGACGGTCTCAGTCAATGGCGTGTATTGAATCAACTCAAAGAGATCATTGCGAAATACCACCTGACCTTCTGTTGTTGCAATATTCTTGCCAACCTCAAAAGCACTTTCATCAGTCAGTGAAACTTTGCCTTTTTTCAAATCTCCCAGCAAGTTCACTATTCCATTTTGAATAGACTGACCTTGTGAACTAATAATGTTTTCAAGAACTTCTGGATTAGTGGCAATAAAGTTTGAAGGCGATAAGGCATCAATCATTTGCTCTGTAGCAAACAAAATTTTGGCCTTGGTTTTTTCATCGGTATCAACTGCATTTGCGAGTGCCTGCAAATGTTTAGAGTTCAACAAATAAGTTGCGGCAATCATTTTGCTCCAAGACGAATGCCAAGCTTTACCAGAGAAGCGGCGATCTTTTACTTCAATAGATTCTGGATTAGTTGCAAGATGCGCGAATTCAGCGAAGTATTCTTTTTGAATTTCTGCCAAACGCTCTGGTGGAATTAACGCCATGTGGTGTGGAGCCAGTGATGGCGCAACACCTGTATTCATACCTGCAAACATAATGATCTCGTAAAGTTATTGAGACCATTCTCCATCTATCAGGCTGGAAGGGTTATACGCACTAACCCTAGCCCTAGGGCTAAGCTAGTAATAACCCCGAGATTATCTTTCAGAAGATATCCAAATCAATGAAGCAAAACGGCCGGTTTCTTTATCTCTGCGATAAGAGAAGAATCTATCCGAATCATTAAAGGTGCAAAAGTCACCACCATCAATTTGCTCAACACCCAATGACCGTAATCGCTTTTTGGCAAGCAAATATAGATTTGCCAAGTACTTTCCGGGGCTCCCAGCAATTGGCGTAAATGCCTTTGACAAAATATCTTGGCCTTGGGGAGCGAAAGCCTGCAGCACATCTTCACCCACCTCAAATGCTGTCGGACCGATGGCGGGACCCATCCACACAACAATATCCTTCGGACTGAGTCCTGGCGTTATGGCAAGCATTGCTTGAAGAGTATTTTCAAGAACGCCACCGCTTAGACCGCGCCAACCAGCATGTGCTGCCCCAATAACTCCCCCACTCTTGCTTGCAAACAGTACTGGCATGCAATCTGCAGTCAGAATCGCCAGCACCTCATTTGGAATATTGGTGACAGCAGCATCAGCCTCAAATGGTTTATCAGTGGAGGCGTTTCTGGAGGCTGGAGTGCTAACAGTCACACCATGAATCTGTTTCAGCCAAAGTGGTTCAGCAGGAAGATGTGATCTCACGATGCTGCGGTTATGCAGAACGTCTACTGAATCATCACCGGCATTCAGTCCAAGGTTGAGAGTATTAAATGGTGAACTGCTGACACCGCCATGGCGAGTTGTACAAAAGGCCTTCACTTGTTGCGGTGCAACCCAGCTTGGCTCAATCCAATTAATTGCGTTGGTCATTTTTGATGGACGCCATTAATACCTCTTCCTTGGGTAAATCTACTTCACTCATCCCCAGCAGTGGCAATAAATCGATTAAATCTTGCGGAGGTAGCCTAAACCAGGTCATGACTTCATGGGTTGCTGGGTGTTGCAGGCTAAGAGCGTAAGCGTGCAAAGCTTGGCGACTGAAAGGCAATGATTTGGCCGCACCAGGGGTGCGCTTGCGATAAACGGGATCCCCTAGGAGTGGAAAACCTAAGGACTCCAAGTGAACCCGAATTTGATGGGTACGGCCTGTCTCTAGGCGGCACTCCAGCAGGGCCGTAGGACTTTCAGCGAAAGCCCCTTTAGCCAAGCGCCGAAACAGCGTTGCTGCAGGCTTGCCCTGGGGTGAGCCAGCCGCCATTTTGAGGCGATCACGCTGATCACGGCCAACGCTTGCTAATACCTTCCCCTGAGATGGAGCATCCCCCCAAACCCATGCGAGGTAGCGTCGACCTACTGTCCTCTCCTGTAACTGCCTCACAAGGGAGGTTTGGGCGATATCCGTACGGGCCACCACCATTAATCCAGAGGTATCTTTATCCAAGCGGTGAACAATTCCGGCTCTTGGTAATTGCTTAAGCTCAGGAAAGCGATGCAAGAGGCCATTTAACAAAGTACCCGTCCAATTACCAGCCGCGGGATGAACCACGAGCCCAGCGGGCTTATTAATAACAATGACCGTGCCATCCTCATAAACGACATCTAAGGGGATATCTTCTGGCGCAAAGGCAAATTGTTCCGGCATTTCTTGCGGAAATACCTTAATACTCTCGCTCCCACGGAGTAAATGGCGGACTTTAGTGACTTTTCCATCAACCGTAACAGCCCCAGCCTCAACCCAGGCCTTCAGCCGATTCCGGGAATAATCAGGCAAAGCGCCGCCAAGGAACTTGTCTAAACGCTCTCCGCTGACCTCAGGAGGAACTTCTAGGGTAATGAAATCCTCATCATCGATATAATCAATGGGATTCGAATCGGGAGTATGCGGCAATGCCACGCTTAAAGAGCCTTTTAGTTATGTCGGACGTTATTACAGACGCCAGTTTAAGGCTTGCTGCCACCGTTGGGTCATCTTCCAGAAAATCCCTTATATCTTTATTTGTTGGTGCTAGCGCAGCCTGCCTAATTCTCGGTGGGTGTGCAGGTAGTGACGGCTCAAAGGATGATTCAGATCTTTGGTCTGAGACCAAGCTTTACTCTGAAGCTACCGACAAATTAAATGATGCTGACTACGCTAAGTGCGGAAAGTATTTTGAGAAGCTTGAAGGTCGATTCCCATTTGGCCCTTATTCACAGCAAGCCCAAATCAATGCAGCGTATTGTTACTGGAAAGGCCAGGAACAAGCCCAAGCTTTAGTTGCTATTGATCGCTTCATCAAACTACATCAAGGAAGTCCAAATTTAGATTACGGCTACTACCTCAAGGGCTTGATTAGTTTTAATGATGACTTAGGTTGGCTTGGTAAATTTACTGGACAAGATTTAAGTGAGCGCGATCCAAAAGCAGCTAAAGAAGCTTTTGAATCTTTCAAAGTTGTTGTTGAGCGTTTCCCTGATAGTAAATATGCGCCCGATTCTTTAGATCGTATGCGCTATATCGTGAACTCATTAGCAGAGGCTGACGTGATCGTTGCTCGCTTCTACTATCAACGTGGCGCCTACCTAGCGTCAGCTAATAGAGCGCAACTTGTTATCCGTGATTACGATCGTGCACCTGCTGTTGAAGAGGCACTCTACCTTCTTACGAAGTCTTATGAAAAGCTGGGTATGACTGACTTGAGTAATGATTCGCTGCGCGTATTCAAACTCAACTTCCCCGATAGTCAAATGATGGTTACCGGTCAACGCGTTCAAAAAGAGCGTCGTTGGTGGCAGATCTGGAATAAGTAATTATCAAATAAGATAGATGCAATCAAGTAGCGCAGCGCGTTACTTGATTACTACCGGCACCCTTTGCGCCAAGGCGCAAATAAGTTCATAGCCAATCGTTCCGCTCATCTGAGCCACATCGTCCACCGGCACTTCTTGACCCCACAGCTCAACTACACTGCCAATCTTGGCATTGGGTGCTTCACGCAAATCAATCGTTAGCATGTCCATTGATACACGCCCAACAATCGGACAAATCACGCCGTCACCTTGAGCATCGGCTGCATCAACCCAAACCGGTGTGCCATCTTCCGCATGACGGGGGTAGCCATCGGCATAGCCGCAAGCAATTACACCGATACGCATATCTTCTGGCGCCTGATAGCGGCCACCATAGCCAACGCGATCACCCTTCTTTAATTCTTGAATATCGATGATTTCACTACGCAGTTGCATAACTGCTTGAAGCTCAGAGCGAACAATATCGGCATGCACTCCAGTAGGTGAAACTCCATACAACATGATTCCAGGGCGAACCCAATCACCTAGCGCATTGCGATGCCAGAGTATTGCCGCTGAATTAGCTAAGGAGCTTGGAGCTTCTAAGCCCTCAGTTGTCTGCTCAAAACAGTCCATTTGCTCACCTACCGACGGCGCTTGATCTACTTGATCAGCATTTGCAAAATGGGTCATGTGATGCAGGTGATAACCAGCAGCATGTAAACGGTGAAAGGCTGTTCGGTACTGCTCCGGTCTAAAACCAAGGCGATTCATGCCGGAATTGAGTTTTAAAAAGAGATTGATTGGGTGACCCGAATGATTGACGAAGGACTCCAGCCATGCGACTTGCTTCTCACTGTGGACTACCAAATCACATTTGAGCTTACTTGCTAGTTCTAGCTCTTGTTGAGTAAAAAGGCCCTCTAAAAGCAGGATACGACCTTCCCATCCATGCTCCCTAAGCCATTGTGCATCTGCAATATCCAGCAAGGCAAAACCATCTGTGGACTCCAGCCCTTTAAATGCAGCCTCCAGGGTGTGTCCATAGGCCTTAGCCTTTACGACTGACCAGATTTTGGATTCCGGGGCGAGTTCACGAATACGGCCTAAATTATGACGAAAGGCATCAGTGTGTATAGTTGCCAAAATTGGCCTATTTATCAAGCGATTAGCCGACGAGCTCATATCCACCCCTCCTTTCATGTTTTAATTACATTAATGACTAGATTGTACGAATGAACCGTAGTTTTTACATCATTATGGCGGCGCAATTTTTTTCGTCGCTTGCTGATAACGCATTGCTGATCGCAGCAATCGCCCTCTTGGTCCAGCTTAACGCTCCGGCCTGGATGACTCCTTTACTCAAATTATTCTTCGTTCTCTCTTATGTATTGCTGGCAGCCTTTGTGGGAGCCTTTGCTGACTCCCGCCCCAAGGGTAATGTCATGTTCATTACCAATACGATTAAGTTTATTGGCTGTGTAGTGATGCTCTTTGGTAGCCACCCTTTACTGGCTTATGCCATTGTTGGTCTTGGGGCTGCTGCCTACTCACCAGCTAAATACGGCATCCTGACTGAATTACTCCCACCAGAGAAGCTAGTTGCTGCCAATGGATGGATTGAAGGCCTCACAGTAGGCTCCATCATCATGGGAACAGTGCTCGGTGGCGTCCTCATTAGTAAAAGCGTCTCTGAAAGCCTTTTGGGCCTAGATATTCCAGTCCTAGAGACCAGCATTGATACCGCTGCTGAATCAGCCATTCTGATCATCATGATGATTTACGTATTGGCTGCTCTGATCAATTTACGCATTCCGGATACTGGGGCGCGCTACGAGTCACAAAAAACCAATCCAATCGAGTTGGTAAAGGACTTTGCTGTTTGCTTCAAAACCCTCTGGGCCGATCGACTTGGACAAATCTCCTTGGCAGTCACAACCCTATTTTGGGGTGCGGGCGCTACCCTGCAATTTATTGTGATTAAGTGGGCCCAAGTGGCCCTGCATATGACTTTGTCTCAGGGAGCCATTCTTCAGGCAATCTCGGCCTTTGGTGTTGCCGGAGGAGCTGTGTGGGCAGCTTGGCGGGTTCCGCTTCGTAGCTCTCTCAAAGTTCTTCCTTATGGCATTGCCATGGGTCTTGTGGTCTGCGTCATGGCAATTTACAACTCAGATATGTTGCCCAATACAACGCTTTGGACTATTGGCAAGTTTGAAATCTCCTTGAACCTCTTGCCAGCCTATTTCTTATTAATATTGGTTGGATGGCTGGCTGGTTACTTTGTAGTTCCAATGAATGCCCTACTTCAACATCGCGGACATGTGTTGATGTCTGCGGGTCATTCCATTGCCGTGCAAAACTTCAATGAAAACATTTCTGTATTGATGATGCTCTTAATCTACTCTGGATTAATTTGGCTAGATGCACCGATTCAGGCAGTAATTATTGGCTTTGGTGTTGCTGTAAGCGCAATCATGTGGCTAGTGATCAAACGTCATGCTGCCAATCAAGCTGAATACGACTCAATGCATTTGATTGGCGAGCATAAGCACTAAGCGCAAAGCTTAGATATTTTGCAATACCGATTTAGCAAGCAGTAGATCCTGCCAAAATAGCGCCTTATCCTTTGGCCTAGCGATCAGTTGATTCAACTCAAAAGTAGCAATCAGCGGCAGATCCTCTGCGCCATCTGCATTAAAAGCTAAGACAGTTTCGCGAAGCTCTGGAAGTGCATCACGTTCACCTGATAATTTTTGAGCGGCTGGGCCACCAAAAGCTAAGGCGACTATTGGTGTTCCGTCTTGCGGCAACAATTCTGGATTGAGCTTGTCGGCCGGATTTTTCCAAGACCACTCTTGTGGAGTCAAGCCAAGAACGCGAATGATGTTCTGAAAAAGTACTTCTGCGTCACCTTGAGGTTTGCTACCAAAAAACCACCATATTCCAGAAGAAGTTCGCTCGCGTGCCTCGGAGACATCGGAGGCTGCAGCAGCGATTGACTCTGCCTGTTGGATGGCCGCCTCTGAAGAAGCCATTACTTGGGCTTGAGCTGGAACGGCATCACGTGAAGTCCACTCGGTAATACCCATCTCTTTTAGAAAGGCAGAATTTGTACTCATATTCATGCCTCAAGCTTAATCGATTTAGCTAAAACTAGAGCATCTTCACGCAATCCGCTTGCTGCATCAACTGGGTAGTAGTTTTTGCGCAAACCAATTTGCTCGTATCCTAGGCTTTGATAAAGCTTTAAAGCAGCTTCATTGCTGGGACGAACTTCAAGAATAATCCGAGGCATTTTTTGCTGTGCCGCCACACCCTCGATTGCATTCATCATCTTTATGCCAATACCCAGACGACGCAACTTTGGTGAAACGGTGATGTTTAAGAGATGTAACTCATCTACCGCTGGAAATAAAATACAGTAAGCCCAGAGAACTTCGGGATCTAAATAACTGCCCTTTACCGCATCTGATAATTGAGGTCGCACGCAATATGCCCAATGCCCAGCAGCAAGTGAATCTGAGAAATTGCCCTTTGTCCAAGGATGAATGTGCGAAACAGATTCAATGGCCAGGACAGAATCTAAATCTGCCACCGTCATAGGCAAAAATGAAAGCTCCGATACACCTTCAGTACTAGCGTGTAAGGAATGGATGTTATCAACCATGTTGTTGACTTCGTTCCGCAGAGGTCAATGCCACCTTGTTACGGATATACAGAGGCTCCAGCAGATGCACATCTTGCTGGAGACCTTTGCTCCACATTTCCTCAGCGCAAGCCAAAACGCCTAGAGCATTGACTCCGATAGCGGAATCAAGATGAGTGCTTGCAAATGGATGTGAAGCATTGGTAAATAGTCGATCACCAAATTCTAAGAGCGCACTACCAGCTAGAAAATCAATACTTGAAAGCTCCAAAGCCTCTGGTGGCGTCAGATGTATTTCTCCCTGCCGCTGAGGCAATTGATTGGCCAGAATCTTGTAGCTAGCCCAATAAGCCTCTTCCATACGGGCATCAACTGCAATTACAAATGATTGAGCCCCTGAAGCAATAAACGCTGGAGTTTGAACGAGTTGACTAGCAATGGCATCTAGACTCGCTACAGGTAAAACTGGCAGTCTTGCCGCAATCGCTAGACCCTGAACAGCAGCAACACCTAAGCGCACTCCAGTGAAGGCTCCGGGACCATTACCAATCGCAATCGCATCAAGAGAAGAAAGTTCAATAGAAGCTTCGGATAACAACTCTTCTACCCAAGGTAATAAGAGTTGGCTAGCGCCAGCCGACACTTTTTGGTGGCGAACTAAAGGCGCGGCATCAGGTAAAGATAAAGCCACCGAACACCAAGCTGAGGAGGTGTCGATGGCCAATATACGGGTCAATTTGGACTCTCTAGATTCTATGAACTCAGACCCGCAATGATATCTGGTGGCGCCTGAACTAGCTCAATCAATACACCTTCACCACAGAACGGAAACTCCTCATTGCCCTTCGGGTGAACAAAGGTGATGTCATACCCCGCAGCACCCTTACGAATACCGCCTGGAGCAAAGCGAAGACCTTGAGCTGACAACCACTCAACAGCCTTTGGTAGGTCGTCTACCCATAGGCCAATGTGATTTAAAGGTGTTTGGTGAACAGCAGGCTTCTTTTCAATATCGAATGGTTGCATAAGATCAACCTCAATCTCATGAGCACCTTTGCCGATAGCACAAATATCTTCATCAACGTTCTCACGCTCAGAGACAAAAGTGCTCTTGAATTCAAAGCCCAATAACTCAACCCAAAGCTTACGGAGGCGATCTTTATTCTCGCCACCAATAGCAATTTGCTGAATTCCCAAAATCTTAAATGGTTTAGTCATAGCTAGCCTTATTCGAAGCGAATGATCAATTGATCGACCGCTAAGCTTTCGCCAACATTGGCGCAGATTTCAGCAACGACGCCATCTTGTGCAGCAACGAGTGTGTTTTCCATTTTCATTGCTTCAATGGCGGCTAATTTCTGACCAGCAGTGACTGCTTCGCCAACCTTTACGGAAATGTTGGTCAAGAGACCAGGCATTGGAGACATGACTAACTTGGAAGTATCTGGTGGAACCTTAACCAACATACGACGTTGAAGTTCAGCACCTAGAGGGCTTAAGACCATACATTCGTAATGCGCTCCATCTAAGACGAGTGCGTATTTAACGCCCTTACGCTCAACTTGAGCAGTGATCTTATGTGTGCCATTAATGGTTGCACGCAAGCAAAGCTCGCCTGGACGCCAATTGCTAACGATGTTGTAACGGCTAACATCACCCTCCTCTTCAATATAAACAGAGTAGACGGTATCCTTCAGATCAACGCGAACAGGAATCTCTTGAATCTCTTCGCTTGATCCGACTCGTGCGCCAGTAACCACTACAAACTTCTTCGCAATTGTCATTTCATGACCGGCCAATTGACCGTCAATCATCTTGATATGCTCAAGATAGCGATAGCGCATAAATGCCGCTAAGGCTGCTAAACGCTTCGGATCAGCTGGCTGAACAGAATCCTTTTTGAAACCATCTGGATACTCTTCAGCAATAAAGCCGGTAGTGAAGTCGCCCGATACAAATCGTGGATGCTGCAAAAGCGCTGCCTGGAAAGGAATGTTTGAATGAATGCCACGAATGACGAAGTCATTCAGTGCAGCACGCATCTTCTCGATAGCTTCAGTGCGATCCTTGCCATGAACGATCAACTTCGCAATCATCGAGTCGTAGTACATCGGGATCTCGCCGCCCTCGTACACGCCAGTGTCCACGCGCACACCATCTAACTCTTCTGGTGGACGATATTTCACCAATCGGCCAGTAGATGGCAAGAAGTTGCGGAATGGATCATCCGCATTAATACGACACTCCATTGACCAACCATCAAGCTTAATATCTTCTTGCTTAAATGCCAGCTTCTCACCAGCAGCTACACGAATCATTTGCTCGACTAAATCCAAGCCGGTAATGCCTTCCGTTACTGGATGCTCAACTTGCAAGCGGGTATTCATCTCGAGGAAGTAGAAAGACTTGTCTTTGCCAACTACAAACTCGACTGTACCGGCAGATTGATAGTTCACAGCCTTTGCCAAAGCAACGGCTTGCTCACCCATTGCCTTACGGGTTGCAGGATCAATAAATGGAGATGGAGCTTCCTCAATCACCTTTTGATGGCGACGCTGAATCGAGCAATCGCGCTCGCCCAAATACACCACATTGCCATGTGAATCACCTAGAACCTGAATCTCAATATGGCGTGGGCCTTCAACAAACTTTTCAATGAAGATACGGTCATCGCCGAAGCTATTCATTGCCTCTGTTTTACAGGCAGCAAAGCCTTCAGCAGCCTCTTTATCATTAAATGCAACACGCAAGCCCTTACCACCACCGCCTGCTGATGCCTTGATCATCACCGGGTAACCGATTCCTTGAGCAATCTTGACCGCTTCTTCAGTTGTATCAATCGCTTCGTTGTAGCCAGGAATGGTATTCACCTTAGCTTCTAAAGCAAGCTTTTTGGAGGCGATCTTGTCGCCCATAGCCGCAATAGACTGATGCTTTGGTCCAATAAATACAATACCTTCTTCTTCGCAGCGCTTAGCAAACTGTTCATTCTCAGATAAGAAGCCATAGCCTGGATGAACTGCTTCAGCACCAGTATCTTTGCAAGCCTGAATGATGCGATCCATTACTAAATACGATTCGCGAGAAGGAGCAGGCCCAATACAAACAGCCTCATCAGCCATCTGCACATGACGCGCCTCTTTATCTGCCTCAGAGTAGACGGCAACCGTCTTAATACCCATCTTTTTAGCGGTTTTCATTACACGGCAAGCAATCTCACCGCGGTTTGCAATCAAAATTTTCTTAAACATTTTCGTAGTCATGATTTATCGGCGCCTTAGAGGGGAATGTTGCCGTGTTTACGTGGTGGGTTTGTGAGCTCTTTATCTTTCAGCATTGCCAAAGAACGTGAGATACGCTTACGTGTCTCATGCGGCAAGATCACATCATCAATGTAGCCACGTCGACCTGCCACAAACGGGTTTGCAAACTTCGCTTTGTATTCAGCCTCACGTGCAGCAATTTTTGCTGGATCCGATTTTTCTTCACGGAAGATAATTTCAACAGCGCCTTTAGGACCCATAACTGCAATTTCAGCAGAAGGCCAAGCAAAGTTAACGTCGCCACGTAAATGCTTAGACGCCATCACGTCATACGCACCACCGTAGGCTTTACGTGTAATCAGCGTCACTTTAGGAACGGTGCAGTCCGCATAGGCGTAAAGCAACTTCGCACCATGCTTAATGATGCCGCCGTATTCTTGTGATGTACCAGGCATAAATCCAGGCACGTCAACCAAGGTCACAACAGGGATATTAAAGGCATCACAGAAGCGAACAAAACGAGCAGCTTTAATAGATGCTTTGATATCTAAGCAACCTGCCAAAACTAAAGGCTGGTTTGCAACGATACCAATCGAGCGACCTTCCATACGCGCAAAACCGATCAAGATGTTCTTTGCGTAATCAGGCTGGAGTTCAAAAAACTCGCCATCATCAACAATTTTCTCAATCAACTCTTTCATATCGTAAGGTTGATTTGGATTACTTGGCACCAATGTATCAAGTGAGAAATCAGGCTCTTCAGTGCGCATTGCCCCATTGATCATGGGCGGCTTCTCGCGATTAGATAAAGGCAGGTAGTTGAAGAAACGACGGAGCATCATGATGGCATCAACGTCATTATCAAAAGCCAAATCACAAACACCTGAAATAGTGGAGTGAGTTACCGCACCACCCAACTCTTCTGCAGTCACATCCTCATGCGTAACTGTCTTAACTACTTCTGGGCCAGTAACGAACATGTAAGAACTATCCTTCACCATGAAGATGAAGTCAGTGAGTGCTGGTGAATACACGGCACCACCGGCTGAAGGGCCCATGATCAAAGAGATTTGAGGAATAACGCCAGAGGCAGTCACATTACGCTGGAAAATTTCCGCATAGCCACCCAATGAAGCAACACCCTCTTGAATACGTGCACCACCAGAATCATTTAAACCAATCACCGGAGCGCCTACTTTGAGGGCCTGATCCATGATCTTGCAAATCTTCTCAGCATGCGCTTCTGAAAGAGAGCCACCCAAGACGGTAAAGTCTTGTGAGAACACGAATACCAAGCGGCCGTTAATCATGCCGTAACCAGTAACAACACCGTCACCCGGAACAGTTTGATCAGCCATACCGAAATCGTGGCAACGATGCTCAACGAACATATCCCACTCTTCAAAGGTGCCCGCATCTAGCAAGAGTTCAATACGCTCGCGTGCGGTGAGTTTGCCTTTGGAATGTTGAGCGGCAATACGCTTTTGCCCGCCACCTAATCTGGCAAGTTCGCGCTTTGCTTCAAGCTGTTGAATGATTTCCTTCATAACTACTCCTTAGAAAAATTCGTGTCCCATTGCTTCGAGTAAACGTCTCGCAGCAACAGAAGCGGCCATGGTTCCTTGATTTACCTCGGCACTCAGACTGGGTAAAAGTGTTTGTACTGCTGGGTGATTCTGAAAAGCATTCTTAAGGCCAGCATCAATGCGATCCCACATCCATGCTCCAGCCTGCTGTTTACGGCGGGATTGCAATTTGCCATTAGCGTTCTGCAGTTTCTGAAAATGCAGAATTTTTTCCCATAACTCAGGGACGCCATTACCCTCTAGAGCGCTTAAGGTCATGACCGTAGGATGCCAATACTCTTGATCGTGCGAGGCATGGTCTGGGTTCCCTTGAAAACCCAAAAGTCGTAGAGAGCTTGTAATAAATAATTGTGCGCGCATAGCGGCATCTGGATCGATGTCAACCTTGTTGATCACAATCAGATCAGCAATCTCCATCACGCCTTTTTTAATCGCCTGCAGGTCGTCGCCAGCATTAGGTAATTGCAATAGCAAGAACATGTCTGTCATGCCAGCAACTGCAATTTCACTTTGACCAACACCGACGGTTTCAACAATCACAATGTCAAAGCCTGCGGCTTCAGCAACCAACATCGCTTCACGCGTTTTCTCTGCTACGCCGCCTAATGTGCAAGATGACGGGCTCGGACGAATAAAGGCCTTATCTAGTACCGATAACCTCTCCATGCGCGTCTTATCACCCAATATGGATCCGCCAGATAAGCTTGAAGAAGGGTCAATGGCCAGAACGGCAACACGATGTCCCTTCTCAATCAGATACAGACCGAGGGTCTCTATCAGAGTGGACTTACCAACTCCAGGCACACCAGAGATACCAAGGCGAAATGACTTGCCTGTCTTTGGTAATAAGGTATTAAGCACCTCATCTGCACGCTTACGGTGATCCATGCGAGTAGATTCAAGCAAGGTGATGATCTTGGCCAAGGCCCGACGCTGCGCCGATGAAGGCGCACCGGTGAGATCATTCACCAAAGCTTGGTCAACTGCATTGAGCATGCTGATGTCTTTGATCTTTAAATTACTCTGGCTTTACAGATTTACGAATCTGCTCAAGCACATCCTTAGCTGATGCAGGGATCGGAGTGCCTGGGCCATAAATACCCTTCACACCCGCCTCATATAGGAAGTCGTAATCTTGTCTTGGGATCACACCGCCTACGAAGACAATAATGTCGTCAGCACCCTGCTTTTTCAACTCGGCAATGATGGCTGGCACCAAAGTCTTATGTCCTGCAGCCAAAGTAGAAATTCCTAAAGCGTGCACGTCATTCTCAATCGCTTGGCGAGCGCACTCTTCCGGAGTTTGGAACAAAGGTCCAATATCCACGTCAAAACCTAAGTCAGCAAAGGCAGTTGCAACAACCTTTGCACCGCGATCATGACCATCTTGACCAAGCTTCGCAATCATCACACGTGGGCGACGGCCAAAGTCTTTTGCAAAATCAGCAATCTCTACCTTCAATTTTTCCCAGCCCTCTGCTGAGTCGTAAGCAGCTGCATACACACCGGTCACCTTTTGAGTATCGGCGCGATGGCGCCCGTAAACTTTTTCCAATGCATCAGAAACTTCACCGACCGTAGCGCGCAAGCGAATTGCTTGTACAGCCAACTCCAGCAAGTTGCCAGTATTTTCTTCTGCGGCTTTTGTTAACGCTTCTAATGCAGCTTCAACTTTTTTGGAGTCGCGCTTCGCCTTGATATCTTTTAATCGTGCAACTTGGCTTTCACGAACCTTATCGTTGTCAATCATCAAGACATCAACTAAGTCTTCTTTGCCGAGCTTGTATTTATTAACGCCAACGATGACATCGGAACCAGAGTCAATCTTGGCTTGTTTCTCGGCAGCTGCGGCTTCAATCTTCAGCTTAGCCCAACCGCTTTCCACGGCTTTAGTCATGCCACCCATGGCATCAACTTCTTGAATGATTTCCCAGGCTTTATCAGCCATCTCTTGAGTAAGGTTCTCCATCATGTACGAACCAGCCCATGGATCAATCACGCTAGTGATATGTGTTTCTTCCTGAAGAATTAACTGGGTGTTACGGGCGATACGGCTAGAGAATTCGGATGGCAAAGCAATCGCTTCATCAAATGAATTCGTATGCAAAGATTGAGTGCCACCAAATACCGCTGCCATGGCTTCAACCGTTGTACGAACAACGTTGTTGTATGGATCTTGTTCAGTTAAAGACCAGCCAGATGTTTGGCAATGCGTACGTAACATCAGTGACTTTGGATTTTTTGGCTCAAAGGATTTCATGATGCGCCACCACAAGAGGCGCGCAGCACGCAACTTAGCAACTTCTAAATAGAAGTTCATACCAATAGCGAAGAAGAATGAAAGGCGACCAGCAAAGCCATCGACATCCAGACCCTTGGCTAATGCAGTTTTTACATACTCTTTACCGTCAGCCAATGTGAATGCCAATTCGAGAACTTGGTTCGCACCAGCCTCTTGCATGTGATAACCCGAAATAGAAATCGAGTTAAATTTCGGCATGTGCTTAGCGGTGTACTCGATGATGTCGCCGATGATGCGCATGGAAGGCTCTGGCGGGTAGATGTAGGTATTACGCACCATGAACTCTTTCAGAATGTCATTCTGAATCGTGCCTGATAGCAGCTCTTGCTTCACACCTTGTTCTTCGCCGGCAACAATATAACCAGCCAGTACCGGCAATACGGCACCGTTCATCGTCATTGAAACGGATACTTTGTCTAACGGAATGCCATCAAACAAAATCTTCATATCTTCTACAGAGTCAATTGCTACACCGGCTTTACCAACGTCGCCAGTCACGCGCGGATGATCAGAGTCATAGCCACGATGGGTAGCCAAGTCAAAAGCAACGGAAACACCTTGACCACCTGCATCTAGTGCCTTGCGATAAAACGCATTAGATTCTTCTGCAGTTGAGAAACCAGCGTATTGACGAATAGTCCAAGGACGAACCGAGTACATGGTTGCCTGAGGTCCACGAACGAATGGCTCGAATCCTGGCAATGAATGTGTGTATTGAAGACCTTCAGTATCTTCGGCGGTATACAAAGCCTTGAGATGAATACCATCCGGCGTTTGCCAACCTAATTTATCGACATCACCATTCGGTGCTGACTTTTGGGCTGATTTCTTCCAAGCATCTAAATTGCTATCCGGCACATTTGGCCATGTATTAGATGAATTCGATGCTGACTTTTTTTCACTTGTACTCATAAAGCACTCCCGGTTGGCTTTATTACATTGTTACTAAATTTGTAGGGCTATTTTGCTTGACATTTTTAAATTTGTCTAGATACTGTATACATAATTATGAATACAAAACTAATAAACAGACCCTTATACGAAGACGTAGCTGAGCGCCTACGCGAGCAGATCTTTTCCCATGAACTGGCTCCTGGGAGCTGGCTAGACGAGCAAAGCTTGGCGATAGCCTTTGGCATCTCACGAACACCAATGCGTGAAGCCATCAAGGTTTTGGCCTCCGAAGGCTTGGTTACAACCAAGATGAATAAAGGTGCCTATGTCACCGAAGTTGATCGCCGCGATCTAGAGCAAATCTTTACCGTCCTCTCTTTGCTAGAGGGTCAAGCAGCTAAAGAAACGGCCATTAAGGCATCTGAGGCTCAACTCACACAGCTTGATAACCTGCATCACCGCCTAGAAAAGGCTGCAGCTGACCGTGATACCGAGCAATTTTTTGAAATTAATGTGAAGTTTCATGAGTTGATCCAAGAAATTGCAGGAAATAAATGGATGAACGGTGTGATTGAAGACCTTCGTAAGGTGCTAAAACTCCAAAGACGAGATTCTTTGACAAGAAGCGGTCGTTTATTAAGCTCACTCCTAGAGCATCGCGAAATTCTTCAGGCCATCCTCAAAAGAGATCCCCTGGCTGCGGATCTAGCTATGCGCAAACACCTCACCAGAGGGCTTGAGGCAACGAAATAAAGACATAGGAAAACCCGAAAGCCCATAAAGAATAAAGGCTTAGGTGATTAACCTAAGCCTTTTGTGCTTATGCAACAAGAAATGCTGGATTACTTCTTAACTACGAAATTTCCTGGCAATGAAGCGATATAAGCAGCAATGTCTTGCATATCGGCATCAGAGAATGTCTGAACCTGGGAACCCATAATGGCGTTATTGCGACCGTATTGAGCATTTCCGTTACCTACTTTGTAAGCCTTTAATGCGTAGTAGAGGTAATCAGAATACTGACCAGCCAACTTTGGGTAAGCAGGCAGGATTGGGGCGTTTAGGCCAGCACCATGACAAGAGGCGCAATTAGCCTTCTCTACAAGCGCTTGACCTTTTTCAGCGCTAGCTGCTTGAGCTAGACCGATGCTGGATAACAAAATGGCGGTAATTAGTGCGAATTTCATAAACGTGCCTCTAAATATCACTTCAATGGGTTATTTGGTGAGCTGGCAGTTTGCGCAGCATAGTATTCGCCAAGATCAGCCATGTCTTGATCAGACAAGCTGGCAGCAATTGAACGCATCGTTGGATGCTTTCTTTCGCCCTTCTTGTAAGCGGACAAAGAGCTAGCAATGTAAGCAGCATTTTGGCCACCTAGCATTGGGACCTTGTAAACCAAAGGATAGTCAGCGCGGTAGTCAGGAATGGAGTGGCAACCAATACAAAGCCAAACCTTACCTTGTCCAGCTTGAGCGGAACCTTTGACGTCTTGCGCTTGAGCAGCAAAACCAGCAAATGCCAAGCCAGCACAGAGGGCCAATTGGGAAAGAATGAGGTGTTTTTTCATAGAAATCATCATTAACGAGTTTGATTTAGATCAATTTGCACAGAGTATAGCGGAGACAGGAGCAGATCCACCATTTCAGAGCTTGAAATCAGTGAAAACACTGAAAATATCAGCCCTTTTACCTATACTTGAACGCTATTTAAAGACAAATTGATTGCCCTAGAGATGACTAAGACCAAATCCCGCTTCGATGGCTCCCAAAGCTATGTAGCTACTGATGACCTGAAATTAGCGGTAAATGCCGCAATTCAACTGCAGCGCCCTCTTTTAATTAAAGGCGAACCAGGTACGGGCAAGACGATGCTGGCTGAGGAAGTTGCCGCAGCATTGAATATGCCCCTCATGCAATGGCACATCAAATCAACGACTAAAGCCCAACAAGGCCTCTATGAATACGATGCGGTTAGCCGACTAAGAGACTCCCAACTTGGTGATGAAAAAGTCAACGACATACGCAACTACATTGTTAAAGGTGTCCTTTGGCAAGCATTTGAAGCGGATGAGCCAGTCGTACTATTAATTGATGAGATTGATAAAGCGGATATCGAATTTCCAAACGATCTTTTACGAGAAATTGATCGTATGGAGTTCTATGTATACGAAACAAGGGAACTCATTAAAGCTAAGCACCGCCCTCTTGTCATCATTACCTCAAACAATGAGAAAGAATTGCCTGATGCATTTTTGCGTCGCTGCTTTTTTCATTACATCTCATTTCCAGATGCTGGAACTATGCAGAGCATTGTGGATGTCCATCACCCAAACATCAAACAAGAATTGTTAGATGCAGCTCTTAAATCGTTCTATCAAATTCGATCTTTGCCTGGCCTCAAGAAGAAACCTTCCACCTCTGAATTAATCGATTGGTTAAAACTTTTACTAGCTGAAGATATCCCCGCTGAGGCGCTTTATAGCAACGAAGACAAAATTGCGATTCCACCGTTACATGGTGCACTTCTGAAAAACGAACAGGACATTCACCTGTTTGAACGTCTCGTCATGATGAATCGCAATCACCGCTAATCTCAACCGCCTCCATTTCGCAATAGCTGAATCATGTTGATTCAATTTTTTCTCCAGCTCAAAGAGGCCAAGGTGCCAGTATCTGTTCGAGAATTTTTAACCCTATTGGAGGCTTTAAAGGAAGGCGTCATTGAACCTTCGATTGATGAGTTTTATCAGTTAGCGCGTATGACTTTGGTAAAGGATGAGCAGCACTTTGATCGTTTTGATCAAGTCTTTGGCTCTTACTTTAATGGCGTAGAGCAAATCATGGCCTTAGCCCCCGACATTCCACTGGACTGGCTTGAGAAAAAATTACAGCGCGTATTAACTGAAGAAGAAAAAGCAGCGCTGAAAAAGTTAGGCGGTCCCGAAGCATTGCAAAAGCGTCTTCAAGAACTCATGAAGGAACAAAAGGAGTGGCACGGTGGTGGCAACAAGTGGATTGGAGCTGGAGGTTCATCCCCTTTTGGTCACAGCGGCTATCACCCAGAAGGAATTCGGATTGGTGGTGAAAGTGCCGGCAATCGAACGGCCATTAAAGTCTGGGAGGCTCGAGAGTTTAAAGATTACGACAGTGATCTCAGTCTTGGGACCCGCAATATCAAAATGGCATTGCGTCGCTTGCGTCGTTTTGCCAGAGAAGGCTCAAGCCTAGAGTTAGATCTCGATAAAACTATTCACTCCACTGCAGCAAATGCAGGGATGCTTGATATTCAAATGCGGCCTGAGCGTCATAACCAAGTCAAAGTCTTATTGCTCATGGATGTAGGCGGATCGATGGATGACCACATCCAGCGGATTTCTGAATTGTTCACTGCCGTCAAAACTGAGTTCAAGCACTTGGAGTATTACTACTTTCATAACTGCGTATATGAACACCTGTGGCAAAGCAATCGACGCAGACGGGACCAGGTGACAGCTACTCAGGACATCATTAATAAGTATGGTCCCGACTACAAACTGATTTTTATAGGAGATGCCACGATGTCTCCCTATGAAATTCTGAGTCCTAACGGATCGGTTGAATACAACAACCGAGAAACTGGGGCCGCTTGGATTAATCGTCTGGTTGATCACTTCCCGCACTTTGCATGGCTCAATCCAGAGCCGGAATCTGTGTGGCAGTACCGACAATCCATTGACATCATGAAGGGTTTAATGAAAGACCGCATGTATCCCGTGACCTTGAATGGCCTTGAAAATGCCATGCGTCAACTGTCAAAGTAATCAAGTAATATTTGCTGTAACTAAGTCTTTATTGACCCATTTTCTTTTTATTTTTTTCTGTCTTTTAATTAACACCACTGAACTCTATGACAAATCACATTAGCGATCGCCTTAAAACTCTTGGTATTGAGTTACCTCCTCCTGGACCCCCTGCTGCCGCTTATGTCATGGCAGCTACTTCTGGCAACACTGTTTTCCTATCTGGGCACATTGCCAAAAAAGATGGGAAGCCTTGGGTTGGAAAACTTGGCCAAGATATGGATACAGAGACCGGCAAAGCTGCAGCTAAGTCTATTGCGATTGATTTGATTTCCACCTTACAAAATCACTTGGGCTCTCTAGACAAAGTGAAGCGTATTGTGAAAGTGATGGGCCTAGTCAATTCCACCTCTGAATTTACTGAGCAACACTTGGTCGTAAATGGCTGCTCAGAACTGCTTTTTGAAGTATTTGGCGATGCCGGCAAACATGCGCGTAGTGCGTTTGGTGTTGCGCAAATCCCTTTGGGTGCTTGCGTTGAAATCGAGCTGATTGCCGAGATTTAAAAAACTAAGTCAGGCTTAATTTGTGTTGTTGGATGTCTTCCGGTGTGTCGACATCCATTACAAACGCTTGATTGCTGGTGAGCATAGTTCTCACCTTGGCAGGATGAGCATCCATATATTCCCGACAAACCATCCCAGGATTTGCAAGAACCTCTGATATCGCCTTTCGTGAGAAAAGCACAGGATTACCGCGCCTACCTTCCACCATTGGGAGAATGATTTCCTCGCCGCTATCTCGCCTGAGAAATGCATCAAGCAGCTCTTGAACTTCTCTTACCCCTATCTCAGGCTGATCTGAGAGTGCGACCAACAAGACATCAAACTCACCATTAAGGGATTCGAGACCCAGGCGAACAGAGGAGGCTTGACCTCTTTCTGGAGCAGGATTCTGAATGACTTGAATTGGATGCATTAGGGAGTCATTAATTTTCTCGATCTCAGACTCAATTGCTCTTGCATGAAAGCCAGTCACTACGACGTATTCAGTTGGGGCGAATCCTTGAATTGCACCTGAAAATAGCTCCAATAGGGTCAGACCGCACTTTCGGAGCAAGGCTTTGGGATGAACACCGAGGCGGTTACCCTCTCCAGCCGCTAGCAAGAGCACGGCAAGGCGTAAATTTGAAGCTTGAGTGGATGGGCTAGAACTTATCATTAAGGTGATAATAATTACATTGCCAGAAAAAAATAATAAATACAAAAAAATAAATATAAGAAATTAGAGACAAGAAATGAACAGCACTGATTTAAGCGTATTAAAAGCCGCCGTCGACTGGCTCAAGTCTGGCCATCCCGTTGCCATCGCCACAGTGGTTCAAACCTGGGGCTCCTCCCCAAGACCTATCGGCTCTTGGTTAGCCATTCGGGGTGATGGGCAAGTTACTGGCTCAGTGTCTGGTGGCTGTGTCGAAGACGACCTAATTCGCCGAGTGCAAACTGAAATCCTGACCAGAGACTTGCCGGAGATGGTGGTCTATGGGGTGAGTCAACAGGAGGCTGCGCGCTTTGGTTTGCCTTGTGGTGGAACGTTGCGCTTGCTTGTCGAACCAAAACCGGAATTGGCGATTCTGGAAACCATTTTGTCTTCCATCTCAGCACACCAAATTACCTCACGCACAGTGGATCTTGCAACTGGCAAATCCACACTAGAAGCCGGGAATCGTAATGAGGCATTTATTTGCGATGAGAAATTAATGAAAACCACTTATGGTCCTCGTTGGCGCATGGTCATCATTGGTGCGGGGCAACTATCCCTCTATACGGCTGACTTTGCTCTCGCATCTGACTTTGAAGTCATTGTCATTGACCCTCGTGAAGAGTATGCGGAAGGCATCAATCGCGAGCATATTCAATTTATCAAGGGCATGCCAGATGATGTATTGCTAGAAATTGGTGTTGACTCTCATACAGCTGTCGTTGCTTTAACGCATGATCCCAAGCTAGATGACATGGCCTTGATGGAGGCATTAAAGTCCCCTGCTTTTTATGTTGGCGCACTGGGTAGCAGAATCAATACCCAAAAACGCAAAGAGCGCTTACTGGAATTTGATGTGACACAGGAACAAGTGGAGCGTCTTCACGGGCCTGTTGGTCTATTTATCGGGGCTTTGACCCCTCCTGAAATCGCCGTATCCATTTTGGCTGAAGTGATTTCCGTAAAGTATGGCGTACCAATCCCTAAAAAAGTTTAAGTGAAAACAAAAAAACCCGATCAACTAAGGACCGGGTTTTTTGAACTTCTTCCAAGCTAGGCTTGCTATTTAGTTTGCCTTGAGCTTTCCATCCTTCAGTCTTGGCTCTACAAAATGTCCTTTGCGAGCGCGATTACCTGCAAACGATTTCAGAGTTTTTGCATCAAGACTTAATTCGGTTGGCTTGCCAGCACGTCCGGCACCAGAATACGTAGCACCATCAGGACCAACAGCAATTGCAGACGCCAACTTCTCTTTGTCATCTAAGCCCATCAGAATGACGCCTTTACCACCAGTGGGTAAACGCTTTAGCTCATCTAGCGGGAATACTAATAACTTAGAGCTTTCAGATAAGCAGGCCACTTGCTTCATGCCAGCAGTCACCTTAGCCGCTCCAAGCGGTGCATCACCACCTGGGAACTTACTATCGATACCAACGAAAGATTTACCAGCCTTGTTACGGGTAGTCATATCTGCAACGTTTGCAAGGAAGCCGTTACCTGATCTAGTAGAAATCAACACTAGATCATCGGACTGGCCAGCATAGTAAGCCACCATTTGTGATCCAGCAGCTAAGTTCACAAAGCTGGTTAATGGCGAGCCATCACCACGGGCACCAGGCAACTCACTAACTGGTACGGTATAGACGCGACCATCACTGCCAAAACCTTGCATCACATCAACTGTGCGGCACTCAAATGTGCCATAGAGGGCATCACCTGCTTTAAAGCCAAACTGAGTTGCATCATGCTCATGACCTTGGCGTACACGCACCCAGCCTTTTTGAGACACGATGACCGTTACTGGTTCATCCAATACTTTAGTTTCAGCAACGGCGCGCTTATCTTCCTGGATCAAGGTGCGACGATCATCGCCAAAATCCTTCATATCCGATTCGATTTCTTTGATGATGCGCTTACGGAGAACGGTATCGCTCTGCAACAAACCTTCGAGATCATCGCGCTCAGACTTGAGCTCTTTTAACTCTTGCTCAATCTTGATACCTTCGAGGCGAGCCAACTGACGCAAACGGATATCCAAGATATCTTCCGCCTGGCGATCACTGAGCTTAAATTCTTTAATGAGGTCAGCCTTAGGTTCATCGCTATTGCGAATGATCTTAATGACCTTATCAATATTGAGAAGAACGATTAAGCGCCCTTCTAAAATATGCATACGGTCGTTAACCTTACCTAAGCGGTGCTGAGTACGACGTGTAACAGTGCCGACTCGGAAAGAAATCCACTCAGCAATAATCTCTTTGAGGCCTTTTTGACGTGGGCGGCCATCAGTACCAATCATCACCAAATTCATTGGCGCATTGGACTCTAGTGATGTGTGGGCTAGCAATAAGTTCGCAAACTCATTGACATCAATATTTTTGCTCTTAGGCTCAAATACCAAACGCACAGCAGCATCTTTGCTCGACTCATCACGTACACCATCAAGTACATTCAAGATGGTGGATTTGAGATTGTTCTGCTCAGGGGTTAAGGTCTTCTTACCAACTTTGACCTTCGGATTGGTGATCTCTTCAATCTCTTGCAGTACGCGTTGTGACGAAGTGGATGGTGGCAACTCATTGACCACAATCTGCCACTGGCCACGAGCCAATTCCTCGATAGACCAACGGGCACGCACTTTAAGACTACCGCGACCTGCTTCGTAAATCTGCGCAATCTCTGCTGGAGAGGAAATAATTTGACCGCCACCTGGATAGTCTGGGCCGGGCATGATTTCCAACAACTCTGAAGTGCTCATTTTTGGAGACTTCATTAAAGCAATCGCTGCGCTAGCTACTTCACGTAAGTTATGCGAAGGAATCTCTGTCGCCATACCTACCGCAATACCAGATGCGCCATTCAGGAGAACAAATGGCAAGCGTGCTGGTAACAACTTAGGTTCTTGGAAAGATCCGTCGTAGTTCGGCGCAAAATCGACCGTACCTTCATCAATCTCACTGAGCAGGAGACCCGCAATTTTGGTTAAACGCGCTTCGGTGTAACGCATTGCCGCTGCGCCATCACCATCACGCGAGCCGAAGTTACCTTGACCATCGATGAGTGGATAGCGTAATGAAAAGCTCTGGGCAAGACGTACTAATGCGTCATAAGCGGATTGGTCGCCGTGCGGATGAAACTTACCCAATACATCACCCACAACACGAGCACTCTTCACCGGCTTAGCATCAGCACGCAAACCCATCTCGCTCATCGAGAAAAGAATACGGCGCTGAACTGGCTTTTGACCATCCGATACATCTGGCAAGGCGCGGCCTTTGACTACGCTAATTGCGTAATCAAGATAAGCGCGCTCTGCGTAGACTGCCAGCGTCAGGCTGTCTTTGTCATCTTCATTGAGCTCAACAATTTTAGGATCATGTGGATCCTTAGGGCCACCTGCTTGCACAGCGATTGGCTCATCCACCTCAACGATATTCATTTCAATGGGTTCGCCAGCAAACAAGTCTGCTTGATCGTCCGAACCAGTGCCGCCAGGAGTTTTTTTAGTTGCCATTAGATATCCGCCTCTACTTCGTTACCGCGCTCTTCCAACCAATCACGACGCGCCCCGGACTCGGATTTACCCATCAACATATCCATTGTTTTAATTGTTTCATCTTCTGTCCATGTACCCAAGGTCACCGGCAAGAGGCGACGGGTATCTGGATTCAAGGTGGTATCCCACAATTGCTCAGCACTCATTTCGCCCAAACCTTTGAAGCGAGAGATTTGCCAAGCAGTTTCTTTAACGCCATCCTTGCGCAATTTATCTTCAATTGCTTGGAGCTCATTTGCATCTAGTGCGTAGATCTTTTGCGCTGGCTTTTTGCCACGCGCTGGCGCATCTACCCTAAACAAAGGTGGTCTTGAAATATGCACATGACCCAACTCAATGAGTTTCGGGAAATGCTTGTAGAACAAGGTGAGCAGCAATACCTGAATATGTGCACCATCGACGTCCGCATCAGACAAGATGCATACCTTGCCGTAACGTAAGTTCGATAAATCAGGAGTGTCATTAGCGCCGTGCGGATCAACCCCGATCGCAACAGCAATGTCATGTACTTCATTATTCGCAAACAAACGATCGCGTTCTGCTTCCCAAGTATTGAGAACCTTGCCGCGCAAAGGCAGAATCGCTTGATATTCTTTATTGCGACCCATCTTGGCTGAGCCGCCGGCTGAATCACCCTCTACGAGGAAGATTTCATTCAGGCCAATGTCTTGGCTCTCACAATCAGTCAGCTTTCCAGGAAGCACTGCAACGCCAGAAGATTTTTTCTTCTCAACCTTTTGACCTGCACGGGTTCTTGCCTGCGCCTGCTTAATGACCAAGTCGGCTAATTTACGGCCGTAATCCACGTGCTCATTAAGCCAAAGCTCTAATGCAGATTTAGCGTAACCCGAAACCAAACGCACTGCGTCTCTGGAATTCAAGCGCTCTTTAATTTGACCTTGGAACTGAGGATCTAAAACCTTGGCAGACAAAATGAAGGAGGCGCGTGCAAACACGTCCTCGGGCATGAGCTTCACACCTTTAGGCTGTAGAGCATGCATCTCGATAAAACCTTTAACGGCATTAAAGAGACCTTCACGTAATCCGCTCTCATGCGTTCCGCCTGCTGGAGTCGGAATCAAATTCACATAACTCTCACGCACTGGTGCGCCGTCTTCAGTCCAAGTAACAACCCATGCCGCGCCCTCGCCTTCAGCAAAGGAATCGTCATCACCATTACCGGTGGCGTATTGCTCACCTTCAAATGGAGGGATCACTTCTGCGCCATGGCCTGCTTGAGCCATCGCTTCGTTTAGATAGCCGCGTAAGCCTTGGGCATATTGCCAAGTTTGACTCTCGCCAGACTTCTCTTGAATCAGCGTGACTTTGACGCCTGGTAACAAGACCGCTTTAGAGCGTAATAAACGAATGAGCTCGGGCATCGGGATGCCAGGGCTATCAAAGTACTTGCCATCAGGCCATGCACGGACACGTGTCCCGTGTGATTTATCTTCTTTACCAGCGGCACTAGTTTTAAGCTTTTCGATGACCTTGCCATCAGCAAAAGTCAAAGTAGACACCTGGCCTTCACGCCATACAGTGACTTCAAGGCGCTTAGATAAAGCGTTGGTTACCGAGACACCAACGCCATGCAAACCACCGGAGAACGCATAAGCACCGCCTGTACCTTTTTCAAACTTACCGCCAGCATGGAGCTGGGTAAATACGATTTCTACAACAGGCAACTTCTCAGTGGGATGTATTCCAACCGGAATTCCACGACCGTCATCTTCTACGCTCACACTGCTATCGGTATGCAATGTCACGATGATTTGCTTACCAAACCCACCTAAAGCTTCGTCGGAAGCGTTATCGAGCACCTCTTGAATGATGTGCAAAGGGTTGTCGGTGCGGGTGTACATTCCCGGCCGCTGACGGACGGGTTCCAGTCCTTTAAGGACCTGAATCGATGATTCGCTGTATTCGGAAGTTTTACGGGTAGCCATGCGGGCAAATTGTAGTCATGTGTAAAGCAAAACCTGAATTTTCCTGAATTACCCCTCTATTCATGCCAAAATTAGCAGATGGGAGCCTTAAGTCATATTCGCGTTTTAGACCTCAGCCGTGTTCTTGCCGGCCCGTGGTGCGCACAAAACCTCGCCGATCTAGGTGCAGATGTCATTAAAGTGGAGCGCCCAGGCGTTGGGGACGATACCCGCCATTGGGGTCCTCCTTTTGTGAAGGATGCCAAGGGCCATGACACTGCGGAAACAGCCTATTTCATCTGTATTAATCGCAATAAACGCTCCATTACGGTCGATATCAGCAAGCCTGAGGGCCAAGAAATCATTCGCCAGCTCGCTAAAGAGTCTGATGTAGTCATTGAAAACTATAAGGTTGGCGATTTAGCCAAGTACGGCCTGGATTATGAAAGCCTGAAAAAGGTCAAATCTGACCTGATTTACTGCTCTATTACCGGTTTTGGCCAAGACGGCCCCTATGCTCATCGTCCAGGTTACGACTTCATCATCCAAGGCATGGGTGGTTTTATGAGTGTTACTGGTGAGGCAGATGACTTTCCAGGAGCCAGCCCACAAAAGGCGGGCGTCGCAATTGCGGACATCTTTACCGGCATGTATGCAAGCACGGCTATCTTGGCCGCAGTAGTCCATCGCGATCAGACTGGTCAAGGCCAATACATCGATATGGCTCTTCTGGATACTCAAATTGCAGTCATGGCCAACGTCTCTAGCGCCTACCTATGCTCGGATAAAGTTCCCCGGCGCTGGGGCAATGCCTCACCGATCATCGTCCCTTATCAAACCTTCCCAACTTCAGACGGTTGGATGATTGTGGCCGTCGGTAACGATGGTCAATTTGGACACTTCGTTACTGCCGGTGGCGAGGCACATTTAGCCGTTAACCCACACTACATCAGCAACCCTTTGCGGGTGGAACACCGCAAGTCATTGATTCCATTGCTAGAAGCGATGACTCGACGCAAAACTAAGGCCGAGTGGATAAGCCTATTAGAGGCAGCGAACGTACCCTGTGGGCCCATCAACAACTTTGAGGAAGTGTTTGATAACGAGCAAGTTAAGGCGCGCGGCGTCCAAATTGACGTTCCACACCCTACTGCTGGCAATATGAAACTTGTTGGCAGCCCAATGCGGCTCTCAGAAACGCCAGTTGAAGTGAGGATGGCCCCACCCACCCTGGGTCAGCACACACATGAGATTTTGAAGGAACGCTTAAGCTTAGATCCCCAGGCTATCGCCGCCCTTCAAGATAAAGGCATTATTTAACCCAATGTCATCAAGCCATTCAAGCCAAAAGTTATCGCTTAAACAAGTGCTGATTTTTGGCGGGCTGATGGTGACCTTCTCCATGGGCATACGCCATGGTTTTGGTCTATTTAACTTACCTATCACTTCAGCCAATGGCTGGGGTCGTGAAACCTTCGCCCTCACAATTGCCTTACAGAATTTGATTTGGGGTGCAGTTCAACCGATCACCGGTGCATTGGCTGATCGCTATGGCGCTCTCAAAATTATGGTCGCTGGTGGCGCACTCTATGCGCTTGGTTTAGCCGGCATGGCAGTCTCCAGCGATGCCTTGAACTTTTCGTTAGCTGGTGGATTGCTGATTGGTCTAGCGCAGACTGCAACAACCTATAGCGTGGTCTATGGAATCTTAGGTCGCAACGTTGCTGCAGAAAAACGGGTGTGGGCTATGGGCATTGCTGCAGCCGCTGGATCGTTTGGGCAATTCCTCATGATTCCGGTTGAGCAAGGATTGCTCAGCAGCTTTGGCGCTAATGATGCGCTACTCATGTTGGCGCTGATGGCCAGCTTAATGATTCCAATTGCGTTTATGTTGCGCGAACCCAATGTAAACAATCTGCAGCAAGCAAGCGATCAAACAATTAAACAAGCGCTAAAAGAAGCCATTGGTAATCCTAGTTTTAGATTACTTACCTTGGGTTATTTTGTCTGCGGATTCCAGGTGGTGTTTATCGCAGTGCATTTGGCGCCCTACCTCAAAGATCTATCTAAGATCTATCCCGATGTTGGTGCACCTGCAGTAGCAACAACTGCACTGGCATTAATTGGCTTATTCAATATTTTTGGTACCTATAGCGCCGGAATACTAGGCCAACGCTTCCCTAAGCGCTACCTACTATCCGGGATCTATATCCTCAGGTCTGTTGCCATCATGGCTTTTGTTTGGCTGCCACTCAGCCCAACTTCTACCTATATCTTTGCAGCCATCATGGGCTTCTTATGGCTATCCACTATCCCTTTAACCAATGCGATCGTGGCGCAGATCTTTGGCGTTAAATACCTCACCATGCTTTCTGGCTTGGTATTTTTCTCACATCAGTTGGGCAGCTTCTGTGGTGCTTATTTTGGTGGCTACTTATTTGATCGGACTGGCTCCTATTTGATTGTTTGGAATATTGCGATTGCATTGGGTGTATTTGCGTTCTTGGTCAACTTGCCTGTTAAAGAGCGCGCGATTCATCGCGCTGCGCTCGCTTAAGACGATATGCAAGCAAAACACCGTATATCGCAATGGCTCTTGTATCCATTTGCAATCATTATTTTGGGAATGATTTTTTTCTCCTACTTTGCGCCCGACATGATGGTTGCCATCACCAATTCAGTATGGGCGATGTGTGGCTGGTAATCAGTGGATAATGTTTCACGCCCTAACATCTTTTTGAAAAAATAGTTTTTAATTTTTTATTCTCGCCGTAGCACAATGGATAGTGCACATGCCTCCTAAGCGTGGGATACAGGTTCGATTCCTGTCGGCGGGACCACTCCCAAATTAAAACTTATCCACAGGTTTTGTGGATAAATACCCAAAAGTTTTCGTAAGTCGCAGATTTGTATAGAGTGACCTAGCTTGCTTAAATTATGAGCATCCACCTCATACAAAAATATAAGTAAAGATCTGTTGACAATTGAAATTCATTTATAGATTTTTAGATTACTTTTTTAGTATTTTTAATTTCTCTTACACTTAGGGCATGCACAAGCTCACCACCAGCACCATTGCCGCCCTTGAGGAGATGCTCCAAAACACGGCGAGGTCTGCCCCACAGGATTTTTTACCCATCCATTTTCTGGGTGGCGCCTCCTCTGGGCAGGTCATTGGGCATTTAAATCCGGATTTCATCCCGTATTTACAAGAATCCTTGGCTAAAAATCCAATCCCTCATATAGATATGGGTCACGATCGCCTGACTATTCGCCATGCAAGACCTTTGACGCTCTCCGAGAGTCTGGCGAAATTGGCCGATCGGATGCACCAAGGTGGCTTTATTCCGGGCTGGCGACATGAGGATTTCGCTTGGATTGACCAAAATGGACATGAATACTTCCGTTTAGAGCGCTCTGCCTTCCGTACTTTTGGCTTTCGGAGCATGGCAACCCACATTAATGGCTATACCAAGGCCGGCAATCTCTGGCTTGGACGCCGGAGTGAAACCAAGGCTACCGACCCAGGTCGGCTAGATAACTTGGCTGTAGGTGGTATTGGGGCTGATGAAACCCCCTGGGTGAACGCCCGCCGAGAATTATGGGAAGAAGCCGGTGTCCCACCCCAGATTTCTGACCAAATTGAGCCAGTGGGCCGCATCCATATGCGCCGCCCCATTCCAGGGCGAGGTTTTCATGATGAGCAGCTCTATATCTATGACTTGGAGCTAGCGGACAACTTTGTACCGACCAACCACGATGGTGAAGTCAGTGGTTTTATCGAAATCTCGATTTCAGAGGCTGCAGCCCGCATTCTTGCCGATGAATTCACTAGCGATGCCGCATTTGTGACGGCGGATTTCATATTGCGTAATACCAAAGCAGGCTAGATTTCCCCGTCCTAGACTGAAGCACTCTTCGCTACTTGATTTTGGTCACCCAACTTGGCGTGAATTCGTGGTTAAATTAGCTCTAAGGATGAAACAGGGGTGCCCTGATAGTGATTTTTACTGTGAGGCGCTGAGAAAGACCCTATAACCCGATCCAGGTAATGCTGGCGTGGGGAGTTTTCCATCAGACCGTCACCCGGTTTCGTCCATCTAATTACAGTCAGGAGATGGACATGAGCGATACCAAAAATAAATCTAAACAAGAAATTCCTAGCCTTAAAAGCTTGGAGCGAGACTTTGGCCAAAAATTTGCCTATCCCGCTTCGACCAAAACCTATCTAGAAGGTTCGCGTCCAGATATCAAAGCTCCTATCCGAATGATTGAGCAACTATCAACTCGCGTAGGTGAAGAGATGGTTCCCAATCCACCTGTACCCGTTTATGACACCTCAGGTCCTTATAGCGATCCCGATATCGTGATCAACCTTGAAAAAGGTTTGCCTTTATTGCGTAAGAACTGGATTGAAGAACGTGGCGATACAGTGCAATTAGCTGGACCGAGCTCTGAGTATGGCGTTGCTCGCTCACAAGATGCGGCTACCCAGAATCTGCGTTTTGCCCACATTAATCCTCCTCGCGTTGCACGCGCTGGCCAAAACGTGAGCCAAATGTATTACGCCCGTAAAGGTATCGTGACTCCTGAAATGGAATACGTTGCATTGCGCGAGTCTATGGGCCTTGAGCAATTGCGCAAGAATCCTGAATACAAACAACTACTCAAGCAGCATCCTGGTAAGAGCTACGGCGCCAATTTACCTGACATTGTTACTGGTGAATTTGTACGTTCAGAAATTGCTGCTGGGCGCGCGATCATTCCTGCCAATATCAATCACCCTGAATTAGAGCCAATGATTATTGGTCGTAACTTCCGCGTGAAGATTAACGGCAACCTCGGTAACTCTGCAGTGACCTCCTCTATCAATGAAGAAGTAGAGAAAATGGTTTGGTCCATTCGTTGGGGTGCAGATACCATTATGGATCTGTCTACCGGTAAGCATATTCATGAAACCCGTGAGTGGATTATTCGTAATTCACCTGTTCCAATTGGAACTGTTCCAATCTACCAAGCGCTCGATAAGACCGGTGGTATTGCAGAAGACCTCACTTGGGAAATGTTCCGCGATACATTAGTAGAGCAAGCTGAGCAAGGTGTGGATTACTTCACTATTCATGCTGGCGTATTACTGCGCTATGTTCCACTCACTGCTGATCGTATTACCGGCATCGTTTCTCGTGGTGGCTCCATCATGGCTAAGTGGTGCTTAGCTCACCATAAAGAAAACTTCCTCTATACGAAGTTTGATGAGATCTGCGAGATCATGAAAGCCTATGACGTGTCATTTAGCTTAGGTGATGGTTTGCGCCCTGGTTGTATCGCCGACTCCAATGATGCTGCTCAATTTGGCGAACTTCATACCCTTGGCGAGTTAACTGCCAAAGCATGGAAGCATGATGTTCAAGTGATGATTGAAGGCCCTGGTCACGTTCCGATGCAGCGCATTGAAGAAAACATGACTGAGGAATTAAAGCACTGCTTAGAAGCACCCTTCTATACCCTTGGACCATTGATTACCGATATCGCCCCTGGATACGATCACATCACCAGCGGTATTGGTGCTGCGCAAATTGGTTGGTACGGTACGGCGATGCTTTGCTATGTCACACCAAAAGAGCATTTAGGTTTGCCGGATAAAGAAGATGTCCGTACCGGCATCATCACGTACAAGATTGCAGCCCATGGCGCAGACCTAGCGAAAGGTTTACCTGGCGCTCAAGTTCGCGACAACGCTTTATCAAAAGCGCGTTTTGAGTTCCGCTGGGAAGATCAATTTAATCTTGGCTTAGATCCTGAGCGTGCCCGTGAGTATCACGATGCAACCTTACCTGCTGAAGGTGCCAAGATTGCCCACTTCTGCTCAATGTGTGGACCGAAGTTCTGCTCCATGAAGATCACTCAAGAAGTGCGTGATTACGCTGCGACCTTGGATGCCGATGGTAATCCGAAAGCAAAAGTAATTCCGATTACTGCAGAAGCCTCTGCCGATCCACAAAAAGGGATGGAAGAGATGTCAGCAGAGTTTCGTAAGCGCGGTAGCGAGATTTATCAGTAAGTGACTAAGGCATTCTCAAGCGGCAAATATGCCATCGTTGGCGCCGGCCTTATGGGTCGGTTGCTGGCGGTTGCGCTTGCTAAACGCGGTGCTCAAGTTGAGCTGTTTGAGAAAGGCGGCTCAGATGCTGCTAATGCGGCAGCCCGAATTGCTGCTGCAATGCTTGCGCCTCTAGCGGAATCTGCTATTACGGAAGATAACGTTGTGCGGATGGGTGTTCATAGCCTACCGCGTTGGAAACAACTCATCGATGAACTTGCTAAGCCGGTTTACTTTCAGCAAGATGGCACTTTGATCTTATGGCATCGTCAAGATGCCAGTGATGCAGAACGTTTTGCATCCCATCTTGAAAGAAATTGTGATCGTAATCAGGCGCTGTCTAAACCGATTCATTTGGATAGCCAATCTCTCGCAGATATTGAGCCAGGCGTTGCTGATCGTTTTACCCAAGGCCTCTATCTTCCGAATGAAGGTCAATTAGATAACCGCCAATTACTAGAGGCTTTGTTAGTTGAGCTCACTTTAATGAAAGTGCCCTGTCATTGGAATCAATCCGTTGATCCTGAGCAACTCCGTAATAAAGAGCATGGCTTTGATTGGGTGATTGATTGTCGTGGCCTGGGTGCGAAGGATTCCTGGAAACAGATTGGTGATGATTCCAAAGATTTGCGTGGGGTGCGTGGCGAAGTTATTCGCTTGCATGCACCAGAGGTCAAACTACGTCGCCCTACTCGTTTAATTCATCCACGCTATCCAATTTACATCGCTCCAAAAGAAGATGATGTCTATGTTGTTGGCGCAACAGAAATTGAATCCGAGGATTTATCTCCGATGAGCGTGCGCTCCGCCATGGAATTACTCAGTGCGGTTTATACCGTGCATAGTGGCTTTGCAGAAGCGCGTATTTTGGAGATGGCGACACAGTGCCGCCCAACACTCAAAGATAACTTGCCTGAGATTTTGCTTGATCAAAAATCCAACCAGGCTGACCTCATGATGATCAATGGACTCTATCGCCATGGCTTCATGATCTCTCCAGCTATTTTGGATTGCGCATTGGAAGTGCTGAGCACAGGATCTAGCTCCACTGCAATTGAATTGGGATTAGAGCTATCAGGCTTAGCCCATCAGGAGCTAAGCGCATGCGCATAATGGTCAACCAAGTTGCTCAAGAGGTTCCGGATAACAGCACGATTGATGATGTTCTATTGCTCATCGATGCAAAACCACCTTTTGCCGTTGCGATCAATTATGAATTCGTACCAAAGACCAGACATGCAGAAGAAGTTTTGCGTGAAGGCGATGAAATGGAAGTCATTGCACCAGTTACCGGTGGATAACTCATCTACGAATACAAATTCAATACATAAGTAATCTATTTACATGACCGCCCCTTTACCAAATCCTTTAAATACTGCAGATCCGCTGGTTCTGTATGGAGAGACTTTTGCTAGCCGTTTATTACTAGGTACTTCGCGCTACCCTTCTCCTCAAGTTTTAGAGAACGCTGTTAAGCAATCTAATCCTGGAATGATTACCGTAAGCCTACGCAGGCAAGGAACCTCTACAGCAGAAGCGCATTCTGGTTTTTGGGATCTCTTGAAGAAAATGGCTGTACCGGTATTACCCAATACTGCTGGCTGTCACAGTCCAAAAGAAGTGATTGCAACCGCGCAAATGGCGCGCGAGGTTTTTGAAACTAGCTGGATTAAGTTGGAGCTAATCGGCGATGACTACACTTTGCAACCCGATACATTGCGTTTAGTTTCTACGGCAGAAACTTTAATTAAAGATGGTTTTAAGGTTCTACCTTATTGCACGGAAGATCTTATCTTGTGCCAACGCTTAGTTGATGTGGGATGCCAAGCAGTAATGCCTTGGGCTGCACCGATTGGAACAGGCCAAGGACCATTAAATCCTTATGCATTAAAACTCTTGCGTGATCGCTTGAAGGTTCCGCTGTTGGTAGATGCTGGATTAGGCTTACCTTCCCATGCATGCAGTGTGATGGAATGGGGTTTTGATGGCGTCCTACTGAATACTGCTGTTGCATTAGCCGATGATCCAGTGGCGATGGCTAAGGCATTTGCAATGTCTGTAGATGCTGGTCGCACCGCCTATCTTTCTGGTGCTATGAAAGCCCAGCAATCTGCACAAGCTAGTACACCATTAGTTGGCACGCCTTTTTGGCATCAAAGTTAAATAAGGTACTGATGAGCTTAGTTCGCGACCTTGCAGATCAAATTGTTGCAGCTCATAGCAAAGCGGATTTGTGTATTCCGATTCCAGAATTCAGTCTGGCATCGCCACCGCCATTAATTGATAACGAGCATGCTGCTGATCATTACGAACTCGCCGGCATGGTTGCTGCAATTCAAATGGGCTTTATTGAACGTGATGCCAAAACCTTAGGCAAAGCTTGGTCACGCATGGTGCACCAAGATGGCGGATTTAATCCCTTTAAATGGCCATCAAGACCCGAGCATTTTGACTTGCTTCCCTGGACCCGCAATATGAACCCCAATGCGTTTGCAGAGTGTCCAAAGCGCTTGGGTTTATATGCGGTGATGTCTGATGCTGATTGGGTAAAGCGCATGGTGGAAGCCGAAGTACCAACCGTACAACTGCGCCTCAAATCCGAGGATAAAAAGCTTATTCGCAAACAGATTGCGCAAGCTGTTGATGCAGTCCAGGGCAGCAAGACCTTGCTCTTTATTAATGATTATTGGCAAGAAGCGATTGAGGCTGACGCCTACGGAATCCACTTGGGACAAGAAGATTTAGAGACTGCAGATTTAGATGCCATTCGAGCTGCAGGCCTTCGGCTTGGCTTAAGCACCCATGGTTATGCTGAGATGGTTTATGCAGATCGTTTCTGCCCAAGTTATATCGCTATGGGCGCTGTTTTTCCAACGAATTTGAAGAAGATGGAAACCGCTCCACAGGGTTTAGGGCGTTTATATAAGTACGCCCAATTGATGAGTCACTACCCATTAGTGGCAATTGGTGGCATCGATGAAAGCAGTATTCATGCGGTGGCACAAAGTGGAGTTGGCTCAGTTGCTGTTGTCAGAGCAATTAATGGCGCTAGTGATCCTAAAGCAGCTGTGAAGCGTCTTCAAGAGTTGATGAAGACCTAAGTCATAAGACTTAATGCATCAAACTTAATACTTACCCTCTTCTTCCGGTAGTGCAGTTCGATAAAAATCATGCATATGCCACAAGGGTCCGGGGCCCTCCCCAATACTTAAGAAGCGCCCTGCCTCAAGCCCTGCCTCAACATAAGAAATTGCCTTAGCAACCGAATGAGAAAGATCGTGACCATCTGCTAAATAAGTTGCAATGGCGGATGCTAATGAGCAACCGGTGCCATGGGTATTGGCTGTATTGACGCGGTAATGCTTGAACTCTTTTGATTGAATTACTTCAAGGCCGTCTTCCACAGTTCGCCACATCAGAAAATCCGTCAGTTGCGTATGGGTGGAATCGAGATGACCGCCTTTGATCAAGACTGCCTGGGGGCCCATGTCGAGTAACTCTTCTGCAGCTAGCTTGAAATCCTCGGGACCAGTTAATTCTCGGCCTAGCAGTAAGGATGCCTCCTCCAGATTAGGGGTTACTAAAGTCGCTATCGGAAACAACTCTTTAATAATGGCTTGAGCAGTATCGTCACCACCAAGACTGGCGCCTGAAGTTGCTCTTAATACGGGATCCAGGACAATTCTTTTGGCTCCGTGGCGCTTGAGGGCTGATGCCACGGTACGGACGATTTCTGGGCTGGCCAACATGCCAATTTTGACGATATCAACCCCAATATCCAGAAATACTGCATCGATCTGAGCTTCGACCACATCAAGGTCTATATCCTGAATACGGCTTACCCCCAAAGTGTTCTGGGCAGTGATGGCGGTAATGACCGACATCCCATATCCGCCTAGGGCTGTAATGACTTTGAGGTCAGCCTGAATGCCTGCGCCGCCGCCACTATCGGACCCGGCGATGGTCAATACTTTAGGGATCTGTACAGAACTTGGAGTAGATGATTTCATCTTGCTATAATATCGGCTTATTCCTCGATAGCTCAGTTGGTAGAGCGCCGGACTGTTAATCCGTAGGTCCCTGGTTCGAGCCCAGGTCGAGGAGCCAAATATAAGAAAAACCACCTTGTAAGGTGGTTTTTCTTTTGAAATCCGAGTGAAGCAATTGAGCTTAAATCAGCCCCTTCTTTCTTAGATTCGCTAGGCGGTTATTCAAGGTCTTGATGGTGAGTAGATTGAGTTTGTCTCCCTCAGCCCAATTGCTGCCTTTCCATTCAATACCTTCTGGTGTGACATTTGCAAATGGCTCTTTGCCCTCTTTTGCGTAGCCTTCCAAAATAGCAATGAGTGCAGGACGATCATCAGATCCGCCAGCATCTTTAATAGCATCCAAGATTGGTTTAGTAATCGTATCGGCATATGTGACCTTAGAATCTGGATGCATGGCTGCTGCCGGTTCTTCAAAGATGTACTCATGCGGCCACTCAAATACATTTCTAGCTGAATTCTTGACCGACTCTGGGCTTACGGCACCGCTTGTAGGATTTTTTGGATCAGTCGGTAAGTTGAGTTCCGCAATCCAAGCCTCGAATTCTGCAATGCGGGCATAGCGCTTTTCCTCGCTATCGCGCTTTTGCTCTTCTTGTGACAGCAATAATGTGACCCAGGCCCAAGCGATATCTTTAGGTATCGCAAACTCTTGCGCCAAAATGCCGCTCGCTTTTTTAAGGATTGGCTTGGATGTGAGTTTTGTCATTGCGTTCTTTCTGATTCTTTAATAGTGCCTTCAATTTCGGGTGGACAGCTCAAGGGGAAGGCTCCCTGTTCATTATTGCAATGCTCGCCACAGACCCCGTAGGATACTCTTCATAGAGGGTTATTTACCTGGATTGCTGGGATAAACACATGCCTATTGGCCTCCAGGCCTTGGTGTTGCTGCAAATCAACCAAGAATGCCTGTATTCACTAAAATAGCCCCCATGACCAAGATTCCAGAACTTCTAGCCCCTGCCGGCAGCCTCTCTATGCTGCGCACCGCCTTTGACTTTGGCGCTGATGCCATTTATGCGGGGCAGCCACGTTATTCACTCCGAGTACGTAATAACGACTTCGGAAAAATGGAAACACTTAAAGAAGGCATTGATACCGCCCATGCTTTAGGTAAAAAGTTTTATCTAGTATCCAACCTACTACCTCATGGCGGTAAGACCCGCACCTATATTAAAGACATGGATCCCGTGGTTGCATTAAAGCCTGACGCCATGATCATGTCAGATCCCGGTCTCATCATGATGGCTAGAGAAGCTTGGCCAGATATGCCAATTCATTTATCGGTTCAGGCTAATACCGTCAATGGTGCCTCTGCCAAGTTCTGGCGCTCTGTTGGCATTAGCCGAGTTATCTTGTCACGCGAACTTTCTTTTGATGAAATCGAAGAGGTTCGTCAAGACTGTCCAGAAATGGAATTAGAAGTATTTGTTCATGGCGCTTTGTGTATTGCCTACTCTGGTCGCTGCTTACTATCTGGCTACATGTCACATCGTGACTCCAATCAAGGTGCTTGCACCAACGCTTGCCGCTGGGATTACAAGGTCAAGCCAGGCCAGCAAAATACCAGCGGTGATGTAGTTCTTCTCCAGGAGGCGCGTCGCCCAGATGATCTGATGCCAATGGAAGAAGATGAGCACGGCACTTACATCATGAACTCTAAGGATTTACGTGCGATTGAGCATATTGAACGCTTGACGAAGATGGGCGTGGACTCATTCAAGATTGAGGGGCGCACCAAGTCACCTTATTACGTTTCACGTACCTGCCAGTCCTATCGCACTGCGATTGATGATGCAGTTGCTGGACGTCCAATGAATATGTCCCTCATTGGTAATTTAGAGGGCCTTGCAAATCGTGGCTATACCGATGGCTTTTATGAGCGTCATCACGATAAAGAATATCAACTCTATATGCGTGGTCACTCCCTATCAGGTAGAAGCCTCTATGTTGGCGAGACTTTAGAAATTGATGAAGCAACAGGTCGCGTCAAGGTAGATGTCAAGAACCGTTTCTCCCTTGGAGATAAATTGGAAATCATTGAGCCTGAGGGTAATCAAGATATGGTGCTCGATGCCATGTGGAATCTCAAAGGCGAGCCCATTGATGTAGCCCCTGGATCGGGTCACTTTGTTTGGATTAAATTACCACTGAAGAGCAAGCACGCATTTATTGCACGCTACACTCAAGAACCCGCCCCCGTTGAAGCTGGTGGCTCTTGCAGTAACTGCTAATCGAATAACTCTGAAAGTTTTTATGACTGCAACACCCCTCCACTCAGCCCCTGCGAAAAGTTTAAAAGAAAAAGCGAGGGAAGAATTTATTAAAGCATTTGAGCTAACTATTTACTTCGGCGTATGGTTTTGTGCTCTTGCCTTTTTAGCGACAACCTCTCTTGATGAAAGGCCGATTCCTTTATCTATATTTGGATTTGCTTTATTTAAAGGGGCAATTTGCGCGAAGTTCATGTTGGTAGCTCAGGCATTTTTTCCAATTACGGTTGATAAGAAAAATGGGATTGTGAACTCCTTGATCGTTGAGTCTTTAGTCTATTTAGCGGTGGTCATAGGTCTAAATTACTTGGAGGCTGGTGTGAGTGGACTGATTCATGGAAAAGAATTCTTAAGCTCCATGATGAATTTTGGGAAATCAGATCCATTGCGCATAGTTGCAATGTCAATTGTTTACTGGTTAATTGTGTGGCCATACCTGTTATTTGTTGGTATGGGCTTAATGCTAGGTAGCCATGCCACCCTACAAATTTTGTTCGGCGAAAAATCAAAAACAACTAAATAAATCCAGCAAGACTGCCTTGATGATGAAGTCATCCTCTATTCGTCAAGGCAGGAGTTTTAGGGTATTTGCATTTCTAGCGCTTACCTTAAGTACTTTATTTCCCGCCCTTTCTTATGCACAAGAAATCGAGGCGCGAACCTATTCCAATGCACCAGTCGGCATTAACTTCATCAGTGCAGGTGTCGCGCAAGCGAAAGCCGGTAATTACACACTCACTAGTGAAGTGCTGGGTCTTACCCACATCTTTGATGCATTTGGCCAATCCGGAAAAATCACCCTAGTTCTTCCATATGGCCAATTGAGTGGGTCGAGCAATGTTGGCGGTCGAACAGTCAATGCCAGTGCCGAAGGTTTATCTGACCCCCTCATCAAAGCTGCGGTGAACCTATATGGCGCACCAGCATTAACGCTAGATCAATTTAAGAACTATCAGCAAGATCTGATTGTGGGCGTCAGTCTTGCAGCATCGGTACCATGGGGCAAGTACGATGACAACCAGCTGATTAATGTCGGCGCAAATCGTTGGTTTATCCAGCCCGGTCTAGGCATCTCTAAGGCGCTAGGCCCCTGGAGATTTGAGTTGGCTGGTGCAGGTATTTTCTACACTAGCAATACCAACTTTATGGGCGGTAACTCACTCTCTCAAAACCCCGTCTACTCAACTCAGACACACGCGATTTACTATTTTCAGAATACAGCCTGGATCTCGGTCGATGCCACCTACTTCACCGGCGGACAATCCTATGTCAACGGCAACCCCATTAGCGGCAGTCAAGAAAACTGGCGCTTTGGCACAACGATGTCATATCCGGTAAATAAACATAACTCCGTACGACTATCAGCAAGTACTGGCGCGTACTCTAGAACGAATAATAGCTATGACTTGTATGGCATTTCTTGGCAATACCGCTTTGGTGGCGGTTTGTAGCATTTATAAATCGCGTAGATGCCTGCGCAGAATTTTGCCAACATTAGACTTGGGCATTTCATCAATAAAGGCAATTTTTCTGGGGCGCTTGTAACTCGTCATTTGCTCTTTGCAATACTGAATAACTTGTGCCTCGGTTAGTTCAGGCTGCTCTTTGACTATATAAGCCTTCACAATCTCGCCAAGTTTGCGGTGCGGGAATCCAATAACAGCACACTCCCGCACACCCGGCATTAATGAAATCACTTCTTCAATTTCATTAGGAAATACTTTGAAGCCAGCAACCACAATCATGTCTTTCTTGCGATCCACAATCTGCACGTAACCCTCGGGGCTCATGATGCCAATATCACCAGACTTGAAATAACCCTCCGGCGTAATAAATTGCTCGGTCTCTTCCGGTCTATTCCAATACCCCGCCATGACTTGCGGCCCCTTGATGCAGATCTCTCCAGGCGAACCAAACGGAACTTCCAGCCCATCATCGCCCAATATCAGGACGTCTGTGCTGGGCACTGGCATACCAATGGATCCAGTAAATTCTTTTACAAAAGGAGTATTGACGCAGACTACCGGCGAAGTCTCAGAAAGGCCATAGCCCTGAGCAATAGAAACGCCTGTAAGCTTGTGCCAAAAATCAGCAGTCTTCTTGAGTACGGCCATGCCACCACCAATGGTTACCAATAAATTGGGCAATCTCACATTCTTAAACTCAGGATGGTGAATCAGCGCGTGGAATAGTGTATTCACACCCGGGAAAATATTAATTTCGGGATGCTTTATTAAGAGCTTGATGAAGGCAGTAATGTCTCGAGGATTTGCAACCAGTAATAACTTTCCACCCTTACGCATTCCAAGCAGTCCACAAGCAGTCAGCGCAAAAATATGGGTCATTGGCAAGGCGCATAAAAACACTAGCTGTTGCTCGCGTCGCTTAATTAAGGCGGGCTCAAGCCAAGACTCAATTTGAATCAGGTTGGCCAATATATTTCGGTGCAATAAAACAGCGCCTTTAGATACGCCAGTTGTGCCACCCGTGTATTGCAAAAAAGCAATATCTTCTAAGACAATATTTGGCCTGGTAAAGCCATGTCCAGAGCCAATCTTAAGGGCTTGATTAAATTTAACGCAAGGAAAATTCCAATGCGGGATGAGTTTCTTGATGTGGCGAGCAATCAAATTCACAATGACGCCCTTCGGACCCAAAGACTCACCCAAGCTACTCACAATCACTTTTTTCACAAGCCCTTGTTTGGCAATATCTTGGTAAACATGTGCGAAGTTTTCTAGCATCACTAGGATGGATGCGCCGCTGTCCTGCAATTGATGTTCGAGTTCACGAGCGGTGTAGAGCGGATTAATATTCACCACCACAAAACCCGCACGCAGAGTGCCCAGCATCGCAATCAAGTATTGCGGAACATTAGGGAACATGATGCCAATTCGAGCGCCCGCTTCCAGACCTAAGGTTTGTAAATAAGCGGCAAAGTCCTTAGATAGGACATCAAGCTGCCGGTAGCTAATGGGGTGACCCATAGACTCAATTGCCATGCGATCCGGATAAGCCTGAAATGATTCTTCTATCAACTCCACAACCGACGAGTAAGCCGCCAAATCAATCTCATGGGGAACGCCCTCGAGATAGTTTTTTAGCCAAGGTTTACGCTTATTCATTTGCATGACTAGATTGCTGGGCTATCTTTAAGCACTCATCAGCTCTTTGAGCTTTTCTAGATAGAGCTCTTGACCGTGATTAACGCGGTGCGTCCATTCATTGCCAGAGTCCGCATTAGCATCGTCGGTTACGTACTTAAACGACTGCCAGGGAATATTAAATTGATAGGCCATATTTGCAATCGCAAATAGCTCCATGTCGACCACATCCACGCCTTGAGAAATAAGCCAAGGATCATGGGCGGTCACAAAACTATCACCAGTTCCGCAAGTATGTTCCCCGCCCAAGGATAGGTATTGAGAAGGCTTGGGGCAAAACGGGGTCTGACCTCTAGGAGCTAGCGGCACTGTCATCATGTCGCGCTGTATTACCTTGCCGATTTCTAATAAGCCATGCAATTTCGAGTTGATTTTGCCAACAGTCCCAAAGTTCACTATCTTCTTTGGCTGAAATTCATGAATAGCCCGAATACTTGTAGCAGTTGCATTAATTTTTCCAACTCCTGAATACACAATCTCGACACCAGCCGGCAATGCGCTTTTATCAAGCTCGGACTCTAGTGCGGTAATAATGAGTAATTGTGTTTTCATATCAGTCAAAAATGAATTTATTAGATTATCTACCCGGAGTACCTGACTTTCCTAAGCCAGGGATCCTATTCAGGGATATCTCCCCGCTTTTAGCCAATCCAGCGGCGTTTAGGGAGGCTATCCTGCAACTAGAGGCGCTGGCTCAGCAGTTTGACTACAGCCATATTCTAGGCATAGAGTCACGTGGCTTTATCTTTGGCGCTGCCCTAGCTCACCAAGCTCATAAGGGGCTCGCATTAGCCCGAAAACCCAATAAGCTACCCTTAGCTAGCCATCGAGAATCCTATGGCCTGGAATACGGCTCCGATTCTCTGGAGATCCAACAATCCACCCTGCCAGCTGGGGCACGAGTTTTGATCCTGGATGATGTTTTAGCTACCGGCGGAACCATCATTGCGGCCAGTCAGTTGCTTAAAAAAGCGGGATTTGAAGTAGCGGGCGCTTTAACTTTTTTAGAAATCGCCGGTTTAAATGGTGGTGAACTTCTGACTCAAAAAGGTATTGTCAATAAAACGATATTGATAGCCTAGAGACTGGAGTTACACCAGCTTCTTTGCAGTTTTGAGTAGTTTGACAGCGCCCCAACCTACAGCGAGCGCCTTGCTGGCAAGCTTGGGCTTGTAGTGGGCCAATACAGCAAATGCACTAGTCCACAGCACTGGGGTGTCCTTCACAAAGTTAAAGGCATCAATACCCTTGTCAGCCCAAGATAAGGGCTTTTCTATTGGCTCAAAATGCAAGGCAAAATCAGCACGCTCTTGGGCTGCACGCTCCTGAAGAACCCGCTGGCGAGCTAGAAGCTCTGAAATCTTTCGACTCATCGCTTAGCAAGCTCCTGGCGATCTTTGGATAACTCAGTAATGGTTGCCTCAAATAATTTAGGCATGGTCTTCAGTGAGCGCAAGACTACCAGCGCCAGAATAATTCCGACGGATAAGAATCCACCAGTGAGCAGACTTAATGCAAAGATGCGATCAGCCTCCCAGCTAAAAATAACAATGAGCAAGGCCAGCATCACTAAACCAAAAAATAAGAAAAATAAGGTAAAGATGATCATGACCAGCAGACTCAGAAACTTTGCGCGTGCAATCTGAACATCTGTAGAAATCAACTCTAGACGAGTCTGGGCAATTGATGCCCCCGTTGAGACGAGATTCTTAAGGGAAGATAAAAGATTTTCCTGTGACATGGATACCTAGCGACGACGAATAAAAAGGCCAATCAAAAGACCAAGACCAGCAGCAACGCCGACGGCCTCCCAGGGATTGCGATGAACAAATTCATCGGCACCTTCAGCAACTACTTTGGCCTTTTCAGTCAAAGTACCTTCTACAGAAGAAAGGCTTTCTTTAGCGTTATTGAGCGTATCTAAAGCCTTTGAACGAATAGCACTCAGAGGTCCATCCTCATGGCTTGCTGTTGCTTTAATAAGATCTTCAGCATCCGCCATAAGCGCCTTGAAGTCGCCAATTAAATTCTCAGAGTTAATCTGAGCTTCTTCATGGTGGATAGTTGATTTTTTAGCAGTCATTACCACTCCTAGTTGATAGCACTTAAAGGAATTAATAGATCCATTCTAAGCAATTCCACTCAGTAATTACAGTATTAGAACTGTCATACCGGCATTACCTTCTTTGAAGTGCTTAAGATAGGCTTTAAGGCCCGGCCTTCTTCGCAAAAGCGCATGATAAGCCTCGCTACCAAAGGCGGCTTGTTCCCCAAAATGGTATTCATCCACCCGATCTGAAAAATAGTTATTTTCAAGGGCGTCATGTACTGCCCGCCTAATTCTTCCACCCTCACCGCTTGCTCCATACCCATGGATCAGGATCATTGCTTTAATACCGACTTCTGATGCGCGGCGTAAGGCAACGGTTAAGCGGTCCAATGCCTCTTCAGCACTTGGACTATCGAACTTTAAATTCATGACCATCGTATCGCTATGCGGAATTGGAAGCTCCTCACTGCCGCATTGACGACATTCCCCAAGCATCCCCCTGGGGTTGCCACATTCTGGACATTCAAATGAATGGGTCATCACACACCTCTATTAATGACTGGGAAAACCCATTCACACAGCATTAAGAGCAGTACTTTGCTTCCAGTGCTGATGCTGAATTGACTTGATCGTCAACCATACGGTTTAAGGTCATCTGCGCTGCATCTTTATTTTCCTGAACCTTGAGATTCAAATTAATTAGACCGGCCACATCCTTACGAATCGATGTATTGCCATAACGCAAACTTTTTAATGTTGAAACCGCTTCAGCTGAGATCTTGCATTGCTGGCTAACTAATTCAGAAGAATCAGATGAGGTATTTGCGTATGCAAAGGCAGCTACGGAGATTGAGGCAACAGCTAATAGAGTTTTTTTCATCTTATTTCCTTAATTTGTGACCACACGTTGGACAACAACCTGAATCTTTTGCTTTTGTTTTTCTTAAGGCGGCGTAGACGCTAGATTCTGAAATTTCCATCTTCCTAGCGGCTTGAGCTGCGGTCATTCCCTTCCCTATCCAATCTAAAGCTTGATGTGTTTTTGGTATCGCTCTTCTCATTTACCCTCCTTTGCCATTACTATACTACAGAAGTTGTGAAGTTGTGAACTTTAGTAATAAATATTTATGCGCACAAAGAAAAAAGGGGTCAAATGGTTGAAGCCGGTGGGATTTGGCGGATGTGTCGCCAAGGAGTTGTAGGCGTAGCCTTGAAATGGGCAATAAAAAAGCCCCGGTTAAGGGGCTTAGTTATTTGTCGTAGCGGCTCAAGCAGTTAAATCACAAGGATTTTGGCGGAGACGAGAGGATTCGAACCTCCGATCAGAGTTTTAGCCCCGATGCTCCCTTAGCAGGGGAGTGCCTTCGACCAGCTCGGCCACGTCTCCCTGCTTGATGCCTTTACAACGACCCACAGTTTAACGGATTCCGTTGACTGCGGGTTTTTACTGCGGTTTTAAAGCGTTTACTGCGTATTTTTACTTCTGATCGAGCTCAAAAGCCTTATGGAGAGCACGAACAGCCAACTCCATGTATTTCTCATCGATCACAACAGAAATCTTAATTTCGCTAGTAGAGATCATCAAAATATTAATGCCCTCTTCCGATAATGTACGGAACATTTTGCTAGCAACGCCAACGTGGGAACGCATACCAACGCCAACCACGGACACTTTAGAAACCTTTGGATCACCAGTGATTTCTTTAGCTTCGATATGGGCTTGAACATTGTTCTTGAGCAAGTCCAGGGCCTTTTGATAATCGGCGCGTGGAACTGTAAAAGTGAAGTCTGTCTTACCTTCAAATGATTGGTTCTGAATGATGATGTCCACATCAATATTGGCATCCGCAATTGGACCCAAAATTTGATAGGCGATACCTGGGCGATCAGGAACTCCAAGAACGGTAATTTTTGCTTCATCACGCGCAAAGGCGATGCCGGAAATAACTGCGGCTTCCATAGTGCTGTCCTCTTCAAATGTAATCAAGGTGCCCGACTTCATCTCTTGATCAAGGGGCATCAACGGATCTGTCAGTGATGACAGAACACGGGTTTTAACTTTGTACTTACCTGCAAACTCAACTGAACGAATCTGCAATACCTTTGAACCCAGACTTGCCATTTCTAGCATTTCTTCAAAAGTAATTTTGTCCAGGCGACGTGCATCTTCGCAAACGCGTGGGTCAGTCGTATAGACACCGTCTACGTCGGTATAGATCAAGCACTCATCTGCCTTAAGTGCTGCAGCCATTGCAACAGCTGATGTATCTGAACCGCCGCGACCTAAAGTGGTGATGTTGCCGTTAGGGTCTACGCCTTGGAAACCAGTTACCACTACTGCACGACCCGCATTGAGATCGGCAAGAATTTTCTTGTCGTCAATGCTCTTGATGCGCGCTTTAGTAAATGAAGAATCGGTGTGGACTGTTACCTGCCAACCAGCATAACTGACTGCATCAACACCTTCACGTAGCAATGCCAAGGCTAATAAGCCAGAGCTCACTTGCTCGCCTGTTGAGGCGATTTGATCGAGTTCGCGTGGGTTTGCATTGGGATTGATATCTTTTGCCAAACCAAGCAAACGATTGGTTTCGCCAGACATAGCTGAAGGCACCACAACTACCTGGTGACCTGCACGCATCCACTTGGCAACGCGTTTAGCGACATTCTGAATGCGCTCAACCGAGCCCATTGAGGTGCCACCATACTTATGAACGATAAGAGCCATAAAAACCGTCGTATTGTCTATTTACAGGGAATGTAATTCCCTAGGGTCTAAAAGGGGCTTATTTTACAGGGTTTTATGGCTACTCAAGCCATGCAGGCAGGACTCGCCTACCAGTAGACGCTAAATGCGGGTAGCTCACGCCCACCCCTGCTACAGCCACAAGCTGCTCGTTGATATAGAGCAGTGGCGCCTGCCGCTCCCAAGGCGGCGTATCAGACTCCTGGAAAAGGTTCTTGAGCGTCTTGCGCGGGGTATTGGGCTTGATTTGAATTTTTTCCGCCCCCTGACGCGGTCTTTCCTCAACACGACCTTCTGCCTGGGCTTGATTAACCCAATCCGCGGGCAGTCCAAGTAACTTACCTCTTGTGGGCACATCCTGAAACACCCATTGCCCGACTTTGGGCTTGGCCACTTGCAAGGTGTTACGCCACAAATAAATACTCACCTCATCATGCTGCCACTCTAAGCTTGAATCGGATTTGACAGCGTTTAGATCCCTCCACCAAGATTCAAGTCGTTCTTGAGAAGGCATAGCTAGATTATTTAACTTGAGCCAATAGCGCAGCAAATTATTGGCAGCAGGCCTATCAGCATTTGCGAATGCCAGAAGCGGTTTTAGTTTCAGGTTCTTATCTTCAAGAATCCCTTTTCCATCCCGCTTAGCTAAACGATCTAACAGGACTTGGGATTGAGCTAACAAGTCTGCGCTGCGAGCCAAATTGGCAATTGCACCAGGCTGAATTTTTTCCAACCTCGGAATAATTTCTTTGCGAACAGCGTTACGACGATAGCGCGTATTTTGATTGCTGGGGTCTTCTACCCATTTCAGTTTATGTTCTTTGGCGTAGGCCTCTAACTCAGCCTTACTTTGATTTAAGAGCGGGCGCCAAAGAGTAATAGAGTTGGCATCTTTTGTGCTTGGATCTTTTGTATTAACGCGATTGAGTGGCATACCAGAGAGGCCCGCCACCCCAGATCCACGTAAGAGTTGCAAGAGCACGGTTTCCGCCTGATCATTTTGGTGATGGGCCAGCATTAGATCTTCAATGCCATGCTCAATGCATAAGTCAGTTAAAGCGTCGTAGCGCTCTGCCCTTGCTCTGGCTTCGATATTGCCCTGGGATTGATCTGCGAAATGCAATAGACGGAAGTCAAAATGCACTTGATACTTTTTAGCCAGCTTCTCGCAGAACTCCAGCCATTGATCTGCAGGCTTTTGTAAACCGTGATGAATATGAAAAACCCAAACTTCGGTTGACTCTTGAGTTGAATTTTTTTGAATCGCTTTACAAACGGTATCGAGCAACACAACCGAATCAAGCCCACCACTTAAGGCGAGCCCAATACGTTTGGCTGCTTTGGTTTTTGCCTTAAGGCTTGGTTTCGATTTCCTTGAACTTGCCATAGCTCATCAAGCGTTCATGACGACGCTCAAGAAGCGCATCGACTTTCATGCCATCGAAAGTCTTGAGTGACTCAGTTAAGGCTTTGCGCATACTGCTCATCATTGCGTCGTAATCACGATGCGCACCACCAGTTGGCTCAGCTACGATCTTGTCGATCAAGCCAATTGCTTTTAAACGTTGCGCAGTCAAACCCAGTTGCTCTGCAGCTTCTGGTGCTTTATCAGCAGTCTTCCAAAGAATAGATGCGCAGCCTTCAGGTGAAATCACAGAGTAGGTTGAGTTTTGCAACATCAACACCACGTCGCCCATAGCAATAGCTAGTGCGCCACCAGAACCACCCTCACCAATAATGGTGGCGATGATTGGAACTTCTAGTTCAGCCTGAACATAGAGATTGTGGCCAATCGCTTCTGACTGGTTACGCTCTTCAGCATCGATGCCTGGGAATGCGCCTGGTGTATCCACAAAAGTGAACACAGGTAACTTAAATTTTTCTGCCAAGCGCATAACACGCTTTGCTTTACGGTAACCCTCTGGACGACTCATACCAAAGTTTCTTAAAGCACGTTCTTTAGTATCGCGACCCTTTTGGTGACCAATAACAACGCAAGGTTGATTCTCAAAACGGGCTAAGCCAGTAATGATGGATTGATCATCTGCAAAATTACGGTCGCCATGAAGCTCATGAAAATCTGTGAACAATGCGCTGACATAATCCAGTGTGTAAGGACGCTGTGGATGACGCGCTACTTGTGAAACCTGCCAAGGGCTTAGGTTCGAATAAATATCTTTAGTCAGCTGCTGACTTTTTTCGGTAAGCGTTTTGATCTCATCAGAAATATCTACTGATGATTCATCTTGCACAAATTGCAGCTCTTCAATCTTTGACTCTAGTTCAGCGATTGACTGCTCAAAATCCAGGAAAGTCGTTTTCATAGCTTGATTTTAATATTCAACGGGGACGGGGTCGAGACTTCTCCACATATACCAGGTGGCTACAGTGCGCCAAGGGGCCCAATTTGCAGCCACTTCACGGGCTTCATGCCTACTGACAGGCTCTCCGCTGAAGTAATTGAGGGAAATAGCCTTAATTAGGCCTGCATCGTCCAAAGGGAGAATATTGGGCCTCACCATATTAAAAATGAGGAACATTTCGGCTGTCCAGCGCCCAATTCCCCGAATATCACACAATTCTTTAATGATGACCTCATCTTCCATGCCTTTCCACTGATTGGCATGTAAACGGCCAGAATCGAAATGTTCAGCTAGGTCGCGAATGTATTCCACCTTACGACCCGATAAGCCAGCTGCACGCAATTCTTCAATACTTAAGGCAAGGATATTTTTAGGGGTAACTTTATTTTTAGACGCCAATAAAACTCGGTTCCAGACAGACTGGGCTGCAGCAACCGAAATTTGTTGACCAACAATTGCCCTTGCCAGGGTTGTGAATACATCGCCACGCGTTCTCAAAAAAACCGAGTCATATTTAGGAATCAATTTTTTCAGAATACGGTCATGCTTCATTAACTCAGCACAAGCTTGCTCCCAATAATCGGGGGCAGCTTCTTCGATGATGACTTGTTCTACAGCTTTACTCAAAATAAATAATCTTCAATTAACTCTTTAATTAACTTCTGCGCCATTCAGTCAGGCCGCCAGGCTTATCTTCCAATACTACGCCCTGCTCTAATAATGTTTTACGAATTAAATCTGCTTTAGCAAAATCTTTGGCTTGCTTTGCAGCAACTCGTGCTGCAATCTGCTCTTCAATTGCAGTGACAGACAAACCCGTATCGCTGCCTCGAGATCCCTCTTGCAAAAATACGGTTGGGTCACGCTGCAAGAAATTAAGTGTTCCAGCAAGCCCTTTGAGAGTATTTGCTAATTGCGCCTTCTCATCACCGTGCGCACGATTAACCTCGCTCGCTAAATCAAAGAGTGCCGCAATAGCCTCAGGCGTATTGAAATCATCGTTCATGGCATCAGCAAAGCGCTTCGCCCATGGTGAATGAAGGTCTACAGGCTTATTACTCAATGGAACATGGGCTAAGGCTGTATACAGACGAACCAAGCCGGAGCGGGCTTCCTCGAGTTGCGCATCACTATAGTTAATGGGGCTGCGATAGTGTGCGCGCAACATAAAGAAACGCAGAACCTCAGGATCAAAATTTTTCAGCACATCACGGATTAAGAAAAAATTACCCAATGACTTGGACATCTTTTCTTCATTAACCCGAATATGTCCGTTATGCATCCAATAATTTACAAACGGTTGATCACTGGCTTTGTGATCTTGGCCATATAGAGCCCCTTCGCTCTGGGCAATCTCATTCTCGTGATGCGGAAATTGCAAATCAGCGCCACCGCCATGAATATCAAAATGCTCGCCTAGCAAATCACATGACATAGCAGAGCATTCGATATGCCATCCAGGGCGGCCTTCACCCCAAGGGGATTTCCAACGCGTATCGGCAGGCTCATCTGCTTTTGCACTTTTCCACAAAACAAAATCTAGTGGATCACGTTTGCCACCGCCAATGGCGACACGCTCACCTGCATTCAGTTCATCTAAAGATTTACCAGAAAGGCGACCATATTCTGGAAACAAGCGAACAGCGAAATTCACATCACCATCTTCGCCTTGATAGGCTAATTCTTTTTCAATCAAGCGGCCAATCATTCCCTGCATTTGCGCTATGTAATCAGTTGCGCGGGGCTCATGATCAGGGTGCATTAAACCCAACTCGTTTGAGTCGGCATGCATAGCATCGATAAAACGCTGCGTCAGAGCGGAAATAGGCTCACCATTCTCAACCGCACGATTGATGATCTTGTCGTCAATATCGGTGATATTACGGACGTAAACGACCTCGTAACCACTGGCTCGTAGCCATCGCACCACCATATCAAACACAATCATCACCCGGGCATGGCCAATATGACAAAAGTCATAGACCGTCATTCCACAGACATACATCTTCACCTTGCCCGGCTCGATGGGTTTAAAGGCCTGTTTAGAACGACTAAGAGTGTTATAGATTTGCAGCATAGGGGCTATAAAGGTGGGCAAGTAGCGCCAATTTGTTAGACTGAGCGCTGAGTATATCGAATGAGCCAGTTTTTCACCCCACCCCCTATGCCAGCTAACCTTTTTTCACTACGTCCAGCCCATTTGGGTGGCTTGAGCACTATTTTTGCTGTTTTACTACTTGTGGGCTGCAGCACCCCTGGGCAACAGCTTGCGGATGCCGAAATCAAGGCCCTGAATAGTGCCTCTACGAGTGCTCAAGGCACTCAAGCGCCCTATCTTGGCTCTTATGGTCCCAATGACCCTCCAAGACTTGCTGGCAATGACGCTGGGTACGATCAATTTAACGCGGAGCTCTCAGACTCTGTGGCGGTTCCATTTCTCTCCTTTTTGATTATTGAACCGGATCCAGTTACTAAAAACGGCATCCCATCAGATATCGAAAAGCTTGTTAAGGCCAAGAAATATCCTGAAGCAATCGATCAGATTAATAAACAACTCAAGAAAACTCCGGGCAACGTGCAACTCCGATACGTGAAAGCGCGCATGCAGATTGAAATGCGTCAGTGGGAAGCAGCCAAGAAGACTTTAGTGGAGATAACCCAGCAGTTTCCAGAGCTACCTGAGCCATATAACAACTTAGCCGCACTTGCCGCAAACCAAGGCAATTGGATTGAAGCGCGAGATTATCTTGAGCTCGCCTTGAAATTGCGCCCGAGCTATACAGTTGCCTCGGCCAACTTAGGTGAAGTCTATATTCGTCTTGCTGCGCAGGCCTATGACAATGCGGCAAAGGATGCCGTACTCAATCAACGCCAATACACCAATCGTGCAAAAGCATTAATGGAAATACTGAAGCCGCCTAAAAAAGTAACTTCACCAGCCGCACCAATCTCAAAATAATTTTTACAGTTTTTATCTACTAACTCACTAGAAAGTTAATTCATCATGGCTAAAGTTCTACTCAAAACAAATAAGGGTGACATCACCCTCTCATTGGATGCTGTTAAAGCGCCAAAGACCGTTGCCAATTTTTTACAGTATGTGAAAAGCGGCCACTACGATGGCACCATCTTTCACCGCGTGATCGACAACTTCATGATTCAAGGCGGCGGCATGACTGCTGGCCTTAAAGAAAAATCTTCTGGCGCCAAAATTGAGAACGAAGCAAACAATGGCCTCAAGAACGAACGCGGCACAGTAGCTATGGCTCGCACTAGCGATCCACACTCAGCAACAGCCCAATTTTTCATTAACGTAAATGACAATGACTTCTTAAACCACACCGCTCCGAATGCTCAAGGTTGGGGTTATGCTGTTTTCGGCAAAGTCACAGACGGCCTTGATGTGGTTGATGCAATTCGCAAAGTGAAAACTGGTAACGCCGGCTTTCACCAAGACGTTCCTGCAGAAGATGTCGTCATTGAAAAGGCAAGTGTTCTCGAGGAATGATTCCGCAATACGCGAGCGCGCTACTCATTTCTGATTTGCATCTCACGCCGTCAATGCCCTTGACGGCGCAACGATTCTTTGATTTTTGTGAAAAGGATGCTCCTAAGGTAGAGGCTGTATTTATCTTGGGAGATTTATTTGAGTATTGGGTTGGAGATGATGCAGCCCTACACTCCCCATTTCAGCAAGAAGTGAAGCATGCGCTCGCAACACTTTCAACTAAAGTTAAAACCTATTACCTTCATGGCAATCGAGACTTTTTAGTTGGAAAGCATTTCTTAAGCAAGACAGGTATGACCCTCTTGACTGATCCAAGCAAAATTAATATTGCTGGATCTGACTATGTTCTCTGTCATGGTGACTCGCTGTGCACGGCAGACATTGGCTATCAAGTTTTCCGCGGATGGGTTCGTAAACCGTGGATCCAAAAATTATTTCTACGATTGCCTTTAAATTGGCGTCGCTCCATTGCAAATCATTTACGTAGCAATAGTGGCGTGCAATATCAACGTGCCATGGGTTCTTCTCCAGAAGTAGCGCAAGCTAAAACAGATGTCACCTTGGCAGCCTGCGCTGCTGTCCTGAGAGATCAGACTGGCAATCAATTGATTCACGGACATACCCATCTACCCAAGCACCATCAAGAGCGCCTACAAGACCAAGAATGGCAGCGCTGGGTGTTATCAGACTGGGATTTAGATCACCCCGAAAGCGGGCGACCACGTGCGAGCGCACTTCTCATTAATCAAGATGGCGTACGTTACGCCGATCTGATCAAAAACTAATACTGCCGCCTAATTAACAGGTGGAATATTTAGAGAGGCACTGCACCATCTGAGCAAAGATGCGTGGGTTTGCACACATTACTTCACCGCTTTGCAAGAAGCCTTCTTCGCCACGGTAATTGCCGATTAAGCCACCGGCCTCAGTAATCAATAAAGCGCCTGCAGCCATATCCCATGGCTTGAGATCGCTCTCAAAAAATCCATCGTAACGACCAGCTGCAACATAAGCTAAATCTAGTGATGCAGCACCAGGGCGACGAAGACCAGCACATTGACGAGACATGTCGCCAAAGATTTTTAAATACTTTTCTAAGTCTTGATCTTCGCGATATGGGAAACCGGTGCCAAGTAAGGAATTAGCCAAACGATCTTGAGTGGCAACGCGCAAACGCCGACGATCTAAATACGCACCTGCACCGCGAGTAGCAGTAAAGAGTTCATCACGAGTTGGGTCATAGACCACAGCCTGCTGAGTTACACCATTCACAGCTAAGGCAATCGAAACCGCATATTGCGGGAAACCGTGAATAAAGTTTGTTGTGCCATCTAATGGATCAATGATCCATACGTTTTCAGCATCTGCATTTTGAGCGCCAGTCTCTTCAGCCAAAAAGCCGTGAGTTGGGTAAGCCTCGCTGAGCGTTTCAATAATGGCCGCTTCAGCCTGTCTGTCCACCTCGGTTACAAAGTCATTATGTTGTTTGCGGTCAACCTGGAGTCGCTCTAAATTCAGAGAGGCTCTATTAATCACGGTTCCGGCACGACGGGCAGCCTTAACGGCCACATTTAACATGGGATGCATAGTATTGATGGACAAATTAAATAAGAACAAGCTCACCAGATTGCAAACTGCATGACAATAAGGAGCTAACACCCTGATTCTAAACGATTGCCCATTTGAACTCCCAAGCCCCTAAAGAAATCTTTTCAATATGAATACCGCTCAGGCACAGTTATTACGCTGGGTTCTAGTTGAAACCAGCCACCCAGGAAATGTGGGCTCGGCTGCTCGCGCACTCAAAACCATGGGGTTTAGTGATCTGCGGCTGATTTCACCGAAGATCCCGGGGGTTGCTCAGACACCCGAGGCCATTGCTTTAGCAAGCGGCGCCGGCGATATCCTGGAATCCAGCCAGGAATCCCCCTCCCTAGAGTCCGCGGTTCAAGACTGCGCCCTAGTCCTAGGCTTAACTAGTCGTGATCGTGAATTTGGGCCGCCAGCCATAAACTGGCAAGATGCCCGCTCCCTAATTCAGGCTGCTATTGCCGGCAATCAGCGGGTTGCACTCCTGTTTGGCCCAGAACGGACTGGTCTAGATAATCATCATCTATCGCTTTGCACGCATCGGGTATGGCTTGATGCAAACCCACTGTACCCCTCATTGAACCTCGCTCAAGCTTTGATGGTCTGCGCCTTCACACTCAGGGAGTCCTTGGCCGGTGATTTGGAGGCATCGCCATCAGACTCGAATACTGAACAGGTAGATTATGCGGATCCAGCTGCTGTAGCGGCTATGTTGGAGCACTGGCGCGAGGGGCTTCAGGCCATTGGCTATCTTGACCCTGCCAATCCCAAGAAGCTCATGCCTCGTTTGCAAGCCCTCTTTGCCAGAACTCGCCTCCAGAAAGAAGAAATCGATCTTCTGCGCGGGATTGCCAAGCAGATGCTCTTGAGAAAATAAATTCAGCCTTTACCCGTTAAAATCGCACTATGTTTAATTCGCTTTTCGACCAAGTCGACTCCATCATTGTTCGTGACCCTGCTGCTAGAAATCGCTTAGAGGTCATTACCTGCTATCCAGGTTTGCATGCTGTATGGATTCATCGGGTATCCCATGGTCTTTGGAACTTAGGTCTCAAGTGGATTGCACGACTTCTGTCGATGCTAGCTCGCTTTGTTACCGGCATTGAAATTCATCCTGGCGCGAAAATCGGTCGTCGGGTATTTTTAGATCACGGCCTAGGCATCGTCATTGGCGAGACTACAGAGATTGGTGATGATTGCACCATTTATCAAGGTGTCACCCTGGGTGGAACTTCTCTATACAAAGGTGTGAAGCGTCACCCTACTTTAGGTAAAGGCGTTGTTATTAGCGCAGGTGCCAAAGTGCTCGGGGGCTTCACTGTGGGCGATGGTGCACGCGTTGGATCTAATGCCGTAGTTCTCAAAGAAATTCCGGCTGGAGCAACTGCAGTGGGCATTCCTGCGCGCATCTTGCACCCAGATTTGCCGCAGGCAAGTACACCAGATAGCAAGGCCAAAGAATACTTTTCTGCTTATGGCGTAACACCAAATGTAGATGACCCAGTGTCTATGGCATTAAAAGGTTTGATTGATGCCACCCTTGAACAAGAGGCCAAAATTGCTATGCTTGAGAAGGCGCTCGCAAAATTGAGCAACACGCCAGCATCCGATGCCAGCGAATCCAGCGACACCAAGCGTGATCTGGGCGCTTTAAAAGAATGGCTTAAAGAGTAATTTAATGCAGGGTCGGTGATGAGTTACCAGGCTTGGAAATATCTCCTGTAAATTCATCATCACCATCATCGGAATCATCAGGCATTCCAAATGCAAATGCCTCACCACCCTCAGGATGGCGATTCTCAATCTCTTCATCGGTAGCAGCGCGAATGTCCTCTACCTGAACCCAGAATCGGAGTGCCATGCCAGCAAGTGGATGATTTCCATCTAGTACAACTTGACTGTCAGCAACATCGGTAACGGTATAAATCAAGGGTTCATCATCCACATCGGCAGAATCACTCTCGTCTTCAGCATCGGGGACGCCCTCGAACTGCATACCCACTTCTAAAGGCTCAGGAAAACGCGCGCGTGGCTCGATTTTTAATAACTCAGGATCGTACTCACCAAAGGCCTCGCTTGGCTCAAGCTGAATACTGGCCTCATAGCCCACGTCCTGACCATCTAATAAGGTTTCAATCTTGGGAAAAGTGCCCTCATACCCACCATGCAGGTATACCATCGGAGAATCTGGTTCCTCGATAATATTGTTTTGCGCATCGGTTAATTTGTAGCGCAGGGATACAACGGTATTTTTTTCGATCTTCATGCGTAATTCATTCAACATTGTGTTTTAGACAGCTTTTTACTTATATGACTGCATTTTACTTGAGCAAGCCCTACGATCCGCCACAGGCACCCCAAAACCTTCCACTAGATCGCCCATGGGCTCTTCTAGGGGGCAATAGCCCTCAGCAGTTCATGAAATCCTATTGGCATAAAAAGCCACTTTTAGTCCGCGGCGCTATCCCCGCCTTTGAACTCGCCAAGCGCATGGGCGAACCACTGGACAGTGCAATATCTGCTGAAGACTTATTCAAAATATCAAGCAACGACGCGGTTGAATCTAGGTTCATCAAAGCAAAGCCTTGGGCCTTTACGGATGGTCCATTCAAAAAGAAATCGATCCCTTCACTTGACTCACCAGACTGGACTCTACTGCTTCAAGGAATGGAAGCACGACATCCTGCTGCTGCAAAAATTCTTTCTTGGTTTCGCTTTATTCCAGATGCGCGCTTAGATGATTTGATGATCAGCATTGCTGGTCCTGGTGGTGGCGTTGGTCCGCACTTTGATTCTTACGATGTATTTTTAATTCAGATGTCAGGGCGCAGACGTTGGCGCATTTCAGAGCAGAAGGATTTAAGCCTGAACCCCGACCTTCCATTGAAGATTTTGAAGCGCTTTCAAGTCGAACAAGAGTGGGATCTGGAGCCGGGTGACATGCTTTATCTGCCACCACACATTGCCCATGATGGCATTGCCTTGGATGCAGGTTGTCAGACCTGGTCGGTTGGATTTAGAGCCCAAAGCTATAAAGAAATATTGCAGGAAGGTTTATGGCGTTTAGCAGAATCTCTTGAAGATATTCCAGAGTTAGAAAAGCGCTTTGCTGACCCCAAGCAAACCGCAACTTCTCAAGCTGAGCAACTTCCGCAAGAGCTCATTAAACAAGTAGCGCAAAAATTAAATAGCTTAAAACTGGACCGCATAGAAAACTTCCTCCCTGGAATTGCAGCCTACCTCAGCGAGCCAAAACCCCAGGCCTATTTTGACGGAAGTGCGCACGATCTTTCGCCTGAAGAATTTGTGATTCAGCTTGCCAAAAAAGCTGTAAAGCCACACCCTCAAACAAGACTCTTAGTTTTAGGCGCCAAGGTGTATTGCAATGGTGAAGATGTAACTACAGGGCAAGCTAGTGGGATAAAAAAGGTCTGGCGCGCACTTGCCGCTAAGAAGCAATTTAAGGGCTCTATGGGTAAGATTGAGGCAAATAATAGCCTTTTTGACGCATTTGAGGCCGGCTGGTTGGTTTTTTAACTCCCGATTGGGAGATGGCTATAATGTTTGCTGGAAAGTACCTAAGGGGTAACCCTGTACTTTCTAAGTATTAATAACCGGTTATTAATGATAATTTTTTAAGAGGAAATTACAAATGAAGAAGTCACTCGCACTCGTAGCAATGTTGGCAATCGCTTTGGCCGCTTGCGGTAAAAAAGAAGAAGCAAAACCTGTAGAAGCTGCTCCTGCTGCTCCTGCTGCTGCTCCTGCTGCTGACGCTCCTGCTGCTGCTCCAGCTGCACCTGCTGCTCCAGCTGCTGACGCTAAGAAGTAATCTTCTTCTTGAAGAAAAAAAGCCGCTGAAAAGCGGCTTTTTTATTGTCCATTATTTTTGAATCTAATTGACTATCGAGACATCTGCTCCGTAAGCAAAGTCAAGAGCTGTAATCCAGCCGCAGTATTTTCTGGTTTACCGTCAGCGCCTTGAACATAGATATTTGAAGAATTCTCACCGGTTGATTTAACCAGTACGAGATACTTCTTAGCCTTGAGGCTAGAGTCATCTTTACTGCTAAATAAATTGGAGAAGAATCCTTTGGTATCACCCAAATCCTTTGGATTAACATAACGAACATAGTAAACACCGTTCGCACGATTGCGATCTTCAACAGTAAAGTTAGAACGATCCAAAGCGAGCCCTGTGTCACGCCATGTGCGATCAAAGCCTGCAGCCATTTCAATATGGGCGGTATTAACACCCTCCTGCACCAACTTAGCTTTCGGTGCCTTCGGGGCTAACGGAGCTGCAATTTGAGCCTTGGCCATCTCCTGAGTCATACCAAGACGTTCCATTAAACGAGCCAAAAATGCTGCTTCAAGTTCAGGATCATTTGGGCGAGCAGTCCAAACGGTGTAGTTACAAGCATCGCTATTATCGCGCACGCATTTTTCAATCATGCCGCGTTGAGTAATATACACTTCAGTTTGATTTGGCTTACTTGCTTCCAGGCGAGTTTTATAGCGATCCCGCTCCCCTGTGTCGTAGATGGAATCCAGGACGCTACTCAGCGCCTGACGAATAAAATCTTGAGGAATTTTTGCGCGGTTCTCAGCCCAATCTGTTTCCATGATGCCTGTTGAAGGCGAATCGACGGTCAATAAGAAACCGTTCTCCTGCCAAAAATCTTTAATCTGTGGATAGAGTTCTGGGGCCGGCTTATCCACCACCAACCAACGGCGTTCGCCGTCACGCTCGATACGCATACCTGGAATGCCAGTCATTACGTTCTTACGGGATTGCACCGATTTTTTAACTGCAGCATTGTATTCGGACATTGTGGCAGAGCCATCCTGAACAATATAGCGGCGATCAGCCTGAGCAGTAATAAGATCTGGTGGATAGGACAAATTAGGTCCACGCACTGCACCGGCAGATTTGTAATCAACAGTATCACTAGTTGCAACAGATTTGCAGCCAAGCAAAGAAGCGCTAGCTAAAGAAATAATCAATAGAGTTGCGCAATGTTGGCGCAGGATTTGCATCAAATTCATCATAGTAAGCCAGCCTGTTTCATTGCAGTCTTCAAAGGTTCACGCAAAGCAACACTCAAAGGGGTTAAAGGTAAACGAATTCCAGCGGTGACTTTGCCCATTTCATGCAGAGCCCATTTCACAGGAATTGGATTTGCCTCGGTAAACATGGCCTTATGAACAGCCAGTAGTTGATATTGAATCGCCCGCGTCTTCACTACATCATCAGACATTGCGGCCTGACATAGTTCATGCATCAGACGGGGAGCGATATTCGCAGTCACAGAAATATTGCCTTTACCACCCATGAGCATCAGCATTGCAGCACTGAGATCATCGCCTGAGAAGACCGAGAAATCTTGGTGGCCAGCGCGTTTGAGATCAGCTAGTAATAAAGTACCGCGTTCAATACTTCCAGTAGCATCTTTAATACCGATGATTCCAGGAACACCCGCTAGGCGAACGGTAGTTTCGCCAGCAAGATCCGCAATCGTTCTACCTGGAACGTTATAAAGAATTACAGGTAAGTCGACTGACTCAGCAATTTTCTTGAAGTGGGCGTACATGCCCTCTTGAGTTGGCTTGTTGTAGTAAGGAACAACCTGGAGGCTCGCATCAGCACCAACAGATTTAGCAAACTGAGTTAACTCGATTGCCTCCGTGGTTGAATTTCCACCTGTGCCAGCAATCACTGGGATACGCCCAGCTACATGCTCGACTGTCGTCTTAATGAGCTCACAATGCTCTTCAACAGACACCGTAGGGGATTCACCGCTCGTACCAACAATGACGATGCCATCCGAACCTTCGGCGACATGCCAATCCAATAATGAACGTAAGGCCGGAAAATCCAGACTTCCATCCTCAAACATTGGCGTCACAATGGCAGGCATACTGCCAGCGATAGGCTTTTTACTAGCTTTGGATTGTGTTGTATTAGTCACTGAATGTGTCTGAATTATCTGAATGTTAACCACCAAATTGTAACGGAATGCACCCTTTTAAATGGCCTTTTACGGCACAAATCCGCTGAACCATGGCTGGTTTAGGTTGGTCGAGGTAAATATCCTCGTAGGCAATCACTTTCAAGCCTGATCGCTCTGCCAAAGCAAGCAATTCGCCTGGTTTTAGCAGGAAATTGGGGTTGGAAGGCTTGCCAAATTCGGCATTCCCATCCGCAAAGGTTTCATAGATCAATACGCCACCCTCGCAGAGCATTTTGGGCAATTCATCCAAAAATGGGCGGTAAAGGTAATTCGTGACCACAATTCCTGAATATTGCTTTCCCAGTAAGGGCCAGTCAGAACCCTCAAGATCGAGCGCTTGCGCTTGAATGGAGTCATCTTTTAGGGATCCCAAAGCAGAAATGTCTCGGTCGACGGCCACAACGGTGTGACCTAGGGATGCCAGTAAAGCGGAATGTCTGCCTGCTCCACAAGCTAGATCCAGAACCACCCCCTCTGGTGGAATGACTGAAGCGAAACGCCTTACCCAAGGTGAGGCTTCTGCAATCGCATCATGCATAGATATCAAAAGGCAACCTTAGTCGTACGCCAAGCCCATAGACTCTCGGACCTCACGCATGGTTTCTTGAGCTACCTTACGCGCCTTATCGCTACCATCTGCAATGATCGACCGCAACAAGCTAGGATCATCTAGGTACTTTTGGGCACGCTCAAACATTGGCTGCTGCTCGGCAAGAATGGCATCAATTACAGGTTGCTTACACTCTAAGCAGCCGATACCAGCTGACTGGCATTCTTTTTGAACCCAAGTCTTAGTCTCTTCATCCGAGTACACCGTGTGTAACTGCCATACAGGACAGCGTGCAGGATCACCAGGATCGGTTCTGCGTACTCTCGCAGGATCGGTAGGCATTGTTCTGATCTTCTTGATTACATCCTCAGGATTTTCACGAATGCTAATCGTGTTGCCATAAGACTTAGACATTTTCTGACCATCAATGCCAGGCATACGTGATGCAGTTGTCAGTAAGGCTTGTGGCTCAGGAAGAATAATTTTTCGAGCGCCTTCCAAGAAACCAAATAATCTTTCACGATCGGCCATTGAGAGACTTTGTGCCTCTTGCAACAAAGCCTTGGCTTGCTCCAAAGCTTCATCATCACCCCGCTCCTGGAATGCCACACGCAATTCAGCGTACATCTTCGCGCGCTTACTACCTAATTTTTTTACTGCCTCTAGCGCCTTCTCTTCAAAGCCAGGCTCACGACCATAAAGGTAGTTAAAGCGGCGTGCCACTTCACGCGTCATTTCTACGTGAGGCACCTGGTCTTCACCTACCGGCACAAATTGTGCGCGATACATCAAAATATCAGCAGCCTGTAGCAAGGGATAGCCCAAGAAACCGTAGGTCTGCAAATCTTTTTCTTTGAGTTTTTCGATTTGATCTTTATAGGTTGGTACGCGCTCTAGCCATCCCAAAGGCGTTCCCATAGACAGCAATAAAAATAGCTCTGCATGCTCAGGCACTTTGCTCTGAATAAATAAAGTAGCTTGGTTTGGATCAACGCCACAAGCCAACCAGTCAATCACCATGTCCCATACAGACTGCTCAATTACATCCGGGGTTTCATAGTGAGTCGTTAAGGCATGCCAGTCTGCTACAAAAAAGTAGCAGGGATACTCAGACTGCAAGCGAACCCAATTCTTTAAAACACCATGGTAATGGCCGAGGTGCAAGCTACCTGTTGGTCGCATGCCAGAGAGAACGCGTTCTGCAAACATCTTGATCTTTATTCTTTAAAGGTAATTAAAACTAGTTAAGCAAATAGGAGAAATCAGTTAGTGAAATAGCGACCATACCGGGGTTAAGTGGTCTGGCAAATGCGGCAATGTGCCCAGATCAATATAACTCTCTTCAGGATCATGAAAATCAGAACCTCGTGAAGCTAAAAATCCATAATGCTGTGCAATCTTGCCATAGGTTTGATATTGATTCGGGCTATGGCTGCCAGTAATCACCTCAATAGCCATGCCGCCGATTTCTTTAAAGTGCTTGTAGAGTTCATCCATCTGCATAGCGCTGAGCTTGTAACGTCCCGGATGCGCAATTACGGCTGCACCACCTGCCCCCTTGATCCATGCAACTGCATCATCTAGTGTTGCCCACAGATGAGGTACATAGCCCGGCTTGTCCTCAACTAAATAATTTTTGAATACTTGATCGGTATCCCGACAAACGCCCTGCTCAACTAAAAATCGTGCAAAGTGTGTTCGAGAAATCAACTCATGGTTACCAGCGAAATGTAATGCGCCTTCATACGCGCCAGGGATGCCGGCCTTTAACAATTGCTCCGCCATCTGCTGAGCACGATTGCCTCGACCTTCACGCGTGCGACGCAAGCCTTCTAGAATTCCTGCATGTGCGGCATCAATTCCTAAGCCGACAATATGAATAGTCTGCCCCATCCAGGTTACTGAAATTTCGACGCCAGAAAGATAGTCCATACCAAGTGAACTTGCGGCAGCCCGAGCTCTCTCCTGGCCACCCAATTCATCGTGATCAGTTAAAGCCCATAAACGGACACCATTCGCATAGGCGCGCTCGGCCAACTGCTCAGGCGTTAAGGTCCCATCGGAAACAACGGAATGGCAGTGTAAATCTGCGTTTAGGCTGGAATTACTGGTCATGACCCTATTTTAGGTCAAGCTGGTATCAATTACCCGGCGAGGCGCATCTAGGTAATCGCGGGATTGCATCTCGATCAGGCGAGAAACGGTTCTAGAGAACTCGCTGGTAATCTGACCCTCGGTGTACAAATCCACCGCTGGAACCTCTGCAGAGATGATTAATTTGATTTTATGGTCATACAGGACATCAATGAGCCAAATAAAGCGACGGGCTTCATTGGTCATCCTAGGGGGCATATAAGGCACACCGGACAAAATCACCGTATGAAACAGGTTGGCAATCTCCAAATAGTCATTTTGAGACCTTGGCCCACAGCACAGGGTTTGGAAATCAAACCAAACAACTCCTTCGGCCATATGAAGAGGTCTTAGCTCGCGAGATTCAATCCGCAACACTGGGCGAACAGTCTCCTTTTGGTTGCCTATCAGGGTCTGAAACATTTGCATTAGGGTTGCATGAGTTTCAGCATTAACCGGTGTGAGGTAAGCCTCAACCTGCGCCATCTGGACGCGACGATAGTCATTACCCGCGTCAACGTTCATAACATCTAGCTTTTCTTCCAACAGCTTAATTGCTGGCAATAAGCGATCTCGATGCAAGCCATTGGGATATAGCTGACTTGGCTGATAGTTTGATGTCATCACAAATTGGACGCGATCCTCAAATAAGGCACTCAGTAAGCGATACAAAATCATGGCATCTGCAATGTCATTGATGTGAAACTCATCAAAACAAATCAGGCGATATCGTTTAGCAATTCTTTTGGAAAGTTCATCCAATGGATCAGCTAAACCGGAGAGCTCATGAAGCTCACGATGCACTTCGCGCATGAACTCATGAAAATGAATACGGATCTTTTTTTCTAAAGGGGATGCTGCAAAGAAGCAATCCATTAAGAAGGACTTGCCACGACCTACGCCACCCCAGAGATACACGCCACGGGGTAATTTCGGTTTAAAGAGTTTCTTTTTTAAGCCGTTGCTGCGGATTTCTTTATAAGCAATCCACTCATCTTCACAGTGCTGTAAGCGCTCAATGGCAGCAAGCTGCGCGGGATCACTTTGATACCCGCGCGCCTTTAACTCTTGATGGTAATACTCTAATGCTTTCAATTACATGTTTAATGCACGTTTATCCGTCGCCAATGCAGCTTCGCGAACCACTTCCGACAAGCTTGGATGTGGATGACAGATACGAGCAATATCTTCAGCCGCTGCTTTGAATTCCATTGCTACGGCTGCTTCAGCAATTAAGTCGGAAGAATTAGGTCCAATGATATGAACGCCTAAGATTTCATCAGTTTTTTCATCGGCTAATACTTTGACGAAACCATCAGCACGATCCATGCCTAATGCACGACCGTTAGCAGCAAATGGGAACTGACCTGCTTTATACGCAATGCCAGCCTGCTTGAGCTGCTCTTCAGTTTTACCAACCCATGCAATCTCTGGATCGGTATAGATAACCCAAGGGATGCAGTTGTAATCAATATGCGGCTTTTGACCGGCAATAGTTTCAGCAACCAATACGCCTTCATCTTCCGCTTTATGAGCCAACATAGGCCCACGAACAACGTCACCTACAGCGTATACGCCTGGCGCTGCTGTTGCACAAGTGTGATCATCAATCGGAATGAAACCGCGCTCGTCTACTTTGAGGCCGATCTTATCAAGGCCTAATTTTTCAGTATTGGGAACGCGGCCAACAGAAACGATTAAACGGTCGCACTCTAATTTCTGAGCTTTACCTTCGCTATCGGTGTAGCTAACAACAACGCCCTTCTTGTCAGCCTTCACTTCACCAATCTTGACGCCCATATTGATTTTGAGGCCTTGCTTAGTGAAGATCTTTTGCGCTTCTTTTGCAATACCCTGATCGCAAGCGCCCAAGAAAGTTGGGAGCGCTTCAAGAATAGTCACATCAGAGCCAACACGGCGCCAAACAGAACCCAACTCCAAGCCGATCACACCAGCGCCAATGACGCCTAACTTCTTCGGAATGGAATCAAACTTCAGACCACCTTCATTGTCACTAATCAACACGTTGTCGACAGGAATGCCTGGCAAATGACGCGCCTTGGATCCAGTAGCAATGATCACGTTTTTAGCAGTCACTACTTCTTTGTCTTTACCGTCGATCTTGACTTGATAGCCGTCAGCGCCCTTACCCTCAAAAGAAGCGTGGCCTTTTAACAAAGCAATTTTGTTTTTACGGAACAAGAACTGAATACCAGCAGTCATCTTAGTCACAATCGCATCTTTACGAGCGATCATCTTGCCGGAGTCCAACTTCACTGATCCTACGGTGATACCGTGGTCAGCAACGTGATGACTAATCTTCTCAAACTCCTCAGAAGAGGCAAGCAAAGCTTTAGAAGGAATGCAGCCGACGTTCAAGCAGGTTCCGCCTAAGCGTGGCTCACCCTTTGGATCGTCGTAGGCGTTAGATTCCGCGCAAGCAACCTTGAAACCCAATTGGGCTGCGCGGATTGCGGCGATGTAGCCACCAGGGCCACCGCCGATAACTAATACGTCAAATGATTGGCTCATATTCTTCCCTCTTACAAATCAAGGAGAAGACGTGAAGGATCTTCCAACGCATCCTTCATTGCTACCAAACCAAGAACTGCCTCACGACCGTCAATGATGCGATGGTCATATGACAAAGCCAAGTAGTTAATCGGACGAATCACGATTTGACCATTCTCAACCACTGCACGCTCTTTAGTTGCATGAATGCCCAAGATCGCAGACTGTGGAGGATTAATAATTGGAGTAGAAAGCATTGAGCCAAATACACCACCATTAGAGATGGAGAATGTGCCGCCAGTTAAGTCTTCTAATGACAATTTACCTTCACGTGCCTTAACACCAAACTCAGCAATCTTCTTCTCGATATCAGCCAAATTCATTTGGTCAACGTCACGGAGAATTGGAACTACCAAGCCACGTGGTGAACTTACGGCAATACCAATATCAAAGTAACCGTGGTACACGATATCGTTGCCATCAACAGAGGCATTCAACAATGGGAATTTCTTCAACGCATGAGTAGCAGCTTTCACGAAGAAAGACATAAAGCCTAACTTCACGCCGTGAACTTTCTCAAACTGATCTTTGTACTTGTTACGCATAGCGATTACTGGAGCCATGTTGACTTCATTGAATGTAGTCAGGATGGCATTGTTTGCTTGTGACTCAAGCAAACGCTCAGCAATACGAGCACGCAAGCGGCTCATTGGTACGCGCTCTTCTGGGCGATCGCCAGTTGGAATTGGTGCACTTGGCAAAGCAGCAGCAGTTGAACCGCCGGCAGAAGCATTTAATGCATCGCCTTTGGTAATACGACCATCACGTCCAGAGCCAGCAACTTGACCAGCATCGATATTTTTCTCTGCGAGAATTTTTGCTGCTGAAGGTGCAGCAGCTGCGCCAGATGATTTCGCTGCAGGGGCAGCTTTAGCTGGTGCCGGAGCAGCAGCTGGGGCTGCTGCAGGTGCAGGTGCAGCAGCAGCGGCGGGAGCAGCTGAAGCAACAGCAGTGCTATCAATCTTCGCAATCAATTGTTCAGCAACTACAGTACCGCCATCAGCAACTACGATCTCTGTAATTACACCAGCAGATGGCGCTGGAACTTCTAGCACCACTTTGTCAGTTTCAATTTCAATCAAGATTTCATCTTGACCGACGGCATCGCCGACTTTCTTTTTCCATTGCAACAAAGTAGCTTCTGCTACTGACTCGGAGAGTTGGGGAACTTTAACTTCAAAAATAGCCATGATTAATCCTATTTAGTGTTTGTATGTTGAGTGATGTCTACGATTACTTCGTAATGACATAACCCTTTAGTTTTGCGAATGCTGCAGTAAGAAGAGACTTCTGTTGTTCTTGATGGAGGTGAGCATATCCACAAGCAGGTGAAGCAGATGCTGGACGACCTGCATATGCCAACTTCGTACCTTCAGACATGTTCTCCAAAATATTGTGCTGAACAAAGAACCAAGCACCTTGGTTTTGTGGCTCATCTTGACACCACACAACCTCTTGCAGGTTCGGATACTTCTTCAACTCAGCAGTCAATGCTTTATGCGGGAACGGATACAACTGCTCCAAGCGAATAATGGCAACATCATCTATTTTCTTCTCGGTACGTGTTTTAGCTAAGTCGTAATAGACCTTACCGGAACACATCACCAAACGAGTTACCTTCTTGCCATCAATAGACTCATCACGCTCAGGCAAGATGGTTTGGAAACCGCCCTTTGTGAATTCAGTTAATGGTGAGGCAGCTTCTTTATTACGTAGCAATGATTTTGGTGTCATCAAGATCAGCGGTTTGCGGAACTGACGAATCATTTGACGGCGCAATACGTGGAAGATTTGCGAAGCAGTCGTTGGTTGAATCACCTGCATATTGGTATCAGCGCACAACTGCATAAAGCGCTCTAAACGTGCAGATGAATGCTCAGGGCCTTGACCCTCATAACCATGCGGCAACATCATGACCAAGCCATTTGCACGGCCCCACTTCACTTCTCCTGAAGCGATAAATTGATCGATTACCACTTGAGCACCGTTAGCGAAGTCGCCGAACTGCGCTTCCCAGATAGTTAAGGTGTTTGGTTCAGCAGCGGCATAACCGTATTCGAAACCAAGTACAGCCTCTTCAGAGAGAATCGAGTCGATCACCACAAATGGGGCTTGATCTTTAGTGACATGCTGAAGTGCAATATAAGTACCGGTATCCCACTTCTCACGATTTTGCTCATGCAATACCGCATGACGGTGAGTAAAGGTGCCGCGTCCGCTATCTTCACCAGATAAACGCACTGGATAACCGCTTGCAACTAAGGATGCGAAAGCCATGTGCTCACCCATACCCCAGTCGATATTAACTTCGCCACGTCCCATTGCTGCGCGGTCGTTATAAACCTTAGCAACTAATGGATGCGCTTTGAAGCCCTCGGGAATAGTTGAAATCTTTTCAGCCAAACGCTTCCACTCAGTAAGTGGAATAGCTGTATCGGACTCATCGGTCCACTTCTTATTCAAGAACGGAGACCAATCAACAGCGAACTTACCTTTAAAGTTGCTTAACACTGGATCAGAAGTCTGCTTACCCTCATCCATTGCAGCGCGGTACTCTTTAACCATGAGGTCGCCAGTACCAGCAGGCAATACGCCCTGAGTTTCTAATTTATCGGCATACAACTTACGTGTGCCTGGGTGTGCAGCAATGATTTTGTACATCAAAGGCTGAGTCATTGCAGGCGTATCTTGCTCATTGTGACCAAGTTTACGGAAGCAGATGATGTCAATCGCAACATCCTTATGAAACTTCATGCGGAACTCAACAGCCAACTTGGTTGCCAAGACTACCGCCTCAGGATCGTCGCCATTCACGTGTAATACAGGAGCATCAACAATCTTCATAATGTCCGTGCAATACAAGCTAGAACGCAAGTCGCGCGGATCAGAAGTTGTGAAACCAATTTGATTGTTAATAACGATGTGCATTGTGCCGCCCGTGGAGTAACCACGAACCTCAGACATCGCTAATGTTTCTTGCATTACGCCCTGCCCAGCAATCGCCGCGTCACCGTGAACCAATACAGGCATCACTTGAAGGCCGAGCATATCGCCACGACGTTCCATACGAGCGCGCGCAGAACCCTCTACTACTGGGTTAACGATTTCTAAATGGGATGGGTTAAATGCCAAAGACAAATGAACCGGACCGCCAGGAGTAGAAATATCGCTTGAGAAACCTTGGTGATATTTAACGTCACCTGCAGGCAAAGTTTCTGGGCCTTTGTGTTCAAACTCAGCAAACAAGTCTTTAGGCATTTTGCCTAAGGTATTTACCAGAACGTTTAGACGACCACGATGGGCCATACCAATGACGATCTCTTGAACACCCTTGTTACCTGAGTCACGAATCAACTCATCCATACAGGCGATAAAACTTTCACCACCTTCAAGGGAGAATCGCTTTTGACCAACATACTTGGCCTGAAGGTAACGCTCCAAGCCTTCGGCAGCAGTAATACGATCTAAGATTTGACGTTTCTCGTCCACATTAAATTGTGGAGTTGAACGGATTGACTCTAATTTTTCTTGCCACCACTTCTTAATCTTCTGGTCGGCGATAAACATAAACTCGACACCGATCGTGCCGCAATAAGTTTCACGCAATGCCTGCAGCAAATCGCGCAAAGACATTTCGTTCTTACCGAAGAATGTATTACTTGTATTGAAGACGATATCCATATCGCCATCAGTAAAGCCATAGAAAGCTGGATCCAACTCAGGAATATCCTGGCGCTCTGTCCGCTTTAATGGGTCTAAGTTAGCCCAGCGATTACCGACGTTGCGATACGCGGCAATAAGCTGTTGAACGGCAACGCGTTTACGGCCCAACTCCGAATCAGCGGAATCAGAAATTGTTCTGATTGGGCCCTGCTTCGCGCGCTCCGCAAATGAAGCAACGATAGGTCCATGGGCAATATCAGTTCGAGAAGAACCGTCGACCGCTGGAATTTGCTTCACATTATCAAAATAGTCTCGCCAATGATCAGCTACAGAAGCTGGATCGTGCAAGTAGGATTCGTAGAGTTCCTCTACGTAGGGGGCGTTTCCGCCGAAGAGATAGGAATTATCTCTTTGATCCTGCATCATGATGCTCACCTTTCATCGGGTTTCCCGAATAAAAACTGTGGTTAAAACCATTCGCTCTACGGCTAAACCGCTTTACGAATTGATCTGTGCGAATACTCTTACAACGATGCTAATTTAACACGATTACCCATTGATTCATAAAGGGCTTTCCCTGATCTTAGGGGTTTAAGGGGTATTTCCCTATTAAAACCCTGAATAAGAATTTTCCTACTCAGATTTAAACCGCTCCTGACAGATTCGCTCAGATTTGATTCGTATTCTCTAAATCTTCAAATGAATTAATGAGATTAAGGATATATGAAAGCAATTACCCCAGAATTGGAATATCTAAGCACTCGTCAAAGCGCCAAAGTATTGCAAGTATCACTTGGCACCGTCCAGAAAATGGTTGAATTAGGTGAATTAATCGCCTGGAAGACCCGCGGAGGTCACCGTCGCATTCTGGCAAGCTCCCTAGATCAGCAACTTGCTCGTCGTAAAAGGGCTATGAGGCAAAAAACAACTCAAAACTGTATTGCCATGGGGATATTCCGACGGATTGAAAATAGCCATGAACTAATTGAATCTATTCAATGCTGGCAATTAAAGGTTGATATGGAGGTATCTGTAGACAGCCTGGAGGGGTTGATGAAGGCAGTGTCAATATCCCCCGACTTGATATTTCTCGATGCCTTAATTCCACCAGTTGAACAGGTTCATTTAATCCATTACCTGAGTAAAAACAAGGACACACAGCGCATTCCTATCTTGGTAGATGAAGGATTTGTACGCCTACATCCTGGGGTAATGGGCCTGGCAGATGAGAATACCGTTGGCGTGAGGTCCCAGTACCCAGAAGTTCTCCAGGAGGAGCTCGAAAATGGCCTAATTGACCAAAATCCGCTCATTATTGGCTATCCTGCGACCAATCCAGAGCTTGAGACTGCATTGGGAGATAAAAAGCGCCATGAATTATTGGAGCCCTTATTCATTCAAGCCCTCAATAGAAAGTGCGTGTAGGACTAGAGTCCGCTACACCAAAGTTAAAGGCCGCTCAATTTACACTGAGCGGCCTTTTTAATGCAATAAATCTATTTAAATCAATAGATTAGATCAGGAAATTACTGCGATCTCTTCCTTCGATCCATTTTGGAGCCTTGCCGCGACCAGTCCATGTATCACCAGTAGATGGATTGCGGTACTTCGGTGCAACCTTGCCACTAGAGCTTCGTGCACCAGCTTTACGGCTAAACAGGTCTGATGCTGATAAATCGTATTGTTCGATGATGAGTTTGGCTTTAGCGATACCATCAGCCTTTTCACGCAAAACCGCCTCTTTAATCTGTTTATCCAACAATTCACGTTGGGCTAAAAGTTCTTTATAAGAAGACATGTATTAATTTCTCCGAATATTAATTTTATGGAATAACTAAGGATTAGCTATCCCTGAATAGTTATTATATACACATATTAATAAATCGGAATATATATTCACAAAGGCTAATAACCCTTTAGAAATAAGCGAATTAGGGTATTTATAGTGGAATAATTAACATAATCATTATAAATACTATATTTATAATAGGTAAATATGCCCTATCTTCGCAGCATAAATGTACCGCTGGATTTAGCAGTAACCTCACCAGCCTCATTTAAAACCACTGCTTCACAATAATTAATAGTTTTGCCAGACTTGAGAACAGTACCCTCAACTACGATTTTGCCGACGCTGGGACGCAAAAAGCTCACGCTCATATCAATTGTCATGGCGCCAAGCGGCTGATCAATCGTGCTGCGAGCTGCCGCCCCCATTGCAAAATCTAGGAGAGTCATCACCACTCCGCCGTGTGCAATATGAAAGCTATTCTCAAACTCCGGCTTAATGACCAAACTAATACGTGATTTGCCGCCTTCGGCATACTCAGGCACAACCCCTAAGTGGGCCAAAAAAGGAATGGTTAATCCGAAGTAAGTCGTATCGTTTGAGCTAGATGTCATAGGAAATTTGAAATTGAGTGAATGGTCGGGGCGAGAGGATTTGAACCTCCGACCACATGCACCCCATGCATGTACGCTACCAGGCTGCGCTACGCCCCGACAAGAAACAAAATTGTATCAGTATCTATTTGGAGAGAATTTGCAGAACAGCCTGCAATTCATCACGCAAGCGAAGCTCACCACGAGCCTCATCAAGGCGATTTCTGGCGCCACTAATCGTGAAGCCCTCTTCATACAAAAGCGCCCTAATCTTGCGGATTAAGACAACCTCATGATGTTGATAATAACGACGATTACCTCGACGCTTTTGGGGGCTTAGCTGTGAGAACTCTTGTTCCCAGTAACGGAGTACATGGGAGCGAACGCCGCACAGGTCCGATACCTCACCGATGGTGAAATAACGTTTAGCGGGGATTGGGGGGAGCTGCGAACTGAGCAGCACCGACCCAGCATCAAATGCTGTTTTCTCGAGCATGTGACTCAACTACGTCCTTGAGCTTTTGACTTGCATGGAAAGTAACGACGCGACGAGCTGCAATCGGAATCATTTGACCAGTCTTAGGATTGCGACCAGGACGCGCAGACTTATTGCGCAATTGGAAATTACCAAATCCAGAAATCTTTACCTCTACACCAGTTTCTAAAGACTGCCCAATGCGGTCAAAGAACGCATCAATCATATCTTTTGCCTCGCGCTTGTTCAAGCCAACTTGATCAAAGAGAGCCTCCGAGAGCTCATTCTTGGTAACGGTATCGTTGCTAACTAAATCATTCATGGCGGAAGTCTCTTTGTAATATCTTTTACTAATATTAAACCTAGCGCAGACGCGCTGCGCAATTTTTCTCAAGCGATGATAATAAAGCCGTCATAACCGCTTCAATTTGTGCATCCTGCAGGGTTTCCTGTGGATTCAATAAGGTCACGCGGAAAGCCAAACTCTTCTCATCATCGGCCATACTGCTTGAGCCAGCCTTGGGCTTGAACTCATCAAAGAGCTCAATTGCTTTTACAAAGTTCTGCTTTTTCGCGTTCATTGCATCGAGCAAGACCTGCGCAGAAACAGATTGCTTCACCACAACCGCTAGGTCACGCTGTACAGCAGGAAATTTACTCAACTCTTCCGGTTGCGGAATACCAAGATTGCGAACAGCCTCTAAATCCATCTCAAACAGGACTGGAGCCTGAGGCAATTCATATGCCTGTTGCAAGCCTGGGTGCAATTCGCCAATCCATCCAATATTTTGTTTACCAGTTGACGTTACTAGCTGAATCCGTGCACTACGGCCAGGATGCAAGGCAGGATGAACTGCAGCCTCAGTTGTGAAATGCAAGGGGTCAAGCACGCGCTCCAGATCACCCTTCACGTCGAAGAAATCAACTGCACGATCAGCGCTTGCCCATTGCTCAGGAACAAACGAGCCATAAGCTAAACCGCCAACTTGCTGGGGCTGATGGAAACCAGCTACTTTGCCAGCCTCCTCTTGAACGCTCGCATCACGCTTAAATACGCGACCCGTTTCAAATAAACGTACACGGCCAGCACCACGATTCAAGTTTGACTTGAGATTGCCTAGTAAACCGCCCCATAGATTGCTACGCATCACACCATACTGACTAGCAATTGGATTGAGTACGGCAATTAAATCTTTTTCAGTAGCAGCGGCTAACCGTTGCTCGCTTTCAAGATCGGTAAATCCAAAATTCACCGCCTCTTGATATCCCTGCAGAGCTAAACGTTGGCGCAATAAATGCACTCCACGCTTTGCTTCAGCTTTGGCGCTCATCTTCAATGAAGAAACAGGCGGCACATCAGGAATGTTTTCAAAGCCGTACATCCGTGCAACTTCTTCAATTAAATCTTCTTCAATTTCAATATCAAAGCGATAGCTAGGTGGCGTCACAACAAATGCATCACCCTCTTGCTTGAATTCAAAACCAAGACGCTTAAATACATCGGCAACCACTTCTTGAGTAAGGGGGATGCCAATTACCTTTTCTGCCCTAGTCAAACGCATTTTTACTGGCTTGCGCTCTGGGATATTTAATACTTGATCATCGACCGGGCCAGCTTGACCACCACATACTTCGATAATCAAAGCACTCAGATACTCTAAGCAATTGACGGTATTTTGTGGATCAACACCACGCTCAAAGCGATGCGCAGCATCAGTACTGAAATTAAAGCGACGTGCACGACCTTGAATCGCTGATGGCAACCAGTAAGCAGCCTCAACATAGATATTCTTAGTGTCATCAGATACGGCGCAGTGGTTACCACCCATGATGCCGGCTAATGCTACTGGACCGGATAGATCCGCAACCACGCCAGCGTCTTGCAACTTACCTGCAGAATCAGGTCCCTGCAAAGTAACAGTCTGACCATTTAATAACTCAAGTTTTTCGCCTGCCTTAGCCCAGCGAACAGTGATGTCGCCCTGTAATTTATCAATATCAAATACGTGGGTTGGCTGACCCATTTCCAGCATGACGTAGTTAGATAAATCCACTAGAGGAGAAATACTTCTTTGGCCAGCATTACAAAGTCGTTGAATGATCCAATCTGGTGTTTTAGCTTGTGGATTTACGCCGCGAATAATACGACCAGCAAAGCGCCCACAAAGTTCTGTGTTCTCGACGGTAACTTTGCGTTTGTCTTCAATGCTGATGGCTGGTGGAGTCCACTTAGGCGCACATAGTGCAGCGACAGTAATAGCGGATACTTCACGAGCCATACCCATCAAAGATAAACAATCTGCTTTATTAGGCGTTAACTTAATAACAAAAATCTGGTCATCCAGATTTAAATACTGACGAATATCTTCACCGACTGGTGCATCTGCAGGTAACTCCAAAATACCTTCGTGATCATCACCAAGACCAAGCTCGCGGCCAGAGCACAACATGCCTTGGCTTTCTACACCGCGCAACTTACCTACTTTAATCATGAATGGCTTACCACCTGTTTCGGCTGGCGGTAATTCTGCGCCAACCATAGCGCAAGGAATTTTGATACCAGCACGTGCATTCGGTGCACCGCAAACAATTTGTAATTCTTGGCCAGTACCAGCGTCAACTTTACAAACACGCAAGCGGTCTGCATCAGGATGCTGCTCAGCTGAAAGGATTTGCGCAACAACAATCTTTGTAAATGGGGGCGCTACTGAATGCTGCTCTTCTACCTCTAGACCAGCCATAGTCATTGCATGACCTAAAGCATTGCTATCGAGCGAAGGGTTTACATATTGGCGTAACCAAGATTCAGAAAATTGCATATGCGCTATCTACTATTAGAAGGTTGGCGAATTAAGCCGGAAATTGCGCTAAGAAACGGAGATCGTTCTCAAAGAAAAGACGTAAATCATCAACGCCATAACGCAACATCGTCAAGCGCTCTAAGCCGGAACCAAAAGCAAAGCCGGTATAGCGCTCTGGATCAATACCCATATTGCGCAATACATTTGGATGGACCTGCCCTGCTCCAGAAATCTCTAACCAGCGGCCGGCTAACTTGCCGCTACCGAAGGCCATATCGATTTCAGCTGAAGGCTCAGTGAATGGGAAATATGATGGGCGGAAACGAACTTGTAATTCATTCGTTTCAAAAAAGGTTCTTAAGAAATCGGTATAAACACCTTTGAGATCAGCAAAGGAAACGCTCTCTGCAATCCATAAACCCTCAACCTGATGAAACATCGGTGAATGGGTGGCATCGCTATCAACACGATATGTTCTGCCTGGTGCAATCACCTTAATTGGTGGCATTACATCAGCATTGGCATATTTCTTAACATGCTCACTCGCATAACGAACCTGAATCGGACTGGTATGAGTGCGTAGCAACAAAGGCTTCCCATTGGAATCTTTGCCATCAATATAGAAGGTGTCCTGCATGGAGCGCGCAGGATGATTCTCAGGACTATTTAAGGCGGTGAAATTAAACCAATCGGTTTCAATTTCAGGACCATCTGCTACATCAAAACCAATGGAGCGAAAGATCTCTTCAACGCGCTCCCAAGTGCGCATCACAGGATGCAAGCTACCTACCGCTTGACCACGGCCAGGCAAAGAGACGTCAATTGATTCCGCCGCAAGACGTTGCAGCAATACCGCATCAGCCAATGCTTGGCGACGCTCTTGTAATGCAGCTTCTACTTGGGTTTTGATTTGATTAATTTGGGCGCCAGCACTCTTGCGCTCATCAGGCGACATTCCACCAAGCGCTTTTAAACGCTCAGTGAGAACACCTGACTTACCGAGATACTTGGCTTTCGCGTCCTCTAGAGCTGCCGCATCGGCAGCTCCGAGGAAATCACGTTTAGCATCCTCGACAATGTGGTCGAGAGAAACCATTGCAGCTTAGTTATTAAATAAACTAAGAATTAAGCTGCAGCGCTTACTACGGATTTGATCCGAGTAACCAAAGCAGCGAAAGCCGCTTTGTCAGCAATGGCCATATCGGAAAGCACTTTGCGGTCGAGTTCGATCGCAGCTTTCTTCATACCATTCATGAATACGCTATAGGTCATGTCATGCTGACGAACTGCCGCGTTGATACGAGCAATCCACAATGCACGGAATACACGTTTCTTGTTGCGACGGTCGCGGTATGCATATTGACCAGCACGCATAACTGCTTGCTTAGCAATACGGAATACATTTTTACGACGTCCACGATAGCCTGTTGCGGCATCGGTGATTTTCTTATGACGGGCTCTTGCTGTAACCCCACGTTTGACTCTTGGCATTTATTTCTCCTAATCTAGTCTGAGGTTAAGCGTATGGAAGCATGGAGCGAATTGACTTAACGTCTGCCTTCGCAACTTCTGTGGAACCACGCAAATGACGCTTGTTCTTTGTGGTCTTCTTGGTGAGGATGTGGCGTTTGAAAGCCTGACCTCGTTTGATCGTTCCGCCTGCGCGAACCGTGAAGCGCTTTTTAGCGCTACTCTTGCTCTTCATCTTGGGCATAAAGCACCCCTTCTTCTACATGTGCTACTTAGGTGGTAACCGACGGTTACGCTTCCTGTACCTAGAAGCACTTCTAACTACCAGAGTCTTGCGACTCCTCCCTACTTAAACAACAAACCCAATCTTGCGATTTGGTTTATTACTTAGCCTTACGAATGGGGGCCAATACCATCACCATCTGGCGACCTTCCATCTTTGGAAACTGTTCAACTTGACCATACTCAATCAGGTCTGACTTCAAACGCTCCAACATTCTGACTCCGATTTCTTGGTGGGCCATTTCACGACCCCGAAACCGCAGCGTAATCTTAGTCTTATCGCCATCTTCTAAAAAGCGGATTAGATTGCGTAGCTTCACACCATAGTCACCATCATCTGTGCCGGGACGGAATTTAACTTCCTTCACCTGAATCACTTTTTGCTTGAGCTTAGCTTCATGCAAACGTTTGGCTTCTTGGTACTTGAATTTGCCGAAGTCCATGATGCGGACTACAGGTGGCACAGCCGTCGGAGCAATTTCAACCAAATCGGTCTCTTTCTCTTCTGCTAAAGCCAGGGCTTCACTCAACTTAACTACACCGATGGGTTCTCCATCCAGTCCAATCAGACGCACTTCAGGAGCAGTAATCTCCCGGTTTATGCGCTGCGATTTATCAGTAGCGATCTTCTTAATTCCTTTAAAAAAACAATAAAAACCATTCCACCCCTAGCTAGGCTCGGGTCCGACTTTCTGGGAAATATCCTGCTGGAGTCGGGCAACGAAGGCATCAAGAGGCATTACGCCTAAATCAACTCCGCCACGGGCACGAACGGCCACCGAATTACTTTCTGCTTCTTTATCCCCTACAACTAACAAAAATGGGAGCTTCTGTAATGCGTGCTCGCGTATTTTATACGTAATTTTCTCATTCCGCAAATCCGATTCGACTCTAAACCCTTGTTTTTTCAGAGATTGCTGGACTTTTTGTGCGTATGCAGCGGAATTATCCGAGATATTGAGGACTACAGCCTGGGTCGGAGCAAGCCAAACCGGCATGTTTCCGGCGTGGTTTTCAATCAAAATACCGATAAAACGCTCTAAAGAACCCACAATTGCCCTGTGAAGCATCACTGGAGCCTTGCGAGTGTTCTCTTCGGTGACGTATTCCGCACCTAAACGGGCTGGCATCGAGAAATCCACCTGAATCGTGCCGCACTGCCAAGTACGTCCAATCGAGTCCTTGAGGTGATATTCGATCTTAGGACCGTAAAAAGCGCCCTCGCCTGGCAATTCTTCCCACTCTTGGCCAGAAGCAGTCAAGGCGCCACGTAAGGCAGCCTCGGCTTTGTCCCAAATCGCATCGTCACCAACACGCTTTGCTGGGCGCAAGGCTAATTTGACAGCTACCTCGGTAAATCCAAAATCTTTATAGACGTCGCGAACCGCTTTATCAAATGCAGCTACTTCTGACTGAATCTGATCTTCGGTACAGAAAATATGGCCATCATCCTGTGTGAAGCCACGTACACGCATCAGACCATGCAATGCGCCTGATGGTTCATTACGATGACATTGACCGAACTCGCCGTAACGCAATGGCAACTCACGATAACTATGTAAGCCTGAGTTAAAAATCTGAACGTGTCCTGGGCAGTTCATCGGCTTTAATGCATAAGCGCGATTCTCTGACTCGGTCGTAAACATGTTTTCTTTGTAGTTATCCCAGTGACCAGACTTTTCCCACAATCCACGATCGAGAATTTGTGGAGCCTTCACTTCTTGATAACCTTCGCGCTGATAAACGCGACGCATGTATTGTTCAACTTCTTGCCAAATTGACCAGCCTTTTGGATGCCAGAAAATTAAACCGGGCGCTTCAGGTTGGAAGTGGAATAAGTCTAAGAACTTACCGAGACGACGATGGTCGCGCTTCTCAGCCTCTTCAAGCATATGTAAATGTGCATCTTGATCTTCTTTTTTCAACCAAGCTGTACCGTAGATCCGTTGCAGCATCTCGTTCTTGCTATCGCCACGCCAGTAAGCGCCAGCAACGCTCAGAAGCTTAAATACCTTGAGCTTGCCAGTGGATGGCACATGGGGCCCACGACATAAGTCGGTGAACTTACCTTCAGCATACAAAGACACATCCTCGCCTTGCGGAATGCTAGAAATAATTTCTGCTTTGTAGTTTTCGCCTTGATCTTTAAAAAACTTCACCGCTTCATCACGAGGCATCACTGTACGAATTACTGGCTCATCTTTTTTAGCCAGCTCAGCCATTTTCTTTTCAATCGCTACCAAGTCTTCCGGTGTGAATGCGCGATGAAATGAGAAGTCGTAATAGAAACCGTTTTCGATGACTGGGCCGATGGTGACTTGCGCTTCTGGGAAGAGTTCTTTAACGGCATAGGCTAACAAGTGCGCAGTGGAGTGACGAACAATCTCGAGAGCCTCTGGGCTTTTATCGGTAATGATTGCCAGTTGACTATCTTTAACGATCACAAAACTGGCATCAACCATCTTGCCATCGACAATGCCACCGAGAGCGGCTTTGGCAAGACCGCTACCAATGCTTTGAGCAACATCGAGAACGCGAACGGGAGCATCAAACTCACGTTTAGATCCATCTGGCAGAGTAACTACAAGCATGACCACCCCATCTTATTAAGATTCAGTCGATTGACTGATGTACTGCATAACATCCACCAAAAAGAAAGCGCGGGAGCTTTTCGGCAACCGCGCACTTTTGGGTCTTTATTCGTTGGTAGGCTCGATTGGACTCGAACCAACGACCCCCACCATGTCAAGGTGGTGCTCTAACCAGCTGAGCTACGAGCCTATATAGCCATAGAGTTTATCACCGGCGGCGCACCTGGGTCACCCCTTTGACCTCTTCGAGACTGTTTTGAACCAAACGCAAGGCTTCTGAGTCTTTAATTTCCACAGTCAATAGGATTTGAGCAAGGCCACGCTTGGCAGATTTACGCAAGTCAATGACGTGGACGCCCTGTCTTGTCAGGATTTCAAACAATTCGCGCATGAGCTCAGGGCGATCCAGCCCAGTTACCGCTAAATCGGCCGGAAATACCCGTTTTGCATCACCCGTAGGTAAGGCTTCTGTAGAAGCTGCATTCCAAGCAGTTTGAATGACACGCTCTGGAGCTCGCTCCAACAAACCTCTAAACGTTTTGCAAGATCGACGATGTATAGAAACACCTCGGCCTTGAGTTACAAAACCTGCAATCGCATCCGGTGGCACCGGTCTGCAGCATCGTGCCAACTGGGTCAACAATGAATCCACTCCAACCACCAAAACATCGCCTGCTTGACCGTGCTTGCGAGTGCTTTGCTTCAGAATAATTTCCGGAGCTGGGGCAATCGCTTTAGCCTCTGGCTTTTGCTCAGCTTTGACATCGGCAGACTTAGCGCCTGCCTCTTCATCATCTAAAGCGTTAAACCAAGCTCGCACACGAGTGCGGGCACGCTGTGAGCGCAAATAGTTGCGGTTAGGGCTTATCCAATCGCGAGATGGTCCGCCATGCTTGACGGCAATGATTTCAATTGTTTGGCCATTCTGCAAAGGCGTATCCAGGGGAACCATCGCACCGTCGACTCGAGCGCCACGACAGCGATGACCCAGATCGGTATGAACAGCATATGCAAAGTCGATGGGGGATGAGCCCTTCTCTAATGAAATCACTTTACCCAGCGGAGTGAGAACATAAATATGGTCATCAATCTCGTGGTGCTTCAATTGCTCCCAAGCATCTTCTTTCCAGGAGATGAGCTGTCTTGCCCAAGCAATCTGACGCTCATAGGCTACTGCTGCACTATGTGTACCAGTTTGATGATTTGGGTTTGGCATGCTTGAGCTGCTGGATGTGGGTTTATTTTTTGGCGGTGTTGCAGCCCCAACATAAGCACCCTCTTTATAGCGCCAGTGTGCAGCCAGGCCATACTCAGCTTGTTGATGCATTTCATTGGTACGCACCTGAATTTCAAATGCGGTGCCATTCTCGTCCATCACTACGGTATGCAAGGATTGATAGCCATTGGGTTTAGGCCTAGCGATGTAATCGTCAAACTCACGTGGGACTGGCTGCCAAACGTTATGCACTATTCCTAAAATAGCGTAGCAAGATTTAACGTCCTCAACGAGAACTCTAAATGCTCTGACGTCATAGAGATTAGCAAAGTCGAGTGACTTGCCTTGCATCTTTTTCCAAATACTGTAGATGTGCTTTGGGCGACCCTGCACTTCACCTTGAATATGCGCGGCATTTAATTCTTCTTTGAGCTTTCTGACAATCTGCTCGATAAAAGATTCACGCTCAATACGCTTGCCATCCAGCATCTTGGCGATGTCGCGATAGACCTCAGGGGAAAGAACTCGAAACGCCAAGTCTTCCATCTCCCATTTCATTTGCCAAATACCAAGGCGATTAGCTAATGAGGCGTCAATGTTCAGAATCTCTTGCGCCCAAGCTTTTGGCATCTCCAACTTTTCTTGAGCAACCCAACGCAGCGTTTGCAGGCGAGAAGCAAGATAGATGAGAACGACGCGTAAGTCATCGCCAAAGGCGAGCAACATCTTCCTGAGCATTTCTTCTTGCCCAGAAATACTTAGACCGCCATCATTGCGAACTAGCTTGGCCTGAGCCTGCCTGAGGCCACGGTATCCAATTAGGAGCTTGGCTGACTCATCACCTATGAGCTTAGTCAGCGCTTCTTTGCCATGGGTGCGCGCAATATTAGTTGCGGCGGTTAGCGTAGCCTCATCAAGATGAAGCTGCTTAAGAATGCTGAGAACACCCGCGGCATGATTTTCTGAGGGCTCACCATACCAGCCATCAACAATTTTGACGCTCTCAGATGCATTGCCAACATTGGACATGGGCGACTAAAGTCCTTAACTAAAGAATTCTTTTGCTAGAGCAACTTGTTCTGACTTCACAAAAGCAGGCGCATGCCCTACCCCTGGAATTTCAATACTGCGAATGTATGGGTTGACCTTGCACATCTCCGCCACTGTTTTAGCTGAGAGCAAATCCGATTCGCCACCACGCACAATCAACATCGGGATATGGATTTGTTTAAAGGCGTGCCACATCGCCATCTCCCCTGCCTTTGCCATAATCGGATTTACCGAAGCAAACGGCACAGAAATATCCGGGTCATAGTGCATAACCCAGAGGCCATCCTTTTGAACTAGCATTGGCCCGTTATAAATTTCCCACTCTTCTGGCGTATGACTACCAAATGATGCGCAGATCTCATTTAGGCGTTGCAAGGCATCCGAACGATTAGTAAAAGTAAATGGTTGACCAACGTAAGAACCTAAGCGCTTAATTGCCTCTGGCTCAATACGTGGACCGACATCATTAATTAACATGCGACGGATTGGATTCTTGGGCATTGAGGCGTAGACCATACCGATCAGGCCACCCATAGAAGTTCCAAACCAATCTACTTGTGTAACACCAAGTTGTTTAATCAAGCACGCCATGTCTGCTACGTATTGCGGCACGGCATACAACATAGGATTCTTAAGGCGATCAGATTCGCCACGACCGACCACATCAGGACAGACTACGTAGTAATCATTACTCATCGCCTCTGCAAGGGTTTTGAAATCACTACCCCTGCGAGTTAAGCCATGAACACAAACCAATACCTTTGGATTACTCGGATTTCCCCAAGCGTGATAGGCCATACGATGCGGACCATCAGGACTAGTGCAAGTTACAAAGAAGGTATCGCCGTGATGAGTCACATTCGGCTTTTTAATCTCATCGTTCAAATGCTCATCATGGGTATGCTCATCTGCCATGCCGGCAATTTCAGGCTGCAGAGTGACATGATCAATACCATGCTTGTCTAAGAGCATCGTATTGATGCGCGTCATGATGTCTGGCCACTCATTCATCTGCTCGATTTCAATATGACCAATCAAAGCTGGAAAGCTAGGCGTCATTTCCCACACATGTAAATCATGAACGGCCAAGACACCTGGAACCTTTTTAAGATCACTACCCACTTGTAGATAGTCAATATGTAGCGGCACCCCTTCCATCAAGAAGTGATAGGACTCACGCAAGATGGAAACGGTAGACTTCAAAATCAGCAGCGAAACCAGAATAGAAAGAATCGCATCAATCGGCATCCAACCAGTTAGCTGAATCACGACACCAGCAATCAGGGCGGCGATAGAGCCCAATAGATCGCCCATCACATGAACCAGTGCAGCACGGGTATTAACGCTCTTTTTGTCGCGTGACAACACCCAAGCAACAACAATGTTCATTAACAAGCCAATGGCTGCGACTACGGTAACAGTTAAGCCATCTACATTATGTGGATCATAAAAACGACTAACTGCCTCAACCATAATCCAAACGACTAGGGCCAACATCGCAATGCTGTTAACAAATGCCGCTAAGGCTTCAGCCCTTCCGAAACCAAACGAATGTTTAGGCGATGGCGGACGACGAGAAATAATTTGAGCTAATAAAGCCAAGCCTAATGCAGCTGCATCCGTCACCATATGACCTGCGTCCGAGATCAAGGCTAATGAATTTGCAAAATAAGCTGCAGCGCCCTCTACTCCGGAAAAACCTAATGTCAGAACTAAAGCAATGAGGAGGAGGTTTTGATTGGAGACCTGCTTGGCATGGGAATGCTTAGCATCACCCTGCTTATGTGCATGAAGCGAATGATCAACAGCACTCATAAAAGGCTCTTTAGAAATAGAAATGGGGTCATTGACCCCATTATTTCACTATCCGATGAAAAAGGTTAGAAACCTGTTGTATCGACAGGGGCACCTGTTTTAGATATGACTTCTTCCTTGCTTACGCCTGGTGCCAACTCCACCAACTTCAAGCCCTTAGGCGTGATATCGAGGACGCAAAGGTCGGTAATGATGCGACTAATTACACCCACACCAGTTAATGGCAATGTGCACTTAGGCAAAATCTTCATTTCTTCTGTGCCGTCTTTCTTCTTGGCAACGTGCTCCATCAAGACAACTACATGCTTTACGCCAGCAACCAAGTCCATGGCGCCGCCCATACCTTTAACCATCTTGCCTGGAATCATCCAGTTCGCTAAGTCGCCATACTCACTTACCTGCATAGCACCCAAAATCGCAATATTGATTTTTCCACCACGAATCATTCCAAATGAATCTGCGGAAGAAAAGATGGATGAGCCCGGCAAAGTAGTAATCGTTTGCTTACCGGCATTGATCAAATCAGCATCAATTGTTTCTTCAGTTGGAAATGGGCCAATACCCAATAAACCATTTTCAGATTGAAGCCATACTTCCATATCTTTTGGTACATAGTTTGCGACTAGGGTTGGCATGCCAATACCCAAGTTCACGTAGTAACCATCTTTTAGCTCTTTAGCAGCACGTGCTGCCATTTCTTCTCTATTCCAAGGCATGTCGATCTTCCTAAATATTCTGTACGGTGTATGGACTTAACTATTAGAAGTTAAGCCTTTGATAAAGTGCGCTGCTCAATACGCTTCTCAGGCTCAGTGTTGAGCACCAAGCGATGCACGTAGATGCCTGGCGTATGAATCTGATCCGGATCCAATTCGCCGTTCTCCACAATCTCTTCCACTTCAGCAACAGTGATCTTGCCTGCCATTGCGACAACTGGATTGAAGTTGCGAGCGGTATAGCGATACACCAGATTGCCAGATTTATCGGCTTTCCATGCTTTCACTAGAGAAATATCGGAAACGATTGAACGCTCCATGATGTATTTCTCACCATCAAATTCTTTTTCTTCTTTACCTTCAGCAACTAAAGTGCCCACACCTGTTTTGGTGTAGAAAGCCGGAATACCGCAACCGCCTGCACGCAACTTTTCTGCCAAGGTTCCTTGCGGAGTAAATTCCAGCTCAAGCTCGCCAGCTAAAAACTGACGCTCAAACTCTTTGTTCTCACCTACATAAGATGCAACCATCTTCTTTACTTGTCTTGAATTCAATAGCAAACCCAAACCAAAGCCATCTACCCCGGCATTATTAGCAATCGCTGTCAGATTTTGCGCACCAAGATCCTTAACCGCTTGAATCAAGGCTTCAGGAATGCCACACAAACCAAAACCGCCAACGGCGAGCTTCTGGCCATCTTTCAAGATATCCCGCAGGGCATCTACAGCTGATGGGTAAGTCTTATTCATAAATTCGTCCTAATATTGCCAAAAAGGGTAAAAAAGCAATCATAACGCTTTAGCCTCTCAAGCCCGTTAGCATTGGGCACCAACCTGGTTTTTCCAGCTTAGAACTAAACTATGGGTGTGTCTGGGGCTATATAAATAGCAGAAATGCTTAAAACGCCCCAAATACCTTAAGCACCCTATTTATAAGCATCGCCGGAGAAATCAAATGACTGCCCAGGAATTGCTCGAACAGTTTGGCCCTAGAGAATCGATGGACTACGACCTAGTCATCGTAGGTGGTGGCCCAGCAGGCTTATCTGCAGCTATTAAAGCAAAACAGTTAGTCAATGAGTCCGGCAAAGAGATTAGCGTTTGCGTTCTCGAAAAGGGATCTGAAATCGGCGCACATATTCTGTCTGGCGCAGTAATGGACCCCAAGGCGCTTACCGAACTCTTCCCCAACTGGAAAGAGCTAGGAGCACCACTCGATACCGAAGTTAGTCAAGATCAGTTTTTATTTCTGACAAAAGACAGCTCATTCCAAGTTCCGAATTGGATGCTGCCCCACTGCTTTAAGAATGAAGGTAACTATATTGTTAGCTTAGCCAATGTCACTCGCTGGCTAGGTCAACAAGCCGAGAATCTCGGTGTAGAAATTTTCCCGGGCTTTCCTGCTGCAGAAATTCTGTACAACGACCAAGGCGCAGTTTGTGGCGTCATTACAGGTGCAATGGGTTTAGACAAAGAAGGTCAGCCTACTGATCAATTTCAACTCGGCATGGAATTGCGTGCTAAATACACTCTGTTCGCCGAAGGTTCACGCGGACATTTAGGCAAGCAACTCATTAGCAAGTTTGAGCTGGATAAAGATGTTGATCCACAAAGCTACGGCATTGGCATTAAAGAGTTATGGGAAGTTGAACCCTCTAAGAGTAAACCCGGTCTAGTGGTTCACACCGCTGGCTGGCCATTAGAGAGCGATACCTATGGTGGCTCATTCTTGTATCACTTAGGTGACAACAAAGTGGCTGTTGGCTTAGTAGTAGGCCTCTCTTATAAGAACCCCTACCTCTCACCATTTGAAGAGTTCCAGCGCTATAAGTTGCACCCAAAGATTCGTGAGACTTTTGAAGGCGGTAAACGCTTGGCCTATGGTGCGCGCGCACTCACGGCGGGTGGCTTAAATAGCTTACCTAAAACTGTTTTCCCTGGTGGCGCATTGATTGGTTGTGATGCTGGTTTCTTAAACGCATCACGTATCAAAGGAAGTCATGCAGCCATTAAGACCGGCATGCTTGCCGCTGAAGCTGCTATTGCCGCACTTGCTGAGAATCGCTCTGCTGATGTGTTGGCTGCCTATCCAAATGCATTTAAAAATAGCTGGCTTCATACGGAGTTAAGTCAGGCGCGCAACTTTAAGCCATGGATGTCAAAAGGTTTGTATTTAGGCACCCTCATGGTTGGCCTTGAACAAAAGCTTTTGGGTGGCAACATGCCTTGGACGATTCATTTAAAGCATGCAGATCATGAGTGTCTTGAACCAGCAGTGCAGCACCAACCAATCGACTATCCAAAGCCCGATGGCAAGATTACATTTGATCGCCTCTCATCCGTATTTATCTCCAATACGAATCATGCTGAGAATCAACCTATCCACCTCACCTTAAAAGATGCATCGGTACCAGTCAGCTTGAATCTCAAAACCTACGCAGGTCCAGAGCAACGTTACTGCCCTGCTGGCGTGTATGAGTATGTAGAAAAAGATGGTCAAGCGCAGTTGCAAATTAATTCGCAAAACTGTGTGCACTGCAAGACTTGCGATATCAAGGACCCAAGTCAAAACATTATTTGGATTACCCCTGAAGGCGGTGGCGGCCCTAACTACGGATCAATGTAGAGATGGTTGTTTTGAGTTTTTTGCTATCTAGCTGGGTAGTGGCGAGGACGCAGCTTTCCAATCGCCATACCCGCTAGACCACAGGCTAAAGCCGACATCACAAACACATTGCGTGGCTGAGTAGCATCCCATAACCAACCAGCAACCAAGCCCCCTAGCGTTCCACCTAAGCCGTAAGATACTGTTGCCATCAATGCCTGGCCTCGTGCCTGAAGTGGGCCAGTAAACCAGCGTTGCAATAACTTAGTTGCGGCACTGTGGTGCGCACCAAAAGTACCCGCATGCATTAGCTGAGCCAGAATCAATACCCAAGTCACTGGGAAGAATGCAATCAAGATAAAGCGGAATACACCAATACCAAAGGCAATTTGCAAAACAACTTCGGCATCTAAGCGACTTAGCACTTTGCTTTGGAAGTAGAAGAAGATCACTTCCGCACCAACGCCCAAAGCCCAGAACAAACCGATCTGGAATTTATCGTAGCCTAGATCCGCTAAGTAAAGTGAATAGAACACATACAAAGCGGCATGCGCAAAGATCATAAAAAATCCAGAGAGCAAGAACCAGCGCACATCAGGATTGAATAAAACAATTAGGAGTTCGCCCTTGACCATCTTGCGACGCTCCATCTTCGGCTCATGCAAGCGAAAGGTAACTAGTGCCAAGAAGATCAAAATTACCGCGCCCACGATAGGGTAAAGCTCAATACCTTTACGCTGAAATAGCTCGCCGGCAAATAAGACCATGGCAATAAAACCAATTGAGCCCCATAAGCGTAGGCGGCCATAGCGCTTATCAAATGAATTGTCTTTAAATAAAGCGTGTACCGTAGCCGACTCACCCAAGGGCATCAGGCTGCTGAGGATAGTGTGGAGTACAAACATCCAAATGAAGAATGCAATGTAACTTTGTAGGAAAAAAATACTTAAGAAAGTGACTGCAGCCAGGCAGGCGCAAAAGCGAATGATTCTGATCCGATCGGATAGATAGTCAGACAACCATCCCCAAGAGAATGGGCCGACTATTCGCGTAATTTGCAGCATGGACATTAAGACTGCGATCTCGATAACGCTAAAGCCACGATCGAGAAAAAAGAGACTGGCGTAAGGAGATACTAGGCCAACGTAAGCGAAATATAAAAAGAAAAAGGACCCGAAGGCCCAACGCACTGAAGGTGTCATTTTCTTTTTCTTGGCTGAATATTGTTATTAATCAGTTGCAGAACCGGGACGTGCTGCTGGTATTGGCGGAACAGTGTGTTTCACATCACCACATTGAGCGCGATGACGCAAAGCATGATCGATCAACACTAAAGCTAGCATCGCTTCAGCAATCGGCGTTGCCCGAATGCCAACACAAGGATCATGACGACCTTTGGTTTGCACGGTAATAGGATTGCCATCCAAATCAATCGATTGTTTTGGACTCAGAATGCTAGAGGTTGGCTTGATTGCAATTGATACACGCAAATCTTGGCCGCTACTGATGCCGCCTAAAGTGCCGCCACTATGATTGCTGGCAAATCCATCTGGATGAAGCTCATCGCCATGCTCGCTACCGCGTTGCGCTACCGACTTAAAGCCAGCACCAATCTCCACGCCCTTAACAGCATTGATACCCATCATGGCATGCGCAATATCAGCATCTAACTTATCAAATAAGGGTTCACCCAATCCAATAGGTACATTACGCGCCCGCACTTCAATCTTCGCCCCACAAGAGTCCCCTGCCTTACGCAGTGAATCCATGTAAGCCTCTAACTCAGGAACGATATCGGTATTCGCAGCAAAGAAAGGATTGCTCTCAATCAGGGCCGCATCTTTAAATGGAATCTCAATCTCACCGAGTTGGCTCATGTAGCCATAAAACTCAGTGCCGTATTGTTCTTTCAACCACTTCTTCGCAATTGCTGCTGCAGCCACTACAGGCGCAGTCAATCTTGCTGAAGAGCGCCCACCACCACGGGGGTCTCGTAAACCATATTTGTAGTGGTATGCATAGTCCGCATGGCCAGGTCTAAATGTTTGCAGGATGTTGCCGTAATCTTGACTACGTTGATCGGTATTTCGAATCAACAATCCAATTGGCGCGCCGGTAGTTTTACCCTCATAAACGCCAGACAGAATTTCAACCCTATCCGCCTCTTGACGCTGAGTCACATGACGCGAAGTTCCCGGCTTACGACGATCCAAGTCAATCTGCAAATCCGCTTCAGATAAGGACATTCCTGGAGGGCAACCATCAACAACGGCGCCGATCGCTGGACCATGGGATTCACCAAAAGTGGTGACAGTAAAGAGAAGGCCTAAAGTATTTCCTGACATATCGACATTATGTCATTTGTCAGGGCTATCAGGCTAGGCAGCTTAAGGGGATGCCTTTTCGGCCTCTTCTGGCCAGTCGCGGATATAAGCCTTGAGCATGGTGTTCTCAAAGTCTTGAGCCTCAACCACCGATTTAGCCACGTCATAGAAAGAAATCACGCCCATCAGCATCTTTTGATCAATAACCGGCAGATAGCGGGCATGCTCCACTAGCATCATCCGGCGCACTTCATCAATCTCGGTTTCCATATTGCAGGTAAGCGGCTTGGCATTCATGACGCCCTTCACCTTCAGGTCATCCAATTGACCGTGGTGTTTTGCTAATGCTGCAATCACTTCACGGAACGTCAGGATGCCCACGAGTTTGTCGTATTCCATGACAACCAAAGAACCGATATCGTGCTCACTCATTACCAAGACGGCCGTTTGTAAGGCAGTGTCTGGCGCCACTGTAAATAGTGTGCTGCCCTTTACGCGCAATATGTCACAAACTTTCATATGGTCTCCAGCAATGAGTTCTTATTTAAACAATATATTCTTAAGCCCCCAAGGAATCAAGGGTCTAGCAAGGGATTTCAGTAACGAATAACCCTAACCACCCCACTCCGAATACTGGGGAGGTTGGCAACCAGGACTGCGCCAGCCAAGGTAATCCACCAAGTCAGGTAAATCCAGATAAGCGCCAATGGGAAGATGGCAAAGGCACCATAGACCGTTTTGTAAAAGGCTACATTCGTTAGAAACAGGCCAAAGCCAAACTTCATCAACTCAAAAGTCAGCGCCGCAAAGAAGGCTCCACTCAAAGCGTCACGCCACTGGATTTGCGCATACGGGAGAATTTTGTAGGCAACCGAGAATACGGACATTGCCAGCAGCACTGGAACTACTGTTGCAAATAAACCTAAGCCAAAACTCAGCGTCTCAGTCCATCCCTCCGCAGCACTAAATAAAAGACCGCTCAAGTAAGTCCCGATACCCAGCAGAATAGGTCCCAATATAGTTGCTGCAGAGTAGATCGCAATCTTCTTCAGGATGGGTCGACTTTGAGTAACTCGAAAGATCTGATTAAAGGCGCTCTCAATCACCGCCATGGTCATGATGGTCGTAATCACCAGGCCAACTAAACCAATCAAGGTAAGGCCCTTGGCCTGCGCTGAAAATTGATCCAAATAATTAAAGACCTGCTGATTTAGGCCGCCAGGCATATAGGTATCAAGAAGCCATGCCTGAAAGGCATATTTAATCCTGACTACGCTGGGTAAGTAGCCAATCAGAATCGAGGCCACTGTCAACATCGGAACCAAGGCAAGCGTAGTCGTAAAGGCCAAACTGGCAGCAACTTGCTTCAGATTTTGGCCACGATTGCGCTCCCATATCTCTTTTCCAAGAGAGAGCCATAATTGAGGATTACGAATGAGGCGCATCGCCCATATCATAAGAGATAAGAGAAGAATATGAGCCAATCCGACATTTTAGTTTTGTACTACTCACGCTACGGAGCCACGCGGGACTTGGCACGCCTGATTGCTGAAGGTATTGAAAGTGTTCCGGGAGCCAATGCCCGATTAAGAACAGTCCCCGCCATCTCCACCGTCTGCGAATCCACCGAAGCTGCCGTTCCAGCTGATGGCGCCCCTTATGTTGAGTACTCAGATTTAAAAGAATGTATTGGCTTAGCACTTGGATCCCCTACTCGCTTTGGCAATATGGCCGCCCCCATGAAATACTTTTGGGATGGCAGTTCCTCTGAGTGGATGAATGGCGCCCTTGTTGGTAAGCCTGCTTGCGTCTTTACCAGTACAGGCAGCCTGCATGGCGGACAAGAAAGCACCTTACTCACCATGATGATTCCCCTGCTTCACCACGGCATGATGATCATGGGCATTCCGTATAGCGAACCCGATCTAATGAGCACCTCAACTGGTGGCAGTCCTTATGGCGTAACTCACCTTGCACATGCTGATGGCAGAGCACCCATTAGCGCCGAAGAGCAGCGCTTAGCCATTGCCCAAGGCAAACGCCTAGCACTGACTGCTCTCAAACTTATTTAAAGGCAATTCATGCTCAAAAGCTGGCTCTCCAAAAATCCATATCAGCTCATCGCTACCGCAGCCTTTGTTGACTTATTCATCCTATGCATAGCCTGGGAATGGTTTATCTCCCCGCTTAGACCTGGTGGCTCCTGGCTCATTCTGAAAGCCATCCCCCTGTTATTTGCTATTCCAGGGCTATGGAAAGGCAATGTCTACACCATGCAGTGGGCTTCGATGCTGATCTTGCTTTACATCACCGAGGGCTTGGTCCGGATTCTGGAAACTGGGGCTAATTTCTGGATGGCTGCCCTAGAAACCACCCTAGGCACGGTCGCCTTTGTTTGCCTGCTGATTTACCTCAAACCCATCAAAGCACGTGCTAAAGCGGCTAAAAAAGAGCTGGCTGAGGCTGAAAAACAAGCTTAGAGGGTAAAAAATGGTCGATTTGACTGGTTTTTGTTAATTTCTTCAAAAATATTACTTATTCCTGTCATCTCAGCCACTTTTCCATGCGTTGTATGGTCATGGAGGTGGCAAATATGTCAACAAGACTCAAACGTTGGGCCCGTGCAATTCAACAGATCGACTTGTCCAAAAGGACGCCTGAAGTCGCGATTGGCTATTTAGATAGCAAATACCGCGATATCGCTTGGCGCTATATCCGTATCTTGGGCTTTGAGCGCACTATTAGCTTTATGGCCAGCAATAACTTCCACCCAGAATAGTTCACCGTATTTACAAAAAACCCCAGAAGAATGCCATTTTCTGGGGTGTTTTAATTTTCTGAGCTAGCAGACCTGAGGAATCAATTGCTTTTTGCCTTCAGAGCTTCTTCCAATTGATTAATCTTATTTTGCATGGCCGCCATCTTGGCATTCAATGCGCCAACATTTAAGAAGGTTTCGTCCGAGACCTGAGCTTTTAGGTTATTTCCCCAACCAAGCCAAGATGAGTCATAGACCTTCACTTTCTTGAATCCTAGATTTTTCAAAACAGTTGCCGTTTCCGAGGCACGTACCCCACTCTGACAATAGACTACTGTCTCCTGATTTGGATCCAGACCTGAATACAGCTTTTTCAAATCCGCCTGGCTTTTTAGTGTCATGCCAGAATTATCAGCAACCTGCTTCTTACTTAACTTAATAGATGTGGCGGGATCCTGCCAATTTTCCTCGAAGGGAATATTGACCGCATTGGGAATATGACCACCTCGGATCGCTCGAACATCTTTCCCAGAAAACTCATCAGGGGTTCTTGCATCAATAATTTGAACTGATTTAGATTGCGCAAGTTTTAACATTTCCTCATTGCTAACTACTAGCTGAGGCTGGGGTACCAGCACTACAGATACTGCCGGCAAGGTTGCGCGATCTTTTTGCAAGGGCAAGCCAGCCGATTTCCAGGCATCGATACCGTCATGATAGATTTGAGCCCGCTTCCCGCCGAAATAATTAATCGTATAGAGGCCAAAGTAAGCGTAAGGATTTCCGCGCGAGCCATACACCACGATGTCTTTATTAATATCTAGTCCTGCCTGATTAAAAATCGCCTGAATCTTCGCGGTGGCAATGTAATCTTCCTTATTGGCATCCCTGAGCGTATTGCCGGCATCACCGATATTGATAGCACCAGGAATGTGTCCTTCTAGATAACTCTTTTCATCTCGAACATCCCAAATGATTGCGCCTCGTGCTATCGCTTCCTGCACTTGTGCCGTCTGAATAATGGCGTCATTTTTTTGGGCTATCGCCAAAGAGCTGATGAGCAATAGGCTTATCGAGAAGAGGCGCTTCATGAGAATGTTCATATGGATGCTTTCTGAGCAAGGGTGAGCTAAGGATTAAATATTAACCTGATGTTCTTGCTGAATAGTAAATATTAAGAAAGTCAGCAAGGGGAGGAGAAGGTGCCGATCATATCGATTCTATTTAGCACCAAATTAAATATGGTTCAGACTGTCACAATCGCTTGAAACTCGTTCCAATAGGACGTAGGATCAATGCATAGGCGTCAGCCTTTTATCAAGCCTTAAAAAATGGCACTCTCTTTAAAGGAATACATCATGAGTCAAAAAAAATTAGTTAAGCAATTATTGAAAAAATTAGACAAGCTCGAAGCCGAAAGAGAGAAGTTGATCGATAAGCTAGCAAAGGCCTTGGATAAGATGGAGAAAAAAGCTCCGACCAAGAAAGCGCCAGCTAAAAAAGCGGCGGCGAAGAAGGTACCCGCTAAAAAAGTAGCTGCCAAGAAAGCGCCAGCAAAGAAAGTAGTAGCCAAAAAAGCTACCGCTAAAAAAGCACCTGCAAAGAAGGTTGTAGCGAAAAAAGTAGCTCCTGCCAAAACCGCTTAATAGTCAATTTCCTAGCAAAGGCTGCCCGTGAGTAAATCCTTAATTTCAGAACATACTTACGAGGCAGACTTACGACTTCTTCAAATTGAATTAGTTAAACTCCAGCGCCACATCATTCAAAAAGGTAAGCGCCTCTTAGTTATATTTGAAGGACGTGATACTGCCGGCAAAGATGGAAGCATTAAAAGCGTTACTGAAAATTTAAGCCCCCGAGACACTAAGATTGTTGCCCTAGCAGCCCCCTCCTCTGTTGAGGAGCATGAATGGTACTTTCAACGATACGTTGCGCAGCTACCCTCCGCCGGTGAAATGATCCTCTTCAATAGAAGTTGGTATAACCGTGCCGGCGTTGAAAAAGTAATGGGATTTTGCACTGATGATCAATATAAATTATTCATGGCAACAGTGAATGATTTTGAATCCTTGCTTGTAAGCTCCAATATTCAAATCGTAAAGTACTACCTAGATATCTCTAAGGAAGAGCAAGCCAAAAGGCTCAAAGATCGAGCAAAAGATCCACTGAAACAATGGAAGATTAGCCCTATAGATCAGAAAGCTCAGAAGATGTGGGGTGCTTACTCAGATGCTCGAGACAAAATGCTCAAGCAAACTAGCACATCAGATGCACCCTGGACCGTCATTAATGCAAACGATAAAAAGCTTGCACACCTCAATCTGATTGCAGATTTGTTATCAAGATTTTCCTATCCAGAGAAAGATACGAAAATACTCAAGATTGATCCAAACATTGTTTTAACTTGGCCAGCGGGATCTAAAAAACTTCCCAAGTTATTCAAGTAACTACTTCAAGCAAAAAAACTGCTCCGCTTCAGCAAGAAGCTCTTGCGGCAGCTCCTCAGGAATGTAGTGGCCAGACGGAACACTTTTTCCGGAGACAGTCTTTGCGACTCGCTTCCAATCCTCGATGGGTGAGAAACATTTAGCAACTAGGCCATGCTCACCCCAGAGAACTCTTAAGGGCATCGCTAGCATTTTGCCGGCATCCCTATCGGCTCGATCATGAATTAAATCAATGGTGGCTGCAGCACGATAGTCCTCGCACATGGCATGCATAGACTCTGGGTTGCTGGCACCAGCAAGATACTCAGCCCAAGATTGCGGATCAAAAATTCCAGTACCAGCATGTCTGCCCATGTGATTTCTGAGCCAGAACTCTGGATTGGCACCAATGAGTGTTTCTGGAATGGGATGAGGCTGAATTAAGAAAAACCAATGCCAATAACCCCTGGCAAATTCCATGGTGGTGTTTTCATACATAGTCAGTGTTGGAGAAATATCCAACACCATCAAACGCTCTACACTTTCAGGGAAATCCATCGCCAAGCGCTGTGATACCCGACCGCCACGATCATGACCCAATACAGAAAACTTGTTATGCCCAAGCGCCTGCATCACAGCATGCTGATCGGCAGCCATGGCTCTTTTTGAGTAAGTCGAATGATCAGCTGCACCCACTGGCTTTGATGAAGCGCCATAACCCCGAAGATCGGTCACAACTACTGAGAATCGTTTTGCCAACTCAGGGGCAATATGTCTCCATATGGCCTTAGTTTGAGGGAAGCCATGTAGCAATAGCAATGCAGGCCCAGAGCCGGCAGTCTGGCAAGCAATATCAATGGGGCCATCTGCCGAGGGAACAGTAATGATGGAATCTTTAAAGCCTTCAATTAGGTACGGCATCATCTACTCCAATAAAAAAGAGCCTCATCTGAGGCTCTTTAATGTAATTAATAATTACCTATTCGCTATCGCCTCAATTTCTGCGACAGTGACATAGCCTTTATTCTGCGAGTCAATCATACTGAAATGATCATAGATGCGAGGCATACAACCTTTCGCTTCATCAAGAGTCAGCTTACCATCGCGGTTCACATCGCATTGGGCAAAACGTTCCTGAATTTCTTTATTACGTGAGGCGTCATCAGCGTTCGCAGGAACTGCTGCAAGCACGAATGTTGCTGCGCCAATAAGACCTAGGTATGTCATGAGATTTCGCATATTTATTTAGCGGCGGCAGTTGCTCTTGGGTCAGCAGAAGTTTCCATGGCTACCTTAACCACCTTTTTAGCCATAGCTACAAATGATTCGACTGAGCCGCCACCGGTACGGAATGATTCACCCTGAATAGTTACCAAACCTTCGCCGAGCACTTCTTTAGATTGACTATCAGTAATCTTGCTCTCAACCAACATCGCCGGAGTTTTAGAGTTAACACCGCCAGCATAAGCAGCCGCATTCATTGCCAGACCAATTGGTGTGAAATTCCATGGTTGCAAGCTATCAGTCGAACTTTCTGCACCGGTAATACCAACAGAGATACGCGCTACGCCTGGACCGGGCTGATTCACGATCTTGATATTGCCACGACTCATCACTGCGTTGACCATGGAGTCTTGCAATGCAATCTTGGCCTGATTAATTACCTGTGGAGAAATTTCTTTAGTAGCGTTCTGATTCAAATAAATTGGATCCAAGATTACGGCAGTGTATGTGCCTGGATTCACACCAGCTTTGCGATATCTCCAAATACGAGTATCAGCTTCAGAAGTAGCCATCGGAACAAGTACTGAGTAATCCGGCAAAAAACCAGATCTAGGCATTGGTTGGCTTGCCAACTTCGGGGTATTGCTACAAGCAGCCAATAAAGTAGCTACAGAGATTGCTGCAACTAAAGCGCCTAATTTGTTCATTTCTTATCCAGTGTGTGGTGTGATTGAGATTAGCTCTTGAGCTAGTTTTATCCGATCATACGCCTCATTCAGAGCTGGGATTTAATACTGCCCTATGGGGCTGGGCAAGGCATCAGGCTTCCGGACTTTTGGTGAAGCTGTGGCTTGCACTCAACTGGTGCAACTGTAGCTTTTGGGCTTGATGTTACGCCAGCTGAAGATGGTGTAGTCGCTGCAGCCTGAGTCGCCTTAGGCGTATTCACATTTAAGGATGGAATAGATTTATAAAATTGCTTATCAGTCCCAGGGCAAGGCATTAAAGCGCCAGTCTTGGCATTCATGACGGGCTTACATTCTGGGTCAGCCTGCAGTCTTGCCTCGAGCTTATCAACGGTACAGGCACCCAGCAGAGTAAGTGCGATAGACAAAGCGGCAATGCGCATAGAGAGGATGATTTTCATGGAAGTTATTCTAGGCTAAACGGTGCTACATGAATAGTGGCAATATATGGAATCCATTCGATATGGCACCACTACAGGAGATCAAGATGAATAAAGAAGCATTTGAAAAAGGCCTAAAAACTCGCCGAGAGGTTCTGGGGTCTGAGTATGTAGACAACTCCATCAAGAATGCGGGCGAATTTAATATGCCCATGCAGGAATTGGTAACCGAATACTGCTGGAATGATATTTGGAATCGACCTGGTCTAGATCGCCGCTCTAGAAGCATGATTAACTTATCGATGCTGACGGCACTCAACCGCCCTCACGAACTCAAGCTGCATTTAAAAGGCGCAATTAATAACGGTCTCACCAAAGACGAGATTCGTGAAATCCTAATGCAGACTGCAATCTACTGCGGCGTACCAGCAGCGATTGACAGCTTTAGATGCGCCAAGGAAGTATTTGCTGAGATGGGAATTTAGATCAGTGATCTAAAATTTTTGAGAGAAAATCTTTGGCTCTCGGCGATCTAGCTTCGGGATTGCCAAAGAACTCATCTTTACTGCAGTCCTCAATAATTTTTCCCTGATCCATGAAGATAACGCGGTGACTTACCTTGCGTGCAAAACCCATTTCATGAGTAACGCAACACATCGTCATACCTTCGTTAGCCAGTTTCACCATCACATCGAGAACCTCACCCACCATCTCAGGGTCAAGGGCTGATGTTGGCTCATCAAACAGCATCACAATCGGATCCATACTTAAGGCGCGTGCAATCGCCACCCGTTGCTGCTGACCACCAGATAACTGTCCAGGGAACTTATCTTTTTGTGCCATCAAACCCACTCGCTCTAAATACTTCAGACCATGAGTCTTAGCTTCATCAGCCGACCTGCCCAAGACCTTCATTTGAGCAAGTGTGAGATTTTCAGTAACACTCAGATGTGGGAACAGCTCAAAGTGTTGAAACACCATGCCTACGCGTGAGCGCAGTCTTGGCAGATTGGTTTTAGGATCATGCAAGGCAATTCCATCAACTGTAATCTCACCCGCCTGGAAAGGCTCAAGAGCATTGATTGTTTTAATCAGGGTAGATTTACCTGAGCCTGAGGGCCCACAAATCACAACAACCTCACCCTTTTTAATCGATGTGGAGCAATCAGTTAATACCTGAAATGAGCCATACCATTTGGAAACATTTTGAAGTTCAATCATGATGATCTATTTAATTTGTACTGGGTGGGATTAGCGAATAATGGCGACTTTAGCTTGAATCTTGCGCACGACTTTAGAGAGTGAGAAACAAATTACAAAATAAGTAGCTGCAGCCAAAATATAGGTTTCGATTGGTCGGCCATAATTTTTACCGGCAATCTCAAATCCTTTGAGTAAGTCGTATGCGCCAATTGCATAGACTAAAGAGGTATCTTGAAACAGAACAATCGTCTGAGTCATAAATACCGGAATCATGTTTCTGAAGGCTTGAGGCAGAACCACCAGACGCATGTTCTGACCATAGGTCATTCCCAATGCCTCTCCAGCGTAGGTTTGACCTTTTGGCACGGATTGAATACCAGCACGAACAATCTCCGAAAAGAATGCTGCTTCAAATGCAATGAAGGTAATCGTGGCAGAAAGATCCGCTCCAATTGGTCTGCCAATCAACATCGGGATCAACAAGAAGAACCAAAGAATCACCATTACCAAAGGAATGGAGCGCATGGTATTCACATAGAAGGTAGCGGGATATACCAACGCTGGCCGTCCAGACAAACGCATCAAAGCTAAGAAGGTTCCGAACAAGATACCGCCAACCGTTGCAAAAACAGTCAACTGCACACTGAATACCAAGCCCTTCAGAATGTAATTGGTAAATAATTCCCAATTATAAAAACTCAGATCTAAGCTCAACATATCATCAACCTTTAGTGAGCCAAGCTTGCATCATTAGACACAATGAAACCCGGAATGCGACTACGCTTTTCAATCTGAGACATGACGCGGTTTACCGCGAATGCTGAGAGCGCGTATAGGAAGGTGACCGCCAAATAGATTTCGACGCCCTTAGATGTTTCTTCCTGAGCTTGCATCGCAAATAAGGTCAACTCGGGCACGGAAACCGCAAAAGCAACTGAAGAGTTTTTAATTAAATTCATACTCTCTGATGTGAGCGGTGGAATGATGATCCGTAATGCCATTGGCAAGATAACGTAACGATAACTTTGGGCAGTGGTTAAGCCTAATGCAGTTGCCGCAGCGGTTTGTCCACTAGGCAATGCCTGAATACCCGCCCTCACCTGCTCGGCTATGCGTGCAGATGTGAAGAAGCCAAGAGCAATACTCACAAGCCAATAGGATGGCAAAGACTTTAGAGGCAAAACAAAAGCCGGAATAACGTGATACCAAAGAAATACTTGAACCAAGATGGGGATATTTCTAAATAGCTCTACCCAAGCGGTAGAAATACGAATGAGCCATCTATTAAGAGAGGTGGTAGTTGGGAGGGTACGTAGAGTACCCATCACCGCCCCTAGAATTAAAGCAATAGTCAAGCCAAGACCTGCTACAGCCAAAGTCCAGCCCCAGGCCTTCATTAGCCAGTCTAGGTAACTTGGATCGCTATTTTGGGCCAAGCCAAAAATAGCGGAGAAGCAGTGATCCACCACTTCTCCATCCAAGGTGTTCTTACAAAAAACACCTAAATCTAAAGACATATTGTTAACTCGTATTTAGTAAATATGCTGATTACTTCTTGTTGTAATCTTCAGCAGGCTTGTCGTTCAGATTGGCCCAAGCATTTTTAGTTGCTGGAGACAACTCAAGACCTACAACAATATTCTTTGGTGGAATTGGAGCCAAGAACCATTTGTTCCACAATCCAGGCATCTTGCCATTAGCAACAATCTTGGCAATAGCAGCATTTACAGCAGCCTTAAATTCTGGATCATTCTTAGGAACCATGATTGCGATAGGCTCAGTTGCTAGAACCTCACCAACAATCTTGTAGTCTTTTGGATTCTTGGAGTTAGCAATATTGCCTGCCAAGATTGAACCATCCATTACAAAAGCATCGGCACGGCCAGACTCAAGCAATAAGAAGCTGTCAGCATGGTCTTTACCAAATACTTCTTCAAAATTTACACCGTTAGCTTTTTCATGTTTGCGCAGCAACTGAACTGAAGTAGTACCAGTCGTTGTAGCAACCTTTTTTCCAGCTAACTGAGAGATGGAAGTAATACCAGAGTTCGCCTTCACTGCAATTCGAACTTCTTCAACGTAGAGAGTATTAGCAAAGCCAACATCCTTAGCACGCGCTGTATTGTTAGTGGTTGTACCGCACTCAATATCCACTGTGCCATTTTGAACTAAAGGCACGCGATTCTGAGATGTAACAGGTTGATAGTTAATGCGCAAAGTGCTCAAACCCAACTTGTCTTTGACGTCAGCCAAAATCATGCGGCAAATCTCAACGTGATAGCCATCAAAGCGACTGTCGCCAGTGGTGTATGACATTGGAATAGACGATTCACGAACACCCATAGTTACAGCACCAGTAGATTTAATTTTATCCATCGTCTGGCTAGCGGCATGGGCATTTACAGCACCCAACAACAATGTTGCAGCGATTAAGCAGTTAGTACTGAGTTTTTTGCTTTTCACGAATATCTCCTATCGTCTATTAATATCAAAAAATACAATTGCTAGTATATCCATAGATATCAAAATGAATAGTGCAAATATCCCTTAATAGGACAAAAGAAGCGGGAGATGTTTAGGGGGGTGGCCTGCCCAGCACGATTCGAACGTGCGACCTACGCCTTAGAAGGGCGTTGCTCTATCCAGCTGAGCTATAGGCAGTGTGTACTGGGACTGAAATACGTAAAACTAAGAGAAAGTGGTCGGAGTACAAGGATTCGAACCTTGGACCCCCTGCTCCCAAAGCAGGTGCGCTACCAGGCTGCGCTACACTCCGACGGAACCGATATTCTACACCGAGATGGCCTAGGAGGGCAAATACTGTAAGATTCAGTGCATGGAAGCCTCTTTTTTAAGCAAACTCAGAAAGCAACTCAAAGGCTTTATTGCCCTCAGTTTTCTGCTCGCTAGCTTACTAGGTACCCACTGGATTGGCTTTGCTCATGGCATTTCTCACTCTGGGATCCAAAACCAGAATATCGAGCTTAGCTGTGTCGATCAAGCTCCCACCCTTAGTCATAGCTCTGCTATCTGCCATCTACTTGATGCGCTTACGCTTGCCGGCTTTATTGCCTCAACACCTAACCCTGTCATCGCTACCCACTTCTCTCATGAAGTGCAGCTGGCATCCAATGATGCGTCACCAGCCCGAACTCACATTGGGCTATATCAATCTAGAGCTCCACCTAACTTCATTCTGTAATCCTTAATCACTCCAAGCGAATACTTGGTCTACCGATTTACTGGGCACCTCAACTTGAGAGTGCCTTACAGAATGAAAGCTTCACCATGTCTCACCACCATCTTTCTTTAGGCAAAAAAAAACTTCTTTTTATTCTTATCTCAGGATTATTGAGCTCAGTCAGTACCGCTCAATCAACTGCGCCAAGTTTAGAAATTACTGCGACGGGCTCTCAAGAGGCTACCCAAAGCATTTTGACCCCCACCAAAATTCTCCAGGGTGATGAGCTCCTCAATAAATTAGGCACAACACTCGGCGCAACCCTTGCCAATGAATTGGGTGTATCAGCTACCGGCTATGGGGCCGGCTCATCTCGCCCAGTCATTCGTGGTCTTGAAGGCTCACGTGTTCAGATTTTGCAAAATGGCCTGTCAGTTGGCGATGTTTCCAATATCTCTCAAGATCATGCTGTTGGCAATAATATGCAAAACGCACATCAAGTAGAGATTTTGCGGGGTGCAGCCGCCCTACTCTATGGCTCTGGCTCTAGTGGCGGACTTGTTAACGTAGTGAATGATCGCATCCTCACCAACCTGCCCGATAGACCTACGGGCGCAGTCAATACCAGTTACGAAACTGTTAACAATGGCAGAGCTGGTTCGGTAGAGGTTGATGGTGCGTTTGGTTCCGTAGCAGTCCACGTAGATACCGCAATTAACAATGCCAATAACTACACCATCCCAGGTAGCTCAACACAATCACAAGGCGAACCGGTTGGAGGCTGGACTGTACCTCCTGGCGGGAATGAAGGCAACAACTACACCGGCAAGCTACCTAATACTTTTAGCAATCAAAATAATTTAGGAGCTGGCGTTTCGTATATTGGACAGAATGGTTATACCGGCGTTTCTGTTGAGCGACTCAATAACAATTACGGCATTCCAACACCTGAGGGTGGATCGATCAACCAGTCACAAAATCGATATGACCTTCAGCATCAAACTCGAGATCCCTTTGCAGGATTTTCATCTTTTAAATTTAGTGCCGCCAACTCTAATTACAACCACACAGAGTTTAATAATGCGGGTGAAGCAGCATCGCAATGGAAAAATATCGCCAATGAGGCTCGCCTTGAGTTAGCTCATAATCCGATTGCCGGATGGAAAGGCACTTTCGGAGCGCAGTTCTCTGCTGCCTCACTTAATGCTACTGAAGTTGGTACGGGAAGTTATGCCATTGTCCCGCCTACCAAAACAAATTCCAATGCCCTATTTTGGATTGAAGAAGGCCAGTGGAATTCACTGCAAGGCAGCTTAGGGCTTCGATATAACAATGTTGCACAGAAGCCCAACTTAGGCACTGAATTAGGAGTTCAAGACACTACCTCAGGGCCAACGCCAGGAATCACACTCCAAAATCGTAATTTCAATTTAATGTCCTACTCTGCAGGCGGTCTGTGGAACTTTATGCAGGGATATGGGACTGGCGTGGCTTATACAGTTTCACAACGAGCACCAAGTGCTCAAGAGCTTTACTCTTACGGCGCCCATGAATCTACCGCCACATTCGACATTGGCAATCCCAACCTTACTAAAGAGACTTCACATAACTTAGAGTTCAATATTCAGAAAACCAGCGGCTTAATGCGCGGGAAGGCCAGCATTTATGCCAATCGCTTTAATAACTACATTTACGGCTTCTATACGGGTAGCTCTATTGTTACAACCCCGTCCGGCGGAGAAGGCGATGGCTTTAGCGTAGTCACTGCACAACAAGCGGCAGCAACCATTAAAGGTATTGAGGGCGAGCTGACCTATAACTGGCGTCAGCATGGTTTGGGTGGACGTATTTTTGGTGACGCCTCCCAAGGCACTTTTGATGCGGGCGGTAATTTACCCCTCCAGCCGGCCCCACGCTTAGGTGCTGAGATTGCGCATCAGCACAATGGCTGGCTAACTAATGCCAGTTATATCTACAGCTACCAACAGAATCGGTTGGCAAACTGGGAAATTGGACCTGCCCCAAGCTACAACCTCTTAAATGCCGGAATCTCTTACACAGAAAGAGTTAAGGATGTGAATTGGACCGTGTATGCAAACTTAAAGAATTTGCTCAACGAACAAATTCGATACGCTACCACCCCAATGGCAGTGAGATTGTATGCACCTCAACCTGGCCGAAGCTTAATGATTGGCCTAAGAGGAACCTTCTAGCTAGTAAACCTCTGGCACATACATCTCAGGTGGAACAGGCCCACGCAAGTAATCTGGATTATGAACACGTGCTGGCAATTTAATTACTGGGTGATCTATTTCTTTATAGGGAATTTGATCAAGCAAATGGGTGATGCAATTTAAGCGTGCTTTCTTCTTATCATTTGCAGCCACAACCCACCACGGCGCCTCTGGAATATGTGTCCGCTCGAGCATAGTCTCCTTGGCCTTAGTGTAGGCCTCCCATAAACGCCTAGCCTCTAAATCCATCGGACTTAGTTTCCATTGTTTTAGCGGATCATGAATGCGCATCATGAAGCGATTGTATTGCTCATCATCAGAGATCGAAAACCAGTACTTGATCAGAATGATTCCGGAGCTGATCATCATGCGCTCTAGATCTGGAACTGTTCTAAGAAACTCTTCGTACTCATCATCAGTACAAAATCCCATCACCTTCTCAACACCAGCACGGTTATACCAACTACGATCAAATAAGACAATTTCACCGCCAGCAGGCAGCTGTGAAATATATCTTTGAAAATACCACTGCGTTTTTTCACGTTCATTTGGTGCCGGCAAAGCAACGACCTTACATACGCGCGGATTGAGTCTTTGAGTAATGCGCTTAATGGCACCACCCTTACCTGCTGAATCTCGCCCTTCAAATAGAACTGCAACCTTGAGCTTATTTTCTACAACCCAGTCCTGAAGTTTCACTAATTCGCCCTGTAAGCGAAAAAGCTCCTTAAAGTAGAGCTGGCGAGACATCTGAGAGCCGCTATCACCATCTGGAGACATGCGATCATCGTCCAGCTCCATCTCGAGCTCTTCGTCCATGCTGTCTAAGATTTCTTCTTGAGCTCGCTTGTACCACTCAGCCATCTCTTGATGTTTTGATGTCATATCTTCCTCTAAGGCAATACTACCTTTGTATCCCAGAGATATGACACTTTTATTACATAAGCCGATTACAGAGTTTTAGAGATTGATTCCTGGCAGTAAGTGGCCAATTTTTTTCGATCCAGGGCGGGATTCTGATCATCGGGATATACGGGAAGGATGGTGATTTGAACCGCTAAAGAACGGTTTTTGATGATATTGGACATAGACTCCAAGAGCCCCATGTCGCCAATAAAGGCCGGGGATTCACTTCTCCTCCCTGTCTTTGTTGAGAGGTATCGAATGGCTAGCGGATAAACAGGGACTTGAGCAAGGATAGCTGACTCAAAAAGATTGGGCTTAAAAGGTAAAACAACTTCACCAATAGTTGAAGTTCCCTCAGGAAAGATGCAAATTGATTCCGCCTTCAACACACTCGCCATCTGAATCACTACCTGTCTCGCGTGACGGGAGCTATCTCTTTGAATAAATACAGTTCCCAATTGCTTAGCCATCCAGCCAAATATAGGCCAGCGCTCCACCTCAGACTTCGCTACAAAACGAATGGGCTTACATGCATTGATCACATGAATATCTAGCCATGAAATATGGTTGGCAGCAATTAGATGTGGTGTGTTACCAATCAAACCAGCACCGAGCACAGAAAGCTCAAGGTTAAATATTTTCAGTAGACGCCTGGACCATTCCTGGATTTTTTGATCTTTACTTCTGCGATCCAGAAATGGGAAGATGAAAGACAGTGTCCAGACACCACAAATCACATGAACCCAAATCTGAGTCCAAACCCAAGCTCGCAAGAGCTTAGGCGTTTCGACTGATATGGCTTTTTGTGAAAGATTTTTCATAATCAAGCCTCAATATAAATCAAGTCATCAAATTGACTTAAAAGCGTCATGAAGCTTACATAAAGCTTGGGCTTAATAAGCACTCATGACGCACTATAGAGCTATCTGGATTTCAGATGTACACCTAGGAACATCAGGGTGTCAAGCAAACTACCTCCTCGATTTTTTAAAACACAATGAAGCTGATAAGTTTTATTTGGTTGGCGACATCATTGATGGTTGGAAATTAAGGAGATCTTTTTATTGGCCACAATCTCATAACGATGTGGTGCAAAAGCTCTTGCGCAAAGCTCGCAAAGGATCTGAGGTAATTTATATCCCCGGAAATCATGATGAAGCAGCCAGACAATATTTTGGCATGTCCTTTGGCGACATTCAGGTCCAAGAAGAGGTAATCCACACTACGCTTGATGGCCGAAAGCTATGGGTTACCCATGGGGATCTCTTTGACGGGGTCATGCAATACGCTAAGTGGCTTGCCTATGTAGGCGACTCCATGTACTCCTTCATTCTCTACATTAATCGCTACTTCAATATGCTTCGTATCAAGATGGGGCTGCAGTATTGGTCCCTCTCGCAATATCTCAAGCATCAAGTGAAAAACGCGGTGAGCTACATCGCGGACTTTGAGCACATTATGGCTAGAGAGGCACGCTTACGTAATTGCGATGGCGTCGTATGCGGCCATATTCACAAGGCAGAGATCCGAGAAATTGATGGCCTACTCTATTGCAATGATGGCGATTGGGTAGAAAGCCTTTCGGCCCTGGTTGAAACCACTACTGGCGAACTCAAAATTATTTATTGGACTCACATTCAAGGTGATCCAGCCCAGCTACCTGAAATTACTCTCCAACCCGCTGTTTCAGCACTTATTAAAGAGGCTGCCGTATGAAAATTATGATCATCACCGATGCATGGGATCCGCAGGTTAATGGCGTCGTCAGAACGCTCAAGCAAACTCGTGCTGAATTAATTGGTATGGGCCACCAGGTAGAGATGATTACACCTAACGGCTTCAAATCGATTCCTTGCCCCACCTATCCTGATATTGCACTCTCACTATTTCCTGGAAAAGAAGTTGCTCGCAGAATTAAAGAATTCGCACCAGATGCAATGCATATCGCCACTGAAGGCCCTTTAGGTTTATCGGCACGCGCTTATGCCGTTAAAAATCATTTGCCCTTCTCCACTGCGTATCACACCCGCTTCCCAGAGTACGTCAAAGCCCGGACAGGCATTCCGCTTGCTATTACCTATGCATTCATACGCTGGTTCCATGGGCCCTCAATGGCGGTTATGGCGCCAACGATTGTAGTTAAGGATGATTTAGAAAAATATGGGCTTACCAATGTTGTACTGTGGTCCAGGGGCGTAGACCTTGATATCTTTAAGATGCAAGATTCCAAAGCACTCAATACTGCGCACCCAATTTTTTTATATGTTGGTCGAGTCGCAGTTGAAAAGAATATTAATGCCTTCCTGGAAATTGATTTACCGGGATCCAAATGGGTGGTGGGAGATGGCCCAGCAATGGCTGGTATTAAGGAAAAATACCCCAACATTAACTATCTTGGTGTTTTGCAACAGCATGAGCTAGCCAAAGTCTACGCTGCAGCTGATGTATTTGTATTCCCAAGTAAAACAGATACGTTTGGACTGGTATTACTAGAAGCAATGGCCTGTGGGACACCTGTAGCAGCCTACCCCGTAACTGGCCCAATTGATGTTTTAGGAAGCTCCCCCGCTGGTGCTATGAATGAAGATTTGCGCGTTGCTTGTCTGCAAGCCCTAAGAATCCCACGTGAGGTAGCGCGGGCACATGCTGAGAAGTTTTCCTGGAGGGCTGCCTCTGAGCAGTTTGCCAATCACCTCAAGCCAGTTCCATCGCCCGAAGTTCATGTTACTGCTCTCGCTTAAGGTTTAATTTTGACCACCCCTTACGATATTAAGCAAAACCCCCATAAAGGAAACCGGGGTTTAACTAGAGCTTGGCATGCTGCCAAAAACTCTTGGTGCGGCATTGTTTACGCATTTGAGGAAGAAAGTGCATTTAGACAGGAACTTACCCTTCTGATTGCACTGGCACCAGTCGCACTCTTCCTCCCTATCAGCCCCATCGAAAAATGTGCATTGATTACCTCGTTAATCATGGTCTTAGTTGTTGAGCTACTGAACTCCAGTGTTGAAGCGGCAATTGATCGGATCTCCTTTGATCATCATGATCTCTCAAAAAGAGCTAAGGACTTTGGGTCGGCAGCAGTCATGCTTGCTCTACTCATTGCAGCACTACTTTGGATCACGATTTGCACACCGATTGTCATGAATTGGTAATGCAGAGCTTCTACCATCAGAAGAATTCATAAAGGAAAACTATGTCGGACATTCCAAATCCATTAGGTGCATTTGATATTTTCAACTCGCGTTTTGAAGGAAAGCCGAAGAAGAAAAGCAAAGGCAAGAACAAGGCAGATGCCATTAAAAAACTGTTCTCCAAAAAAATAGCCAAGAAACTATTTGGAAAGAAATTTGCCACTCGAGCACGTGCTGAGTTAAGCATCCAAACACCCGTAACCCCTGAGAAATCAATTGCCAAACCAAAACGCCCCGCATTTCAAATTACTTGGGCCAGTAATGCGAGTGAAATCAAAGAAGCACAACGCCTACGCTATAAGGTGTTTGCCGAAGAAATGGGTGCAAACCTTCCTCGGAATGCAGAAAACTTAGATATTGATGATTTTGATGCGTATTGCGATCATTTACTCATTCGCGATCAAGCATCCTTAAAGGTAGTTGGAACTTATCGGGTGCTCCCACCACACAAGGCGCTAGAAATTGGTCGACTCTATTCGGACTCTGAATTTGATCTATCGCGCCTAAATCATCTACGCCCAAAAATGGTTGAACTCGGTAGATCCTGTGTCCATGCAGAGTATCGTTCTGGAGCCGTCATCATGGCACTGTGGAGCGGTCTTGCCCAATACATGCAAAAGCACGACTATGAAATCATGTTGGGTTGCGCAAGCATTCCGATGGCGGATGGCGGTCATTTTGCAGCCAGTCTCTACAACTCACTTAGTAATGAGCAAATAGCCCCCGTGGAGAATCATGCTTTCCCGCGATTACCATTACCTTTAGATAGACTAAATGGTGGTCTAGAAGTAGAGCCACCTCCCCTAATTAAGGGTTATCTTAAATTAGGCGCTAAGATTTGTAGTGCTCCAGCATGGGATCCAGACTTCAATACAGCTGATGTGCTCACCATGTTGCGCCTATCAGAAATTAATCCGCGCTATGCCAAGCACTTCCTAGGACTGTAGGGTTACTTTAGATTGATGCTATAAGGTCGGCCGACTCGCTCCCACTCGGCCGCTTCTTTTTCTAGACTAAATTCGGTCAGCGGATGCTCTTTAGTCCACTCTTCGGAAAGACTAACCGAATAAGCACCATTGCCTTCTGAGACCTTGACTTTCGGTAGATCACCGTCACTGCGACCACGACAAAGCACCTGAGCTAAGCGTAAGCAGAACAGCATGCGCCAATCTGAAAAACTAGAGTTATTGGCTAACTTACCCAATTTTCCAGTATGGCCAATTAATAATGCAGCCAACCTCGCTTGATCATTTTTAGAAAAGCCAGGCATATCAGCATTTCCAGCAATATAAGCTGAATGCTTATGGTATCCATTATGAGAAATCGATAAACCAATTTCATGCAAGTTTGCAACCCACTGCAGTAAGGCAATGTTGTCCGTCCTACTTTCTAGATCCGGCTTGGGAAGTTGAGATAAGAACTCAGCCGCTAAATTACCAACGCGGCTTGCCTGATCGCGATCTACTGCATAACGCTGCATAAATTGCTCAACTGTGACATAGCGCATATCGGCATGCTGAGAGCGCCCCAAGAGGTCATATAGGACGCCTATCCGTAATGCAGCATCAGTAACCTCCATACTCTCAATGCCCAACTCATCGAAGACAGCGATCATGATTGCAAGACCACCAGGCCAAACGGCACGTCGATCGTCCTTGAGTCCTACCATCTCTACTTGACTTACATGCTCATACTTAAGTAAATGCTTTTTCATGGCTTTTAAGCCATCACGTGTAATTAAACCGCTAGAGCCATTGACTCGACCCATGGTTAAGCCATCACCATGGTTATTAAAGTCGTTATCAGAAATAAGCTCAGCCAATGCTCGAGCCGTTCCCGAGGATCCGATTACCTGCTTCCATCCGGTTTTTAAAAACGCCCCGGAAATAACTTGGATCTCTCGACGTGCCGCAAGCTCAGCCTCTTTAAACGCATGAGAATCAATATTTCCCTTCGGAAAGAAACGGAGACTATGAGAGACGCAGCCAATGTACAGGCTCTCCATTAATTTAGGCTCATATGCCTTTCCGATAATTAATTCGGTAGAGCCACCGCCAATATCGACCACCAGGCGATTGCCCTGCACTGCTGGAACTTCATGAGCTGCACCAATGTAGATCAGGCGAGCCTCTTCAACGCCGGCAATGATTTCGATTGGGAAGCCCAAGGCCTTCTCAGCATCACGAACAAAATTGGGAGCATTCTTAGCTACACGGAGTGTATTAGTAGCAACTGCGCGAACTTTGGCGGGATCGAAACCACGGATGCGCTCACCAAAACGACGTATGGCAGTGATACCACGCTGATACGCATCATTGCCCAGCAATTTATCATCAGTTAATCCAGCCGCAAGGCGAACTGATTCGCGTAAGGTATCGATTGGACGCAGTTGGGTCCCGGATGGTGTTTGAACAACCTGAGCGACCAACATCCTAAAGCTATTTGAACCCAAATCGACAGCGGCGACTAGGTCTGATGAATTGTCTTTGGGTGAATCTGTAACAGTGATCACGATATTTCCAGAAGCTGCGTAGTTCAATTAGTACGTAGTCTACAACCTAAGACTTATGCAGCTAAGTTTTTTTCTGGACTTGAACAGTCAATACTGCCAAAACTGCAAAATATGCAGCAGTCACCTGACTTTGGCCTCAATATGGTCTTGCATGAATGGCAGCGATATAGATGCTGAGAGGAGCCCTTGGGTAAAGCTAAAATTTCAGCATTCAAACAGATCGGGCATGTGATGGTAGAGCAATGCTCTTGAAGTAATGTAGTCACACTCGAATCATCTACCTGAAGTATGACAGTTTCATGTCAAATCACTACGACATGAGACTGTCATATGGGCTTGATAGGATCACACCATACGTCAAGCTGGGTTAATAAAAAATGAGTAAATATCACTACGAAGATGCAATCCTACAGCTACAGAAGACAGGGCAAATCACCTTATCCGATTTTAAGAGCTTGCCTTACGAGGAGCTTGTAGAGCTTCTTGAGGAGATTAAGGTGTGGTGTCTTTATGCTAACGGCAAGCTGGAGAAACTACCGAAGGAATCTAAAAAGAAGAAGAGAAAGAAAAAGGAAAGGGACTGATCCCTCAATTTTCTTAAGATGTAATGCGATCTTTCGGAAAGCGCAAAGTAAAAGTACTGCCCTTCCCTGGGGTGCTCTCAATTAATAGCTGAGCTTGATGGCGATTAGCGATATGCTTCACAATCGCCAAGCCTAGACCTGTACCGCCTGTATCCCTGGAGCGACTTCGATCAACCCGATAGAATCGCTCGGTCAGTCTAGATAGGTGCTCAGATGCAATGCCAGGTCCAGTATCCGTTACAGAGAATTCACCACTCCCCTGACTATTAACAGACCATTTTGCAGTGACAGCACCAATATCGGGCGTATACCGAATGGCATTCGATACAAGATTACTAAATGCAGAAAGAATTTCTCGCTCTTCACCCATTAAATTACAAGGAGTGGAGATTTCAAAATTCAGAGCATGTCGGCCCTGCGAGAGCGCCTCAGCATCATTTCTAACCAAAGCCATTAGCGTATCAATTTTAATTTCCTGCAGAGGGGCTGGCAAAGTATTCGCTTCAAGATTTGCAAGAGTCAGTAAATCCTCAACTAGACTTTTCATGCGTTGAGCTTGCGACATCATCATGTCAAAATACTGGTCACGTTGCTGCTTATCAATGTCAAGAGATTGAATGGTCTCCAAAAAACCCATGAGCACGGTAATCGGCGTTCTCATCTCATGGGAGACATTGGCAACGAAATCACGTCGCATTGCATCGGCTTTTTGTAAATCGGTCACATCTTGCACAAGCAGAAGATGGCGCTTTTGACCAAATGGAAAAGCTTGAATCATCAAACTCAAGTTGGCATCCGCCCCCATCCGCTCTAGCAATAAGGGGTCTTCAAACTGGCGCCTATTTAGATACTGAATAAATTCAGGGCGGCGAATAAGGAAGTTAATTCTTTGAAGCGCATCTCGCTTGAAATTTAATCCAAAAAAACGCTCAGCAATCTCATTACACCATTCAATTTGATCTTGATCATCGAGCATTAAGATCCCATTAGGAGAGGCCTGAAAGGCCTCTATAAAGCGATCATGCTGCTTTTCAACCGTTCGAATTTCTTGCTTCAGATTACGTACAAGACGCTGTAGTCTAAAAAAAACTTCTTCCCAAAAGCCGCTAGGAAGCGGCATATTTTCAACGGCATCTTGCAATACGTATTTTCTGAGGCGCGCCAAATTAATGTAGGAGTAGACCAATGGCACGGACAATACTGCCATTCCCGCGGCAATGGCAAAATCAGCCCCCCAGTTAGCAAGAGCAATGTATGCGGCTAGAAATGCCAGGCAAAGGAGAGTGATGAAACGGGTTAAAACGGATAGCATGACGCAATCTTAGAGCATCTGTAAGTAAAACTAGAAAATCATCCAAAATGCCTAGTAAATAAGCACCTAGATTTCAGTTGGGACTTTGGTAATTCTGTAACCGCTACCCCTAACAGTTTCAATAAAACGATCGCAATCCATCGGCGCCAGAGCGGCCCTTAAACGCTTAATATGGACATCTACTGTTCTCTCCTCAATGTAGACATCACTTCCCCATACCTGATCAAGCAAGCTTGCTCGGGAGTGAACGCGCTCAGGGTTAGTCATGAAAAATTGGAGTAAGCGATATTCTGTTGGGCCCAAAAGAATCGGTTTTGGGTCAACATTAGGCCAAACTGCTAGAACACGGTGGGAGCCTGGGTCTAACCTCAGCGGCCCTACTGATAGTGGCCCCGTATCTGCCATAGGAGCTTGCCTGCGAAGAAGCGCTTTAACCCGAGCAACGAGCTCCTTTGGGGAGAATGGCTTAGTTACGAAATCATCGGCGCCAGAATCTAGACCCAGCACCTTATCGGACTCTTCACTTTTTGCGGTCAACATCAATATTGGCAGCCCTCTTGTACGCTCATTGGCACGAAGCTCCCTGGCAAATTGAACCCCTGATTTACCAGGCAACATCCAATCCAAAATAAGCAGACTTGGCAATTCATCCCGCATCATATTCATGGCAACTTCTGTTTGCAGAGCCTTCTCAACCTGATAGCCTGCATGCGTCAAGTTAATCGCTATTAATTCAGCAATGGAGGGCTCATCCTCAACAACCAAAATACGGTGAGTCATGGTCATTCTTATGTCCTATTTGCCTCGCGAACAAGATCCTCGTGCGGAAGGTGGCGAACATCAGAACCTTTAGCAATATAAATTACAAATTCAGCAATATTCTTTGCGTGATCACCAATACGCTCAATAGCCTTTGCAATGGTCAGCATATCTAGACCAGTAGTGATGGTGTGTGGATCCTCCATCATGTAAGAAATCAGCTTGCGAACAAAGCCTCTGAATTCTTCATCAATCTGGCGATCTTCTTGAACCACTTCAGCAGCAGCAACAGTATCCAAGCGAGCAAAGGCATCTAGGCTACGACGCAATAAAGAAATGGCCATTTGGCCTGATAAACGAATTTCAGCCACGTTAATGTTGTGAGTTGCACCCGCCTCAATTAAGCGCTTAGTACGTTTAGCAACGCGCTCGGCCTCATCACCGGCACGCTCTAAATTAGTGATCGCCTTAGAGACAGCCATGACTAGGCGCAGATCTCGGGCGGTAGGCTGCCGGCGAGCAATCAATTCAGTGCAGGCCATATCAATCTGAATCTCCAGATCATTAACCAGCTTTTCGTTTGCAATAACTACATTGCAAGTTTCAATATCCATTTGGGTAAAGGCACGCATCGCAGTTGAAATCTGAGACTCAACAAGACCACCCATTTCTAGCAAACGACTAGAAAGAGAATTTAAATCAGCATCAAATTGTGATGAAAGGTGTTTATCAGGCATTTATATCTCCAATTAACCGAAACGGCCGGTAATGTAATCTTCTGTTTCTTTACGTTTAGGTTTAATGAATATTTCATCGGTCTTACCATATTCAATTAAGCTTCCAAGGTACATGTATGCCGTGTAATCAGACACACGAGCAGCTTGCTGCATATTGTGAGTAACGATCGCAATCGTGTACTCATGCTTAAGCTCATTGATCAACTCTTCAATCTTTCCAGTAGAAATTGGATCTAAAGCTGAAGTAGGCTCGTCGAGCAAAATAACGGACGGCTTAACCGCCACACCGCGTGCAATACACAATCGCTGCTGCTGACCACCCGAGAGCGATAGACCGCTTTGATTTAATTTATCTTTTGCCTCATTCCAAAGTGCAGCCTTGTTTAGAGCCCACTCAACACGCTCGTCCATCTCTGAGCGAGAAAGCTTTTCATAGAGACGTACGCCAAAGGCAATGTTCTCGTAAATGGACATTGGAAATGGTGTTGGCTTCTGAAAAACCATACCAATACGTGAGCGCAGTAAATTCAGATCCTGCCCAGGCTCTAAGATGTTTTGGCCGTAGAAATTAATCTCCCCTTCTGCGCGTTGACCTGGATAGAGGTCATACATGCGGTTGAGGGTTCTGAGCAAAGTAGATTTACCACAACCAGATGGTCCGATGAAGGCGGTAACCTTACCCTCTTCAATATCCAAATTAATATTCTTCAGACCCTGAAAGGAGCCATAAAAAAAGTTCAGGTTACGAACTTCTAGCGCATTCCTAACTTCACTTATGGGTTGTTGATTTTGCATGTCGTTCATTCGTGTTCCTTGACTATCAATAGTATTTAAGTCAAACATTGTTTTTATATTGCTCACTAGCTTTGAACCTTCTCGCGGAATACCACGCGAGCCAGAATATTTAGCCCAAGCACTGCAAAGGTAATCAATAAAGCCCCGCCCCATGCTAGCTCAACCCAGTTGTCATAAGGACTCATTGCAAACTGGAAAATCACCACAGGTAAGTTTGCCATTGGGGCGTTCATGTTAGTAGAGAAGAATTGGTTATTAAGCGCAGTGAACAACAAAGGCGCTGTTTCACCACTCACACGAGCTAGAGCCAATAAGATTCCTGTCATCACACCACTTTGAGCAGCTCTTAGAGTGATCATGAAAGCCACTTTCCACTTTGGCGTACCCAAAGCATAAGCAGCCTCTCGCAAGCTACCAGGTACCAAGCGCAACATATTCTCTGTCGTACGTACAACTACCGGAATCGCAATCAGAGCCAACGCGATCGTGCCGGCCCAACCAGAGAAGTGACGTACTTGAGCAACTACGAAGGCGTATACGAATAAGCCAATCACAATCGACGGCGCGGAAAGCATGATGTCAGTAACAAAACGGGTAATGGCAGCAATGCGGCTGCGATCACCGTACTCAGAGAGGTATAGACCAGCCAAAACACCAATTGGCGTGCTGATCAGAGTACAGCAACCTACCAACATCAAACTACCAACAATCGCGTTAGCCAAGCCACCACCCTCAGATCCGGGCGCTGGAGTACTTTGGGTAAACAGCGTAATGTCCAGCGCAGAAAAACCTTTAAAAATCAGAACACTCAGAATCCAAAGCAGAAATACCATCCCCAATCCCATGGCACACATGGATAAAGCTAAGCCAATTTTATTGGCTCGCTTACGTCTTGCAAAAACTGCCGGATCAATGTTTGTAGTGCCGTTCATGTCTTTAAGCCCTGCTTCTTCTCCATGTTACTGAGCATCCATTTAGCAAATGCCAGCACAACAAAGGTAATTATGAAAAGTGCCAAACCTAATGCGAACAAAGAAGATAAATGATTACCTGCCTCAGCTTCGCCAAACTCATTTGCCAGGGTCGATGCAATTGAGGTTCCTGGTGCAAATAAGGAAGGCGATAAACGTTGTGCATTACCAATCACAAAGGTTACTGCCATCGTTTCACCGAGCGCCCTGCCTAACCCCAGCATTACACCGCCGATGACGCCTGCTTTGGTATATGGAAGAACTATATTCTTTACCACTTCCCAAGTTGTACAGCCGATACCATATGCCGACTCTTTTAAAACTGGAGGAACGATTTCAAACACATCACGCATTACGGAGGCAATGAATGGCAGAATCATCATCGCGAGAATCAAACCTGCGCAAAGAACACCGATACCATTAAATGCACCTGAAAATAGAATTCCTAAACCAGGAATCTGGCCTAGTGTTGCAGCTAATGCTGGCTGAATATATTCAGCAAACAGCGGCGCAAAGATGAAAAGGCCAAACATACCGTAGATGATGGATGGCACTGCTGCCAGCAACTCTACCGCTGTACCCAATGGTCTGCGTAAGGGGCCAGGACAAAGCTCTGTAAGAAAGACTGCGATACCAAAACTTAATGGTACGGCTATTAGCAAGGCAATTAAAGAAGTTACTAAGGTGCCGTAGATGGCAATGAGGCCGCCAAACTCACCATTAACAATATCCCACTCTTGAGTAAAGAAAAATCCCGGTCCAAAAGTACTCAATGCTGGCCAAGCATTACTGACCAAAGAAATCATGATGCCAAGCAAGGCGATTAACACGGACAAAGCAAAAAATTGCGTAATCCCGTGAAACAGGAAATCTTGAATACGCTGCAGCTTAGCAATTCGAAGCGCTTGCGGCGTCGGTGCTGAATGAGACTGGGTGGATTCAATCATAAATTGCACTTATTTAAATATTGAAACAGCCCCACTTTCAGTGGAGCTGTTTTTCAGCAATAACTAAGAAATCTTAGTCCTCAATTCTTACTTAGTAACAACCTTTGAAAACACATTCTTGCGAATGAAATCAGTAGTTACATCAGGCATTGGAACGTAATCTAATTCTTCAGCCATTTTCTTGCCATCTTTGAATGCAAAGTCAAAGAACTTAATCACTTCAGCAGCATTAACTTTGTTCTCTGGATTCTTGTAGATCAAGATAAAAGATGCGCCAGTGATTGGCCATGATTTAGCACCAGAAGCATTGGTAATGAATGTGCCCATACCAGGAATCTTGGACCAGTCTGTACCAGCTGCTGCTGCTGCAAAAGTAAGGTCATCAGGCTGAACAAATTGACCATCTTTATTCTTCAAAGAAACGCTAGTCATTTTATTTTTCTTGGCATACGCATACTCAACATAACCAATTGCACCTTTAACACGTGAAACGTTTGCTGCAACACCTTCATTGCCTTTTCCGCCTACAGATGAAGCTGCTGGCCATTTAACTGCAGCACCCTCACCAACTGCGTCTTTCCAGTTCTGGCTAACTTTGGCTAAGTAGTTTGTAAAAATTGCAGTAGTTCCAGAGCCATCTGCACGATGCACTACAGTAATTGGCAAGTCAGGCATCTTCATGCCTGGGTTATTCAACACAATACGCTTGTCATTCCAGTTAACGATAACGCCCTGAAATATGTCAGACAAAGTATCTGGAGATAGCTTGAGCTCGTATGGCTTTACACCTTCAACGTTAATTACTGGAACAACACCACCAATAATTGCTGGGAACTGCACCAAACCATCTTTTTCTAAATCTTCAAATTTAACTGGATTGTCGCTTGCGCCAAAATCAACAGTCTTTGCTTTAATTTGCTTGATGCCGCCTGAAGAACCAATAGACTGATAGTTCATGTTGGAGCCAGTCTTGGCTTTATAAGCTTCAGCCCATTTGGCATAAATTGGGTAAGGGAATGTTGCACCAGCACCAGTCATATCTGCTGCAAAAGCAACTGGGGCAATTGAAATCGCGCTAATCACTAACGCTTTTTTCAAGAAAGATTTCATGTGGATCGATCCTCAAATTAATACCGCAACATTGCGATATCAGAACGATACGACTAGAGTGTGACTCTTTTGTGACAGGCTTTATGGCAAAAATTAATTCAATAAAATCAGCAACTTAAGCGGTTGGCACTAAGTCAGCGATGCTCTTAGCAGAGCTCATAGCCACATTGCCGTCTTGGGCCTCAACCATGACCCGCAGAACGGGCTCTGTACCTGAGGCGCGGATAAGTACCCTGCCGGTGCCCTTGAGCTCACTCTCAACCTGACTAATCATGGATTTGAGGGCACTATCAGCCTTCCAGTCGTAGCCAGCCTTGAATTTAATATTCAGAAGCACCTGGGGGAAGATTTTTACAGAATCTAGGAGTTGAACCAGACTCTTCTTGGCCTGACTCATGGCGGCAAGGACCTGCAATGCAGCAATGGTGCCATCACCGGTTGAGTGCTGATCTAAGCACAAGAGATGTCCCGAGCCTTCACCGCCAATAATCCAGCCTTTTTGTTTGAGCAATTCCAAGACATAGCGATCGCCTACATTGGCGCGCTCAAATCCAATACCCAAACCTTTGATAGCATTTTCTACGGCGAGGTTAGTCATCAAGGTGCCGACCACCCCACCCATTGCTTGACCACGTTCAATGCGGTCTTTTGCGAGTACGTATAGAAGTTCATCACCATTGAACAATCGACCCGAAGCATCGACCATTTGCAAGCGATCGGCATCACCATCCAAGGCAATACCAAGATCCGCTTTGGTTTCTTTAACTTTAGCAATTAATGCCTCAGGGGATGTCGCACCAAAGCCATCATTAATGTTGCGGCCATCGGGTTGAACACCAATAGAAATTACTTCTGCTCCAAGTTCATGAAAGACGTGAGGAGCGGTATGGTACGCAGCACCATGTGCACAGTCCACAACCAACTTCATACCTTTGAGATTGAGCTCACCTGGAAAGGTAGATTTACAAAACTCGATATAACGACCAGCAGCATCATCTAAACGAAATGCCTTACCCAATTCTTTTGAGCTGACGCAGCCCATCGGTTTTGCAAGCTCGGCTTCGATTGCTAACTCAAACTCATCGGTTAACTTACCGCCTTCAGCGGAGAAGAATTTAATACCGTTATCTTGATAGGCGTTGTGTGATGCTGAAATCACTACTCCTGCAGATAAGCGCAATGCTTTAGTAAGGTAAGCAACGCCAGGAGTCGGCATTGGGCCACACAACATCACATCAACACCAGCAGCAGCAAAGCCAGCCTCTAAAGCAGCTTCCAATAAATAACCAGAAACACGCGTATCTTTACCAATCAAAATCTTGCAACGCTCACCAGGCTTTGCCTGGCTACTCAGTACTTTGCCGGCAGCATAGCCGAGGCGAGTGATGAATTCCGGAACAATCGGAAATTGCCCTACTTCACCGCGAATGCCATCAGTACCAAAGTATTGTTTTTTCATGGGCTTGATTATAAAACTTGTGTGTATCTAGCCAACCAAGTTAGCTCTGGACCGCTTCCCAGAGCTTTAAGGAGTCAACGGTCTCTTGAACGTCATGGACACGGATGATTCTGGCACCTCGATCAGCAGCCAAAATGGCGGCGGCAACACTGGGTGCTACGCGATCATTGGTATCACGACCCGTTAACTTACCCAACATGGATTTACGAGAGATCCCTGCCAAGACTGGATAGCCCAATTGCGAGAATTGATCAAAATCAGCCAGCATCCTGAGGTTGTGCTCAAGACTCTTTCCAAATCCAAATCCAGGATCAATGGCGACTCTATTTTTAGCAACGCCTTGATTTTCTAGCAAGGTAGCGCGCTCCTGTAGAAACGCTTTTACCTCTGCGATGACATCTCGATACTCAGGATCAAATTGCATGGTTTGCGGATCACGTTGCATATGCATTAAAACAATACCGCACTGCTTTTCTGGATTGCTTTTATCGCTTTCAATGACAGCCTCTACTGCGCCCTCTTGTCGCAAGGCCCAGATGTCATTGACGCAGTCCACTCCGACCTTGAGCGCTTGGCGCATGGTCTCAGCTTTATAGGTGTCGATTGATAGCGCTACACCACAATCTTTGAGAGCCTCAATGACTGGCAAGACGCGATCTAATTCTTCTTGAAGGGAGACTGGTTCAGCGCCGGGGCGAGTAGATTCGCCACCGATATCAATCATGTCTGCACCATCAGCAATCATGCGCTCTGCTTGAGCAATAGCATCACTTGGGGTTCTGAACTTGCCACCATCCGAAAATGAATCTGGTGTGGCATTCAGAATGCCCATGACTAATGGGCGTTGACGTTTACTAAAGTCAAAAAGAAAACGCCCGCAACGCCATGTTGCGGGCAGTGTTTGCTTCATCACCTTGCTGTTAGCTTGAAGCTAATTAAGCAGTCGCTGGAGCAGCGCCCGCAGCAGGACCTGGCGTACCAGCAGAATTACCAAACTGGGTTGCTGGTGGTGGCTTAGGAGCACGTGGTGGACGACCTTCCATGATGTCGGTAATCTGCTCAGCATCGATGGTTTCCCATTCAAGCAAAGCAGCAACCATCGCTTCAACCTTGTCACGGTTTTGCTCGAGGATAGATCTTGCCAATGCGTATTGACTATCGACCAATGCACGAATCTCTGCATCAACCTTTTGTTGGGTCAACTCAGAAACTGTCTTCGAGCTAGTACGGCCGAACATGCTTTCAGATTCGGTATCGACGTAGACCATCGTACCCAAGCTATCGCTCATGCCGTAACGCGTCACCATATCGCGCGCCATTTTGGTGGCACGTTCAAAGTCATTGGATGCGCCTGTACTCATGGAATGCAAGAACACTTCTTCAGCAGCGCGACCGCCAAACAAAATGGCCAACTCTTCCATCATGCGATCTTTGTACAAGTTCACACGATCAAACTCAGGAAGTTGCCAAGTAACACCAAGCGCCATACCGCGCGGCATGATGGTGACCTTGTGCACTGGATCCGCCTTAGGCAATACCTTAGCAACGACTGCATGACCAGACTCGTGATACGCCGTATTACGACGCTCTTCCTCACGCATCACTGCAGACTTGCGCTCAGGGCCCATATAGATCTTGTCTTTAGCATCTTCAAAGTCTTTCATATCCACCGCACGCTTATTACGACGCGCAGCAAACAATGCTGACTCATTAACCAAGTTCGCCAAATCCGCACCTGAGAAACCAGGAGTGCCGCGTGCCAATACAGCTGCATCCACATCTGGATCAATCGGAACTTTGCGCATATGCACTTGAAGAATTTGCTCACGACCACGAATGTCTGGCAAGCCAACGTGTACCTGACGATCAAAACGACCAGGACGCAATAAGGCGCGATCCAATACATCAGAACGGTTGGTTGCAGCAACAACGATTACACCGCTATTACTTTCAAAGCCGTCCATCTCTACCAGCATTTGGTTGAGAGTTTGCTCACGCTCATCATTACCGCCGCCCATACCGGCGCCACGATGACGACCAACCGCATCGATCTCATCAATAAAGATGATGCAAGGAGAATTTTTCTTAGCATTCTCAAACATGTCGCGCACGCGTGATGCACCGACACCCACAAACATCTCCACGAAGTCTGAACCAGAGATGGAGAAGAATGGAACCTTCGCTTCACCCGCAATCGCACGAGCCAGCAAGGTCTTACCAGTTCCCGGAGGGCCTACTAGCAATACGCCATGCGGAATGCGTCCACCAAGCTTTTGAAACTTTTGCGGATCTTTAAGGAAGTCGACAATCTCAAAGACTTCTTCTTTCGCTTCATCGCAACCAGCAACATCAGCAAAAGTAACTGTGTTGCTGTTCTCGTCAATCAAACGTGCTTTAGATTTACCGAAAGAGAATGCTCCGCCCTTACCGCCGCCTTGCATCTGACGCATCATGAAGAACCAGAAACCAATAATCAATAAAGTCGGTCCGAGGTAGTACAAAGCAGAAACCAACATATTAGGTTCGTCATCTGCTTTACCAGTCACTTGGACGCCGTATTTCATGAGATCGCCAACCATCCAAATATCTCCTGGGGAGATGATGGAATATTTGTTGCCGTCGTTTGGAGTGACTTGCAGTGTGCGACCTTGCACATCAACTCGTTTGACTTTGCCTGCTTTGGCATCGTCCATGAATTGAGAATACGTGACCTGATTCTGATCTTTAGGCTTATCAAACTGTTTAAAAACAGTGAACAGCACTAGACCCACAATGAGCCACACACCGATTTTCTGCAACATATTGCTATTCAAAAGGAGACCTTTGCCGGATTAATCCGGGAGTTAAAGCGGATTGCTATACCTAAGTATTTGATTCTACTACCAGCCTTTTTCAAGGGCTGAGAGCTAATTTATTTAATAAACCCCTTCTTTTAGGGGGTTATTTAGGTGGTTTGAGGTCTCGGCCAAGCAAAAAGATTTCCGAGGACTTCGCTCTGGACGCTTTTGGCTTTCTGGAAGCTACCGTTTTGAAGACCTTTTTAAAGGATTCCACGATTTGGCTATAGCCGCTACCGTTAAAACACTTAATCAATAAGGCGCCTTCAGGCTTGAGGTGCTGAACCGAGAAATCTAAGGCAATCTCAGCCAAAAAAGCCATACGAGCAGCGTCCGCAACCCCTACCCCAGATAGATTGGGGGCCATATCAGACATCACCAGATCGACTTTTCCATCGGCATCGGCCGGCAAAAGCGCCTCAAGCGCCTTTAGGCCCTCATCCTCACGGAAGTCTCCTTGGATAAAGGAAACGTCTGCAATATCCTCCATCGGCAGAATATCGATCGCAATGATGGTTCCGTCTGGCTTGCCGGATTCAATATTGGGATTGTTTTTACCAAGCTCAGTCAGGCGATTGCGGGCGTACTGAGACCAACTCCCAGGAGCGCTCCCGAGATCCACAATGGTCATGCCCGCTTTGATGAGTCGGTCTTGCTCGTCTATTTCGCTCAGCTTATAGACAGCTCGTGCGCGATAGCCCTCTTTTTGAGCCATCTTCACGTACGGATCATTTAGGTGATCCTGCAACCAACTTTTATTAAATTTATTCTTTGCCACAACTTACCCACTTTCGGCGTCCATTTTCCTTGTTTATGCCCTACAAGGCAAAAGGAATCGACGTAAAACATCTTGATATGAGCCTATATGAGGCCGAAAGCCCTGTTTTACAAGCCCCAATGCTCTATCATCGAGGCCATGACTGCACTTACTATTACCCCTGCACAACGCAAATCCCTTAAAGCTGACGCCCATGGACTGAGTCCAGTCGTCATGATTGGTGGCGATGGCCTGACCCCTGCGGTCGTTAAAGAGGCGAAGTTAGCAATTTCTCATCACGGCCTAATTAAAGTACGCGTCTTTGGTGATGACCGCGATGCACGCGTTGCCATCTATGAAGAACTTTGCGACAAGCTTGGCGCAGCTCCAGTTCAGCACATCGGCAAATTGCTCGTACTTTGGAAGCCGATTGATATTGTTGATGCGGCCCTCTCCAATTTAGGAAGATCTAGCAAGCAAACCAAGAAATCATTGCAAGCGCCTCGTACTAAGCGTCAACCGAATCGCGTTGTCGCAAAAGCTGGTGTTCGCACTAGCACCTCCGAGAGATCAGACCGACGCTCTGCGGCAAGCAAGTCACCTTTTGAAAGAGTTGCAGCTGCAAAGAGCGCCACTCCGAAGAAACGCGTTCTGCGTGCTGATGCTGCTGAGTCAAAGATTGGTTGGTCATCACCTGGCTACCGCAAAGCTGTTGCAGCACCTGCGCCAATTAAGAAACGTAAAGTACGCATGAGCAGCACGAAGAAGAAATCATTGGGCTCTTGATGCAGTAAGCATCAAAGAGTTTTTAATAAACGCCGCTAGTCGGCGTTTTTTTATTGCTTACCTCTTGGTAAGTCGCCAAACCAAGGTGATACCCAAAAGACTCTGCAACATAAACAGAATGCTAGAGGCTCCGTGTAGTCTGCCAAACAAAGTGGCTGATGGAGAAAGCATGACTGGCATGCCTTGAGCTAAAGCGTTATCTCTAAGGGCATTCATCCAAGGAATGAAGACAAAGGCTGCTGAAATTGAGCACAACAACATTGCCAACAGAAGCCAGCGAACGAGTCTGAATTGATTAAGGCCACGATTAACCAAGAGATTGGCCAACACCATTAGGCCGATACACACAATTAAGCTGAGATAAGCCTCTAACTTAAAAATACTGCCGGCCACCATGCCGGCGGCTTGGCGGTCAGTCATCGTACTAAAAATAGCTGGGGCGACTAAGTAGCCTACAGTGAGGAGACTACCAACCCATAAACCCGCAATCACAATAAAGAGTCTTTGAGCCCCCACATGTTTCGGAGCCTCTAAAGTCTGCATATTGATTGAGGTTTATTAGATATAACGAACTGCGAGGATTTCTACTTCGCGATTGCCACCAGGAGCCTGGACAGCCACAACATCACCCTCTTCTTTGCTTATCAATGCGCGAGCAATAGGAGAGCTAATCGAGATCTTATTGAGCTCAATATCAGCCTCATCATCGCCAACGATTTGATAAGTCAGCTTGGTACCATCTTCTAAGTCTTCAAGATCTACGGTCGCACCAAATACTACGCGGCCATTCACATCCAAAGTTGCAGGATCAATGATCTGCGCTGCAGACAACTTACCCTCAAGCTCCTGAATACGACCTTCAATAAAGCCCTGCTTCTCTTTAGCAGCATCGTACTCAGCATTCTCAGAAAGATCGCCCTGCGCACGCGCCTCAGAGATTGCATTAATCACTGATGGACGCTCTACATGCTTTAAGCGATGCAACTCTTCTTTGAGGAGCTCTGCGCCACGCTTAGTAATAGGGATAGTGTTCATGCTTCTTACCTAACTTAATTTAATTGAGAGTCTTATGCAGATTCTGCAATGAATACACTTCAAGAGACTCTTTGTTACCATTTTGCGATGTCATCAAACCATCCATGACTGCGCGTGCTGCACTAATCGTGGTGTAGTAAGTCACATTATTAGCCTGGGCACTGGTACGAATAGAGCGTGAATCTGCAATCGCAGTACGAGTCTCGTCAACTGTAGTAAAGACCAGAGAGATCTCACCATTCTTGATCAAGTCAACAATGTGTGGACGACCATCTTTAACTTTATTGACTACACGTACTGGCAATCCAGCAGCCTCAATCGCTGCAGCAGTGCCTTTAGTAGCTACCATTGGGAAGCCCAACTGATGCAAGAGCTTAGCCACTTCGACTGCTTTTGGCTTATCACTATCTTTGACCGTTAAGACTACAGTGCCACTCTTAGGTAATTTAATGCCAGCACCTAACTGAGACTTAAACAAGGCTTCACCGAAAGTTTTACCAACGCCCATTACTTCACCAGTTGAACGCATCTCTGGTCCGAGAATTGGATCAATGCCTGGGAACTTGTTGAATGGGAACACCGCTTCTTTAACGGAGAAATACTCAGGCTTCACTTCAGCTTTAATGCCTTGCTGATCTAAAGTCTGACCGACCATGCAGCGCGCCGCAATCTTAGCTAACTGCAATCCAGTTGCCTTAGATACAAATGGTACGGTACGAGAAGCGCGTGGGTTTACCTCGAGAACATAAATGACATCCTTGCCATCGACATTCTGGATCGCAAACTGTACGTTCATTAAGCCAACTACGTTCAGGCCTTTAGCCATCGCCGCTGTTTGACGCTTGATTTCTGCGATCGTCTCATCAGACAGGGAATATGGAGGCAATGAACAGGCGGAGTCACCAGAGTGAACGCCAGCTTGCTCAATATGCTCCATCACACCGCCGATGAATACACGTTGACCATCACTAATACAGTCCACGTCGCACTCAATCGCGTCATTTAAGAAACGATCTAGCAACACTGGTGAATCATGAGAAACCTTCACTGCTTCACGCATATAGCGCTCGAGGTCACGACCGTCATGAACGATTTCCATTGCGCGGCCACCCAATACATAGGATGGACGCACTACCAATGGGTAACCAATTTCTTCAGCAAGCTTCAAAGCCTCATCTTCCGCACGCGCTGTGCGGTTAGGCGGTTGACGCAAGTTCAAGTCATGCAGTAATTTCTGGAAGCGCTCACGATCTTCAGCTGCATCAATCATGTCTGGTGATGTACCAATGATAGGTACGCCATTTGCTTCAAGATCCAATGCCAACTTCAAAGGAGTTTGACCGCCGTACTGCACGATCACACCCTTCGGCTTTTCTTTGGCAACAATCTCCAAAACATCTTCTAAAGTTAAAGGCTCAAAATACAAGCGATCAGATGTGTCGTAGTCAGTAGAAACCGTTTCTGGGTTGCAGTTCACCATAATGGTTTCATAACCATCTTCGCGCATTGCTAAGGCAGCATGCACGCAGCAATAGTCAAACTCGATGCCCTGACCAATACGGTTTGGACCACCACCCAAGACCATGATCTTGTCTTTAGTGGTTGGCTGTGACTCGCACTCGCCATGCTCCGCTTCGTAAGTGGAATACAAATAGGCTGTGTTTGTAGAGAACTCAGCGGCACAGGTATCTACACGCTTATAAACAGGTACCACTTTTAAACGATGACGTGCTGCACGAACGGAGGAAGCATCAACTCCCAACAATTTCGCTAGGCGACGATCTGAGAAACCTTTTTGTTTGATAAAACGTAACTCTGGCGCTGACAAACTATCGATCTTGCGCTGCTTGAGCTCGGTTTCCATGGTGATGAGTTCTTCGATTTGCTCCAAGAACCAAGGGTCTATCTTGGTCTCGTTGAAAATCTCATCTAAACCCATACCCATACGGAAGGCATCTGCCAAATACCAAATACGATCTGGTCCTGGCTCGCCGATTTCTTGAATGATGTCATCTAGATCTGTAGAAACTTCATCCAGACCGTCAACACCAACCTCTAAACCGCGCAATGCTTTTTGGAATGATTCTTGGAAAGTGCGGCCAATTGCCATCACCTCACCTACTGACTTCATCTGCGTGGTTAAACGAGAATCCGCTTGCGGGAATTTCTCAAACGCAAAGCGAGGAATCTTCGTCACTACATAATCGATTGATGGCTCAAAGGATGCAGGCGTTGCGCCACCAGTGATGTCGTTCTTCAACTCATCCAAGGTGTAGCCAACCGCGAGCTTCGCAGCAATCTTAGCGATTGGGAAACCAGTAGCTTTAGAAGCCAAGGCAGATGAACGTGAAACACGTGGGTTCATCTCAATGACGATCATGCGACCATCGACTGGGTTAATGGAGAACTGAACGTTTGAACCACCAGTATCTACACCAATCTCACGCAATACCGCAATTGAGGCATTTCGGAGAATTTGATACTCTTTATCCGTCAATGTTTGTGCTGGGGCAACAGTAATTGAGTCACCAGTATGCACACCCATTGGATCTAAGTTTTCGATTGAGCAAACGATGATGCAGTTATCGGCACGGTCACGCACCACTTCCATCTCGAACTCTTTCCAACCCAAGAGAGACTCTTCAATCAAGAGCTCACGTGTTGGCGATAAATCTAAACCACGTTTGCAAATCTCCTCAAACTCTTCGCGGTTGTAGGCAATACCACCGCCTGATCCACCCATAGTGAATGAAGGACGAATAACGACCGGGAAACCTAAGCTGCCAGTTTCTTTTTGAATACGTTGCTGAACTTCATGCGCCTCATCCATCGAGTGCGCAATGCCAGACTTCGCAGAACCGAGACCAATCTTGGTCATCGCATCTTTAAACTTTTGACGGTCTTCTGCTTTATCAATCGCCTCTGGTGAAGCGCCAATCAATTCGCAACCGTATTTTTCGAGAACACCATGACGATGCAAATCAAGCGCGCAATTCAAGGCGGTTTGACCGCCCATCGTTGGCAAAATCGCATCCGGTTTCTCAGTGGCAATAATGCGCTCCACTACTTCCCAAGTAATTGGCTCGATATAAGTCACATCTGCCATCTCCGGGTCAGTCATGATGGTCGCAGGATTGCTGTTCACCAAAATAACTTTGTAGCCTTCATCACGCAAAGCTTTACAAGCTTGCGCACCGGAATAGTCAAACTCACAAGCCTGTCCAATCACAATTGGACCAGCACCAATAATCAGAATGCTCTTAATGTCGCTACGCTTAGGCATTATTTGCCTCCCTTATTACCAACAGCGGCAGCATTCATTAGCTCCACAAAACGATCAAATAAATAGGCAATATCATGAGGGCCAGGTGAGGCCTCAGGGTGACCTTGGAAACACAAAGCAGGCTTATCCTTCCAAGCCAAACCTTGTAGTGATCCATCAAATAAAGAAACATGCGTGACACGAATATTGTCAGGCAGCGTATTTGCATCCACCGCAAAACCATGGTTCTGAGAGGTAATCGCTACGCGCCCAGTATCCAAATCTTTTACAGGGTGGTTTGCACCGTGGTGACCAAACTTCATCTTCAAAGTTTTAGCGCCAGCAGCTAAACCCATAATCTGGTGACCCAAACAAATACCGAATGTTGGAACACCCTTTTCGATAATTTCTTTTGCAGCAGCAATCGCGTAATCGCAAGGGCCAGGATCTCCAGGGCCATTTGAGAAGAACACACCATCTGGGTTCATCGCCAATACTTCAGCAGCGCTAGTTTGTGCAGGCACAACCGTGAGTTCGCAGCCACGCTCTGTGAGCATGCGCAAAATATTGCGCTTCACACCAAAGTCATAAGCAACCACCTTCTTGATTGGCTTACTGGTATCTAAAGTTCTGTATGCAGGCTTACCGTCAGAACCATGAAGATCCCACTCTGCTTCGCGCCATTGGTACGGAGTCTTAGTAGTAACTACCTTAGCCAGATCTAATCCAGCCATACCTGGGAAGGCTTTAGCCAGCTCCAGAGCTTTCTTGCCGAGAGTCTCTATGTCATCACCCATCTTGCCAGCGACGATTGCGCCAGACTGAGCGCCTTTGTCGCGGAGGATGCGAGTGAGCTTGCGGGTATCGATACCAGAGATACCAACTACCCCTGCTTTAGTCAGGTAGCTATCGAGGCTTTCTTCAGAGCGGAAATTGGATACGCGCTTGGAGAGGTCTTTTACGACCAAGCCGGCAGCATGAATTTGATCCGACTCCGCATCCTGACCATTCACACCAACGTTGCCGATGTGGGGATAAGTCAAAGTGACAATTTGGCGCGAGTAACTAGGATCAGTGATGATCTCTTGATAGCCAGTAAGTGCGGTATTGAAAACGACTTCACCGGTAGTTTCGCCAGGGGCGCCAATACTAAGACCGGGAAATACGGTGCCGTCGGCTAGAGCCAACACGGCGGGAGGAAAAGAAGGAAGCAAGGGTGACAAACCATCTCCAGTCCCTGCTCCATCCGACGCTCAACACCCCAAAAAGACCAACCCAGGACTGTTTGTGCGGGAGGTGAGTGTCTTTAAGCGCTAGGGTAATTTATTAAGTTTTGAACCTAGTAATGATACCAGTTTTGCGTATAAACCCTTGGATTCCCAGCCAATTGGGCTTAGAAGGTAATAAGCCCCTGAGTCTTATGACCGAGGGGCTTATTTTGACTAAAACTGAGCTAGCTTTAGGACTTTGCGCTTTGCTCGATGATGGTCTTAATTTGTGCCAAAACGCTTTGGTCTTCCATGGTGCTGATATCACCAGGATCACGTCCTTCAGCCACAGCCTGAAGTGCACGACGGACGATCTTGCCAGAACGGGTTTTAGGCAAAGCGGTCACCACGTAAACACGGCCCGGACGCGCAATCGCGCCCAATGTAGTGTCCACTGTCTTCATGCACTCCGCTTCCAAGGTGGCTGTATTTGAGGAATCTTTTGGAATCACAAATGCAATCGCTGCCTGACCCTTAAGTTTGTCCTCAATACCTACCACTGCCACTTCTGAGATATTTGGGTGGCTAGAAATACTCTCTTCAATCTCACGGGTGCCTAAACGATGACCTGCAACGTTAATCACGTCATCGGTACGACCCAAGATAAAGAAGTAACCATCTTTGTCTTTAATGCCCCAGTCAAAAGTGGAGTAAATGGTCTTGCCTGGAATGGTTTCCCAGTAGGTGCTAACAAAGCGTTTGTCATCACCCCAAACAGTTTGCATACAGCCTGGAGGCAATGGACCTTCAATTGCAATAACGCCCTTCTGATCTGGACCCAACTCTTCGGAAGTTGCATCATCGAGCAACTTCATGTTGTAACCAAATGAAGGAACGCCTGGTGAACCAAACTTATGCGGCATCACTTCTACGCCACGCTGAATTGCCAGCATTGGCCAACCTGTTTCAGTCTGCCAGTAGTTGTCCACGATAGGCTTCTTGATCGCATCATGAATCCATGTCGCTGTTGGCTCATCCAAAGGCTCGCCTGCCAAGAACAAGGCGCGCAAACTGGACAGATCGTATTTAGTTAAAAACGCCGGATCTTGTTTCTTGAGAACTCGAACCGCAGTTGGTGCAGAGAACATGACTGACACTTTGTACTTCTCAACCAACTCCCACCAGATGCCTGCATCTGGGCGTAATGGCGTACCTTCATACATGATGGTTGCCATGCCATTGAGCAATGGCGCATAAATAATGTAGCTATGACCTACAACCCAACCGATGTCTGATGTACAGAACATGGTTTCGCCAGGATTACCGCAGAAGATGTGCTTCATGGTTGCAGCCAAAGCAACCGCATAACCACCGGTATCACGTTGAACACCCTTCGGCTTGCCAGTAGTGCCTGAGGTATACAGGATGTATGAAGTGTGAGTTGCATCAACCCACTCAATTGGAACTAAATCGTTAAGGTGCTTTTGACGCTCAGTAGCGTAATCCAAATCACGGCCAGCAACTGTAGTGAACTCAGTCAGACCGCGGTTCACAATCAATACCTTCTCAGGCTTGTAGCTAGCAAGCGTAATTGCCTCATCGAGCAAAGGCTTATAAGGAACCGCTTTGCCACCACGTGCGCCTGCTTCTGCAGTCACAATCATTTTTGGTTTTGCATCATCAATACGTGATGCCAAGCTATGGGAAGCAAAGCCTCCAAACACCACAGAGTGAATTGCGCCAATACGTGCACAAGCGAGCATTGCAAAACAAGCTTCGGCAATCATTGGCATGTAGATCAATACACGATCGCCCTTTTTGACGCCATTAGCTTTATAGATTGCAGCCATACGATTAACTTCTTCGTAGAGCTCTTTGAATGTGTAGGCTTTTTCTAAATTGGTTTCTGTTGAAACAGCAACGAGAGCAATTTGATCGGGACGATCTTTAAGATGTCGATCAACTGCGTTGTAGCAAAGATTAGTTAGACCGCCTTCAAACCATTTCGCAAACGGAGGGTTTGCGTAATCCAGAACTTTATTAAATGGTTTTTCCCAGTGAATGAGTTTTGCCTGCTCTCCCCAGAATCCATCTGGGTCTTTAATGGAGCGTTCGTGTTCTGATTTGTAGGACATGGTCAACCTAAATAAGTAAATTAAAGTGTCTGGACTTACTGAATCTTGCTAGCCCCTTTGCCATTGGAAACCTTGGCAGTCGAGCTAGACGTATTCGCAGACCCATTTTTCGCAGATTTTGCAAGCCCTGTCGATGCGGATTTATGCTGAGATGCAGCATTATTTGCAGAAGAATTACCCTTAGTAGCCCCTTTTACAGGTTTTACTACCGGGCATTTGGCCCCTTTTGCACATTTTTTAGGTGCTGGTGGTGCTGGCTTATCAAGGCTAAGGCTCCCATTTTCCGCCATCGCCATAGAAATATCGCCAGGTCTACGGCTGGTTTTTGGCACTAAAACGGTGGACCCAGAACGAATGCGCATCCCCTTTGGAATGCCATTCACTTCTCGTAGGGTATCGGCATCAACGCCAAGAGTCTTGGCGCATTGATCTACAGATTCTGTTTTAGTCACCTGAACCGCCGCCCACGAAGACAGTGGCTTGGTGTATTGCTTCAGATTTGCCTGGAAGATTTCAGCATGACCAAACGGCAGCAAAATCTGCTGGTTGGCATTACTCAAAATGACTGGCTTATTAAAAGATGGGTTCAAACTATGAAACTCATCCGATGGAATCTCGGCTAACTTAATCGCCAGATCAACGTCGATATCACTACCAACATCTACCGCTACAAAGTAAGGATGGTTTTCTAGTTCAGGCAACACAATGCCGTATGCCTGAGGATCCAACACAATCTGTCGGTAGGCCATCAACTTAGGCACATAGTTACGCGTCTCATTCGGCATCTTGAGACTCAGGTAATCCGTCGGCAGTCCTGCTGCTAAATTACGTTTCTGCGCTTTAGAGACATTGCCCGCGCCCCAGTTGTAAGCAGCCAATGCAAGCTCCCAGCTACCGAACTGCTTATACAAACGTTGCAAGTAATCCAACGCAGCATCGGTGGATTGCAACACATCTCTGCGCTCATCTCTAAAGACGTTTTGCGTTAAACGAAAATCTTTGCCAGTGGCCGGCATGAATTGCCACAAGCCCATTGCCTTAGCGCTGGACTTTGCATTTGTGACGAAGGCGCTCTCTACAAAAGGCAGTAAAGCGATCTCCGTTGGCATATTGCGCGCATTCACTTCCTGCACGATATAAAACAGATAACGAGATGAACGCGTCATTGAGCGATTCACATAATCAGGACGAGCACTAAGCCAACGCACTTGCTCAATTTCTAGCGGCGTATTCATCGGCTCCATCTCAAAGCCATCCCGAATACGAATCCAGAGATTGCTTGAAGGAGCATATAAGTCGCTGACAGACTGATTCTTCAGATTGACGCGTTTTGCTTTGGAGGCACGCGGATCCTGACGCGTCGGCGTGTCAGAAGACCAGTCCCCAGTACTTGCACAACCCGAGAGTGCGGCAATCAGCAAGATCACCGCATAGCGCCACAACATCAGAACCGATCCTTCCAAGCCCGGATCACCGCCAAAACATGTGCAGGCGTAGGCAGTGATTTCTCACCAGAGACTTCAAGTGCGGCATCAATGACGGCCTGTTGATCACAACGCATGAATGGATTGACTTGCAACTCTTGTCCGATAGTCGTAGGCAAGGTTGGGAGATGTTGGTCGCGCAGAGCCTTGGCAGTTTCCGCCCAAGTAATGAGGTTCGCATTGTTAGGCTCAACCGCTAATGCGAAGCGAATATTAGATAAGGTGTATTCATGAGTGCAATAGACCAAGGTATTTTTTGGCAAGGCAATGAACTTAGCGAGGGACTGACTCATCTGCGTTGGAGTTCCCTCAAACAAACGACCGCATCCTGATGCGAATAAGGTGTCGCCACAGAACAGCATAGGCTCAACCACATTGGCCTGCATGTTTGCAAAGTAAGCAATGTGGGTCAAGGTATGACCTGGCACTTCGTAAACCTCAAGGCTAATACGTGGTGCAGCCACCTCAATCTTGTCGGCCTCCATCATGACATTCGTGCGGCCAGGAATATCAATATTGGCAGGACCGTAAACCGGGACTGATCCCAGCGCCTGTAATAGATTTAGGATGCCGCCCGTATGGTCAGCATGGTGATGGGTAATTAAAATACCCGTCAGAGTCAGATTTTTCTGTTCGAGGTATTGCAGTACTGGGGCAGCATCACCTGGATCCACAATCAAGGCGGATTGCCCATCATGGATACACCAGATGTAGTTGTCATCAAAGGCCGGTATCGGCCAAACCTGCAATAAAGTATTCTTCACCATAGACCGATGATACCAACCCCACCCTCCCCATCTCAGATGCCTGCACCACCATGGAGTTCATGGGAAAAGTGGCTGCAATCACCTCCTGGACGCTATGTGCTTGCCTGGGAGCAGAAATGCTTCAATCAAATCGTGGCTGATGTCTTTGGTTTTTATGCCGTACAGATCGGTTTGCCACAAATCAATACCTTGGCAGAAAATCGCATGCCTTTGCATGCCCTGTTGATTCATTCAAATGACCGGCAAAAACACGCTAGTGAATTTAACTGGCATCAGGTCGAAGGCAATGCTAACGAGTTACCTTTTGCATCTGAAACCATCGACTTATTAGTACTTCCACATGTCTTGGAATTCGCTGCTGATCCCCATCAAATTCTGCGAGAGGCTGAGCGCGTGCTCCGCCCTGAGGGCCGCCTGATTATTTCGGGCTTTAACCCAGCTAGCCTTTGGGGGATGCGCCAATACCTCAGCCGACTCATCGGTAGCCCCTACTTACCAAGAGATGGGCAATTTATTGGCCTCCTCAGAATTAAAGATTGGTTACAGCTGTTGAACTTCTCATTAGACCGAGGTCATTTTGGTTGCTACAAGCTCCCCTTAAGCGGTGAGTCCGGCATGGGCAGAATGGACTTTATGGAGCCTGCTGGTAACCGCTGGTGGCCTATTTTTGGGGCTGTATTCGTGGTTTCCGCGATTAAGCGCCAACAAGGGATCCGCCTCATTGGGCAGGTTCAGGGCTTGCGCATTCCAGCAATTACCCAACTAAGCCCAGCCGCTGAAAGCCGTCAGAACCTCACTAATCACCAAGACCAAGTAAATTAACGATATGCCCCACACCAAATCTCTCCCACATATCGTCATTTATACCGATGGAGCCTGCAAAGGCAATCCCGGTCCAGGGGGTTGGGGTGCGGTTCTGCGCTCCGGGGGGCATGAAAAGCATTTGCATGGGGGTGCCGAGCACACCACCAATAACCGTATGGAAATTAGTGCGGTTATTCATGCATTACGGGCTCTTAAGCAAACCAGCTCGGTTGAGCTATGGACTGACTCTCAATACGTCCAAAAAGGTGTAACAGAATGGCTAGAAGGCTGGAAAAAGAGAGGCTGGAAGACGGCCAGCAAGGATCCAGTCAAAAATGCTGATTTATGGCAAGAATTGGATGCCCTTATCCCTGATCACAAGATCTCTTGGCATTGGGTGCGCGGACACAATGGCCACCCCGGAAATGAGCTAGCTGACCTCTTGGCAAACAAGGGCGTAGAGGAATTTCTGCCTTAAGCTGGATAGGTGTTGGGAAGCCCGTTTTTGACGGTCTTATGAGAGAATGAACGCATTCAGAGCTGGTACAGAATTCACCGCTAAACCCATATAGAACCAAGAAAAACGCCGAGACCGTGTCAAAAATTGAATCAGCCTTAGACAAAGTAGTTGCCAAATTACCCGCACTTAAAAATTCGGTAAAGGCGAGCTTATGCAAGCTTTGGCAAAAGCTCTCCCCCTACATCGATAAAGCCAAAAAAATAGACTACGCGACAGCGAAAGAATTCACCATTAAATACAAGTGGCGCATTTTGGTGGTGTTGGTTGTTTTGTATGCCGGCTCTAAGGCAATCGATTACTTCTTCCCTGCTACCGGTAAAACAGGTGGGCCACAAACCATTACGAGCGTGGTTGTCGAGAAAAAAAATATCCCTTTAATTATTGAGGCTACAGGCACAATTATTTCCAGCAGCATTGTCGATATTCGCCCGATGACTACCAACACAGTCAAAACAATCCACATTAAGGATGGGCAAGAGGTTAAAGAAGGTGAACTCCTATTCACACTCGATGATCGCAACGATCGTGCCAACTATGAGAAATTAAAAGCGTTAGCAGATGATGCTCAAAAGCAATATCTACGCGCCAAAGAATTAGTCGCTAAAAACTTTATCTCTAAAGCTGCCTTAGAAACTTCACTTGCTAATGCAAAGTCAGCGCAAGCAGCAGCTCGCTCTGCTGAGGTTCAACTCTCCTATGACTCTATCCGCTCTCCAATTGCAGGACGCGCGGGCATCATTAACGTATTTCCAGGGTCACTAGTACAGGCAAGCAATGTGGTGACCACTGCAACTAGCTCTACCGCAACCTCTAGCGTTGGATCCATGGTGACCATCACCCAATTAAATCCAATTAACGTTCAATTTGTGGTGCCTGAGAAAGACATTCCTTTATTAATGGAAGACAAGCAGGCCGACGTCCCACTTAAAGTAAAGGTGAGTGTTGGCAATGACGCCAAATCCGTTTACGAGGGCCAAGTAACGGTGATTGATAACCAGGTAGACCCTAGCATTGCAGCAGTCCGTGTGCGAGCCCAAATTCCAAATGAGAAGATGACTTTATTGCCAGGGCAATTTGCTCGCGTCTCATTAAATGCCAATACCCTCAAGGATGCTATTGCAGTGCCATCTGAAGCTATTGTGATCAGCCCGAAAGGTCGCCTGGTTTATGTAGTCGATAAGGATGACAAGGTTCAGTCCAAACCAATCAAGGTGATCTACGAATATCAAGGCACCTCTGTCATTAGTGGTATTGAGTCCGGCTCACGTGTAGTTGTTGAGGGCAAGCAAAACTTGCGTCCCGGTAGCAAGATTCGCGAAGCAAAAAAACAAACTCCTGCATCCACTCCAGCTAAGGCAGCGGCTCCTGCTCCTGAGACAAAATGACGCTTTCTGAGTTATGTATTAGACGCCCCGTGATGACGGTGCTGTTGTCGATTGCAACAGTGATCGCCGGTACCGTTGCTTACTTCAAGATTCCGGTTGCAGCGCTACCTAGCTTTAACACCCCCATTATTTCTGTCAGCGCCAGTCTTCCTGGAGCAGCCCCAGAAAATATGGCGTCTTCTGTAGCGTTGCCACTAGAAAAAGAATTCTCAACGATTGATGGCATCAAAGTCATTAGCTCAACCAATACACTTGGTTCGACTAGCATCACACTCGAGTTTACGAACGACCGTGATATTGATAAAGCAGCAGTCGATGTACAAGCAGCCCTCCTTCGAGCACAAAGAAGACTTCCGATTGAAATGACGGTGCCACCGTCCTACCGCAAAATCAATCCTGCAGATACAGCGGTGCTCGTGATTCGAATGAGCTCGCCATCGATGAGCCTTTCTGAGATCAATGCTTACGCGGAAAACCTACTAGCACCATCGTTGTCCACAATCACTGGCGTTTCACAGGTCTTGGTTTATGGGGCTAAGCGCTATGCCGTTCGCGTCAGCGCACGACCAGATGCTTTAGGTAACCGAAATATCACCATGGAAGAATTGGCGCTTGCAATCAACAAGGCCAATACCAATAGTCCCGTAGGCACCTTAGATGGCCCACGTCAGCTCATCACGATTTACGCCAATCCCCAGCTTGTCAAAGCAGATGAATTCGCCAACCTCGTCATTGCTCAACGCAACGGCCTACCCGTCTACCTCAGAGATGTGGCTGATGTGCAGGAAAGCTTTGAGGACGTCAAGACTTTTGCCACTTCGGGCGGTGAGCGCTCAATTGCGATTGGCATCATGCGTCAGCCAAATGCTAATACGGTTGATGTGGTTGCGGCCGTCAAAAAATTACTGCCGACGTTCAAAGAGCAGATGCCAGCATCTATTCAACTGACATTGATTAATGACCGCTCCCTATCGATTATTGAAGCGATTCATGACGTTAATTTGACACTAGCACTCACCATTCTTTTGGTGGTCTTGGTGATCTTCTTATTCCTCAAGCGTCTTTCTGCAACTCTCATCCCTTCCGTTAGCTTGCCAATCTCGCTGATTGGCGCTTTCTTCTTGCTCTATTTTTTAGGCTACAGCTTAGATAACATTTCTTTATTGGGCATCACGCTTGCGGTTGGTCTTGTAGTAGACGATGCGATTGTTGTTCTTGAAAACATCATGCGCTATATCGAGCAAGGCATGGATCCACTAAAGGCTTCACTCAAGGGCAGTAAAGAGGTGGGCTTCACCATCATCTCCATTTCGATTTCTTTAGTGGCAGTGTTCATCCCCCTATTCTTTATGGCCGGTCCAATTGGCCTACTCTTTAGAGAGTTTGCGGTAGTAGTGTCGCTGTCCATTTTGGTATCAGCAGTTGTCTCCCTCACAATCGTACCCCTACTCTGCAGTCGCTTTTTGCCTAAGCCCGGTGATCACCCAAAAGAATATGCCATCACCAAAAAGTTTGATCGTATTTTTGATTACTCACTCAAAACCTATATTCACTATCTTGATCTCGCATTAGCCAATCGAAAAAAAGTATTGTGGGGAGCGATTGCTTCCTTCTTCATCACGATTGCCCTATTTGTCTATAGTCCAAAAGGCTTTTTTCCCGAAGAGGATATTGGTCAAATTACGGCAACTACTGAAGCTTCTGAGGACACATCCTTTAAAACCATGCTGGCACTTCAAGATCGTGCGGCAGAGATCGTTAATAACGATCCGAATGTGGCTAACTCAATCTCCATCTTGGGTGGTGGTCAAAGCGCTGGACGCAATACAGGACGTTTTTTCATCATCCTCAAGCCTAAGGGCGATCGCGAGAAGATGAGCAAGGTTATCGAAGGATTGCGCAATAAGTTCAAAGAGATACCAGGCTTGCAGGTGTACATGCGCCCAGTTCAAAATTTACAGCTTGGTGGACGCAGCAGTAAGAGTCGCTATCAATTTACTTTGCAGAGTGTTGGTTTTGAGGGCGTTAATGAATGGGCTGATAAGCTCGCTCAAAAAATGCGTGCTGACCCCATCTTCCGCGATGTGACAAGCGACTCACAACTGAAAGGCTTAAACGTCAAGATCGAAATCAATCGTGAGCAAGCAGCTAGCGCAGGAGTCACCATTGCCGATATTCGTAATGCACTCTACAACTCCTTTGGTGAGCGGCAGGTATCCACAATCTATACGCCGGTGAATACCTATTACGTCATTTTAGAAACTGCTGAGAATGATCGTCAATTTGAAACAGATCTGAATAAGGTATATGTCAGAGGTCGCGCTACTGATAAGTTAATCCCCCTATCAAGCTTGGCCAGCTTTGTTCGCACCATCGGACCGACAGCTGTGAACCATCAAGGTCAAATTCCAGCGGTAACGATCTCCTTTAACTTAGCTCCAGATGTCTTCCTAGGCGATGCCACTAAAGCAATTGATGGATTTGTTAAAGAAGTTGGATTGCCACCTTCGATCATTACGAGCTATGGTGGTGATGCTGCCGTATTTAAAGATAATCAATCCGGTCAAATCATACTGATCTTGGCGGCACTGGGCGTGATTTATATATTGCTAGGGGTGCTCTATGAGAGCTACATTCACCCACTAACTATCCTGGCAGGACTGCCCTCCGCTGCGATTGGCGCCATCTTGTCTTTGCGCATCTTTGGATTTGAATTAACGATTGTTGCTTCGATTGGTATTTTGCTGCTCATTGGTATTGTGAAAAAGAATGCGATTTTGATGATCGACTTTGCCTTGGATGCACAGCGTAATCAAGGTATGTCGCCAGAGAAGGCGATTCGTGAAGCTTGTATCTTGCGTTTCCGCCCCATCATGATGACAACGATCGCCGCACTGATGGGCGCCCTACCGATTGCCCTAGGTTTAGGTGCTGGCGCAGAATTGCGTCAACCACTTGGCATTAGCGTTGCAGGCGGACTCATCTTCTCGCAGTTTGTAACACTCATCATCACACCTGTGATCTATCTATATTTAGATAAATACGCAGGTAATGGCCCAATGGAAATCCCCCCATCTGTTTTAGAAGGCACCTAATGCGTCAAGTTATTCTCGATACCGAAACTACTGGACTTAACCCTGCCACGGGCGATCGCATTATTGAAATCGGTTGCGTTGAAATGGTGGGTCGTCGATTAACCGATCGCACTTTCCATTACTACATTAATCCTGAGCGTGACATCGATGCAGGCGCCTTTGCGGTTCACGGCCTCTCCCGCGAATTCTTATCTGACAAGCCGGTATTTGCCAATATTGTGGAAGAGTTAATTGAGTTTGTTGATGGCGCTGAAGTAGTGATTCATAACGCAGCGTTTGACTTAGGATTCTTGGATAACGAATTTGCTTTGCTAAAGCGCCCTCCTTTTAGAGGTCTTGCATCTAAGGTTACGGATACCCTGCTAGACGCTCGTCAAATGTTTCCAGGCAAGCGCAACTCGCTAGATGCACTCTGCGAGCGATTTGCCATTAGCAATCAACACCGTACCTTACACGGCGCTTTACTTGATGCGCAGTTATTGGCCGAAGTCTATGTAGCCATGACGCGTGGTCAAGAAGATCTCTCCATTGATCTAATTGATTACACCGTTGGCACAGATGCATCTGGCCAAATGAAAGCTTTACCTACCAAACTCAAACTCATGACAGCCACTCCAGAAGACTGTGAGCTTCATGAAAAGATCTTAGGTGAAATTGCCAAGGCAAGTAAAAAGGACCCCGTTTGGAGTCCTTCTGCTGTTACCAGTTAAGTTTTAACTAGCTAATCGCACGGCGGATTTCATCTGCCTTTGGTTTTGAGCCAGTAACAGATTCTGTATCGTGCTCGGTCGTGTTTTCAATCGTTTCGATAACCGCCTCTTGCATCCGAATATTATCTTTTGGGCAAATCGGAGCTCCATAGGTAGCCCACTTCTTTAATAGTGTGACTTCATATCCACACTGAGCACATTTGGCCTTATTGCGACTCGCGTTGCTTGGCCTTGGGGGTGGAAAAACAATCGCCTGATGTGGGTATGGGCCAAGCTCTTGGCTAATCATCATTAGGCGCACCATCAACTCCTCAGTGGCATGTGCCATTCTGGCTGGACCCTCTAGACCAACAGTCTGAGCGATGCCTTTAAAGTCTTCACCATGACCGCTAAAGCAATCATCTACAGCGTGGCACAACTCATGCACCAAGGTATCCAAGAGCTGCACAGGATCATCTAACTTAGGAGAAATGAAGATCTCATTAACTCCACCGCCAGAACGCTCCCGGGGCCAGCACTGCCCTAACGTTGTTCTCGGACTACTAGAAGCCGGAAAGCCACAAGACACCCTCACTGGTGGAATGGCATAACCCGCTTTTGAAAACACAGGCTCTAAATATCTAACGGCATCTTCCAGCCATGCTTCTCTAACGGAATGTTGCTTCATCGGTATTTCTTCAATTCAATATTTAAATGTGGTTTGATTTGGACTTTAATCCAACTTGATATTGGCTGATTTGATTGCCTTATCCCAGTATGGCAATTCTTTTTTCAGCAAGGCATCCATTTGGACTGGGGTTAGGTAACGTAGCTCAACACCAGCTGCATCAGAGCGTTCTTTTACCTCAGGCAAAGCAAGGCTCTTCTTAACAGAGTCGGTTAGCTTGGTAATCACAGGTGCTGGAGTGCCTGCTGGCGCATAAAGAGCGACCCAAGACTCCAGCTGGAATGCGGGTAAGCCAGCCTCGGCAGTGGTGGGAACATTAGGCATGCCGGGATGGCGATTTTTTCCTGTGACAGCTAGGCCTTTGAGCTTACCGCTCTGAATGTGTTGCATCACTGAAGGTGGAGTCGTAATAAATAACTGCACTTGGCCAGCCAATACGTCCTGCACTGCAGGGCCGGACCCTTTGTATGGCACATGAACAATATCTACACCAGTATTTTGCTTAAAGATTTCTGTGCCAATGTGAGAAACGGAACCATTACCTTGTGATGCGTAATTTAATTTGCCAGGGTTAGCCTTGGCATAGGCAATAAATTCTTTAAGGTTATTTACTGGTACAGATGGATGCACTGCAATCACATTCGTAGAAACCGTGAGGAGCGCTACAGGAGAAAAATCTTTAATAGGATCCCATGGCAATTTATCCATTAAGGAAGGGTTGCCAACGTGATAACCCGAATATGAAATCAGCAAGGTATAACCATCTGGTTTAGCCTTAGCGACATATTGATAGGCGGTGTTGCCACTGGCGCCCGGTTTGTTATCAACAACCACTGGCTGACCAATCACTCGAGTTAGCGGCTCACTCAACAAACGTGCTGAGGTATCCACAAGACCTCCAGGTGGATTGGGCACAACCAATGTAATTGGTCGATCTGGGAATGCTTGAGCATTAACAAAGCTAGAACCCAATGCAATGCTAAGCATGGCTAAAGAACGGTAAATGAGTTTGATTGATTTCATATTAGTCTCCAGTAACTTAATTTTATTTGTTGGTTGATATGAATTATCGCTGCCCTACTTTGACGTCACCAAATATAGCTTGAGCCTCACGCGGTAAGCAGCGCCAGTAACGCTCATTTGAGGGTACTGTACCGCCTAAAGCTGCGGCAGCTTCCCAAGCCCATCTTGGCTTGTATAAAAATGTTCGAGCTAAGGCAATCAGATCCGCATCGCCTTTTTGCAAGATATCTTCTGCTTGCTGTGGCTCGGTGATCAGGCCAACTGTCATCGTAGGCAAGCCAGATTGATCTTTTACGATCTTGGCAAATGGCACTTGATAGTTTGGCCCTATTGCAATCTTCTGCAGTGGTGAAATACCTCCTGATGAGATGTGGACAAAATTACATCCCAGGGGCTTCAGGCGAGATGCAAAGTCAGCAGTCTCTTCAGGAGTCCAGCCACCCTCAATCCAATCGCTAGCTGAAATCCGAATACCCAATACACCTTGGTATGCCTTGCGTACTGCCGCAAATAATTCCAAGGGGAAGCGGATCCGGTTTTCATAAGAGCCGCCATATTCATCAGTGCGTTGATTGGCGATTGGGGACAAGAATTGATGCAAGAGATAACCATGCGCCCCGTGCAATTCAATACCATCAACACCAACTCGCTCGGCACGCTGCGATGCAACAACAAATGCGTCAATCAGCTCTTGCAACTCGACTTTGGAGAGTTCATGTGGCAGACGCTCATCTTTTAGCTGTGGAATTGCTGAAGGAGCAACCGTCTCCCAGCCACCCTGCTCTGCAGATAGCAATTGGCCACCATCCCAAGGGGTTGCGCTGGAGGCTTTTCGACCGGCGTGAGCCAGTTGAATAAATACTGGGGTTTCTGGGGCCAGCTTACGTGCTCTGCTGAGCTTGTCTTTCAGGGCGGCTTCGGTACGGTCATCCCACAATCCCAGGCAAGCCGGGGTAATACGCCCCTCTTGCGTCACGCCAGTAGCCTCAATAATGAATAGACCTGCCCCGCTATTGAGGAGGTTAGCCCAGTGCATTAAATGCCAGTCCTGGGCCTCACCATTAACTGCGGAATACTGGCACATCGGTGCCACTACGATGCGATTAGGGAGCGTTAAATCGCCCTTAGGAGCGCTAAGAGTGTAACTGGAGAATAGAAGACTCATGGAAGGCCCTTGGATCCTGAAATGCGTAAAAGTGATGAAAGCGATAAAATAGAATGAGTAGGATAAACGAGACCATACACTTGTGCGATTCCGTCGCAATACAAGTTTATTGAACCTAAAACTAGTAAATAACTATTTAAGCAAAATACTATGAGCGCACCACAAGCCTTTGATTCAAAAGCAGATATTGGCCACTTTGTTGGCGGCAACGTCATCAACCCAAAAGATGGTCGTTTTGCTGATGTATTTAACCCCTCCACAGGAGCGGTCGCAAGACGGGTTGCCTTAGCCAGCCGTAAAGAAATTGACGCCGCTGTTGCTGTTGCCCAAAAGGCCTTTGAGACATGGAGCCAAACCTCCCCTCTGCGCCGTGCGCGCATTATGTTCAAGTACCTTGAGCTACTGAATGCCAATCGCGATGAACTGGCCGCGATCATCACCGCTGAACATGGCAAGGTATTTACCGATGCCCAAGGTGAAGTCACTCGCGGTATTGATATTGTGGAATTTGCCACTGGCATCCCTGAACTTCTTAAAGGTGATTACACCGAGCAAGTGTCTACTGATATTGATAACTGGGTCATGCGCCAGCCTTTAGGTGTTGTTGCTGGTGTAACCCCATTTAATTTCCCAGTCATGGTTCCAATGTGGATGTTCCCAGTAGCTATTGCCTGCGGTAATACCTTCATTCTGAAGCCAAGCCCAACTGATCCATCGGCCTCCTTGTTCATGGCTAAGCTTCTCAAAGAGGCGGGATTGCCTGATGGCGTATTTAACGTGGTTCAAGGCGACAAAGAAGCTGTTGATGCTTTAATTGAAAACCCAGATGTCAAAGCGGTGAGCTTTGTAGGCTCAACTCCAATTGCGAACTACATCTATGAGCGTTGCGCACACTTCGGTAAGCGCTCCCAAGCTTTAGGTGGCGCTAAGAACCACATGGTAGTCATGCCTGATGCTGATATCGATAAAACAATTGATGCTTTGATTGGCGCAGCCTACGGTTCTGCTGGCGAGCGCTGCATGGCGATATCTGTTGCAGTATTGGTTGGTGATGTTGCAGAAAAAATCATGCCAAAACTGATTGAGCGTACCAAGACTCTCAAAGTCAAGAACGGTATGGAACTCGATGCTGAGATGGGTCCAATCGTGACTAAAGCTGCTTTAGAGCGTATCACTGGCTACATTGAAAGCGGTGTTGCTTCCGGCGCCAAATTATTGGTAGATGGTCGTGGCTTGAAAGTGCCAGGTCATGACAACGGCTTCTTTATCGGCGGCACCCTCTTTGATAACGTTACTCCAGACATGAAGATCTATCTAGAAGAGATCTTCGGGCCAGTACTGTCTTGCTTACGCGTAGCGAACTTTACTGAAGCATTGAATCTGGTGAACTCTTGTGAGTTTGGTAACGGTGTAGCCTGCTTTACAAGCGACGGTAATATTGCCCGTGAATTTGCCCGCCGCGTTCAGGTGGGCATGGTCGGTATTAACGTACCTATTCCAGTTCCAATGGCTTGGCATGGTTTTGGTGGTTGGAAGAAATCCCTCTTTGGCGATATGCACGCATACGGCAAAGAAGGTGTTCGCTTCTATACCAAGCAAAAGAGTGTCATGCAGCGATGGCCTGAGAGCATTGCTAAAGGCGCAGAGTTTGTAATGCCTACTTCCAAGTAATTCGCAGCGCTAAGCTTTATAAATAAAAATAGCGGCCTTCGGGTCGCTATTTTTTTACCCAGCTCATTTATTCTTAAGCAGGAATAAAGTAACGCCTCTCAATGGCTCTGGCGAATAACACAATTACTGATACCAGCGCTAAGTAGACCAAAGCAGCCAATAGATAGGCCTTGAAGAATTGGAAGTTGGTTGCAGCCAGTTCTTGTACACGCGCAAAGAATTCGGTGTACTGAATTAAGAAGGCAACTGAACTGTCTTTCAGGTTGGCAATCACTTGATTGGTTAATGCTGGAATAGAAAGACGAATCACTTGCGGCAAGGTAATCAACTTAAAAATCTGGAGAGGGCTGAATCCTTGAGCGCTAGCTGCCTCCAACTGACTCTTATCTAAACCATTAAAGGCGGTCTTTAGATAGGCTGCGTTATAAGCTGCTACGTTAAATGTGAATCCAATGAAAGCAACCGTAAATGGTGAGAGACGAACGCCCCACTGCGGCAAGCCGTAATACATCAAGAATAGTAAAACAATTAAAGGCATTCCAATGAAAAAGGAAATATAGGAATTGATGGCAGTGCGTACATACTTGTTTTTGCTTAGAGTGAGATAGAACACCACAATCCCCAGCAGCAATCCAGACACACTGATCAAACCCGCCAATTGCAAGGTCTTCACCAGCCCAGTCAAAATCAAGGGCATCTGCTCCGTGAGATCACGAATAAAGGACGGCCATCCCCCCATTAGAACTTTTCCTCGGAGGCAAAAAAGGCTTTGATGTCTGGATCAGAATGCTTCCTCAACACATCGATGCGATCATCAGCCCGAATCACGCCGCGATCTAAGAACATGACAGTGTCCGCAATATTGCGTGCCAGGTTGAGATCATGGGTAACGCAAATCATAGTGATGCCCTCGCTATGCAAGCGATTAATGAGATCAGCCACATCCCTAGACATGACGGGATCAAGTGCGGAGGTTGGTTCATCGAGCACAAGGACAGCAGGATCCATCGCTAACGCCCGAGCTATGGCAACACGCTGCTTCTGCCCTCCTGAAAGCTGTGAGGGGTACTTATCTTGATGGGGTGTCATTTCAAAATGGGATAACTCAAGCAAGGCCTTCTCTTTAGCCTCAGCCTTACCCATCTTATGCAACTTACGTAGCCCCAATGAGACGTTATCTAATACTGTGAGGTGACTATAAAGAGCGAATTGCTGAAATACAAAACCAATTTGCTTACGTAACTCACGCACATCAACACCGGGACCCAGTACCTCCTTACCTCTGAAAATAATTGATCCAGAAGTGGGCTCGACCAGTCGATTGAGGCAGCGCAATAAGGTGGATTTACCGGAGCCGGACGCACCCATCAATACCCGAACATCACCCTCTTTTAAATCGAGATTAATATTCGACAAGACAGTTTGCCCATCAAACTCTTTGACCAAATCCCGTACTTGAATTAATGCCACGAACTTGCCTCTTTAGATAATGTCAGATTGATACTCATGCAGGAGCAATTCCTGGAATTTGATAACGCTTAGTCAGCAATTGAACACCGAGTAAACAGATTCGGTAAATCACGAAATACAAAATACCCACCGCTAGGTAAATCTCAATGCCGCGAAGCGTTGTTGAGGTCAGAGTCATGGCCTGCTTCGTAATCTCCGGGATTCCGACCGTATAAGCAAATGGCGAATACTTTAAAACTGAGGTGAACTCGTTGACCATTCCTGGAATCGAGAATCGCAACATCTGCGGCAACTCAATAAACCGGAGAACCTGTATACGTGTCATACCCATAGCCTTGGCAGCAATCACTTCAGCTGGATCGACAGAGTTAAATGCACCCCGGAATACCTCAGCCAAATAGGCGGATGCCACCAGACCCAAACTGAGTGCCATAGCCATCAAAGGAGGAACCTTAAAGCCGATGCCAGGCAAACCAAAGTAAACCATGAAGAGCAAGACTAAAACTGGCACACCCCTAAAGACGTAGGTATAGCAATCAATTAGGGGGATGAGCCAAGGGATATCAAGACGACGTAAGCTCGATAGCAGTAAGCCGACCACCAAGCCCGTCAGCGAGCAAACCAGCGTTACCACCACCGTATAAGAAATGCCCTGAGCTAACTGGGCAAGAATATCCAGAAAAGTCACAGGGCAGGCTTTCGACTACTTGTTGAGATTGTGATGGAGAGCGCTTATTTCATCCACTTATCGAGAATAGCTTTGATCTTTTCTGGGCCAAGCTCATTGAGATACTTATCAAAGTCATCGCGCAATTTGGAGCCTTTAGCAAAGGCAAAACCAAGCTTATCAAAGCCCTTGAAAACATAACTACTCTGAATCGGTAGCTTTAGCTTATTTTCATAATTAAGGAATACAGGCTCTTCAATGAAAGCCAAATCTAAATTGCCATTCTGAAGATCGGTAATCACTTCAGCGTAAGAAGGATAGAGTTTGACTTTGCTTAATGAGTAGTAACTTTTTGGTTCCAACTCATTTTTAATAAGATCGTCATAAGCCATGCCACGCGGGTAGCCGATTGAGTATTTCTTGAGTTGATTCAAATCGGTAATCTGAATATTTTTATTCTTCATACTCACGAGATGCCAAGCATTGTCATAGTACGGCTGTGAAAAATCCATTACCTCTTTACGCTTATCAGTAATAGAGATCCCAGAGAAGGCAACGTCAGCCTGACCGCTGGATACAGCACCCAACATTCCAGCCCAGTCGTATGGCGTTACTTTAAAAGTGCAGCCACGAGATTGGCAGTAGCCCTGAAAGATATCCATATCAACGCCTACGATCTGCCCTTTGTCATCAAATAACATTGGGGGAGATGCGGGTGATACAGCAACCTTAATTTCTTTGGTATCTGAGGACTTGGAGCAAGCCACAATGGTGAGCGCCAGAACAGCGGCAAACAATGCCAGAAAAAAGCGTTTCATGGGTATTTCTCCTATCCTAATAACTTAGTCATCCCCAGGCTCTGGGTGCACACCAAGTATAGGGGAATTAGGGGGAGACTGGCTACTGCAGGGTGTTTTTAAAGGCGGGCATCATGGGCATTGCCATGACTTCAATCCCCTCTTCACGCAAAGCCTCAGCTTCATCTAGAGTGGTTTGACCGCGGATACTCCGCTCAGGAGATTCCTTATAGTGAATTTTGCGAGCCTCTTCAGCAAAAGAACTTCCAACATCTTCGGAGCGCCCCATCAACTCACGCATGCCCTTTAAAAAGGCCGCTTGAACCTGAGCCTCCAATTGAGAGTGATCGTTTCCAGTCAAGGCAACAACGTCGCCAGTTAGTCCACCACTCACACCGGAGTTATCCGTTGCCGCAGGGCTGGCAACAGTCAGCTCAGTTGAAGTTGGAATATCTTTGCTCGAGCTCGATTTAGCAATATGTGGAGCTGATGGCATCCGCGTAATCTCAGTACTGTCGCAAATAGGGCACGCCAGCATCCCCTTGCCTTGCTGGGCAAGGCAATCCTCTTCAGAGGCGAACCATCCCTCAAAGCGATGATCCAGTGGGCAAGCGAGGTTATAAACTTTCATAAGACCTATATAGGGGCAAAATTACTAAATTCAATACCCCTATTTTAATAGGATTATGAAATTAGCCTGGAATGGGCGTAGGACTCACTAAACCACGGCGATAGCGGTCCAACCAGTAAGTTGCAATCGTTGTTTTCACGTCGGTAATTTCGCCCTGCTCTACCCACTTCAATAGTTGCTCCAGAGGTGCGGCAAATACATCCAAAAATTCTTCATCATCTAAGTGGCTTTTGCCGGACACCAAGCCTTCAGCAAGATAGATATCAATAAACTCCGTCGAATATGAAATCACTGGATGGATGCGGCGGATAAAACTCCACTTGCTAGCGGAATAGCCCGTCTCTTCTTCCAACTCTCGCTGAGCGCATACCAGATGATCCTCTTTAGGGTCTAGCTTCCCTGCTGGAATCTCCAGGCAAGCCTTTGCAACGGGATATCGATACTGACGCTCCATCAATACCCTGCCATCATCCAAGATCGCCAAAATTGCAACTGCTCCAGGATGAGTGAGGTATTCACGTACCGCTTGATTGCCATCGGGCAAGCTCACCTGATCACGCTTCATGTTTAGAAAGATGCCGCCGTAGATATCCTCGCTAGACAAACGCTCCTCCCGCAAATGGGCATCGCCAACAGGGAGATCTTTAAAGGATTTTTCAGTCATAGCGCGTCTTTCATTAATTGAATATCCATCATACAAAACTTAGATGACAGAAAAGAGAAAGGCTCCAACAAGGAGCCTTCATCACAAGCTAATTAAGCTACTTCTCTATGAGCCCAACAATGTACGGCGCATTGCATCAAGGCACACAGCCATGAGTCCGGCTGGGAAAATTCCCAAAGCCAAAACGAATATCGCATTCAAGCTCAACAACCCACGAGCAAATCCTGACCCAGTAACCTCAGAAGCATGCTCTTCTTTTGGCTCATCAAAGTACATCACCTTAACTACTCTGAGGTAATAGAAAGCACCAATCAATGAAGCAATAACGGCAATAATGGCCAAGAATGTGTGTTCACCATCAACCAAGGCTTCAAGTACGCCCAACTTAGCTGCAAAGCCCACCGTTGGCGGAATACCGGCCAAAGAGAACATCATTACTAAGCCAATAAAGGCAAACCATGGATGGCGCTTATTTAAACCCTTGAGATCATCAATGGTTTCGCAATCATGACCTTTGCGTGACAACATCATCAGGAGGCCGAAAGTTCCAAGGGTAGTCAATACATAAGTGATGGCATAGAACATCGAAGCGCTAAAAGCATGGTCATCGAATACAGACAGCATACCTAGCAACACAAAGCCCATCTGCGCAATCGCAGAGTAAGCCAGCATACGCTTCATATTGGTTTGTGCAATCGCAGTGACGTTACCCACAACCAATGACAAGACTGCCAACAAGACCAACATCGGCTGCCAGTCACCCAAGAGTGGCAACAAGGTATTCACGAGCAAACGGAATAGCAAAGCAAAGACTGCAATCTTTGGAGCCGCAGCAATCATCAGAGTTACTGCAGTTGGTGCACCTTGATAAACGTCAGGTACCCACATATGGAATGGCACAACACCTAATTTGAAGGCTAAGCCAGAAACAATAAATACCAAACCAAAAGCCATCACCAAATGATTTACACGAGGATCGGCAACTGTTCTGAAGATTTCAATTAAATCAAGTGAACCGGTTACACCGTACAACATGGACATACCGTAAAGCAAGAAACCGGAAGCTAATGCGCCCAGAATGAAGTACTTAATACCTGCTTCTACACTCTTCTCATTGTTATGACGCATTGCTACCAATGCATAGGTAGGCAAGGCCATCAACTCAAGACCTAAATATAGAGTCAGAAGATTGGCGCCAGAGATTAATACGCACTGCCCTAACAAGGCCAACAAAGCCAAGACAATAAAGTCTGGGCGGAACAATGCACGATCAGTCAGGTATTGCTTTGAATACACCAAGCTCACCAATACTGCGCCGCATGAACAGGCCTTTAATAGGTTTGAAATAGGATCAGACTGAAATAAGCCATTCATGGCAACAACAGAAACATCCCCAATGCGTCCAACAAATGCAAAGATCAAATAAACCAACAAAATGATGGAGAAAAAGTAAACAAAACCAACGCCACGAGGCGTATGGAAAATATCTTGCTCTACACCAGGGGTTGCTGGCTGACGCTCAGGAACATAAACGCTTGCTACCAATAAGAGACAGGCAGCTAGGAGTAAAACGAGTTCCGGCAGGACGGCGTATAGGTCAAATGCTTGCATTAGCTTTTACTCAGAGTTTGCTAACAGCAACATGCTGCAGCAGATTAATCACGGCTGGATGAATGATGTCGGTAAAAGGTTTTGGATAAACACCCATACCGATCACACAGATGGACAACACTGCCATCATGAAATACTCACGCGCATTGAGGTCTTTTAACTCCTCAACATGCTTATTAGTAACGGCACCAAAGAACACGCGCTTCACCATCCATAAAGAGTAAGCGGCACCGAGGATTAATGCAGTCGCTGCCAAGATGCCGATCACGAAGTCGTAATCAACTGCAGCGAGGATCACCATGAACTCACCCACGAAACCGGAAGTAGCAGGCAAACCGCAGTTAGCCATTGCCATCAAGACTGCAAATGCCGTGAACGCAGGCATACGATGTACAACGCCACCGTAATCAGCAATTTGACGGGTATGCATACGGTCATACAAAACACCAATAGAAAGGAACATTGCGCCGGCTACAAAGCCGTGAGAAATCATCTGCACAATACCGCCCTCAATACCCAGGGGGCTAAAGAGGAAGAAACCGAGGGTCACAAAACCCATGTGCGCTACTGAAGAGTAAGCAACCAACTTCTTCATGTCTTTCTGAACCAAAGCTACAGCGCCTACGTAAATCACAGCCACTAAAGATAGGAATATGACAAACGGTCCTAGATACTGACTTGCATCTGGGGCGATTGGTAATGAGAAACGCAAGAAACCATAAGCACCGAGCTTCAACATAATTGCAGCCAACACTACAGAGCCACCAGTCGGCGCTTCCACGTGAACGTCTGGCAACCAAGTATGTAATGGCCACATTGGCACCTTCACAGCAAACGCCATGAAGAAAGCAAAGAACAGGAGAATTTGCTCAACGATATCGAGGCGAGCATTGTGCCAAGCCAAGATGTCAAAGGTATTCGTTACGTTGTACAGATACAGCATGGCAATCAAAGTGAGCAATGAGCCGAGCAAGGTGTACAAGAAGAACTTAAATGCAGCGTAGATACGGTTATGGCCGCCCCACACACCGATGATGATGTACATCGGAATTAAGGTTGCCTCGAAGAAGACATAGAACAGCAATGCATCTAGAGCGGCGAATACACCAATCATTAATCCAGAAAGGATTAAGAAAGAAGCCATGTACTGTGAAACCTTCTTATCAATCACTTCCCATGCGGCAATCACCACAATAATGTTGATGAATGCAGTCAGGACGATAAACCATACAGAGATACCGTCGATACCTAAGTGGTAGTTAATGTCGTAGCGAGGAATCCAGCTGAGTTTTTCAACAAACTGCATGCCTGGGTTGGCAATATCAAAGCCGATCACCAGTGGCAGAGTTGCAATGAAGCCAAGAACAGAACCGACGAGGGCCAACCAGCGAACACCGGCAGTCGGCTTCTCCGAACCGTAGAACAAAATAATGATGCCGAAGAAAATCGGGATCCAGATGGCGTAAGAAAGAATCATGATGGCTACTTAAGTAACAAAGGCCTAGCGAACAAAAGGCAGGTAAGCGTACAAAACCCAAGCCAGCAATACCGCCAAGCCCGCAATCATTGCGAAGGCATAGTGATAGAGATAACCGGATTGCAAATGGCGAATCACACCGGAAAAGCGCCCTACTGCATGCGCACTACCGTTAACCAAGAAGCCGTCAATAGCCTGTTGATCGCCGCGATGCCACAAGACACCACCGATCCACAGCAAGCCCTTAGCGAAAACCGCTTGGTTTAAATCGTCGAGATAGTATTTGTTATCCAAGAGCTTCTTGATTGGTGCGAATGCTTGCGCAACTACACCAGGCAACTTCGGAGCCCAGAGGTAGCCAATCGCAGCGGTCAATACGCCCAATACAACTAAAAGCAATACTGGGGATGTCAATGAATGCATTGCCATGGCAATCGGACCATGGAACTCTTCAGCAAGCTCCTTCATCGCTGGATGCTTACCAATATCAACAAAGATCGAATCGCCGAAATAGGTGCCAAATAACAAAGGCGTAATCGTGTAGTAACCGATGATGACTGAAGGAATTGCCAACAAGATCAATGGCAAGGTCACAACAAATGGTGACTCATGCGGTTTTTGACCAGGAGCTAAACCATGATGTGCATGATCGTCACCCTGCTCCGCATGATCATGGTGGTGATCGTGCGCATGAGCATCATCATGACCCCAACGGGCTTTGCCGTGGAATACATAGAAGTACAGACGGAAAGAATACAAAGCCGTTACAAAGACGCTGGCCATTACCGCGAAGTAAGCAAAGCCAGAACCAGGAATGTGGCTAGCAGCTACCGCTTCGATGATGGAGTCTTTTGAATAGAAGCCTGAGAAGAATGGTGTTCCGATCAAAGCCAAGTTACCCAACAACATCATCAGGCAAGTAATAGGCATGTATTTCCAGAGACCACCCATCTTGCGCATATCTTGCTCATGATGCATACCCAAAATCACACTACCCGCGGCAAGGAACAGGAGCGCCTTGAAGAATGCGTGTGTCATCAAATGGAAGATGGCTATTGGATAAGCAGAAACACCCAATGCGACAGTCATGTAACCCAACTGAGACAGTGTTGAGTAGGCAACTACCCGCTTGATATCGGTCTGGACGATGCCCAAGAAGCCCATAAAGAGTGCGGTAATCGAACCAATCACCAAGATGAAGCTCAAGGCTGCATCAGACAATTCAAACAACGGTGACATACGTGACACCATGAAGATGCCGGCAGTGACCATCGTTGCTGCGTGAATCAATGCAGAAATTGGGGTTGGGCCTTCCATCGAGTCAGGCAACCAAACGTGTAATGGGAATTGGGCTGATTTACCCATCGCACCAATGAATAAACAGATACAAGCTACGGTGACTAAATTCCAGCTAGTTCCCGGTAAAGTTTGCGCAGCAAGTGCCGTGTTCTGAGCAAAGATCACGTCGTAGTTCATGGAGCCAGTGCTGGCTAAAAGCAAGCCAATACCGAGAATGAAGCCAAAGTCACCAACACGGTTAACTAAGAAGGCTTTCATATTGGCAAAAACAGCAGATTGGCGCTCAAAGTAGAAGCCAATCAACAAATAAGAAACCACACCCACCGCTTCCCATCCGAAGAAGAGTTGCAAGAGGTTATTACTCATTACCAACATCAACATCGCAAAGGTAAAGAGTGAAATGTATGAGAAGAAACGGTTGTAGCCCTCTTCACCCTGCATGTAACCGATAGTGTAGATATGGACCATCAAAGATACAAAGGTCACCACACACATCATGGTGGCTGTCAGAGGGTCAATTAAGAAACCAATATCCAGATTGAGTTCACCCAATTGCATCCAGCGATACACGGTGCCATTGAAATAGAAGCCATCCATGACTTGTACCAGCACGAAGCAAGACAAGACGAAAGCGATCATCACACCAAGAATAGTTACAAACTGGCAAGCGCCGTTACCGATGCGGTTGCCACCTAATTTGGTGCCGAAGAAGCCCGCAATTGCGGAGCCAAACAATGGCGCCAGCGGAATTGCGCAGAGAACAGGAAGAGTTAAGGTCAATTGCATGACTAGCCTTTTAGGTGGTCAAGGTCTTCAGCATTGATGGTGTCTACCTTACGGAAGAGAACAACCAAAATTGCCAGACCGATTGCTGCCTCAGCAGCAGCCACAGTCAAAATAAAGAATACGAATACTTGACCAGCCATATCACCCAAATAATGAGAGAAGGCTACAAAGTTCATGTTCACCGAGAGGAGCATTAATTCAATTGCCATCAAGAGCACGATGATGTTCTTACGGTTTAAGAAGATACCGATCACGCTAGTCGCAAACAAGATTGCGCCGAGCACTAAGTAGTGAGCAAGGGTAATAGTCATTTCTTCTCCCCGCGTGTATCTTGCTTTGCGGCCATATCTGAACCCATCTTCACGATACGCATACGATCTGCAGAATTCACGTTCACTTGCTCATGAATATTCTGGGACTTGGAATCTTTACGATTACGCAGCGTCAATGCAACGGCAGCAATAATGGCCACCAAGAGAATGACACCAGCAACCTCGAATGCATATACATAGTCAACGAAGATCAACATGCCTAAGGCTTGCGTGTTGCTAGTAGCCATTTCCTCGAGCATCGGCTGTACTGGCGCATTGGTACCAATAAAACTGCGAATCAGGACGATGGACAACTCCAACACAATTACCGCACCCATTAAGAAAGCTACGGGTAAGAATTTCTTGAAATCACGACGTAAGTGCTCAAGATCGAGATCAAGCATCATCACTACGAATAAGAAGAGCACCATCACAGCGCCAACATAAACGAGGATCAAAGCCAAACTCAAGAACTCTGCCTTCAAAAGCATCCAAAGGCCAGAAGCACAGAAGAAAGCCAAAACTAGAAACAGCGCAGCATGCACTGGGTTGCGAGCAGTAATCACGCGTAATGCTGAGAGGACTAAAAGGCCAGCAAACGCGTAGAAGAAGGCTGCGAATAATGTAGAGGTATCGAATGTCATATGTCGTTGTGCTTTATTCGATTAACGGTAAGGCGCATCTGCTGCGCGGTTAGCGGCAATATCTTTTTCATACTTATCGCCTACTGCCAAAAGCATTTCTTTAGTGAAATACAAGTCACCGCGCTTATCACCGAAATACTCAAAAATATTGGTCTCAACAATGGCGTCAACTGGGCAAGCCTCTTCACAGAAGCCACAGAAAATGCACTTGGTTAAGTCAATGTCGTAACGGCTGGTGCGACGTGTACCGTCATCACGCTCTGCTGTTTCAATCGTAATTGCGTAAGCAGGACAAACAGCCTCGCATAATTTGCAACCAATGCAACGCTCTTCCCCATTTTCATAACGGCGCAAAGCATGCAAACCGCGGAAACGAACAGATTGCGGAGTCTTCTCTTCAGGATATTGAACGGTAATTTTTGGTTTAAAGAGATAGCGGCCGGTAATAGACATACCAACCAAAATATCTTTCAACATCAAGCTGTCGAGGAATTGGGAAATTTTCTTAAACATGATTGATCAACTTATTTCCAAATATTCAATGGGGATACAACCCATGCGCCAACGACAACTACCCAGAATACGGAGATGGGGATAAAGATCTTCCAACCCAAACGCATAATTTGGTCATAGCGATAACGAGGCAAAGTCGCACGCAACCAGATAACGCAAGACAAGAGGAAGAAGGTTTTGGCAAACAACCAGAAAAAGCCAGGGATATCACGAAGGATAGGCAAATCAACGATAGGCAACCAGCCGCCTAAGAACATAGTGGATGCTAGCGCTGCGATCAAGATCATGTTGGCGTATTCAGCCAAGAAGAACATCGCAAAGGCCATACCAGAGTACTCAACCATGTGGCCAGCAACAATCTCAGACTCACCCTCAACCACGTCAAATGGATGGCGGTTAGTTTCAGCAACGCCAGAGATGAAGTAAATCACGAACATTGGTAGCAAAGGCAACCAATTCCAAGATAGGAAATTCAAGCCCATGTTGGCAAAGTAGCCCTGCTCTTGCGAAGCCACAATTGTGCTCAAGTTCAATGAGCCAGAAGTCAACAGTACAGTAACTAATGCAAAGCCCATAGCGATCTCATAAGAAATCATTTGAGCTGATGCGCGCATAGCGCCAAGGAATGGGTACTTGGAGTTAGATGACCAACCTGCCAAGATCACACCATAAACACCGATGGATGAGATTGCCATGACATATAGCAATCCAGCATTCACGTCAGCCAAGACCATTTTTGCCTGGAAAGGAATAACAGCCCAAGCAGCAAAAGCCGGCATGATCACCATCACTGGTGCAATGAAATACAACACTTTGCTAGCTTGTGTTGGAGAAATGATTTCTTTCATCAACAACTTCAAAGCATCAGCGATTGGCTGCAGTAAGCCCAGAGGGCCAACGCGGTTTGGTCCAAGACGGATATGCATCCAGCCGATTAATTTACGCTCCCAAAGAGTCATGTAAGCAACGGCGCCAAACATCGGCAACACAATGATCACAATGCGCACCAAAGCCCAAACAAGCGGCCATAGCGAGCCAAAGATTGCTTCACCTTGGGTAGTAATGAGGTTCAAGAAATTATCCATCTCGTCCCTTATGCCTTGCTAACAGTTACAGGACCAAACATCGATCCCAATTTAGCGCTAGCCATAGTGCCGGCAGAAATTCTGACAGCACCCTTAGCTAAGTTCGCTTCTAATGTGACTGGCAAATCTATGGACTGACCATCTTGGGTCACTCGCACAGCATCACCCTCTTTCAAGCCCAATTCATTAAAGAGTGCTTGACCTACTCCAACTTGATTGCCACGCTTAGCATCACGCGTTAACTGCAATGCTGATGAACGACGCACGATTTGATCGCCGGCATAAATACCAACATCAGATATGCGCTCTAAACCTGCTGATGCAGTTACGTTGCTATTGCTTAAGCCAGTAGCTGTAGATTGATTTGATAACTTAGTGCAGTAGTTTTCACTAAGCGCTTCGCCCAACACCTCTTCAGGCATGTTGTAGAGGAAACCATCTAAATTCAATAAACCACCTAGAACACGAAGAACTTTCCATGCTGGACGTGAATCGCCCAAAGGTTTTACAGCTGGCTGAATCGTTTGTGCGCGGCCTTCTGAATTAACAAAAGTAGATACTGTTTCTGTAAATGTAGAGATTGGCAGGATGACATCGGCTACCTCAAGCAGATCAGCACTCTTATAGGCACTTAAGGCAATCACTGTATTGGCTTTAGCCAAAGCAGCTCGCGCTTGTGCAGGATTTGGTAAATCAGCGTCTGGCTCGATATTCATCAAGATCACAGCACGGCGCTCACCGGATAACACGGATTCAACACCGGTACCGTTAGCATTTACCAAGCTAGCACCAACAGCATTACCGCCAACAGGCAAGAAACCTAAAGTTGCGCCAGTTTGCTCGGCAATGAATTGTGCCAAGACATGCAAGTCAGATGCTTGTGGGTGTGCGATTGCAGCAGAACCCAGCAATACAGAAGTGGATGCTCCGGAAAGCAAGCTATCTGCAATCTTTTGCGCAGTAGCAGACACTGGTAAGTTTGGTGTGCCGGCTGGAGCAGTAGCAGACTTCGCTTTAGCCACTGCCAAAGCAACTTCACTCAATGCATTAAGCCATGTGCTTGGAGTAGCAGCAATACCAGTTGCAGGAATTAACCAATCATCGCCACCTGCATCAATACGTGAAACTTGCAAGCCACGCTTGGCTGCAGTACGTAGACGTGCAGCAATCAATGGTTGCTCTTTACGCAAGAAGCTACCGATTACTAAAACACGATCCAGCTCACTTACCTTGCTAATTGGCATACCCAACCATGGGGTAGAGGCAGCGCCCTTCACGTCAGTTTGACGTAAACGAGTCTCAACTTGCTTAGAGCCTAAACCACGAATCATCTTCTGGAGAAGGTACAACTCTTCAGTACTAGAGATTGGATGCGCTAAAGCAGCAACCGCTTCAGGGCCACTCTCAGAGGAAATAGTTTTAAGTGAATGAGCAACATAATCCATTGCGGATTGCCAATCAGTCTCAAGCCACTGACCACCCTGCTTCACCATTGGTGTCGTTACGCGATCCGCACTATTCAAACCTTCATAGGCAAAGCGATCACGGTCGCTAATCCAGCACTCATTTACTGCATCGTTTTCCAAAGCAACAACACGCATGACTTTGTTAGCTTTAGTTTGAATAGTGGTGTTCGCGCCAAGACTATCGTGCGGACTGACTGAACGCTTGCGACCCAATTCCCAAGTACGAGCAGCATAGCGGAATGGCTTGCTAGTCAATGCGCCAACTGGGCACAAATCAATCATGTTTCCAGACAACTCGGAATCAATGGTTTGACCTGCAAAAGTAGTGATCTCAGAATGCTCGCCACGGTTGACCATACCCAACTCCATTACGCCGGCCACTTCTTGGCCAAAGCGTACGCAACGGGTGCAGTGAATACAACGTGTCATCTCTTGCATGGAGATGAGTGGACCTACATTCTTATGGAAAACAACACGCTTCTCTTCTTCGTAGCGTGAATTCGATTTACCGTAACCAACCGCCAAATCTTGTAACTGGCACTCACCACCTTGATCGCAAATTGGGCAATCCAAAGGATGGTTAATCAGCAGGAACTCCATTACGGAACGCTGTGCTTCAACTGCTTTAGCGGAATGCGTAAATACCTTCATGCCTTGCGTCACTGGAGTAGCGCAAGCTGGCAAAGGCTTAGGAGCCTTTTCTACTTCCACTAAACACATACGGCAGTTAGCGGCGATAGATAATTTCTTGTGATAGCAGAAGTGAGGGATATAAGTGCCGATCTTGTTCGCGGCGTGCATCACCATCGAACCTTGCGGAACTTCTACAGCCTTACCATCTAATTCGATTTCAACCATGCTCACTTTAAGATGTCCCGTGCTCAATGTCTTATAAAGGTTTCGCAGAATCTAAGCAGCGCTTATGTTCTACGTGATACGCAAATTCATCCATGTAATGCTTCAACATGCCACGAACCGGCATTGCAGCTGCATCACCCAAGGCGCAAATCGTGCGACCTTGAATGTTTGCCGCTACATCGTTCAATAAATCCAAATCCTCTGGACGCCCTTCACCATGCTCGATACGGTGAACAATGCGCCACAACCAGCCAGTACCTTCACGACATGGGGTGCACTGACCACAAGATTCTTCGTGATAGAAGTATGACAAGCGCTCTAAGGCGCGAACCATGCAGCGTGTTTCATTCATGACAATGACCGCACCAGATCCCAACATCGAACCTGCTTTCGCAATGCTGTCGTAATCCATCGTGAGGGTCATCATCTCTGCGCCAGGAATAACTGGTGAAGAAGATCCACCAGGAATTACCGCTTTGAGAGGAATGCCATCACGCATGCCACCAGCAAGCTTCAATAGTTCAGCAAATGGGGTTCCCAATGGAATCTCGTAGTTACCTGGATAAGTAACATCGCCAGAGATGGAGAAAATCTTTGTACCGCCGTTGTTTGGCTTGCCCAACTCTAAATATGCCGGGCCGCCGATCGCCATAATGAATGGCACAGCAGCAAATGTTTCAGTGTTATTGATCGTAGTCGGCTTGCCATACAAACCAAAGCTTGCAGGGAATGGTGGCTTGAAGCGCGGTTGACCCTTCTTACCCTCAAGAGACTCGAGCAAAGCAGTTTCTTCACCACAGATGTATGCACCCCAACCTGGAGCGGCATGCAATTGGAAGCTGAAATCACTTCCCATGATTTTGTCGCCAAGATATCCGGCAGCGCGGGCTTCTTCAAGAGCCTCTTCAAAGCGGGAATAGACTTCCCAAATTTCGCCGTGGATATAGTTGTAACCCACTGTGATGCCCATAGTGTAGGCACCAATAATCATGCCCTCAATCAATGCATGCGGGTTGTAACGCATGATGTCGCGGTCTTTAAATGTACCCGGCTCACCTTCGTCACTATTACAAACTAAATACTTTTGGCCAGGGAATTGACGGGGCATAAAGCTCCACTTCAATCCAGTTGGGAAGCCTGCGCCTCCACGACCACGTAATGATGAAGCTTTTAATTCAGCAATGATCGCATCCGGGGCGACTTTGTCATTGATGATGCGACGGAGTTGTTGATATCCGCCACGGCTTTCGTAATCTTTTAAACGCCAGTTCTCACCATTCAATCCAGCAAGAATCAAAGGCTTAATGTGTCTATCGTGCAAGCTGGTCATGCTGCTTTCCCTTCTGCACGGAGCTCATTTAACAGAGCGTCAATCTTTTCTTTACTCATGAAGCTGCACATGCGCTTGTTGTTCACCAACATTACCGGTGAATCTCCGCAAGCACCCATGCACTCACCCTCTTTAAGGGTGAACGTGCCACAAGGCGTTGTCTCGTTGTAACCAATACCAAGAGTTTCTTTTAAATACGTTGCAGCAGTTTCGCCATGAGTTAACTGGCAAGGCAAGTTAGTACAAATTACCAACTTGTATTTGCCAATTTTTTTGGTGTCGTACATGTTGTAGAAAGTAGCCACTTCATCAACTGCAATCGTTGGCATTTCTAAAATTTGGGCAACTGTTTCAATCACCTCTGGTGAAACCCAACCTACTTCAGTTTGGGCGGCAATCAAAGCAGCCATCACAGCAGATTGTTTTTGTTCTGGCGGGTATTTCGCGACATTGCGCGCAATGTCTGCGAGCGTTTTGTCTGAAAGTTGAAGGGTTGTTGTCATGAATTAATCCTTGGCGCGCTGTATTAGCGGTCAATCTCCCCGAACACGATATCTTGGGTACCAATAATAGTTACAGCATCAGCCAACATGTGGCCGCGTGACATCTCATCCATTGCAGATAGATGTACAAAGCCTGGTGCACGAATCTTCATGCGGTATGGCTTATTTGCACCATCAGAAATCAAATAGATACCAAACTCACCTTTTGGATGCTCAACGGCAGAGTAAGCCTCGCCATCAGGAACGTGCATACCTTCGGTAAAGAGTTTGAAATGGTGAATCAACTCTTCCATGTTGGTCTTCATATCCACACGCTTCGGTGGAGACACTTTATGGTTGTCGCTCATGACAGGACCATCATTTGCCTTGAGCCAAGCCACGCACTGTTTAATGATGCGGTTGGATTGACGCATTTCTTCCATGCGAACTAGATAGCGATCATAAGAATCACCATTCACGCCAACCGGAATATCAAAGTCGAGCTTGTCGTAAGTTTCGTAAGGTTGCTTTTTACGCAAGTCCCACTCAATACCGGAACCACGCAGCATTGGACCAGTGAAACCGAGCTGCAAAGCGCGCTCAGGAGAAACAACACCGATACCAACTAAGCGTTGTTTCCAAATACGGTTATCCGTTAAGAGATTGCAATACTCATCAACGTTGGCATCAAAACCATTTGAGAACTGCTCAATGAAATCAAGTAATGTGCCGCTACGATTTTCATTCAAACGCTTGATTGCGGATGCACTACGAATCTTAGACTTGGAGTACTGCGCCATCTGTGTTGGTAGGTCGCGATAGACGCCACCTGGACGATAGTAAGCAGCATGCATACGAGCGCCAGAAACAGCTTCGTACATATCAAAAATATCTTCACGATCACGGAATGCGTACAAGAATACGGCCATGGCACCAACGTCTAAACCATGACAACCAATCCACAATAGGTGATTAAGTAAGCGAGTTAACTCGTCAAACATCACGCGAATATATTGAGCGCGTTCTGGCACGTCCACTTGTAGCAATTTTTCAATCGCCATTACATAAGCATGCTCGTTTGACATCATCGATACATAGTCCAAACGATCCATGTAAGGAACGTTCTGAATCCAAGTACGTGTCTCAGCTAATTTTTCTGTAGCGCGATGCAATAAACCGATGTGCGGATCAGCGCGCTGAATGACTTCACCATCAAGCTCTAACACCAGACGCAATACGCCGTGTGCCGCAGGATGCTGAGGACCGAAATTGAGGGTGTAGTTCTTAATTTGTGCCATGACTTAAACCGGACCTCCATACTGCTCTTCGCGCACGATACGTGGCGTGATTTCACGCGCTTCAATCGTGACAGGCTGATACACAACACGCTTTAACTCTGGGTCATAACGCATTTCTACGTTGCCAGAGATTGGGAAATCTTTTCTAAATGGATGACCAATGAAACCGTAATCAGTCAGGATGCGGCGCAAGTCTTCATGACCATCAAACAAGATGCCGTAGAGGTCAAAGGCTTCGCGCTCAAACCAGTTAGCAGCCGCCCAAACTGGAGTTAGCGAAGCAACCACTGGATACGCATCTTCTGGTGCGAACACGCGAACACGTAAACGCCAGTTATGCTCGATAGACAAGAGATGAGTCACAACGCCAAAACGCTGACCGCCCCACTGCCCCTCGCGAAAATCCTGATAATCCACGCCGCACAAATCAATCAATTGCTCAAAAGCCAATGAAGGCTCATCACGCAACAACATGGCGGATTCAAAATAGGTATCTGCATTTACAACTACAGTCACTTCACCCAAAGCAATCTCAATAGATTGCGCACGCTTACCTAAAACTTTTTCTAGATTGGCAGCGAGTTGAACTAAACGATCTGACATGGTTTAAGCCTTCCGCGCAATCGTGCTGGTGCGAGCGATCTTGGATTGCAACTGAATGATTCCATAGATCAACGCTTCTGCAGTTGGAGGACAGCCAGGAACATAAATATCAACTGGCACGATGCGGTCGCAACCTCGAACTACTGAATACGAGTTATGGTAGTAACCACCACCATTGGCACATGAACCCATCGAGATAACCCAACGTGGCTCAGGCATTTGGTCATAAACCTTGCGGAGCGCTGGAGCCATCTTGTTGCACAAGGTACCTGCAACGATCATGAGGTCTGATTGACGTGGAGATGGACGGAAAACCACGCCAAATCGGTCCAAGTCGTAACGGGATGCGCCTGCGTGCATCATTTCTACAGCGCAGCAAGCAAGACCAAATGTCATTGGCCATAAAGAGCCATTACGCGTCCAGTTAATTAACTGGTCTGCAGTAGTGGTAACAAATCCTTCTTTGAGAACGCCTTCTAATGCCATATCTATCACTCCCAGTCGAGAGCGCCCTTTTTCCAGATATATACGAAGCCAACGATGAATTCCAATAAGAAAATCACCATAGAGGCGTAGCCGAACCAGCCGATATCACGAAGAGCCACACCCCATGGGAATAGGAATGCAGTTTCTAAGTCAAATAAGATAAACAGGATGGCGATGAGGTAATAACGCACGTCGAACTTCATACGCGCATCTTCGAAAGCTTCAAAACCGCACTCATATGGAGATAGTTTTTCAGCATCTGGCTTCGAAGGAGCCAAGATTTTTCCGAGGAACATGGGGACTAAACCCACCCCAATACCTACGAGGATAAAAAGAAGAACAGGAAAGTAATTAGCGAGATTCAAAATGGCCCTGAGTCGTTCGTCTGGTAAGTCCTAAGAAGCTACAAATTATCAATTATTCCAGCAGATAAATCCTTGATTTACAGCATAAACCCCTACAGTTTTTACAATTTGGTGCCGACGGCGAGACTCGAACTCGCACAGCCTAAGCCACTACCCCCTCAAGATAGCGTGTCTACCAATTTCACCACGTCGGCATCTTGTAAAACCTGTCAATTCTACTGCATTGCACCACTGAACTACCCCGAAAACAGGGGTAGAAGGCGCTTAATTCCTACTTTTTTACTTTGGAACTGCTGGCTTACTAGGGTCCTGAACTGGGGCAGCTGGTGCAGCAGCAGGAGCTGCGGCAGGAGCAACGGTCCCAGACAAAATACCAGGGCTAACTTCCTTCTTATTACCAATCCAGGTAATCCCCAAAGTGCAGACAAAGAAGACTGCTGCAAAAATGGCGGTTGTGTGGGACAGGAAGTTGGCTGAGCCACTGGCGCCAAAGAGGCTACCAGAAGATCCCGAACCAAATGCAGCGCCCATATCGGCACCCTTACCCTGTTGAAGCAACACAAGCAAGATCACAGCCAAAGCTGAAATAACCTGCAAAACGATCAATAAAGTCTTAAACCATTCCATGGCTTATCTCCAAATAAAAAAACTAGGCCTGACAAATAGCGAGAAAATCCTGCGGGTTCAATGAAGCCCCCCCAATCAATCCGCCATCAATATCCGGCATTGCAAACAATTCAACGGCATTGTCAGGTTTGACGCTACCGCCATACAAAATTCCCACATGGGAAGCTACATCTTCATCAAATTCCGCTAGCTGCAAACGAATTGCTCTGTGCATATCCTGAGCCATCTGAGCGCTAGCTACCTTTCCCGTACCAATCGCCCAAATAGGCTCATAAGCAATAAGGCAGTCAGCCAAACGATCTTGCAAGACAGCAACCTGCCTTGCAATCTGACCTCTGACTACTTCAATTTCGCGACCCGAGTTACGCTCATCCGCAGACTCACCAACGCAAATCACCGGAATCATGCCGTTATCAAGCACCTGAAGGGCTTTCTCAGCAACCTGCTCATCAGTCTCCTGATGAAGTTGGCGACGCTCAGAGTGCCCAACAATCACATAAGCGCAATGCAATTCTTTAAGCATAGATGCAGCAACTTCACCGGTATAAGCGCCAGCAGCATAAGCCGATGCATCCTGAGCACCCAAACTTAAAAAAGCAAGGGAGCAATCTTGAATCAACTCACCACACTGCGACAAATAAGGCGCTGGAACACACACTGCATACTTGCGACCTGCTGGCATCCCTTGCTCCATGCCACGACAAACGGTCTTGACCCAGTCCGCATTGCTTGCAAGACTGCCATTCATTTTCCAGTTGCCGATAACAGTGAGTGGACGCATTAAATCTAGCTCAATACTTAAACGGTTAACACAATCTTGCCAACATGCTCAGAAGACTCCATCAAGCGATGGGCATCAGCAGCTTGGTCTAAGGTAAATGTTTTATAAATTACTGGCTTTAACTTACCCGCATCTAACAAAGGCCAGATACGTGCATGCAACTGCTGAGTAATTTGTTTCTTGAATGAAACTGGACGTGGACGTAGTGTAGAGCCAGTGATGGTTAAACGGCGACGCAAAATTTGACCAGTATTTACTTCTGCTTTTGATCCACCCATGATCGCAATGATCACAATACGACCATCATCAGCTAAGCAATCAATTTCTTTTTGTACGTAAGCACCAGTGACCATGTCGAGCACCACGTTGACGCCTTTGCCATTTGTAGCTTTCTTTACTTCTTCTACAAAGTCTTGTGTCTTGTAATTGATCGCCAAGTCAGCACCTAAAGCTACGCAAGCTGCACACTTCTCATCGGTACCAGCAGTAACAAACACTTTATGACCTAAAGCTTTAGCAATCAAAATGGCAGTAACGCCAATACCGCTCGAGCCACCTTGCACCAGCAAAGTTTCACCTTCAGATAACTCACCGCGCATGAAGACATTGCTCCAGACGGTGTAAAAAGTTTCGGGTAATGAGGCTGCTTCTTGATCGGTAAATCCTTTTGGGTAAGGCAAGCATTGCGCAATGGGGGCAGTACACAGTTCTGCGTAGCCACCACCCTGCACAAGCGCGCACACCTTATCGCCAACTTTAAGACCAAATAGATTATCAGCGTGAGCTAGGTCACCACCAACAATCTCGCCAGCCACTTCGAGACCAGGAATATCAGATGCGCCCGCTGGAACTGGGTAATGACCTTTACGTTGTAAAACGTCTGGGCGATTAATCCCAGCAGCAATCACCTTAATCAAAATCTCACCCGTACCAGCAGCCGGGGCTACTGGATCAGGACGAGTGGCAGACACCAGCATTTCTGGTGCGCCAAATTCTTTGATCTCCATTACGCGCATATAAATCCCCGCTCGCTTACTTTACTTAAGCAGTTTCGCCAGATGTAGGAGCCGCTTCAGCAGTAGCTTCAGTTGCGCCAGCCAAAGGAGCAATCGTGCCACCTTCATCAGCCATCGCAGCCTTGAGAGATAAACGCAAACGACCGCGCTCATCAGCAGCCAACAACTTCACGCGAACCACTTGGCCTTCTGCTAAGTAGTCTTTAACTTCTTTTACGCGCTCATTAGAGATTTCAGAAATGTGCAAGAGACCATCTTTGCCTGGAAGAATGTTTACCAAAGCACCAAACTCGAGCAATTTCACAACTGGACCTTCGTAGATCTTGCCTACTTCAGCTTCAGCAGTGATGCCTTCGATACGTGCTTTCGCTTCAGCCATGCCTTCAGCAGAAGTAGAAGCGATTGTTACAGTACCGTCATCTTTAATATCGATGCTGCAACCAGTTTCTTTAGTCAAGGCTTGAATTGTTGCTCCGCCCTTACCGATTACTTCACGAATCTTGTCTGGATGAATCTTGAAAGAAACCATACGTGGAGCATGTGCAGACAATTCAGTGCGAACTGAACCCATTGCTTCTTGCATCTTGCTCAAAATGTGCAAACGACCTTCTTTAGCTTGGGCCAATGCAACTTGCATAATTTCTTTAGTGATACCTTGAACCTTAATGTCCATTTGCAAAGCGGTAATACCGTTAGCAGTACCAGCTACTTTAAAGTCCATATCGCCTAAGTGATCTTCATCACCCAAGATATCTGTCAATACAGCAAAACGATTACCATCCAAAATCAAGCCCATTGCAACACCAGCAACGTGAGCTTTAACTGGAACACCAGCGTCCATCATTGCCAAACAGCCACCGCAAACAGAAGCCATGGATGAAGAACCATTGGACTCAGTGATTTCTGAAACCACACGAATGCTGTACGCAAAATCTTCTGCGCTTGGCAATACTGGAATCAATGCACGTTTAGCCAAACGACCGTGACCAATTTCACGACGCTTAGGGCTACCTACACGACCTGTTTCGCCAGTAGCGAACGGAGGCATGTTGTAGTGGAACATAAAGCGATCACGGTACTCACCTTCGAGCGCGTCAATGATCTGCTCATCACGTGCAGTACCTAGAGTAGCTACTACGAGAGCCTGTGTTTCACCACGGGTAAACAATGCTGAACCGTGTGTGCGTGGCAATACGCCATTACGAATTTCGATTGGGCGAACAGTGCGTGTATCACGACCATCAATACGTGGCTCACCATTCAAAATCTGGCTACGAACAATCTTCGCTTCGATTTCAAACAAGATGTCGTTAACGGCAACAGCGTCAACATCACCCTCTTCTTGTAACTTAGCTACAACTGTTTTAGTAATTTCTTTGAGCTTGTCTGAACGAGCACCTTTTTGACGAATCTGATAAGCCTCGCGCAATGGCGCTTCAGCCAATGCAGTTACCTTAGCGATGAATGGCTCATCTTTAGGAGCAGCAGTCCAATCCCACTCTGGCTTGCCAGCTTCAGTCACTAATTCGTTGATTGCATTGATTGCAGTTTGCATTTGGTCATGACCATATACAACAGCGCCCAACATGATTTCTTCTGATAACTGATTAGCTTCTGACTCAACCATCAATACAGCAGCTTGTGTACCAGCAACAATCAAATCCATCTCGCTAGTAGCTTGCTCTGTACGAGTTGGGTTCAAGAGGTATTGACCATTAGCGTAACCAACACGTGCTGCGCCAACTGGGCCAGCGAATGGAATGCCTGAAACAGCTAAAGCTGCAGAAGCAGCGATCAATGCAGGAATATCAGCAGGAACGTCTGGGTTGATAGACAACACATGCACCACTACCTGAACTTCGTTTAAGAAGCCTTCTGGAAACAATGGACGCAATGGACGATCGATCAAACGGGAGATTAATGTCTCACCTTCTGATGGACGACCTTCACGGCGGAAGAAGCCACCAGGAATTTTTCCTGCGGCGTAAGTTTTTTCGAGGTAATCAACAGTCAATGGGAAAAATGACTGGCCTGGCTTGGCTGATTTAGAGGCAACTACTGTGCCCATTACTACTGTGTCATCCACATTAACGATTACAGCACCACCAGATTGACGAGCAATCTCGCCTGTTTCCATTGTTACTTGATGGTTGCCCCATTGAAACGTTTTTACTACTTTTTTAAACATAGTCATTCTGATCTTCTCCAAATTGTTCACGTAAAAGCCACATGGATTTCACGCTTGCCGTGGGATAAAGCAGTGTCACGACAACACTGGAGCGTTTGAAGATCACAAGGGATGCCATTCCAGGGAGGCACTGGATTTAATAATCCAGAAACTCATTGGAATGACACGATCCCCTACACAAATAATCTTGAAGCGCTCAAAAAACATGCCATCTGCTTAAGACTGATTCTGTTACGAAACAACCCTAAGAAAGATGGCATTGCAATACCGATAAGAATTACTTACGGAGACCTAATTTCTCGATCAATGCGCGATAGCGACCCAAATCCTTGCCTTTAAGGTAATCCAAAAGGCGGCGACGGCGTGAAACCATCTTCAACAAACCACGACGGCTGTGATGATCTTTAGCGTTAGCTTTGAAATGGGGGGTTAATTCATTGATACGGGCTGTTAGCAATGAAACTTGAACTTCAGGGCTACCTGTATCGTTTGCGCTGCGCGCGTTTTCTTTGACGATTTCCGCCGTTTTAATATCAGCAACTGCCATTTTCATACTCCTTACTTGCGAACACTTGAGCTTTCACCCAATCCGTGTCGTGCATTTATTAATCAAATAAAACAAAAAAGCTTTAAAAATCAAAGCCCTCGAATTGTAGCAGATCCACCTTAATACCCCGCCCTAGGGCTAGACACCTCAAGGGAGGCCCAATTGGCAAGTTTAATTACAAGCCATTGATTTAATTGATAATTATTATGAAAATGAGCAAAAATGCCTATTTTTTAGGCAATTCCTCGTCAAATCCGCGTTTATAGCCGGGAGGGTATTTTTGCCACTCCTTGCCACTAAGGCCCTGTTTGTAGCCGTAATCAAAAAGAGCCTGCATGTAAGCCGTATCGAACTCGGTCTTATGTGGGAATTTGAAGTCTGGACCAATATAGGCCAAGTTAAAGCTGACGCCATCCACCTGGGTCGTGTGATAAATCCGATAGAGATCACCTAAGCCTTGAGTCTGAATGAGGCTGGCAATGGCCCGCTGAATAATGCTCAAGGTACCCCGCTCCGTTTCTCGCCACTCAGGATCTAAACGGGCATTTCGAATAATGTAGGCATTGCGCTGCTTTTGCAGCTTGAGCTTTAAGTCTTTAGCGCGCTGAGACAATGCACTGGGATACAAAAATACTTGGGTGATAGCCCCGCCATCCACATGCATTTCATGAAAGCTTTGACCAGACACCTCAAAGTCAAACATCACTGGAGAAAATGCACCCGGAATCGATGCAGATGCCAGCATCACCCTCCTAAACAGCTCGAGCGCTTCAGGAGTGCCAATACTAGCGATCTTGCCCATATTCCAGACTACTGGGACACCCGCATCCAGGTTGGTGGTGCCGATTAAGAGCCAACGATTTTTGGTTGTGTACTCGTTTGCTACTTTCTTTAAGAAGTCCTGATCTACATATTTAGAGATCAATTGAAACAATGGCGTTGTGTCAGATAAGCCATCACTCAAAATGCCGGAGATCAATCCACGCTCAATAAAAATATCTTGAGGACCTAACTGTGTGTAGACCTGACGTAAGACTGGGTCGTATTCTTTTCCAACAAAGGCAAAAGGAGCAATCAGTGCACCTGTACTAATCCCAGTAACCAAATTAAATTGTGGGCGATCACCACGCTCAGACCAACCGATTAACAAGCCAGCGCCATACGCACCATCATCTCCACCGCCAGAGAGTGACAGGTAATTCGCTGCAGAATTTAATGTTTTCTGATCTCTAACCTGAAAACCTGCCTGAATATCCAAAGCCATTTGATCTACGCTAGCTTGACTAGCCACCATATAGCGCACCCCAGTCAGGCCCGCTATTTGAGCCTGCCCCATCTGCTGAGATGGCACTGCTGCTTTGCGCTGCAAGCTGCCGCAGCCCGCCAACGAGAGCGCGAGGAGAATACTGACAAAGCGAATGAGTAAAGGCATAGTGGATATCAAGGGGTCAATGAGGCTGATTGGAGTATAAAGATGGAGTTCACTAATTGCGAAAAATAAAGCAAAGGAAAATTCATGCAAGCCAAACTCATTCACGCACTAGCTTATGGTCTATTAGCCCTCTCTCCTGCACTGAGCTACGCACAATTTTCTAATCCTTTTGGGCCCCAAAAGACAGTTGCTCAGCAGCGGGAAGATATTCTTAAATCGAGCACTACAACCCTCAAGGCCCTTTATCAAGTTCAACCCAAGGCAAAAGAACTTATTGAAAAGTCTGTTGGCTATGCCACCTTTAGCAATTTTGGAATGAAGATTCTGATCGCCGGCGGCGGCACTGGTAGCGGCGTTGTAATTCCCAAAGATGGTGCTAAGCCAATTTATATGAACATGGCTGAAGTTCAAGCTGGTCTAGGACTGGGAATTAAATCCTTCCAGAATATCTTTGTTTTCCAAACTCAAGCTGCTATGAATGACTTCGTCAATTCTGGCTGGACCTTTGGCGGTCAAGTAACTGCAGCGGCCAAGTATGAAAGCAGTGGGGACGCATACCAAGATGCAGTCACAGTCGCTCCTGGGGTATTAATGTATCAACTTACAGACTCAGGCCTTGCCGCTGAAATCACCGGCAAAGGCACCAAGTACTACAAGAACACAGACCTCAATAAATAAGAGGCGCATTACTCAGATACTGCAGATGCCACCAAGAATGATTAAGGTGTCATCTGCGCATTGAGCTTAGCTTGACTAGGATCATGCAATTTATTCAATGCAGATAAGTAAGCTTTTGCTGATGCAGCAATGATGTCTGGATCAGTGCCTACACCATTGACGATACGTCCACCCTTAGCAAGACGCACAGTAACCTCACCTTGAGATTGCGTACCTGAAGTGATCGCATTCACGGAATAGAGCAACTGCTCCGCCCCACTCTTCACAATTTCTTCAATCGCATTCAAGCTAGCATCAACTGGCCCGTTACCCTCAGCCTCGGAGCTTGCTTCTTTATCGCCAACTCGAAAAGTAACTTTGGACTTTGGGCGCTCGCCTGTTTCAGAATGCTGACTCAAGGAAATAAATTTATAAAACTCACCCTCTTCCGCTGCAGCAGAGTCTGACATGATGGCAATAATGTCTTCATCAAAGATTTCTGATTTTTGATCAGCCAATGCCTTGAAGCGAACAAATGCTTCATTCAAATCGGCTTCAGCTTCAATTGCAATGCCCAACTCCTGTAAGCGTTGCTTGAAGGCGTTACGGCCAGACAACTTACCCAACACAATCTTATTGGTTGCCCAACCCACATCTTCTGCGCGCATGATTTCATAGGTATCGCGATTCTTCAAGATGCCATCTTGGTGGATACCGGAAGTGTGCGCAAAAGCATTGGCGCCAACAACTGCCTTGTTTGGCTGAACCACGAAACCAGTAATTTGTGACACTAACTTCGAGGCAGGAACGATCTGGGTAGCATCAATGCCGCACACCATATCAAAGTAATCTTTGCGAGTACGCAAAGCCATCACGATTTCTTCCAAGGCCGTATTACCAGCGCGCTCACCCAAGCCGTTAATGGTGCACTCAATTTGTCGAGCACCGCCGATCTTCACGCCTGCCAATGAGTTGGCAACAGCCATGCCTAAGTCATTGTGGCAATGCACGGACCAAATCGCTTTATCTGAATTCGGAACGCGGGTGCGTAAGGTCTTGATAAATTCACCATATAACTCTGGCGTGGCATAGCCTACGGTATCAGGAATATTGATGGTGGTCGCACCTTCGTTGATGACTGCCTCCACCACTCTGCATAAGAAATCCATTTCTGAGCGATAGCCGTCTTCCGCAGAGAACTCGATATCCTCGGCCAAGTTTCTGGCAAAGCGAATAGAACGCTTGGCCTGCTCCAACACTTCTTCTGGAGACATACGTAACTTCACAGCCATGTGCAATGGGCTGGTAGCCAAGAATGCATGAATACGTTTTGCATTAGCAGCTTTCAAGGCATCTGCAGCGCGAGTAATGTCTTTGTCGTTGGCGCGAGCAAGTGAACATACGATGGAATCTTTCACGGCCGCCGCAACAGCGGAGATAGCCTGAAAGTCGCCCTCAGAGCTTGCGGCAAAACCAGCCTCGATCACATCTACCTTGAGGCGCTCTAACTGGCGAGCAATGCGGACCTTCTCGTCCTTGGTCATTGAAGCGCCAGGCGATTGTTCGCCATCACGTAAGGTCGTATCAAAAATGATTACTTTGTCACTCATCACTACTCTCCGGTTCAATATTGCTTAATTATGTTTACTGCTCAATTGCGAATCTAGAAACAAAAACCCCAGCAATTTGCTGGGGCTGGTATGTCGTGGCTAATGAATTACTTTAATCTCATTAACTCAGGCCTTACCTGCCCCAAGCTGTAGGCTTAGTGCTAGTAGAAGCAGGTTCGAGATAAGTGAGAAATTCATCAACATGGATTAAATATAACCTAAATATTCCAAATTAGCTAAAACGGCGACCGCTCAGATGCTCCCAAGCCCAAATGACATAGCCAGAGATGGAATAAACCACAAAGAGACCGAATAGGGTTAAAGGCGGATTTGAAGAGATCAAAACGAAAGTTAGGATCATTAGGACCATCACACCAAAAGGCACGCGGTAGCGAACATCCAAAGCCTTGCCACTATAGAAACGGGCATTCGATACCATGGTCAAACCAGCATAAACGGCAATAAAGAAAGTAATCCAAGGAATCGCAGTGTCACGCACGGGGATCTTGTTGTCATCAGCCAGCCAGATAAAGCCAGCCATCAAAGAGCCAGCTGCCGGGCTTGGTAAACCTTGAAAAAACTTCTTATCAACCACACCAGTGTTGACATTAAATCGGGCCAAACGCAAAGCAGCGCCTGCGCAATAAGTAAAGGCAGCTAACCAGCCCCACTTACCCAAATCTTTTAGGGCCCACTCATACGCAACCAAAGCTGGGGCAACACCAAATGACACCATATCGGCCAAAGAGTCATATTGCTCGCCGAAGGCGCTTTGGGTATTGGTCATACGGGCAACGCGACCATCCATTCCATCCAAAACTAAGGATGCAAAGATAGCAATAGCAGCCATTTCAAACTGGTGGTTCATCGCATTAACAATGGCGAAGAAGCCACAGAATAAAGCTGCTGTAGTAAATGCGTTAGGGAGTAAGTAGATTCCTTTGCTGCGTTGACGCGGTTTATCCGCATGCAACTCTTCTACCTCGTAATCAACTTCATCAGCAAGGTCTTCTGCCCACTCATCTTGAGTGCGATCAGTGCGGGTACGCGCTAAGCGACTGCGATCAATACGGCCACGACGGCGAAATGTAGTCACAGAATATTCCCAGTTAAAACGGCTTAATCAATCTAAGCCGGGTACGCGAGCTAATGCAGTGTTCGTAGCAAAAACTTTATCACCAACACTGACCAAAGGTTCAGCTGTTAATGGCAAATATACATCTACGCGGGAGCCAAAGCGAATAAAGCCGTAACGCTCACCTGCTTTAAGTCTGTCGCCAACATGGATATAGCAAAGAATGCGTCGCGCAATCAGGCCTGCAACCTGAACTAAAGTCACGATTTGACCGTTAGCATCAATCACAACCGCATTACGCTCATTCTCAGTGGAGGCTTTATCTAAATCGGCATTCACAAACTTGCCTGGGAAATACTGAATCTCTTTTACCAAACCGTTCACTGCGCTGCGGTTGGAGTGAACGTTAAACACGTTCATAAAAACACTAATCTTCAAAGCTTCACGACCGGCATAAGGGTCATTGGCCACTTCCACTACGACGATACGACCATCGGCTGGAGATAAAACTAAATCACGACCAAGAGCGGCAATACGCTGTGGATCGCGAAAGAACTGCAGAACAAAGATAAAGATGATCCACAAAGGCCATGACCATGCAATGCCACCAAGATAGTGGACTAGCAAAGTAACAGCCCCCACTAATGCCAAATACGGCCAACCTTCTTTCGCAATAATGGGGTGCGGATACATCATCTTTGTTCTGAGCCTTATTTAATGAACTGCTTATTTATGACTTTATGTCTTGCTTAGTTCTTAGTCTGGTCAACTAACTTGTTCTTTGCAATCCAAGGCATCATGGCGCGCAACTTCGCACCAACTACCTCGATGTCATGCTCAGCATTCAAGCGACGACGTGAAATCAAAGTAGGCGCACCTGCTTTGTTTTCCAAGATGAAGCTCTTAGCGTACTCACCAGTCTGAATATCTTTCAAGCACTGACGCATTGCGTTCTTAGTATCTTCAGTTACAACACGTGGGCCAGTCACATACTCACCGTACTCAGCATTGTTAGAGATAGAGTAGTTCATGTTGGCGATACCACCTTCGTAGATCAAGTCAACAATCAACTTGAGCTCATGCAAGCACTCGAAGTAAGCCATTTCAGGAGCGTAACCAGCTTCAACCAAAGTTTCGAAACCAGCTTTGATCAATTCAACGGCGCCACCACAAAGAACAGCCTGCTCACCGAACAAGTCAGTTTCAGTTTCTTCACGGAAGTTAGTTTCGATAATGCCGGCACGACCGCCGCCGTTTGCTGTTGCATATGACAAAGCAACATCACGAGCAGAGCCAGATTTATCTTGGTACACAGCGATCAAATGTGGAACACCGCCACCTTGAGCGTAAGTACCACGAACAGTGTGGCCCGGCGCCTTAGGAGCAATCATGATCACATCTAAGTCAGCGCGTGGCTGAACTTGACCGTAGTGAACGTTAAAGCCGTGAGCGAATGCCAATGCAGCGCCCTGCTTAATATTAGGATGAACTTCTTTGTTGTATACGTCAGCGATTTGCTCATCAGGCAAGAGCATCATGACTACGTCAGCATCTTTAACCGCTTCGCCAACTTCTTTTACTGTCAAGCCAGCATTTGCAGCTTTGCTCCAAGAAGCACCATCTTTACGCAAACCAACAGTAACGTTACAGCCTGAATCTTTCAGATTCAATGCGTGTGCGTGACCTTGTGAACCATAACCAATGATGGTTACTTTTTTGCCTTTAATGAGGGACAAATCAGCGTCTTTATCGTAAAAAACTTTCATGCTCTTTCCTTGTTTTGAAAATGTAATTAATTCAGTAATCAGTTAAAAAAATTAAACCTTGAGGATACGTTCGCCGCGCCCAATACCAGAACCACCCGAACGGACAGTTTCCAGAATCGAAGCACGATCAATCGAATCAATAAAGGCGTCTAATTTGGCACCATCACCAGTTAATTCAATGGTGTAACTCTTATCAGTCACATCGATGATGCGACCACGGAAGATATCCGTTGTACGTTTCAACTCTTCACGCTCTTTACCAACCGCGCGAACTTTGATCATCATGAGCTCGCGCTCAATATGAGGACCTTCAGTTAAATCAAAAACCTTAACCACTTCAACTAAACGATTTAAGTGCTTAGTAATTTGCTCAATAACGTCTTCAGAACCAATCGTGACAATCGTCATACGAGAAAGCGATGGATCTTCAGTAGGTGCAACACTTAAGGTTTCAATGTTGTAACCGCGTGCAGAAAATAAGCCAACAACCCGGGACAATGCGCCTGGTTCGTTCTCTATCAATACAGAAATAATATGTCGCATTAGAGATCCTCGCTACCCAAAAGCATTTCAGTAATACCCTTACCTGCTTGAACCATTGGCCAAACGTTTTCTTCTGGGTCTGTCTGGAAATCCATAAACACTGTGCGATCTTTTAGGCGAATAGCTTCTTTGAGAGCGCCTTCAACATCAGACTTCTTCTCAATACGCATACCAACGTGCCCAAAGGCCTCAGCCAACTTCACAAAGTCTGGCAATGAATCCATGTAAGAGCTGGAATAGCGCTTGTTATAAGTCAGCTCTTGCCATTGGCGAACCATACCAAGGTAACGGTTGTTCAATGACACAATCTTTACAGGCGTGTTGTACTGCTTGCAAGTGGATAGCTCTTGGATACACATCTGAATCGAGCCTTCACCAGTAATAGCAAATACATCTTTATCCGGGAAAGCTTTCTTGATACCCATGGCGTAAGGCAAACCAACACCCATGGTCCCAAGGCCACCAGAGTTAATCCAGCGACGTGGCTTATCAAACTTGTAGAACTGTGCAGCCCACATTTGATGCTGACCAACGTCGGAAGTAATAAATGCATCACCACCAGTGAGCTCCCACAGCTTTTGAACCACATACTGTGGCTTAACAATCTGGGATGCCTCGTCGTACTTTAAGCAATCTTTTTTACGCCACTCGTTGATCTGCTCCCACCATGCAGCTAACTTAGCGTCATTCTTGCGTGGGCCAGCAGCTTTAAGCTGGGCTGTCATCTCAACCAATACTTCTTTGAGATTGCCAACGATAGGAACGTCTACCTTTACCCGCTTAGAAATCACGGATGGATCGATATCAATGTGAATGATCTTGCGTGGATGACTTGCAAAGTGAGCAGTATTACCAATCACGCGGTCATCAAAACGTGCGCCAATCGCAATCAACACATCGCTGTGCTGCATCGCCATATTGGCTTCGTAAGTTCCATGCATACCAAGCATGCCTAGGAATTGCGGGCTAGTGCCTGGAAAGCCTCCGAGACCCATCAAGGTATTGGTTACTGGATAGCCCAGCAAATCTGCAAACTCTTTTAACTCGGGAGCGGCATCAGCCAAGATCACGCCGCCACCGGTATAGATGTATGGGCGCTCTGCTTCTTGCAATAAAGAAACTGCTTTACGGATTTGTCCGCTATGCCCTTTAATGACTGGGTTATAGGAACGCATCTCCAAAGTTTCTGGGTATACGAACGGCGCCTTAGCAGCGGATACATCCTTAGGGATGTCGATCAACACTGGACCCGGGCGACCGGTTTGTGCAATATGAAAAGCCTTCTTGATAACTAAAGGAAGATCTCTGACATCCTTTACCAAGAAATTGTGCTTTACCACTGGGCGAGTAATACCAACGGTATCCGCTTCTTGGAAAGCATCTTCACCAATCGCATAAGTTGGCACGTTACCGCTGATGATCACCATCGGGATCGAGTCAGTGTAAGCAGTGGCAATTCCGGTAACCGCGTTGGTTACACCAGGGCCTGAAGTAACTAGTGCGACACCAACCTTACCGGTTGCACGCGCATAGCCATCGGCCGCATGCACGGCTGCTTGCTCATGGCGAACAAGAATGTGTTCAAACTTGTCCTGCTTAAAAATTTCGTCGTAGATAAAGAGAACGGAACCACCTGGGTAACCCCAGACGTATTCAACACCCTCTTTGTGCAAAGCTTGTACCAACATCTCGGCGCCAATCATTTCAGGCGCATTCGCTGTGGAATTTGGGTTTGCTGTGTCTTGGTTAGCTTTAGAAGCTAAAAATTCGGCGCTGCTTGTATTCATTTTCTTTCGTCCTTTGCAATTTTCGGCAAAAAATTGATTGGTCTGTTCTGTCTCTTGCTTGTGGCCTGAGTTCGAACGGCGCTGCTACCGGAAAAAACCACTTCTTGAATGAGATTCTAGGTAGTAAGCCCTATATTCTATAGCAATCACCTAAAATAGACCAATTCCATCTGATTCAGGTCTAATCTACTGAATGGCTTCACCCCAAGAACTTTCTGACTTTCTGAGCAGTGTTGAGCAGCGCGCTTTTAAGCAGGCGGTCTATGCTGTGCGAGATGACGATGCCGCCTTGGATATCGTTCAAGATGCCATGATCAAGTTAGCTGAAAAGTATGGTGATCGACCTGCAGCTGAATTACCCCTTGTTTTCACCAGAATCCTCCAAAACCGCATTCATGACTGGTTTAGGCGTCAAAAGGTTCGTAATACCTGGGTCACCCTGTTCTCCAATATGGGCAAGAAATCGGATGAAAACGATGATTTTGACCCCCTGGAGTCCCTTTCAGCCCCGGATGACAGTGAAATTCACCAGGATGGTGCATTTAAGCTGGAACGTAGCCAGTTATTGCAGTCCCTGGAGTCAGAAATATCAAAATTGCCTGCCCGTCAACGAGAAGCCTTCCTGATGCGTTATTGGGATGAGCTGAGTATTACTGAAACTGCCCTTGCGATGAGTTGTAGCGAGGGAAGTGTCAAAACCCACTGCTCAAGAGCCACCCAGGCTCTAGCTAAAGCATTGAAATTAAAAGGAATTACGCTGTGAACCGCAATCAAGACATCCTAAGCCCAACAGAAGCAGATCAATTTGGTCTGAGTGCTGCCGCCCTGCTCCGCCAAGGATCCCAATCCTTGCCAGTAGGCATTAAAGATCGTCTGTACGCAGCGCGTCTCAAGGCAATTTCTGTCAAAAAACCAGAAAAAGTACGCATTCAGCAGCATGTTTTGGCCAGCTCCACTGGAAACTGGACTTCAGGCTCACGTTCTTTTTGGGATAACGTAGGTTGGGTTGCTCCACTGGTTGTGTTGGTTTTTGGCCTTATTGGCATCGCCCAATGGCAACAAGACTCCCGCATTAACGATATAGCTGAGTTGGATGTCGCCCTCTTAACGGATGACGTACCACCAGATGCCTACGCCGACAGCGGCTTCATGGGATTCCTTAAGAATGGTCCTTTAGCTGAATCTGATCAAGATAGCCTTGATTCAGCCAAGTCACCGTCTTAAAGCTCATACCGAACCCTTTAGCGAATGCTGAACCACCCACGATCTTTAATTGCCTTACTCAGCATCAGCATGATGTTGGCAATTGGCACACTTGGATCAGTGCAAAGTTCAGGTGTACTCGCTCAAACACCTCCCGCTGCCCACGGTAAAACTACTGGCACTCCGGAAAAAAAACCGGATGGTACTTGGGAAGGTCTTAAGCCTGAACAACAAAAAATCTTGGCCCCACTGGAAAGCGATTGGGATTACATGCTCCCAGATAGTCGCAAGAAATGGATTCAGGTTGCCAATCTCTATCCGAAGATGAGTGAGGTCGATCAACAGCGACTGCAGTCTCGCATGACTAGTTGGTCCAACCTCTCCCAAAAAGATCGTCGCATTGCACGAGAAAATTACCTTAGCAGCCTCAAGTTCCCAGCAGAGAAAAAAGCAGAGGCTTGGAGTGCGTATCAAAAACTGAGTGATGAGCAGAAAAAGAAATTAGCTCAAGCAGAGGTGAATAAGAAAAAACCAACAGCTGCGAGTGCACCTACATTACAACAGCACCCCATCACACAGAAATCGAATCTAGCTCCGACTCTGCCGGCAAGCAGCATCCCGACTCCAGAAGCTCCGGCTCCAAGCACAAGCCCGGACAGCAGCTCTAGTAATCCGTGAGAATCTCTAAGCTGTGATAACCCCCGCTGAATTAAATGCACTACCCGCTCCGCAATTTTGGCGGCGAGTATCCTGCGGGCTCTACGAGCAATTAGTTTTATTAGGCGTCATCGCACTGACATTCCTGGTTCCCAATTTAGGCCTAGGAATTCTGTTTGGATTAGCGCTACCAAGCTGGCTTACCTTTCTCTATCTGTATATCGTCCTAGGCATTTACTTTGTTTGGTATTGGACTAAGTCAGGCCAGACACTGGCAATGCAAACATGGCGAGTACGCATGATTGGTCCGGGCGGTTACAACCTAAACCGCAAGCAGGCAATCTGGCGCTATGTCTATGGATCTCTATGGCTAATCCCTTGTGTCCTATTGCAATGGCTCTTTGAGTTGCAGAAGTGGCAGATTATTGAAATGCTCTTTACGGTAGCTTTATTGCTGTGGCCACTCAGCATTTACTTGGATCGCGTTAGCCCCCTACTACGTCAAAGCCTGCCAGACCGTTTTGCAAGAACCCGCTTAGTGGAATTACCAAAGAATTTGGTGACGCTCTCGTAAGAACGACAGTGCGTGAGCCCTAGATCTCGCGCAAGCATTCCATAGCGGTAGCGGTTTGAATTTTTCTCTGAAAACGAAAACCAGCTAAGAGGCAAGCAATTACGCCGAAGCTTATTCCCATCGCCAAAGACTGCGCGAATGCATTGAACTCAATCTCCAATACAAAACGCCCAAGTGCCCATGCGGCCATTCCGGCTGCTAGTCCAGCCAATGCTCCTGCAAGCACCCCAATGATTAAGAGTTCGGCTAAGGCGATCTTTCTCAGCAAGGCACGTGATGCACCTACCGCCTTGAGTAAGGCTGCACTTCTAAAACGCTCGTCTTGCGTCGCCGCAATTGCAGCCACGAGTACCAATATCGCCGCAGCAATCGTAAAAGCAAACAATAGGCCCAGCACAGAAGATAGTCGATCCAATACATCCTGTATTTGCCTCAATGAGGTCGCTACATCAACAATGGTCAGATTGGGATAAGTCTGTGCGAGCTGGTAGTCCAAGCCCTCAATTGCAGTGCCTTGGTAATAAGAAGTAATCCAAGATTGAGGCATTTTCTCAAGCATGGCGGGCGGCATGATGACGAAGAAATTCACCTTCATGGAACTCCAATCCAACTTACGCAAAGAAGTAATTGGTGCAGTCACTTTTTCACCAGCAAGCTCAAAGGTCATTTGATCACCAAGCTTTAACTTCAAGGTTTTCGCAATTCCCGCTTCCAAAGAAACCTGTGGTGCGCTACCTTCAATCCATTTTCCAGAAGTAATGCGATTGCCCTCAGGCAATTGCTCGGTATAGGAGAGGTTGAATTCTCGATCAACTAGGCGACGCGCATTTTCATCAACATAATCATTGGGGCCAACAACCTTTCCATTGACTTCAACTAAGCGTGCACGAACCATAGGGCTAAAGCTCGGCTTTGCTACACCCGCATCGAGCAGTGACTGAGTAATGCTTAGCTTTTGATCTTCCTGAACATTAATCATGAAGCGATTAGGAGCATCGACTGGAATGTTTTCCTGCCACGTGGATAGTAAATCCTGCCTAAGCAAGAGAATCAGCAGCAAGGCCATCAAGGCAATACCCAGAGCGGTAATCTGCATGACCGCAAACCCTGACCGTCGTGCTTGTGCAGTCAACGCAAACCGTAGAGCAAAGTTCTGAGCGCCCCACTGAGAAAACAGAACATTAAATACGCGTAGAGCTGACCAGGAGACCAAGGTAAAGAGCGCTACAGCACCGCCAAAGCTAGCAGCAACCCAAGAGGCTAGCTTCCAGTCTTGCGCTGCAATCGCAATTAAGACGAGACAAGTAATGAGTCCAAAAAGCGCCACCCAAATCACCTTGATATTTACCGAACCCAACTCTCTCCGAATGAGTCGTACAGGTGAAATCATGACCAAACTAAATAGAGGAGGCCCAGCAAAACCAATCAACAAGCAGGAGGAAAATAAAACACTCCAGGCTAAGGGCCAAAGGGACAGCGAAGGTAAATTAGCAAATACCAGGTTACCCAAAATACGAATCAATACCTCTTGTACGCCATAAGCAATGGTAGCCCCCATGATGGCTGCCAATAAGCACAGAGCGCCCAATACTTTTACTTGATTTAGCAGAATCGTCTTTTGGCTTGCGCCAAGACATTTCATCACCGCACAAACATCAGCCTGCTTCAAAACATAGCGACGCGCCGATAAAGCAATGGCTACTGCAGCTACCATTGCAGTCAGCAAGGCAACCAAAGATAAGAAGCGCTCTGCCCGCTCTAAGGTTTTACGCATGACAGGCTGGGCATTCTCCAAGGTCTCAATGCGTAGTCCCCTAAGGCCTTCTGACTCAATCCATTGAGTAGCCCACTTTTCATAACTCGAGATAGCTTGATCGCTTCCCGCCAATAACAGCCGATAAGTCACGCGGCTACCGAGACCAATAAGACCCGTTGCAGGCAAATCATCAAGCGACATCATGACGCGTGGCGCAAAGTTCATGAATCCAGCACCCCGATCGAGCTCGCGCTCTAAGATGCCGCTAATTAGGAAAGTCTTATCTCCCAATGACATCTGATCACCAACTTTGGCTTGCAGTGCGTTGAGCATTGCAGGATCCACCCAAACCGAACCAGCCGGCGGAGTGAGGCTTGCTTGTGAAGGCGCTACCTGCAAGGAGCCACGCAAGGGATAGGCGCCACTCACCGCCTTCAGAGAGGCCAGCTTACTTTGAGCGCCAACAGTGGCCATGCTTGGGAAAACAATGGTTTGAGCTGACCTCAACTGCAAGCTCTTCGCCTCTTGAATAAAACGTTCAGGCAAAGGTTGATCAGCTACCAACAGTAAGTCTGCAGCCAGAAGTTGGCGGGCATCAAACTGAAAAGCCCGCTGCATTCGGTCGGCCAAGAAGCTTACGCTAGATAAGGCTGCAACAGAGAGCGTCAGCGCAACTAGTAAGGCTACTAGCTCACTAGATCGAAGATCTCGCCTAGCAGTCCGCAGAAAGCTTACCAACACGGAGATTAAATTGCCTGAATCTGGCCACCATCAACACGGATCACTGATCCAGTGATAAAGGAAGCGTTTTGACTAGCTAAAAACGTTGCGGTATCACCGTACTCTTGTGGGTCACCATAACGCCCCATCGGGATCTGCTTCAGGCTAGCTTGTACGACAGAGTCATAGCTGATGCTTTCTCGTTGAGCACGTGCTTCGTCTAGTTGACGCAAGCGGTCTGTTGCTACACGACCTGGCATGATGACATTCACAGTAATTCCTTCGGCGGCCACTTCTGCTGCTAAGGTTTTAGACCAAGCTAGCAGCGCAGCTCGCAAAGTATTGGAGATTGCTAAGTTCTTGATTGGAGCAATCGCGCCTGAAGTGGTGCTCGTAATGATGCGACCCCATTTACGTTGACGCATTCCTGGAAGGACTCGATCAGTGATGCTGATGAGCGACAAGACCATATCGTTAAAACTCTTTTGCCATAGCGCAGGGTCTTGCCCGGTTGCTAAGGTTGGAGGCGGTCCGCCAGTGTTATTAATCAGAATATCAATCGGTCCGAGCTCTTGCTCTACTTTGGTAACTAACGCATCAATGACTGAGCTGTCAGATAAATCCCAGCTTAATGCCAATGCCTTTCCGCCGGCCGCCTCAATCAGCTCCACTGATTTTTTTAACCCCTCAGCGTTGCGACCAGTCACAGCGACCTTAACGCCTTCACGCGCTAATGAAACGGCCATTGCCTGACCTAAACCGCGACTAGATGCCATTACCAAGGCAACCTTACCTTTGAGTCCTAAATCCATGTCTACTCCATTATTTTTATAGGCACTGCAATTTCAATATGACTACTGGCCCAGAGGTGGCGGCAAATTACCGGCGTACTTATAAAGCACTACCTCATACTCTTTAAGAATTTGCGCCAAGGCCTCTTGCTGACCTAGCACCAAGGCTTGAGGCGTATTGTCTTTAAGAGCAATTCTCTTGGTATAGCGATTTTTACCAATCACGGGATTACGTTTTTGAGGATCTGTCGCAGTCAGGAAAAACTCGACAGTGACCACAGCCTCTGGACGAACCCGGTAATCGCCATAAAACTCCTCTACAGAAGCCTGCAGGATGTAATAAGGGAAGAAGCTATTGCCCTGCCCTACAGTCATGGAGAAGATCTGAGCGTTATTGAGCCACTGACGGGTCGCATTGCTCACCATTTCATTGGGTAGCGCAGAATAAATATTGTAGAAATCCTTTTCGTAACGCTGATCGCCCAAACGGTAGACCAAAGACTTGCCATCAAAAGGTGGGGTTGTTGAGGCAGATCCCATCTTGAGCCATAAATCAGTACGCGGCTTATAAGGTGTGGCTGTACGTTCTGGTGCCACCATCCAACTAGTCGTCTCTAATGCCGGTCTTTTAGGTAAGGAGCAAGCGCTTAATGCAGCCACAACAAATGTGAAGGCAGCAAACTTAATGAGGCGTGAGTTTTTCATCATCTGAATTTTCATTGATGTCATTTCTGGGCTCCATTCATTGGAGGCGTGATGCGTGCAGGTGGCTCACCCCAAATCAAAGTAGACGGTGATTGACTTGCTACGCGTGTGAATTCATTTAACTGCTCACTTGCCTGACGGATATTCTCCAGGGTGGCGGTGGTATCACCCTGAACGCTGGTAACGGTTTGACGCAAGGAAACCATAGCGGCAGCTAATTCGCGCATCAAAATATTGAGCTGATCTTTATCTGTCGCTTTAGCAATCCGATCCAAAATTAGATTGAGGTCCTTAACTGAGGAAATGAGGCCAGAACTATCTTTACCATCACCCGCCATCAACTTATTGAGGTTACCTAACAAGGCATCAAACTTCTTTTGAGTTCCATCTACATCCAAGCCGTTCAAGGCACCGATCAACTTCTGAATACCGGAAATAATTTCATCTGCTTGATTTGGCATCGAAGGTACTACCGGATATTTAGGCGACCACGTATACGCTAAGGGCGAGTACTGGCTTGCGCTAGAGTAAAAATCTAACTCAACATAATTGACGCCGGTAATACCCATAGACTTAATACGAGCGCGAAGATTATCTTTGAGGTAGGTTTCCAAATGCTCGAGCTGAACTTTGTCGCCAAAAATTTGCATCCTCACCACAACGTATTCATGTCGCTGTGGCATCGGCACTTCTCTTTCGTACACATCACCGGACAAATTGATAGAAGTTACCTGGCCGATCTTGACACCCCTAAAACGTACTGCAGCACCAGCATCTAATCCTGTCACCGATTGCTTGACATAGGTCTCAATCATGAAAGATTGTTTGAGTAACTGACCCGAACCAAAGATCAAAATAATGGCGAGCAAAACGCCGATTGCCGCTAAGACAAAAACACCTAGGCGGAAATAATTGGGATTGGAGTTATTACTCATGCTGCGTCCTTGCTCATGATGCGATTAAAGAATTGATGCACTCGGGGATCTTTACTGGTGTCTCGCAATACCTTAGGGTCACCCTCAGCAATGATGCCCTTGGCATCCTTGTCTAGCATGATCACCTTATCGGCGATGGAATAAATACTGGCTAATTCATGGGAGACGATCACAAAGGTAAATCCCAGGTTTTTAGAGAGATCCAAAATCGTACTATCCAGATCGGCTGAAGTAATGGGATCCAAGCCTGCTGAAGGCTCATCCAAAAATAATATCTTAGGATCCAGGGCCATTGCACGCGCAATCGCAGCCCGCTTTTGCATGCCGCCGCTAATCTCGCTCGGCATATAAGTTTCGTATGGGAGCAACCCAACTAGATCAAGCTTGCAGCGAGCCAATAGATTCATTTGATCTCTGGTCAGTTGGGTGTACTCCTCCATAAAGAGGGTCACGTTATCCAGCAAATTCATAGAACCAAATAAAGCGCCCTGCTGATACATCACTCCAAAGCTCGTCATAATTTTTTGACGCTCTGCACCTTGGGCGGTAGTAATGTTTTGACCTTCGATCAACACATCTCCAGAAAGCGGTTGATATAGGCCAAATAAATTCTTCAAGAGACTCGATTTTCCGCAACCCGATCCACCCAAGATAACGAAGATCTCCCCGTTCTTAACAGAGAAATTCAGGTTCTGTAAGAGCACTTTTGAGCCGTAGCCCACGGTGAGATTTTGAACATCGATTGCGTTATCAAGAGCGTCCATTAGAAACCCGTCCTGTAAGAGATGTACGCAAAGATACCGTCTACTAAAACAATCATGACAATACTGCTCACTACGGCGCGGGTTGCTGAGATACCCACTGCCGCTGCACCAGTACCCGTTTGCATACCGCGCAAACAACCCATCGCAGAAACTACCACGCCAAATAAAGTGGCCTTCACCAAGCCAGACAAAACATCCTCAACATCTACAGCGGCTAGCATGCCGTTATAAAAATTAATAAAGGGGACGCCATAAATTTGCATTGTTAGCATGGAAGAGAAGATGCTGACGACATCCGCAAATAAGGTCAATATCGGGGCTACTAATATTCCCGCCAATACTCTGGGCACCACCAAGAATCGAATCGGACTTAATCCGCCGGTAACCAAAGCATCTACTTCGCTATTGACTGTCATCGTGCCAATCTCAGCAGCGAACGCGGCAGATGAACGACCCGCGAGCAAGATCGCCGTAATGAGCGGCCCCATCTCGCGCACGATCCCCAGGGCAGCGAGTGGCCCAACAAATGTAACTGCGCCGAACTGCTCCATACCAATGGCCGCTTGAAACGAAAGAATCACACCAATCAAAAAAGCAACCAGACCAACAATTGGTAGCGCAGAGATGCCCGCCTCGACTGCGGCATTCACAAAATCACCCCAACGCACTTGCCTAATATTCCGTATTGACCAAACTAAATCAGCAGATAGATGGCCGATAAAAGTAATGAGTCCACGACCATCATCAATAAGATCTTGGGCGGCTATTCCAGTGCTAACCACAAAGTTAGGCTTTTGCTTTTGAGTTGGGACTGGAAAGAGATTTGTAATCGGATCGAATTCATGCAAGAGGGGCTGATATTTCGGGTCTAGACCCTGAATATCAAACTGCCCACCTGCGTTTTTCTGAGATTCTTCAATATCAATCAAGAATGCAAAAGCAGATCCATCCAGAGAAATTACTTTTGACGCATCAAAAACTAATGTTTGGCCTTGAGCTTTTCCCGACCCTAGCCAAAGACTTTGTTTTTGCCGAATATCGCTCCACACACCCGCCAAGGAATACACATTGACGACACCGCTTAAAGTCACTTGTGCATGCGTTGCGTCAGTTTGCGACCAAATAGCGACCGGAGCTGGTGAATTCGTGGAATTAGCGTCTGAAATGCCCATAGGCAAACTATAAGGGATTCGTATGAAACCGCCATGAAACGGCTAAAAAAGAAAAAGGGCCCAGTCTTTCAACTAGGCCCTGAATGGGTTGGTGCGGCTGGCAGGAATTGAACCCACGACCCCTTGGTTCGTAGCCAAGTACTCTATCCAGCTGAGCTACAGCCGCAACAGCCATAATTATGCCATGGAAGAGAAGAACTACATCACACCCGCTGGCCACGAACGCATCAAAAGCGAGCTTTTACAGCTCCTGAACCTTGATCGGCCTGAGGTTGTCAAGGTTGTTCACTGGGCGGCCTCCAATGGCGACCGCTCGGAAAATGGGGACTATATCTATGGAAAAAAGCGACTTCGGGAGATAGATCGCCGGATTCGCTTCCTAAATCAGCGCCTCGAATTTGCCGTAGTAGTCGATAACCAAGCCAGAAAATCGGGGGATGCCGATGCCGAGCAGGTCTTTTTTGGAGCCACTGTCACCTATGCCAGTCTAGAGGGTCCTGAGGCTGGCAACGAGACAACCATCACGATTGTGGGAGTTGATGAGGTCGATTTGGACTTAGGTCATGTCAGCTGGGTCTCACCGATTGCCAAAGCTTTAATCAAGGCACGCTTGGGTGATTGCGTCAAAATCCAAACCCCCACCGGCCCTACTGAGATTGAAATCCTAGACGTTCAGTACCAGTAATTGGACTTCAAGGGAATTTAGCCGACCCGCACCCGGGTCACGCGCATCACATCATGATTGGTGCGCAAGCTTCGCATCACCTTAGAAAGATGTAAGCGATCTGATACTTGAATCGTAAAACGAATGGTGACAGCATCTTCCTTGTAGCGATCATCCATCGACACGTTCATGATGTTGGAGTCAGCAGCAGTCACACTACTTGCCACCCTGGCCAATACACCCTTACCTTGGCGCGTATCGATTGCGAGATCAACTTCAAATTCTCGATTAACTTCTTTACCCCACTCCACCTCAACCCACTTATCGCTATCCTTAGAAAGCATTCTGAGGGCTACTGGGCAGTCATTGGTGTGGACCTGTAAACCCTCACCCTTACCGAGGTAACCAATAATGTTGTCGCCTGGAATCGGATGACAGCAAGTTTGGAAACTAATCGAATTACCTTCGCGCCCATCGACCAAGATGGCCTGACGCTGATGATGATGAGATGCAATTTCTTGTTGAGGGGAAACCCAGTCTGCCGCGCCCAAGCGCATTTGCTCTGAGCCACCCTCATCATCAATCAAAATCTTCAAGCGAATTGCGAGCTCTTGAGGGGATCTACGACCCAAAGCAATATTGACGCAGGCTTCTTCACGCGTTTTATCGCCAGTCCAATGCAGTAACTTTTCCCAGATCTCTGGTGATAACAATCCTGCATCAACACCCTGCTGACGCAAAGCGCTAGCCAAGAGACGCTCACCCAATTGCAGAGACTCGGCATAGTGCTTGGTCTTCAGTGAATGACGAATGGAGGCACGCGCTTTACCGGTTCGAACAAATGCCAACCAACCTGGATTAGGCTGAGAGTTGGCTGATGTCACTACTTCAACAATATCGCTGTTCTTTAGCTCACTACGTAAAGGCAACTGCATGCCATTAATCTTCACGGCCACACAAGTGTTACCCACATCACTATGAATCGAGTAAGCAAAATCTAAGGCGGTAGCGCCACGCGGTAAGGCTCTTATCTGCCCTTTTGGGGTGAAGACATAAACCGCATCTGGGAACAGATCAATTTTGACGTGCTCTAAGAATTCTTGTGAATCCCCACTGCTATCCTGAATATCAATCAAAGATTGCAACCATTGATGCGCGCGGTTTTGCACCTCACTCATATCTGGAGTGCCATCTTTATAAGCCCAGTGTGCAGCAACGCCTGCCTCTGCAACTGCGTGCATATCGCTCGTACGAATCTGAAACTCTACCGGCACACCAGATGGACCTAATAGTGTGGTGTGAAGAGACTGATAACCATTGAGTTTAGGAATTGCAATGTAATCCTTAAACTTACCAGGCATTGGTTTATAGAGCGCATGCAAAATTCCGAGAGCGCGATAGCACTCATCAATCGAATGTACAGTGACCCTGAATGCATAGACATCTAGCACCTGAGAAAAACTCAAATGCTTGCTGCGCATTTTGCTGTAAATACTGAAGAGGGTTTTTTCTCGACCTTGCAGATCAACTGCTAGATCGGCTTTTGCAAATGCCATTCGAGCGTTCTGCAAAATCTTCTCGACCATCTCCTTGCGATTACCACGCGCCCGCTTTACTGCGCCCTCAATTACTCTGAAGCGCATTGGCATGGAGTAACGGAAACTCAGATCTTGTAAGTCGCGATAAATAATGTTCAGACCAAGACGGTGCGCAATGGGGGCGTAGATCTCAATAGTTTCAGCGGCTACCCTGCGACGCTTCTCCATTGGGACGGCATCGAGAGTACGCATGTTGTGCGTACGATCAGCCAACTTCACCAGAATGACACGCACATCTCGCGCCATCGCCATAAACATCTTGCGGAAGCTTTCAGCTTGCGCCTCAGCATGGCTTTGGAATTCCAACTTATCGAGCTTGGTTAACCCCTCAACGAGCTCCGCAACTTTGCTACCAAACTTGCCGACTAGATCTGCTTGGGTACAGCCCGTGTCTTCAATCACATCATGCAATAAGGCTGCCATGATGGAGGAGGCATCTAAGCGCCAAGTGGCACAGAGTTCTGCTACCGCTACTGGATGAGTGATGTAAGGCTCGCCACTATGACGGTACTGACCGAGATGAGCGGCATCAGCAAAATGAAAGGCTTGCTTGATGAGGTTAACTTCATCAGGCTTGAGATAGCCTAATTTAGAAATGAGACCATCAATAGAAACAACTTGATGCTTTAAAGGTAACGTTGGCGCAGAAGTAGGGCCAAATAAATGTCGGCTCGACTGAGCTAACAAGGTGGCGATGATGGAAGACTTATCGCTCTTAGCAGTCTCTTTAGGCGAGACCTGACCTTTGGATTCCGAAGTGTTTGGGTCGCCTAAGGGGAGCTCCACAACGGAACCCCTGAATTACAAAGGTACTTTGGTCAACATGTCACGGTCAGTTACGCCCGCAGCAACTTCACGCAACGCAACTACCGTTGCTTTATCTCTGGACTCAACACGTGGGGAGTGACCTTGAACCAATTGACGAGCGCGATAAGTCGCGGCCAATACCAGCTCAAAACGATTTGGGATAGTTTTTAGACAATCTTCTACAGTAATACGGGCCATGCTGAACTCACTTAAATTTAGCTTCAATACCTATAGGATAACTGATTAGACCCCAAGACGCCTTAAAAGCGCAGGGTTGCGAGCCATAATCGGCCCTGAGCGCAGGCGGCTGGCTGCAACTATCTGGCGTAAATCAATTAAGGCCCGCTCAAAATCGTCGTTGATGACAATGAAATCCGCCTCATGGGCATGCTGGAGCTCTAAATGGGCTGCAGCCAATCTTCTCTGAATAGTTGCCTCGTCATCCTGTCCTCGTTTGCGCAAGCGCTCCTCTAGAGCCTCAAATGATGGTGGGAAGATGAAGATCCACTGCACTTCCGGAATGATTTGACGAATCTGTTGAGCACCCTGCCAGTCGATCTCGAGCATCACATCGCGCCCGGTTTTCATTTGGGTTTCGATCCAGGCTTTGGAGGTGCCATAAAAATTGCCGTGCACTTCCGCATGCTCCAAGAAATTACCCTGATCGCGTTCAACTATAAATTCTTCTCTTTTGATAAAGCGATAGTCTTTGCCATCAACCTCACCCGGCCTTGGTGCACGCGTTGTAGTTGAAAGAGAAAGTTTGAGTGCTGCATCTTCCTGTAATAAAGCGTTCACCAAAGAAGATTTGCCAGCGCCTGATGGGGCAACGATCATCAACATACTGCCTTGGTAGGCAGGAGATAAGTTAGCTTTAGGTTTGGGGCTGGCCATAATAATTTGTGTAAGTAACAGTTACTCTAAATTTTGCACTTGTTCACGCATCTGCTCAATCAAGAGCTTGAGCTCTAAAGCAGCTTGCGTACATTCTTCTGAAACGGATTTGGAGCTTAGGGTATTGGCTTCACGGTTCAACTCTTGCATCAAGAAATCTAAACGCTTACCTACTGGCCCCTTGCCCGCAAGCGCAGTATCTACCGCCTGGAGATGGGTCTTAAGACGCGCAAACTCTTCCGCCACATCGATACGAACCGCATAGAGCACAACTTCTTGACGAATACGCTCCATCAACTCAGTACCAGATCCACTACTACCCTTGCCTTGTTCTTGCGCGGCCAATGCTTCTGCTAGGCGCTCGGTCAACTTCTCTTGATACTGGGCTACATAGACAGGAACCTTAGGTTCAATCACCTTAACAATCTCACGCATCTTGCTGGTGATGTTGGTGAGTACCGTAACTAAGGCTTTACCTTCTGCGTGGCGACTATCCATGAGGGCAGCTAAAGCAGCGCGGCCAGCTTCTACAGTGGCGGCAATCCAGCCTTCTTCTTCACCCCTAGGCTCAGAAACAATTCCGGGCCAACGCAAAATATCAGCGATACGTAATGCTTCCGCATTAGGAAAGGCTGTTTGAGCATGCTCTTGCAGGGTGTAGAGAGCATCTAAGCGATCCTTGTTCAAGGCGCCTAAGGCATGGGGGTTAGCTTTAGCAGCCCCAGCAGCACCCGAATTAACACGCCAGGCAGCCCGAAACTCGACCTTACCCCGAGAAAGGCTTTGGGTAGCCATCTCTCGTAAGGCAGGCTCAGCCCCACGACACTCGTCCGGAAGACGAAAGCCCAAATCCAGAAAGCGGCTATTAACAGCCCGACATTCCACCTGCAGATCAGCTACAACGCCAGCTCCTAGGGAGACTTGGCGAGAAGCGCTGCCATAACCAGTCATGCTCGATATCATATGGACATTGTAGATCTTTAGGACCACACCCCATGACTCAGCACAACATCACCCGCCCTAGTGGCCGCACCCCTACTGAATTGCGCCCTGTAAGCATCAGCCGTGCCTTTACCAAGCATGCGGAAGGCTCAGTCCTAATTGCCTTTGGTGACACTAAAGTACTTTGCACGGCCAGCGTTCTGGAAAAAGTGCCTCCACATAAAAAAGGCTCTGGCGAAGGTTGGGTTACCGCTGAATACGGCATGCTCCCCCGCTCCACTCACACTCGTAGCGATCGTGAAGCAGCGCGCGGCAAACAATCTGGACGCACACAAGAAATTCAGCGCTTGATCGGTCGTGCAATGCGCAGCGTCTTTGATCTAAAAGTCTTGGGTGAAAGAACTATCCATTTAGATTGCGATGTCTTGCAGGCTGATGGCGGAACAAGAACTGCATCGATTACTGGCGCCTATGTAGCAGCACGCGATGCAATTAATACCCTCCTGCAAAGTGGCGCACTCAAAGCCGATCCAATTATTGATAGTGTTGCAGCGATTTCTGTTGGCATCTATCAAGGCGTCCCTGTACTTGATTTAGATTACCCAGAAGACTCTTCTTGCGATACCGATATGAATGTCGTCATGACAGGCAAAGGCGGCATGATAGAAGTACAAGGCACTGCTGAAGGCGCCGCCTTCTCTCGCACTGAATTAAATGCACTACTAGATTTAGCAGAACAAGGCATTGCGGATTTAACGCAACTACAAAAAGAAGCGTTTAAGTAAAAGATCAAGGGTAGATGGTGCAAAAACTCGTTCTCGCCTCTAATAATGCCGGCAAGGTTCGGGAGTTTCAGGAACTCTTGGCGCCTTTTCGCTTTCAGGTTATCCCTCAAGGCGAGTTAGGCATTCCTTCGGCAGAAGAGCCGCACCATACCTTTGTTGAGAACGCGCTGGCTAAGGCACGTCATGCCAGTGCTGCCAGTGGCTTACCCGCACTAGCCGACGACTCTGGAATTTGTGCTCATGCATTAGATGGGGCACCAGGAGTCTACTCGGCACGCTATGCAGGCGTTGATGGAGATAGTGCAGCTAACAACCAAAAGCTGATTGCATCCTTACAAGGTAAAGCTGATCGCGGGGCACATTATGTCTGCGCCCTTGTCATGGTCAATAGCGCCAATGATCCAGAGCCGCTGATTGTGCAAACTCGCTGGTATGGAAAAATCATTGATGAGGCTAAAGGTGCCTATGGCTTTGGCTATGATCCCCACTTCTTTTTACCTGAACTGGGCAATACGGCTGCAGAACTAGAGCCTTCTGAGAAAAATCTCATCAGCCATCGTGGTCAAGCATTGCGCGAACTCATCGCCGAACTTCAAAGCCGTGCTCAATCCGCTTAATCCGGTTTTGGCGACACAGCCAAAACTCACCGCCCTTCCCCCGCTGTCTTTGTATATTCACTTTCCGTGGTGTGAAAAGAAGTGCCCTTACTGTGATTTCAACTCACATCAAATTAAAGATGGCGTTGGTAATACGGATTCGGGTGCAAAAGCTTCCCAGGGATTTGATGAGGCGCGCTATCTCAAGGCCCTCATTGCTGATCTTGAGACGGAATTACCTCGCATCTGGGGTCGTCAGGTACATAGCATCTTTATTGGGGGTGGCACACCAAGCTTGATGTCTGCCAATGGCATGAGTGAGCTCCTCTCAGCTATTCGAGCACGTGTGAACTTAGAGCCTGATTGTGAAATCACCATGGAGGCTAATCCCGGCTCGGTCGAAGCGGAGAAGTTTGCCGGCTTTGCTAAAGCAGGTATCAATCGCGTCTCTTTGGGCATTCAGAGCTTTCAGGATCAACAACTCAAAGCATTGGGGCGCATTCATAACGGTGAGGAAGCTAAGCGCGCAATTGCGATTGCTTTGCAACACTTTAAATCGGTCAATCTGGATTTGATGTTTGGCTTACCGAACCAAACTTTGGAAGCAGCTAAAGCGGATATTGAAACTGCCCTCTCATTTAAGACTCCACACCTATCCTTTTACAACCTCACACTAGAGCCCAATACTTACTTTGCGAACTTTCCTCCGAAGCTTCCAAATGAAGATGAGATAGATGCAATCTTTGAACAAAACTTGGCACTATTAGAGGCAGCAGGCTATCGACGCTATGAAGTATCCGCTTATGCCAAAAAAGATCAGGAGTGCAAACACAATCTCAACTACTGGCGCTTTGGGGATTACATCGGGATTGGCGCAGGCGCGCATGGAAAGATTTCCTTCCCGGACAAAATTACCCGCCAAGTGCGAGAGCGTCATCCAGAAACCTATATGCAGGCAATGGAAAGTCAAGGCAATGCCTTAATTGAAGCAAGAGAGATTCCCGCTAAAGATCTTCCATTTGAATTCATGCTCAATACATTGCGCCTAACAGATGGTGTAGATACCATCACCTTTAGTGAGCGCACCGGCTTGCCACTGAACGTGGTTTCAAAAGGATTGGAAGAAGCTAGCAAGAAAGGTTTGTTAGATCTCAACCCGAACAAGCTCAAAGCAACTGAACAAGGTTTGCGCTATCTCAACAATCTGCAAGAGATGTTCTTATAAGTCTAAAGAGGTGTTGCGAGCCTAGATTACTTTCCAGTCCAGACAGGTGGCTGGCCATCTAAGAATGCAGAAACCCCATTCTTAAAATCTTGACTGCCATAACATTCCCGAATGAGATCGCTGCAGTCCGGTAAGTTGTTTTTAATCAATCCAGCCAAGGTGAGCTTGGTGGCTTTTTGCGTAATGGGGGCTAATTTCATTAAGCGCTCAGCCAATTGATTAGCCTCAGTCTCAATATTTTCTGTGGGATAAGTAGCTAGAAGATAACCCTGTTTCAGCAACTCGCATGCAGTCACAAGCTCGGCCAATAACAACATGCGCTTAACAATATTGACACCTAGATGCGCCACGAGCCAAGCAACGTTAACGGCAGATAGACAATTGCCGAGTGTCTTTGCAATCGGAACCCCAAAGCGGGCATCTGGTGTGGAGATTCTGAAATCGCAACAACTGGCAATCGCAAGCCCTCCTCCAACCGCCATGCCATCAATCACCGCAATCGTCGGGATAGGCAATGTTGCCAGAGGTGCTAAATATTGATCGATACCCTCTTCATACGCAATCCCGTCTTCACCTGAGGTAAAGCTAGAGAACTGAGCGATATCGCTTCCAGAGACAAAGGACTTACCGCCAGCACCTCGCAAGATAGCAACCTTGGCCTTTGAGTTCTTGGCTAAGTCTTCACAAATGGATTTCAAGCTCTGGTACATCCCTACCGTCATTGCATTACGGGCAGCAACGTGATCGAAGGTGATGTACGCAACATCATTGCGAAACTCTAAGCGAACTTCAGCAATGCGTTCTGGAGTGGAGTTGTTTTCTGCTGTCATGAAATAAAAAACCCTCCCTCATTCAAGAGAGAGGGTCTGCAAATACTATAACTGAATAAACTGATTCTAGAGATTATTCAGCCTTGATATTCAGACTCTTTACCAAGCGCTGATACTTTGCCAACTCACCTGCCAAGAATAAGCTGAAAGCAGCTGGTGTTGCTGGACCTTCTGGCTGCAGACCCTGAGCATCCAATGTTTTCTTAATCTCTGGATCATTCGTAGCCGCTTTGACTGCCTGGTCGATTTTGTTCACTACGGCTGGATCCATACCTTTTGGACCCATCACGGAGTACCAATTGGTGACATCAAATCCAACGATGCCTACTTCATTAAATGTAGGTACATTAGGCAACAATGCCAAACGCTTTGGAGTAGAAATTGCCAAGGCCTTTAAATTGCCCTGACGAATCTGCTGTAAGTTTGGTGGCAAGGTATCAAAGTTCATTGTGATTTGACCGCCTAATAAATCCACAATCGCTTGACCGCTTCCCTTGTAAGGGACGTGATTCATTTCTACACCAGCAATCTTCGAAAACAAGGCGCCAGCCAAATGCTGCGTACTGCCAATACCAGAAGAACCATATGTCATTTGACCTGGGTTCTGCTTAGCCAAAGAAATCAACTGAGCCACCGAGTTCACCGGAAGAGAAGATTTAACCACCAGCACGTTTGGCACGTAACCCAAATAGGTGATCGGCGTAAAGTCTGTTGCTGGGTTGTAAGGAACGTTCTTCAGCACATAAGGGGAAATTGCATTGGAGTTGGAATGCCCCATCAATAATGTGTAGCCATCTGGATTAGATTTAGCAACTAGGTCTGCACCAATAGTTCCAGCAGCACCAGATTTATTTTCAATGATGACACTTTGACCCAAAATCTCGCCCATCTTTGGAGCGATAGCACGAGCCACAATATCGGTGCCACCACCAGGAGCAAATCCGACGATTAAACGAATAGGTTTGGTTGGGAAGGCCTGTTGCGCACTCGCGGAAAATGGCAAGGCGCTACAAATACCTAGGGCCAAAAAAGCGAATCTACGCAAAATCCTTTTAGGGGATTGATTGGTCATACGGTCTCCATTTTTTGTTTTATATTCAAGGCTAGTATTTAGCAGAACAATATAAACATATAAAAACAATTGAGACAATGATGAAAACACCTACCGGCAAGCCTTTACCCCTGGCTGGCGTCCGAGTTCTTGACGTGAGTCAAGTAATGGCGGGCCCCTACTGCTGTATGTTGCTTGCCGACTTGGGTGCTGATGTCATCAAAATCGAACCTCCAGGCACTGGAGACCAGACTCGTGGGGCAATGGGATTCAAGATGAAAGGTTCAGACAGCATGGGCTTTCTGAATATGAATCGCAATAAGCGCAGCGTGACACTCAACCTCAAAACTGATGCCGGAAAAAAGGTATTTTTTGAACTCGTTAAAACCGCAGATATCCTCGTTGAAAACTATCGCCCAGGGGTCATGAAAAAACTGGGTATTGATTACCCTTCGCTGAAAGAGATTAATCCGGGATTGGTTTATGCCAGCATCTCTGGATTTGGGCAAACGGGTCCATGGGCAGATCGCCCTGGTTTTGATTTGATGGCACAAGCGATGTCTGGCGTCATGAGTGTGACAGGCTATCCTGATGGTCCACCTGTTAAAGCAGGTGTTCCAGTAGCCGATATTGGTTGCGCCCTCTTCGCAGTCTATGGAATTTTGTCAGCCTATATTGGTAAAACCAAATCCGGCGAAGGTCAATTTATTGACGCCTCTCTATTTGATTCTGCCTTAGCGTTCTCAATCTGGGATACAGCGCAGTATTGGGGCACAGGCGTTGAGCCATATAAGTTGGGTACCGCCAATCACATGAGCGCACCCTATCAGGCTATGAAAGCCTCTGATGGTTACTTCGTGATGGGCGCCACCAATCAAAAACTCTGGAAACTCCTCTGCGACAAGATTGGTCGCCCAGAATTATTTGAAGATCCGCTGTTTATCACCAATCCACTGCGCCTAGCCAATCGCTTAATGTTGGCAGCAGAACTTGAGAAGACCTTTGTTACAAAAACCAGTGAGGAATGGGTTGACCTCCTCTTGGCGGCAGGCATTCCAGCTGGGCCGATTAATACCTACCCCGAAGCTTTTGATAGCGAGCATGGTCAGCACCGGAAGATGCGCATGGAGATTGATCATCCAATCGAGGGCAAGGTTCCCAATATTGGCTTTGCAGTCAAGATGATGGGTACACCGCAACAAGTGTCTCGCCACCCCCCTTTGCTTGGCGAGCACACTGATGAGGTGCTTCAAGAATTAGGTATCGCCGGCGACGAACTCAAGGCGCTAGAAGAAGGTGGAGCCTTTAATCCCTAAGGGGAAATTTTCCAGTTTCTGAGTATTAAAAAAGGACTCCGTAGAGTCCTTTTTTATCGCAAATGATTTACTTACTCACCGGCTGTAATAGCCATCTCTTGAGCTTCGAATGGATCTCTATTTGGCTTAGCAGGCGCAGGCTTTTTAGGCTTTGTACCAGGCATTAATTCAAAGTCTGGGGTAAAGACTGTCAAAGTGCCGCGCAACTGATCAAATACTTTACGATCCCCTTCAAACTTAACCTTACCTTCGGCCTGCAATTTATCAAATGTTGTTTGACCGCCCATTACCCGCTCGAGATCGCTACGATTTAATGTAACAGTCAAGTTTGGATTCTTTGCCTGCTGACCTTTGATATTAGTCAAGGCAGAGTTGCTCATCTCCACTACAAACTTCTCACCATTATCTGGGGTGACAAGGTTGATAGTGAATTTCATATCCGCTGCTTTTTTGCTATCCATGCTGATTGCCAAGGCATTGAGCCACAACTCCGTTGTCATGCCCTTGATCATGTCAGGACCATTTGACTTGGGTGATGCTCCTGAAGGCATTCCATGGCGAAGCTCATATGCAGCGCCCAAGAAACTATTGCGCATACTTGGGCTTTCTTTTTGATAGCCAATCTGCTCAAAAATATCTGCCAATAAATCTTTTGCAGCAGTGTTATTTGGCTGGGCATATACAAGCTTATTCACAATCTCCATCGCCTCACGATATTTACCTTGCTGATAAAGCTGCTTACCTTTGGCCATGATCTTGGCAGAACCACCCATCATCTCAACATATAGCGGAGCAGAATCTTTCGGAGACAAGGGAGCCAAGGTTGCTGGATTTGCATCCCAGTAACCAAGATAGCGATTGATGACTGCACGACTATTGTGCTCTTCAGAGCCGTGATAGCTATGAGCAGCCCATTGCTTTTTCAAGCTCTCAGGTTGTTTGTAGACGTTCTGAATTTCATTAATGGTGACGCCATTGTTAGCTAAATGCAGAACTTCATTATGTAAATGCGCATAACTATCGCGTTGAGTGCGCATCACTTCCTGAATACGTTCATTACCCCAACGTGGCCAAGTATGAGATGCAAACATCACTTCACTCTCATTACCGTAGCGATACAAAGCATTATTAATATTCTTTGACCAGGCCAAAGAGTCACGCACTAAAGCGCCACGCAATGTGTAAATGTTGTGAATCGTTCCGGTAATGTTTTCTGCCGCCCAAAACGCCTTGAACTGCGGGAAGTAGGTATTCATCTCGGCAGGCGCTTCAGTACCTGGTGTGTTTTGGAATTCCATTTCCACACCATCTACCGTCATCTTTTCATATGGCTGATTGATGTAGGCGTTAGGCTCAATCAAGCCCAAATTACCTGCCGCAGTATTTTTACCAATCGACTGGTCTACGTGACCAAATGGACTACGCGGCAACAGTACGCCATATTGAAAGTACATACGACGGGTCATAGCATTTCCAGCGTAGACGTTTTCAGCAATGGCATGATCCATAAATCCAGCAGGCGCGATTACTTTTACCTTGCCACTCTTCACATCTGCTTCGTCCACTACGCCACGCACACCGCCGAAGTGATCACCATGGGAATGGGAATACACCACCGCTACCACTGGACGCTTTCCTAATTTCTCATTTACCAGCTCAAGTGCTGCACGAGCCGTCTCTTTTGCTGTTAATGGATCAAACACAATCCATCCGGTATTGGTTTTGATGAAGCTAATGTTGGCGAGGTCAAAGCCACGCACTTGATAGATCTTTCCCGGCACTACTTCATAGAGGCCATAACCCATATTAAGAATCGCCTGGCGTTGCAATGATGGGTGAACGCTATCAAAGTCTTTGCCCTGCAATAAGAACTCATAACTACCCATATCCCAGGCAACGTTACCAGCGTCAGCCATGATGGTCTTATATGGAGGAGCAGCGATAAATCCTTTTTTAGCTTCTTCAAAGTCACGTTTATCTTCAAATGGCAGGGTTTTGCGCAAACCATTTTGCAGCTCTACGGTAAAGGTCGATGGCGCCCTACCTTTTGGATCAAAGTGCTTTCCTTGCATTGCCCCTGGATCAGCAACTACTCCCCCGCCTCCAGCAGCCAAAGCAGAATTACTAGAAAGGAGTGCAATAGAGATTGCAATGAGCGTGAGTTGGGTTTTCATAGAAGCCTTAAGGTGTTGCAGATATTGGTAAAAAAGGTACTTTACGAATTTAAAGAGAGGACTGCCTTTGGGCAATTAGCCTAAGAGCTAATACTCAGTCCATAAGGGAAGGTAAAAAGAAGATGAATTGCGCCCCGCCACCCTGAGCATCCCGATACCGAATATTCCCACCATGGCGAGCAATGATGTGCTGGCAGAGCCATAAGCCCAAACCCATGCCTGACTTTTTGTTACTACCGGCAAGCAATTCAAATAGGTGGGATTGAGCTTCTGTCGTAATACCGAAACCATTGTCGGAAATCAATACCTCTACCCCATCAGGAACATCATGGGTTTCAATCTTCAAGGTTTTTACCGTGGCGGATGATTCAGCCAGAGCTTGAATGGCATTGTTAATTAAATTCAGAAGGACTTGTTGAATTTCAGTTCGATTGATATTCGCCAATGTGCTCGATGAGAGGCTGAGTACAACTTGAATATTTTTTGACTGAATTTCAGGTTTAGTAATCTTGAGAACGGATTCAATTAACTCACCAAGCTCTACCTGTTCCGCGCCAATCTTTCCGTCTGAAAAGATCGATCTGAGCGATCGAATGATATTTGCAGCCCTTTGATTGTCTGACAATAAGGCTGATAAGACCTCTTGATTCTGCTCGGCACTTAAACTGCCTTCGGCGAGCTTCTTCTGAAGAAATTGAATATTTAAGAAAGAGGCGCCTAAGGGTTGGTTCAGTTCATGAGCAATAGAGGCTGATAAGGCTCCAGTAGCAACGGTTTTATTAGCCTTTAGAAGCCCGGATATCAAGTTCTCCCGCTCCAATAGGAGCGCCTTAATCTCATCATTTTCACTTTTTGATTTTGCGTTTGCTAAGGCGACTCTTTCCGCCCAATAGCCCCCAAGAGCAATGTAAGAGAGTGTATTAATAACTAACTGACCAATAGTCAGCAATATCAACAGTTGCGGAATTTGCTCCACACTGCTGATGGTAAAACCGGTTGAAGCTAAAACCCCTAGGCGTCCCAAGGAAAAACATAACTCAACTGCAGTTGCATATTGCATATACATTAACTGTTGAGAAGGCTCTAAACTTCTTTTGCGCCTGAGCATCAAAATTTGCCAAGAGAAGAATATGATCCCAATCGTGCACATAAATGCAGTGCGAATCTCGTAGTTTCCATAAAGACGAAGAAACTCGAAAGTTGGTATAAAAATAATCGTAGAAAGTGCAAAGCCATATTGCAAACGCTTAGTAACTGGGCCAATCAGTGATTTGCAAAATAGAAGCTGAAAAATAGCGGCGATATAAAACAGTGAATTCGCAATCGTGAAATTAAATGCAGGATTTTGCATACTCTGAATTACCAGCGCACCACCACCGAAGATTAATAAGGCGAGAATATTTGCTATTAATGAACTCATCCAATAAGGATTGGGTCTAAGATCACTTTGGGAGCGGTGATAGTGATAAATACCTAATAGCAGGCCCAACTGAATAGTGGCCAGGATGAAGAAATACAGGGCAATCAGAAGCTTCATGCTATCTATCGTACAACGAGGGACATGGCTAGGGACTTACATCCCTCTCGGGCAGGGCATTTACTGTGTGAGGCTGGGCAAGCCACCACTCAAGGTTAGATAGAAGAAGTAAAGTGCGCCCAAACAAATAAGGGAACCAATCAGGTATTGCGGATATCGAATACCCTGCTCTGGAAAGCCCTTCTTTTTGCCAGTGACCATGGATCGCACCAGATTCTGCTTTTCAATAACGCTCATTCCAATTGCGGCAATGACGTGAACAATAACCAAGCCAAGGACCAGGCTGGCAACCGCTTCATGTATCTCAGAAGCAAAATTACCAAAGAATTCCTTAACTGTCAGATAACCAGTAAATCCGATCAAGAGAATAAGAAGCATGAGCGCAAACATCACCAAGCCACCCGCAGGATTGTGGCCAACATCGTGATGGGGATGACCACGCAACATCGCCATGAAATGCTCAATGACTGCTTTAGGGCTTTTGAGGAACTGACTGAATCTTGCGTAGCGAGTACCAATGACGCCCCACACCAATCGAACCAGGACGAGTACGCATGCGGTATAGCCAAACGCATAGTGAATCATGGCCAAGCGCTCACTCTCTGAAGTGAGCCACGCACCAGCAAAACAAATCACCAATAACCAATGAAACACTCTCACTGGCATATCCCACACCATAATTTCTTGCTTCACTTTTCCAGTGGCGCCAACGGTATCGTGTACAGATGTATTCATTTTGCGGGGATCTTAATGTTATTTTCACTAAAGACACCCTTAGCGGCATCAATATGACAGGCGCCGCAGTTGGCGGGACTCTTAATTCCCGCCCTCTTCCAAACATCTGGCCTTACCTCATCATGCTTACGGATAAACCAAGTTGTTTTGGTGATGCGGTTTTCTGGAGCAGTCTCGCTATATTTTTGACGAGTAGCTGCATTCTTAATTAACCAGCTCGTAATCTCAGTCTGAGTCTTTGCGTCCACGCTAGCATCAGTGCCAAAGTGTTTTGACAGACTAGACATTACATTTTTCCAGCTTTGCTCGCTCAATAGCGCTGGCGGATAGGCCATATGACAACTTGCACACTCAGCCTCATAAGAAGCTGGTGCATCAGCAGGCATCGTCATTTTGGCGGCGAACGTGGTCGAAGCTGCTAGCAGCAAGGAAGCAGCAATGAATATAGTTTTTTTCATATTGATGAGATTTATTTAACAGTCATTAACCAAGAGAGCACATCTGCTTTTTCTTGGGCGGTGCAATCTCTACCCAATACATCATTGCAATTTCGTTTAAACCATTTCTCTGCCTTGGCTTCATCTGTAAAGCGCGCAGGATTGGCGCTAGGTGCTAATGGCTTAATTACCTTACCAGTAACAATATGTTTAGTGTCGTGATTGGGGGGATTTTCATGGCAGGAGGCACAGCTCCACTCTTTGCCATGCTTGGCATTGAAGAACTGCTCACCCCTTGCAGGCGAAGCTTTACCAGATTGAGCCTCATAAGACTTCAGTAAGTCCGATGGCGTTGCTGCCATTGCAGAGAAACTCAGGCCAACCAGACTACATATTGCCCATTTTTTAAACAACATACATACCCCTTATTTACTTACTTCTAGCTATTAGTATGCTCCTTTGATGTGACAATGCGGTCCATATAGATAAGCAGAATAGTCAAGTATTGAAAAGGGATTGGGTTCATTTAACTCAACAATCATTCTGATTGTCGATATGAGTAATACAATTGTCAGAATCGCTATTTATTAGCTTTTATCTATTACCGCATTACCCCTTCAACAGGGTATTGCACATGATTAACATTAAGGACCAAATCATTATGAAAAAAATCATCATTGCTATCGTCATTGCTGCTATCGCAGTTGGCGCATACCTTTTCCTCACTAAGCCAAAAGCACCTATCGCTGGTGTAGCTGCTCAAGAAGCTGCCCTCATTTACGACGGCGAAGTAACTAAGGTTGATGCTGCTACTCGCACTGTTACTCTGAAAAATAAAGACGGCGAAACTTCTATCGTTGCTGGCCCTGAAGTTAAGAACTTTGCTGAAATCAAAGTTGGCGACCGTTTTGACGTTGTTTACGAACTCGCTGTTGCTATTGAGTTGGTTAAGGTAAAAAATCCAGGCACAACTAGCGAGCAAGTGACTACAAGCACGACTACTGCTCCACAAGGCGACAAGCCAGGCATGATTACTACTAACACTGTTACTGCTACTGCCAATGTTGAAGCGATTGATACAACCAAGAACATCGTTTCTTTAAAAGGCCCACAAGGCAATATCTTCAAAGTTAAAGTTCAGAACCCTGACTTGATGAAAGATATCGCTGTAAACGACCAAGTTAAAGTGGTTTACACAGAAGCTATTGCTGCAGTAGTAAGCGCACCAGCTGCTAAGAAGTAATGTAATAACGCTTTCTAGTAACTAGAAAGACAAAACCCCAGCAAGTGATTGCTGGGGTTTTTTATTTGGCGGAAGAGGTGTCTAGATTTTGCCCCTCCAATGAACTCTACCATTATCCATAAGCCCATGAATTATATGGCTTTAAAGGGTAACCCTACTCCCGTGTAAACCACCTAAATCCATCTGAGACTA
>NZ_JACVOR010000003.1 GCF_018882295.1 Polynucleobacter sp. 80A-SIGWE
TAGTCTCAGATGGATTTAGGTGGTTTACACGGGAGTAGGGTTACCCTTTAAAGCCATATAATTCATGGGCTTATGGATAATGGTAGAGTTCATTGGAGGGGCAAAATCTAGACACCTCTTCCGCCAATGATATATATAGATTAAGCCCTAACGGGCTTTTTTCTTTTCTACCTACCCATAAAGATACCCAAAATAAAAGAGCCTATTCGTCGAACCGTTCCCTGGTTAGGGGTAGCTTTTCTAGCTTATCTTTTGGTGGTGGTGTGGCTGTTCTATTGTGACGCTGCTGGTCTTCTGACGCCGCCTCGAACTCTCTGACGCGCTGCAGTTCTTGTTCTTTGGCCTCGGCTAGCTTGGAAGCTGGAATGACCTTACCGTCTTTAATAAGGCGCTCTAGCTGGAATTGCTTAAAGGTTTGAGTCATAACCTTGCCAGAATATTTAGCGGTGCTGTTATCTGAGCTGTCGAAGTCCATGCAATTACTCTAACAAAATTTTAGCGGGGTACCCCGTCATCAATTTTCTGAAAGCCGACCCCCACCCACCCGGCACCCCCCATTTTTGAAAAAGGGTCCCTCGCTTTACCCATACACATTGATCTGCTCAAACGATTTCAATTTTTCTAGTTTTTGTCAAAACTTATACATGTGATCACAGCGGTAAGGTGCATGGAAGTAATGTATTGTGCTATCAATGACCAGGATTTCTTCCTACGATATTTATCAATGCCCCGACTGTAATCGTGAGCATATCTTGCCGAACTACGCCTCTATAAGTGTGACGCCTGCCGTTGATGCATTTGTGTCAACCGAAGATTTAAGGATTTGTTTTTGTTGTGGGTCTGTAAAGCTGTTTTCGGCATTTGTGTATGTCGGCAGTAAGCAAAAGCCAAGACCTAGTTACACGCCGCCTTATGTGAAATTTATTAAGCTGTTATTTGGCGTGAAGCAGCCTGAGATTGAGCTGCATCCAACTCGTATATACCCCTATTTAAATCAAACAAGCCGCTAACCCGCTCTAATTCAAAAGGGCGCCAATGTCCCAAATCGGCCATTAAGCGACCATCATTGGTTTTGTACTACCTCTTCCGCCAGGCCAATAGGTATTACAAGGGTTTGTGGCAACACAACATCCTTGTTAGTAAAGCCATCCTACAGGGTTGCTTTTGTTTTTAGTGCAGTTGGTTGGCTGGCGAACGGAATAACGCTTAACCTCGGTCCACTGCTATATTCGCGAATTCTGAATATCTAATTAGAAATTTGGTCGCCTCTAATTAATTATGGGTTAGCCCAAGTAAATGTTGGCTAAGTAATATTGCGGCAGGCAGTTGGCTTGTATTTGCTTTCATTGCAAGCAGAAGATTTCGTTTTGCCCATGAATCATCCAGTTGAACAACCTTGAGATTCATAGCTCTAATCTGAGCTGCGCAGGCTTGATAAGGAAGGACTCCGATACCAAGATTCACGGCAATCATCTGGCACATTGCATCGTAGCTTCTAACCTGGATCCGAAGCCTCATTTGCTTGCCAAGCTTCTCCGCGCTTCGAGAGGTGAGCTCTAGTAATGAACTCCCTCGATTAAGTCCCACAAAATCATACTTAAGGCATTCCTCAAAAGAAATGACCTTTCTTTTGCTGAGTTGATGTTCTTTGCTGCAGGCAATGACAAGTTGATCTCTACCTATGACCTGAGTGTCCAATCCTGATGTGACGGGCCCCTCAGCAAAGACTCCAATATCCGCAATTCCATCCATCAGAGCTCTAACGATGTCGCCGCTTAACTGTTCCTCCACTTCAACCTGTATCTCGGTGTGAGCTTTCAAAAAGCTTGCTAGCGCTGAGGGTAGAAATTCAGTTAAGGCAGACATGTTTGCCCAAAGTCTTACATGCCCTTTTACCCCTTTGGAGTATTCGCCCAATTCGTTACTGAGCTGTTCAAAACCCTGAAACAATCTCAAAGCATGTTGCATTACAGCATGACCAGCTGGGGTCACTGTAACCCCTTTAACGGAACGATCTAGTAATGGGACGCCCACCGTCTCCTCAAAGTCCGAGATTCGTCTGCTAGCTGCAGATAACGCTAGGTTGCATGCGCTTGCGCCCTTGGTAATGCTCCCAGATTGCACTATGGAGCAGAACAATTTGAGGGTCACAAAATCAACTCTGGCGGGGTTTAGCTGTGTTTTCATAGGGTAATTCTACCCATACCTTCGCAAAATGAGAAGGAATCGTCTCCAAATAGCAATTTTCAAGAGTAATGAAGGGGCGTAACTTTGCTTAAAAGAACACCTTAGAGGATCCAATGGAGCCATTAGCAAAATTAAAAGTAATCGAGATGGGGCAGTTGATTGCGGGGCCCTTTGCAGCCAAAACTTTGGCTGACTTTGGCGCCGACGTAATTAAGATTGAGCCGCCAAAAGTTGGTGATGCACTACGTAAATGGCGATTACTCAAAGATGGAACTTCTGTTTGGTGGCAGGTCCAGTCACGCAACAAGCGCTCCCTCTCCTTGGATCTAAAGCAAGCTGAGGCTCAAGAAATTGTCAGAACTTTGGTTAAAGAGGCAGATGTATTAATTGAAAACTTTCGCCCTGGAACTTTAGAGGGTTGGGGTCTTGATCCGGCAAAGTTACTCGAGCTCAATCCTAGGCTGATTGTTCTCCGTATTAGCGGTTATGGTCAGACTGGTCCTTACAGAGATAAACCAGGATTTGGTGTTGTTGCAGAAGCTATGGGTGGCTTGCGTCATTTGACTGCGGAGCCTGGCAGGGTGCCTGTACGTGTAGGCATCAGCATTGGCGATACCTTGGCCTCCTTGCATGGTGTGATTGGTATTTTGTTGGCATTGCAAGAGCGCCACAATAGCGGCAAAGGCCAAATTATTGATATTGCTTTATATGAAGCAGTATTTAACTGTATGGAAAGCTTGCTTCCTGAATACAGCGCCTTTGGTGAAGTACGTCAAGCGGCTGGAAGTGCTTTACCAGGCATTGCCCCAACCAACGCGTATCTGTGTGCTGATGGAGGGTATGTATTAGTTGCCGGTAATGGAGATAGTATTTTTAAACGCCTAATGACAGTCATTGGGCGTGATGACCTTGGTAATGACCCTCAGCTCGAGAATAATGATGGCCGGGTTAAGCGCGTAGCTGAGCTTGATCAAGCCATTGGTGAATGGGCTAAAACAGTCAGCACTGACAAGGCTCTAGAAATCCTAGATTCTGTTGCTGTGCCTGTTGGCCGAATTTACACCGTGGCTGATATTGCTAACGACCCCCATTACAAGGCAAGGGGAAATATTCAAACTATTCAGATGCAAGATGGCTCAAAGCTTAATGTGCCCGGAGTCATTCCAAAACTATCTCGTACACCCGGTTCTATTAAAACTCTTGCTCCCGATATCGGTGAGAACACCGATGAGATTTTGCAAAGCATTGGCTTAAGTGACTCACAAGTCGCCTCCCTGAAAGAGCGTGGTATTGCATTTACTAAAAAATAAAGAGGAAAAGACTATGACAAGAATTTATTTCAACGATGTAGTGACAAGAGATGGTTTTCAAATTGAGCCAAACTTTATTCCGACTGATGACAAAGTTAAGTTAGTTAATGAACTTAGTGATTGTGGTTTTGCGAAAATCGAAGTCACTTCATTTACTTCACCAAAATCTATTCCAATGCTCAGGGATGCTGAAGAGGTTATGGGCCGCATTAAACGAGCTCCCGGGGTTGAGTACACCGTATTAGTTCCAAATCTTCGCGGTGCAGAGCGCGCCTTTGAATCTAAGGCTGATGAATTTAATCTAGTCATGTCAACATCTGAGACGCACAACCTGGCAAACCTCAGAATGGGTAGAGAAAAGAGTTTTGCGGGATTGGCTGAAGTTATTAAATATGTCGATGGCAGAACGCCTATTAATGTTTCGCTTTCCACTTGTTTCGGTTGTCCTATGGAGGGCGAGGTTCCTCAAGATGTTGTGGAAGGATTTGCTCAGCGCTTTGCCGATCTAGGTGTGAGGGGTCTGACGATTTGCGATACAACTGGTATGGCCAATCCAGATCAAGTAAAAAAGATGTGCGATTCTTTGCAGAAGCGTTTTCCAAGCCTTCAGCTTACCTTGCATTTCCACAATACAAGAGGCATGGGTTTAGCCAATATCTTGGCTGCGGTCCAGTCTGGCATTGTTCGTTTCGACGGCTCTCTGGGTGGTTTAGGTGGCTGCCCATATGCGCCTGGAGCAAGTGGAAATATTTCTAGCGAAGATGCGATTCACATGCTTGATGCAATGGGTTATGACACTGGGATGAATATTCCTAAGTTATTGCAATTAGCAAAGGAATTGCCTCAGATCGTGGGACACGAAGTCCCTGGTCAGGTCGCAAAGGCAGGTAGCACTTTCACGTTACACCCTGAGCCTAGTTATGTGGATGAATTGCGCCGCGCCCAGTAATCGACCAACTAAATGCCAAATATGAAAAAACAATCCCTAGTAAACGAGAGGGAAGAGCCACTCTTGGAGGATATCCGGCTTTTGGGGAAGATATTAGGCGATATTGTTCGTGAGCAAGAGGGTAAGGCTATTTATGCGCTGGTGGAGCAGATTAGAAAGCTATCAGTATCATTTCATAGAGAGTCGAACCAAAAGGCAAACCAAGAGCTAACAAAACTTCTTAAAGGCCTTAGCAGTGAGAACGCCATGAAGGTTCTTAGGGCCTTTACTTACTTTAGCCACCTAGCTAATTTGGCTGAGGATAGGCACCACATTCGACGGCGTATTGCCCATGAGCGTGAAGGTAGCTATAGGGATGGGAGCATACCGGCGGCAATGAAGAAATTGCATTCAGCAGGCGTTACCAGTAAGCAAATATCAGAAACATTGGCGGGGAGTTTGATCTCACCAGTCCTCACGGCCCATCCAACAGAGGTTCAGCGTACGAGTATTTTGGAAGCTGAACGAGAAATTGCAAATTTATTAGCAGCCCGAGACCAAATTAAAGAATCATCAAAAGCAAGCAATCCTGCAAAAGATGCATTATTGATGAAAGAGTTGACTGCGAATGAGGAATTAATACGAGCACGTGTTCTGCAGCTTTGGCATACCCGACTTTTGCGCTTTACCAAGTTAACGGTTGCGGATGAAATTGAAAATGCGCTTAGTTACTACGAGACGACCTTCCTAAGAGAAATACCTAAGATTTACGCTCAGATCGAAGATTCTCTCGATGGGCATGTAGTTGCAAATTTTTTCAAGATGGGTCAATGGATTGGTGGCGATAGGGATGGAAATCCAAATGTCAGCTCCACTACGCTTGAATATGCAGTTAAGCGTCAGGCTGAAATGGTTTTGCGCCATTATTTAACTGAAATTCACTATCTGGGGAAAGAGCTTTCCGTTTCAGCATTGCTTTTAAAATTCCCTAAAAAAATGCAAGAACTTGCAGCAGCTTCTCCTGATGTAAATGAGCACCGACAGGATGAGCCATACCGTAGAGCCCTAACGGGTATGTATGCAAGATTAGCCGCCTCTCTTAAATCATTAACAGGTGCAGATGCCGCGCGTCACGCATTACCTCCCCAAAATGCATACACCAGCGCACAAGCATTTTTAGATGACCTAAAAACTATTGAAGCTTCACTTATTTCCCAAAATGCTGAGGCTTTAGCAAAAAAACGTTTGCGTGGGCTAATTAGGGCGGTTGAGGTATTTGGATTTCATTTGGCAACAGTTGATTTGCGGCAAAGCTCTGATATGCATGAAACGGTGTTGAGTGAATTACTCCGTGCTGCTGGAATGGAGAATGATTACTCAGCCCTCTCAGAACAAGAAAAACAAAAGTTATTACTCTCTTTACTTAAGGATCCTCGTTCATTACGTGTGATGGGGCAGAAGTATTCTGATTTCACGTTATCAGAGCTTGCTATTTTTGAGATGGCCAAGAAATTGCGTCATGAGTTTGGGCTGAATGCAATCCGTCATTACATTATCAGTCACACAGAAACAGTAAGTGATTTGCTGGAAGTATTTCTCTTGCAAAAAGAAGTGGGCTTATTTACTGGAGTGTTGGGTAAGAAGCCTATTGCTGACTTAATTGTGGTTCCGCTATTTGAAACCATTGAAGATTTACGTAATGCAGCTCCAATCATGCGCGACTTTTATGCGTTGCCAGGAATCTTGTCTTTGATTAAGGCCTCTGGTGCGGAGCAGGACATTATGTTGGGTTATTCCGATTCAAATAAGGATGGAGGGATCGTAACCAGCAACTGGGAGCTTTATCGAGCAGAAATTGCGTTAGTTGAGGTATTTGATCCGCTTGGTTCAGAACATGGAATTAAGTTAAGGCTCTTTCATGGAAGAGGGGGGACAGTCGGTCGTGGAGGTGGACCAAGCTACGAGGCTATATTGGCTCAACCTCCTGGTACCGTACGAGGGCAAATACGTCTAACAGAGCAAGGCGAGGTCATTGGGTCGAAGTACTCTAATCCCGAGATTGGCAGAAGAAATCTTGAGACCTTAGTCGCAGCAACATTAGAGGCAACGCTTCTAAATCCAACTAAACCTGCTACTAAGAGCTTCCTAGAAGCCGCGGCGCAAATCTCTCAAGCAAGTATGGATGCCTATCGAGGTTTGGTGTATGAAACCCCCGGATTTTCTGAATACTTTTTTGAGGCAACTCCTATTAAAGAGATTGCTAAGTTAAATATTGGCTCTCGTCCTGCCAGCCGCAAGGCGAATCAAAAAATTGAAGATTTACGAGCTATCCCTTGGGGATTTAGCTGGGGCCAGTCGCGACTTACTTTACCTGGTTGGTATGGTTTCGGATCTGCAATTGAGCAATTTCTCAACAGAAAAACCCCATCTGAAAAAAAGGCTGCATTGCTGATGCTGCAAAAGATGTATCAACAATGGCCATTTTTCCGAACACTTTTGTCGAATATGGATATGGTCATAGCTAAGAGCGATCTTGGTTTAGCTTCAAGATACAGCGATCTTGTTTCAGATGTGAAGTTGCGAAAAAGAATTTTTGGTGCAATCGAAGCTGAGTGGAATAAAACAGTAAATGCCTTAAACGTGATTACTGGGGAAAAAGTAAGGCTGGCAAATAACCCAGCCCTAGCTAGGTCAATACGTAATCGCTTTCCATACATTGATCCATTACATCACTTGCAAGTCGAGCTGGTACGGCGTTATCGATCTGGAAAGCAGGATGAGCGTGTGCAAAGGGGGATTCATATCGCCATCAATGGAATCGCAGCAGGGTTGCGGAACACGGGTTGATGTCGATGAACAAAACATACAAAGAAGACCCCATTAGCTTTCTCAACACATTGTTCAAAGTTGCAGTTGCTGCTGCTATGCCAAACTTTAAAGAGCTAGGGCTTAAGTTCCCGACCCCAAAGTCTGGGAAGATAGTTGTTATTGGCGCAGGCAAAGGTGCAGCGGCAATGGCCAAATCGTTCGAGCAGGCTGCTAAGGATTTTTGGTCTACTGCGGACTATGAAAGACTGCAAGGACTTGTGGTGACGCGTTATGGTCATGGTCTCGCCTGTGAAAAGGTTGAAGTAATTGAGGCATCCCATCCGGTTCCTGATAAAGCTGGTCAAATTGCCGCCCAAAGAATCCTTGGGCTAATAAGTAATCTTAGTGCTGATGATTTAGTTGTGTTCCTCGCTTCTGGTGGGGGATCAGCATTACTTACGGCCCCAATAGATGGGATCACCTTAGATGAGAAGATGATGATTAACAAAGAGCTCCTGAAATGTGGGGCTTCCATCTTTGAGATTAATTGCGTAAGAAAGCATTTATCAAAAATCAAAGGCGGTCGACTAGCGCAGTTATGTCACCCAGCTCAAGTACTAACCTATGCAATATCTGATATCCCTGGAGATGATCCTTCGATTATTGCGAGTGGCCCCACATTGCCAGATAGCAGTACTTGCGAGGATGCATTGAGGGTAATAACTAAATATGACATTCAGGTTCCTGACTTTATTCGTGAGGGCCTTAAAACCCCAGCATTTGAAACCCCTAAGGTCGGTGACCCTCTGTTTTCTTCGATTCCAGAGCCTGTGGTGCTTACAACTGCTAAGCACTCATTAGAGGCGGCAAAAAGGTTTGCTGAGGATAGTGAACTTAACGCTGAAATTTTGTCTGATTCTATAGAGGGTGAAGCTCAGCAGGTCGGGGCTGTATTTGGCGCAATGTCACTATGGTTAGCTCGTAAGGATTCAGATTCGGCCTTAAAAAAACCTCTTGTATTGATTAGCGGTGGGGAAACTACCGTCACTGTTAAAGGGGGTGGACGCGGAGGGAGGAATACAGATTTTTTATTAAGCTTTGCTCATGCTGTTGATGGTGCGGAGGGTATTTATGCAATCGCGGCAGATACAGATGGCATCGATGGATCTGAAGATAATGCTGGCGCCACATATAGCCCCAAAACAATTCAAAAGGGTCATGATTTTGGAATGAATCTAGTGGACTGCCTCAACAAGAATGATTCATACACATTTTTTGGCGCTACTGGCGACTTGCTAGTGACTGGCCCAACTAGAACAAACGTAAACGACTTTAGAGCAATTCTGATTATTTAAATTTATGAATAATAAAAACAAAAAACCCAAAATTCTGGTTGCTAGAGCGATTTTCCCTGAGGCTTTAGCTAAATTAGAGGAATCCTATGAGGTTCACTCCAACCAGTCCGACACGATATTGACTCCAGAAGAGCTGCAAAAAGCACTTTCAGAAGTCCAGGGCGCCCTAGTGGCTGGTAGCGAACGCATTGACGCATCCGCTTTGGCTCAAGCCAAAGAATTAAAGGTGGTGGCTAATATCTCTGTGGGCTATAACAATTTTGATGTTCCGGCAATCACTGCTGCTGGGGTGATGGCGACGAATACTCCTGATGTATTGACAGATACAACCGCAGATTTTGGTTTTGCATTATTAATGGCAACTGCACGTCGTATTACCGAATCAGAGCATTGGGTGAGAGCAGGGCATTGGGATAAATGGTCGATTGTGAATAACCCCCTTGGTATGGATTTGCATCACAGTACTGTTGGCATTATTGGCATGGGTCGCATTGGGCAAGGTGTTGCAAAGCGCGCATTAGGTTTTGGTATGAATGTGATCTATCACAACCGTAGTCATTTATCGGATGCTGATGAAAAAGCCTGCAGCGCAAAATATGTTTCTAAAGAAGAGTTGCTTCGCACTGCTGATCACGTTGTTCTCGTATTGCCATATTCGGCTGAGAGCCATCATACGATTGGCGCTAAGGAAATCGCTCTCATGAAACCCACTGCAACCCTGATCAATATTGCCCGCGGCGGTATTGTGGATGATGCGGCTTTGGCGCAAGCATTGCAATCTGGGAAGATCTTTGCGGCTGGCTTAGATGTATTTGAGGGTGAGCCTCAAGTGCATCCAGAGTTACTCAAGTGCAGCAATATTGTGCTGGCCCCACACATCGCCAGCGCTACAGAAAAAACACGTCGAGCAATGGTAGACCTCGCAGTAGAAAACTTACGAGCAGCACTAGACGGTAAGAGACCACCAAGTTTAATTAATTCAATATAAGGAGGCAGACATGATTGATCACCTAGATCATTTAGTTCTTACAACAGCCAAGGAGGCTGAATGTGTCGATTTTTACACACGCATTCTTGGGATGAAGCTTGAATCTTTCATTGGAGGCACGCCGCCTGTGGAGAGAAAGGCATTTAAATTTGGCAACCAAAAAATTAATCTTCATATTAAAGGTAAAGAGTTTGAGCCAAAGGCGGATATCCCCACACCTGGTTCGCTTGATCTTTGTTTTATAGCTGATCGCCCGCTTGAGAAAGTGGTTGATAAGTTAACAAACGAAGGTTGGCCAATTATTGAAGGGCCGGTTGTGCGAACCGGTGCTACACAAAAAATCAATTCGGTATATGTGCGGGATCCAGATCAAAACCTAATTGAGATATCTGAATTAATTTAACGATTTAAACAGGAGATAAGAATGAAAAAACGTTTCTTTATTAAAAACCTCATGGCTATTTCGCTTATGGGCTCGGCTTTAACGGTTTTTGCTCAAGAGAGCTACCCCAATAGACCAATCACATTAATTGTCCCCAGTGCACCTGGCGGCACTACAGATTTCACGGCCCGTTTAATTGCGGATCCACTATCTAAAGTATTGGGTCAGCCTGTAGTAGTTGAAAACAAAGGTGGCGCATCCGGAAATATTGGCGGACAAGCAGTTGCATTAGCCAAGCCAGATGGTTACACCTTCTTAGTTGCGTATAGTGGTTATCAGGTTGGTAATCCGCATTTATTTCAAAAAGCTCCGGACCCTATTAAAGATTTTGCGCCAGTGGCCTTTTTAACCAAAGCGCCCCAAGTGATTGTTGCGACTCCTAGTTTGCCAGTAAGCGATTTAAAAGAGTTAACTGCATATGCTAAAGCTAATCCAGGTAAATTAAATTACGCCTCTTCAGGGAATGGATCAATTCAGCATATTGCCGGAGAGTTATTAAAGCAAATTACTGGGGTCCGTATGGCACATATCCCATACAAAGGTGCGGGCCCAGCAGTGCAAGACCTTATGGCTGGCCAAGTAGATTTATTTATTACTACTCCAGCTTCCGTGATTGGGCAAATTAAAGGTGATAAATTGAAGGCCTTGGCCGTCACCAGTCAAACTAGACTTAGTGCGTTGCCAAATGTGGCTACGGCAAGTGAGCAGGGCATCAAGAACTTCAATCTTGATTCTTGGTTTGCCTTATATGCGCCTGCAGGAACTCCTCCAAGCGTAATTAAGAAGATCAATGCTGAGGTCAATAAAATATTAGCCCGTCCAGATATTCAAAAGAAGGCTGAAGACTCTGGCACCTTTGTTGAACAAATGACGCCGGCTCAATTAGCAACATTTACCAAGAAAGAGTACGACTTCTGGGGGAAAGTGATTAAGGACGCCAGTATTACGGCCGAGTAATATCTATAACACCCGTAAATGACATGACTTTAGGCCACCTTCGGGTGGCTTTTTTTGTATTGGCTTTGATCCATATCTACTAATTTGGGATTTTGATTCTTAACGGTTATTGCGGAGGTTATGTCCACCAATCCTTCCCAGTATATGCACCAGATACCGCCTAGTTGTTCTCTATTACTTGCCTATTAGGGTTTTCAATATGGCAATGGTTAGTTGTTCTGGGTCTGTTAGGTCTAACTTCTCATAGCCTGAGGGGGGTCGCCCCTTTGTCTTTATTTCCTTATAGAACAGCTTGCAGTGGTTACCAAGGTCAGTCAAATATCTAAACATTTCACTTTTTGCAGCGCGCATAGCCTTTGCTTCTAGAGTCTCTTCGCCCGATTTATAGCGCGGATGGTTTATTCCGCGCAAAACATTCTTTGACTTGTGGGCCCCGTGCATTCGGCAACTCTTACAACCAAAGGCTGCTGGATTTTTGCACTGTTGCCTAGTACGCTTTGTCAAAACCTGACATTGACTGGCGCCATTAAGTACGCTTGGTAGTGGCATAGGAAGTATTTAGACAGAAAAAAACATATGGTGTAGGGGGTCTTTTGGCGGCAATAAATTTTATTATTCGCCATACCTATGCAAAGCCCACATCAGGGGGTTGTAAGAACCTCTATCAATGGGTAGCCACCATGACGGTTCCAGTGCTTTATTAAGCCTGCGGACTGGAGTCTTTGAAGTGCGCATTGGCGAGTTTGCCTTGAGACGCCCGTGAAGCGGTCTAACTTGCTGTCAACTTTGAAGTATTTGGAACCATTGATTCCGACATAAAACCAGAGTCCGATTCCAACGATGCCAGTACTTCCTCCAAGAGAATTGGCTTTCTGCAGCCAATCAAATGGTATAGGACCTTTTATAAATAGCCGCGATGTTGTCTTTGGCTTAATTGATAATTCTGGTTGGGTTGACTTGTACTTACCTCTCCCAAGTTCTTTGTCTAGGTCGATATCAGCGATGGAAAATGTATATTGGTTAGTTGGGGTATGCATATATAGTCTCTTAATAAGAAAGATAAGATTGAGCAGGTGTTAAGTTTTCTAACAGGTTGGTGTTAAGTTTTTCAGTTGTTTCGGCTTTAACTTGCTCATAAATTGCGATGACAGTATTCCAAAATGGCTCCGCATCGTCCTCTAAAAAACGCCCTGGGTGCTTAATCACTTTGGCATCACTGGCTAATGTGAAATCGCCAAGCACTATCTGACTAGCTTGCACCATGCATTCCTGCGCTATTTCTACCTGCTGGTCTATGGTGTCTTCGGTTGCCTCGATTAGGACGGCATCGTGCACAGGAGCGCAAAGCTGAATACCGCGCTTAACCATCAATATGCATGCAATTCTTAGCATCTCTGCCGCATTGGCCTGCATAGGGAAGTTGCGCAAGCTTCTGGGGTTTATGTCTTGAGGCACGGTAATTTGCCACCCAAAGAGAGTATTGAGTCGATTTTTGTTTACTGTGTTGTTGTAGACATTGTCTGACCAGTCCCAAAATTGCTTGTATATCCGACGATGAATATCAAGTAGTTGTTTGGCGCGGAGCTTTGGCTGTTTTAACCTCTCAGCAAGTGCATCTGCTCCCATGCCGTATTGCGTAGCCAGCACACATTCCTTGTACTGACTTCGCTCTGTAGGATGGGTTTGCTTAGTGGCATCTTGAGGAACTGCTCCAGCTTGTTTTGCAAAAGCGAGGTATGGGTCACCACTAAGGTAAGCTTCTTTCATCTTTGGATCGTTTGATAGGGCAGCCGCAATCCCGAACTCTTGCTGCGACCAGTCAATGTAGGCAATGGCGTAGCCTTGACGAGGCTGAATGAGGCCTCTTGCCCATCTAGCAAGTCCAAATACAAACTTGGTTGTGGATGGCTGATTGCGGCCTGTGATTGACTGGTACGGCGACAACATGCAGCGATTTCTTCCGTCAGAACCGACCTGAAGCGCACTTAACCGAAGCTTGGCAAGACTATCCCTCAAGGACCTTAATGGCGCCACAATTGGATATAGTTGGGACATTAACTTAAAGGTGTCTTCATCTAACTTAAGACGGCTACTTTCATGCCTGGGCCATCTGATGTTCTGCTGTTTTACATATTCATCAAATGCCGCTTCTTTAAAGACGCCATCTTCATAGACGCCGTATGCAGAGTCAACTTCGGCAATCAATTTGGCTTTAATAGCATCCCAATGAAGGCACAGCCCTTTATACGTTGGATAATCGATTGGAACACCCAATGATTCCATGCGCGCCAGGGCAGTGCTATAAAGGCCCCGCAATAGATTTCGAGGTAGGTCAAGATACTTCTTCATGGCTAGGTAAAGCGGATAGAGCGCGTCAACATCTGATTGGCAATATTCAATAAGTCCAGCTTTCTCAAGCTCCGAATATGGCCCACCTCGTAGGGCAAGGTCGCGCATATCATCCTTATGCTCCGCGGATATCGAATCAAGACCAAAATACTTCAATGCGCCAAGCAAAGATTTGCCTTCGGGTAGAAATATCCCGTTAGTGAGATTGCGAAACTCAACATACAAATCCAGAATGAGATCTGGCATAGGCCAACCCAACGCCTCAAAGCAGGCCATTTCTGCACTAGCAAAATACGCAACTAAAATCGTCTCAGAGTCAATTGCGAAGGGCGGGGCTGCTAGCTTATAAAGCTCGTCTTTCCAGAGCCTGTAATACCTTCCGGCCTCGGGGTCAAAAGCAACCATGCAGATTACTTCAATTGGGTTGCCTTCGATACCATCTACTGGGCGGAATTCAAAATCCACAAATATAAATTTGCACTGCTCAAGTTTAAGGTTGTTCATGTTAGAGCCTTCCTTGAATTTGACGGATATAGGGATGGTTTTCGTCTGCGATGATGTTGTTGCTAAATACCTCTTGAACTAGCTCATCCATGGTCTGGGCTGGCCACTGTGGCTCGCCTAAGTCATCCTTTGAGACGATGATGTTGTACTGGCCAGCACCCATATTTGCCTCGAGGCGAACCCATGATGTTTCTGCATACTGAATACCGCGAATCAAAGATGAGTGCCATGCATTGGGCCTACTGTTTTGGTCGAGTACGGGTTGCGCGATGATTTTTGGCAGCCCAGTTGTATCAACGCTTAGCCTCAGAATTTTTGGGACGGCATGTGACCCTAAGTAGGCTTGCATATTTGGGGTCACTATGTAGGTTTCACCTAAATCCTTATCGTCCACAGTAAGACAGGGAAACATGTATTCTTTGCCAGGATGGACTCGCGCAAAGCGATGCTTGCTAAATTTCCCAAAAATTGGCTTCAAAGGGAGCTTTTCTCCACCAATATGGGTTGTATAGTTGTCAGGTAATCGTAGGGCGCTAATTTTTGATACTAGGTCTTGTGCTGTATTGCTCATGGGATTCTCCGCGGTAGATGGTTGATTGCTTACGTTCATTGCAGGGCGTGCATAAGGGTTTTGATGGGACTTGTTCATTTATTGCCCCCAGAGATACGTGAAGATATCCAGTCCTCGACTAGCGTGCTTGGCCAGCCTGTTGATCTTGCGGTGAGGTGGATGCCCTTAGGGAATGAATTCTCCCTAATGAGTTTGTAAATCGTCGACGGTTTTAGGCCTGTCAGACCGCAAACATCTTTAATTCGATAGATTCGTATTGAAGCCATTGTTAATACTCCTAATGAAGTTATGTGCGGTCATATAACCGCACTAGGAGTATTAAAAAATGGGCTTTTTCGCTAGCCGGCTAACGAAAATGAAAAATTATTATTTATTTCGTAACCTGCTCAGGCGGGCGGGAATGGCTGTTTTATTAACAGGGCATATGCGCCCATCTGGGTGGTAGTACTCAATGATGTCTTCATCAAAATCGACGATGACATCAGCATAATTGCCACTTTCAAGCTGGGCTATTGCTTCTGCTGCGCTGATGTCTGGTTTGCGAGAAACGAATTTAGCCAGAAGCTTTGACAGAGGATCCCTCTCTTTTGGGTTTTGTGCATGTTTCCTTTGTATTTCACTGAACGCTTTTAAGCGTGTCGAATAAAGTTGCTCTAAATAGCTAGCAGCTTTCGCAAAAGAACCCGCCCCAATGGAGTGAAGCATATTTTCAGCATGAGCAATTGCTGGCGAGTTAAAGTTCATATTCACCATGAATTCGCTCATTTTTAGGCGAACGAGATTTTTTTGTTCATCGCTGCTATTGGAGTAGCCTAGTTTTTCGAGTAAAGCCATGTAGACAACTTCGTCAAAGGCTTCAAGCATTTCATCCAGAGATTCATCTTCATGCCCATTTTCTTGGAAGTCATCAAATAACTTATTAATTGCGTCTTGGCTTGAGGGTAATGTACTCATGCGGCCACCCTTAACTTAGTGACGCTGTTCAAAGATTTTCCTTTCGCCTTAGCATCACACCAATCAGCAAACCATTGCATCATTTTGATTCGTTCATCCATGAAATTGGAGCGTAGATAGGCTCTGCGAATCATATTTTTTTCAGCGTGGTCTAGCTGTCTTTCGATGGCATCTGGATTAAATCCGTTCTCATTTAAAACATCAGTAATTAAGGAGCGCAGTCCATGAGCTGTCACTACAAATCCAAGTCTATGCAATGCTAATCGTAATGTATTCTCGGACATAATTTTATGTTTTCCTCTGCCTGGAAAGATGTAACTATCATCACCAGAGTAAGTCAACGACTTAATTGAGAGGAGGGTAGAGATCGCCTGTGAAGGGAGCGGAACTTGATGTTCTCTGCCACTTTTCATTCTCGTGCTCGGTATTGTCCAAGTTGCATTTTTAAAATCAATTTCACTCCATTGGGCGCCGCGAATAGAGTTATCTCTAAGCCCCGTGTAAAGCGCAATTCGTAGAGCGCAAACAGTTTTGATATCTAGTTTCTGCTTCATACCTGTAACGTTAAGAGCCTTAATCAGATCACCAACTTTGTCCTGGGGTAAGGCGGTAAAGTGCTTAACTGGAGGCTTTTTAAAGTACGGATTGTCAGCCATATCCCGCGCTGGATTAACGCTGCCCCGGTGAGTTGCTTTTGCGAATGTGAATATTTGAGCCGCTATTCCGCGTGCTCTACGTGCAGATTCTTTTGTGCCTCTGTCATAAACCGCCTTAATGACCGTGTAGAGGTACGCCTCTCTAATTGAATCAATGGGTAATCGCTCAAGATCAGGTAGCAAGTAGCGTTTTAATAGCCCAGTGTTCCGCTCGTAATAATGCGAACTCCATCCGGGCTGGTTGTGTGCCATCCATTCTCTTGCAATAGCTCCAAAGGTTGCCTCGCCCTTAGTTATCTGGTTTGCTTTTGCTATTCGGTTAGCCGTAGATGGGTTGTTGCCTTTTGAAACATGCTGCCTTGCTTCTTCAATCTTTGCCCTTGCGATTTGCAACGTAACTTTTGGATAAGCGCCGAGGCCAGAAGACATTTCCTTGCCAGCGAGTCGGTAGCGATATATCCATGTGCGACTTCCATCTGGTCGAATGCGTAAGCGCAGTCCAGCACCATCATTTAAGTAGTAAAGCTTAACCTTTGGCTTTGCGGCCTTGCATGTAGCTTCGGTTAGTAATTTTTCAGCAGCCATTAGGTTCTCCAGTACCCACATTAGTACCCAATTTTACCGTAGCTTTTGGTGGAGTGCTATGAAGTCCTGTAACTTAAAGTACCCGTATTTATGGGGTTTAAAGGCGATTTATAGATTATGGTGAAGCTCTGTAAAGCCCAATTCGCCGCACACCTCTTCCGCCAAAACAATCGTTTTAATAAGGCCCGGCAATTCATCTGCCTTGTTAGCAAAAGTGCAAAGCCATCCCAAGGGGTGGCTTTTCTTTTGGTGCTGATGGTCTGCTTTCGGCCAACAGCGGCTGGTAGAGCAGAGGATTGAAAATCCTTGTGTCGGTGGTTCGATTCCCCCCCCCCCGGGGGGGCACCAACAATCACAATAGCCCACTTGTTGGGCTATTTTCTTTTGGGGCTTGGCAGGGTTAGGCGCCATTGGTCTGGGATATCCCCATCAAGAATCGTCCTTTTAAAGGACAAGTCAATTATTCATCCCTGCGTCAGTCGATGTCGTTTAAAACGACATTACAAATATATGCGTATATACGTATATGTAGAAATATTACTTTCTTTGATTAAGTTTGCCCGAGCTCCATATGTCAAATTGCCGTTGAGCTTCAGCAGTGATGCCATCAATAGAGTCTTGGGGTAATTGATTAAGGCATTCAGCTAACGCTTCGGGGCTGAGTTTTTCAGCAGGCTTGCTCTTCTTGATTTCTTGCGATGATTTTCCATCCCAAGCAAATGGATTGCCAAACGCTGGTGTATCGGGCAGGCAATCATCTCTATAGACTGGCGCATCATTTGTAGCAAATGGCGTAAATGAAATGGTTCTCTCAAAAATAAGTGGCTTACCTGTTGGTGTGGGCGGTAGGGGCGGCATTGAAGATATGGCTTTTCTAGCCAGTTGCTCTGCCTTATCGGATGTTTTCCAAAGCGTCTCTACTTTGGTGACACTTCCGCTGGGCGCAATTTCGATTCTGAATCGCACTTGTCCTTGGTCTGGTCCTTCTATAGCAGTTCCCATCATACTTCGCACTTGCTGACCAAAAGAGTGACGATAGCCTTTACTATTTTTAAGCGTGTACTTTGAGGCAAAAGCCCACTCTTCTGCTGTTGGCGCTGAGGGAGCAGCCAATGATGCTGGTTGTTTATCGCTATTTTGACTGGTGCTTAAGTTACTATTGGTTTTGGCAATAGGTTCCTCAAGCTGAACCTCAATGATCTCTGGGTTTTTATCATTGGGTTTTAAGTGGGTGAAGCCTTCATATGATGTCCATAGCAGAAATAGCCCTAGGTGAAGAGCGATGGAGAGCCAGATAGCGACGGAGCGCATAGGCGCCGGTTGTTTGGTCAATTCGGAGTGACTCTCGTGCTGATGAAGTTTGATGGCTTGGAATGCTTAGATAATGTCATGGACAATGCGTTTATGGCTTAAAAGGGCATAGAATCAAAGAAATAACCATGTAAGGCTTAATTATGGACAATAAACAGCACTGGGATGGTGTTTATGGCAGCAAAGCTCCAGACGCAGTTAGTTGGTATGCGCCACACCTAAAAACCTCTTTAAATCTAATTCATCAAGCCAGTACAAATAAGGGCGCTGCCGTTATTGATATTGGTGGCGGCGAATCTACGCTGGTGGATGACCTTTTGTCTGAGGGTTATGAGGACATCAGTGTTTTAGATATCTCTCAAAAAGCAATTGATGTAGCTAGAGCTCGCATTGGTAAGCAGGCTGATCAGGTTCACTGGTATTGCGCTGATATTACGCAAGCAATATTACCTCAAGGCTATTTTGATGTTTGGCACGATAGAGCCGTCTTTCATTTTTTAACTGAAGAAGCACAACGAGCAAGATATGTAGAGCAAGTCATGCGTTCAGTAAAGCATGGTGGCTATGTCATTATGTCTACCTTTGGTCCCGAGGGTCCAGAAAAGTGTAGCGGCCTAGATGTAGTTCGCTATGATTCTGAACATTTACATGGGCAGTTTGGTAAGACCTTTAAGCTTATTGATAGCTCTACTGAGATCCATCAAACCCCAATGGGAGCTACGCAACAGTTCCTATATTGCTTTTGTAGGATGGAATAGGGTCGAGCATTTTCGAGATCTGTCGATTCTGTTCCAAACTTCTAAGAATTACTAAAATTACCTTCAGGTAGTTTTTTTAATAATTTCCTTTTTGGCGCATTCTCCTTGCCGTTAAGAGGCACGTCGAAAGCCTGTTTTGTAATCACCGGAGTCTATCTCAGCCCTCGTGCTCGAGCGTTAGTCACATGAATTATCTAGTGTCACTCAGCGTGACGGTTGGGCCTTATGAGGTGCTTTGCGAATGATTAAAACGGGGCGCTTGAAGGTTTTTCGGCAATAGAGGGCGGCCAAAAGTAGTCACCAAGGCCTGCACTATTTGAATCTTATGTCCCCAGATTCACCCCCTAGCCGGTCCACTAGGAATGAAGATGCTAATCTCCGAATTGGTATTTTTGTGGGTATTACTTTAAATAACTGCGGAGTAGCTCTAGCGATAGCAGGATCATTCAGTCACATGCTGATTTTTTAAGATCATTAAAAGACTCTCGATCATCTAGCCCCCAGCTTTCCCAGCCATCTCCAAAAAGCTCATGGGGATGCTGTGTTCTATCGGATCCATTTCCACATGCCATTGAATTCGACGGGCAATATCTCTCGCATCCCCAACATACTCGTTCTGGATGTGGTGGGTTGAGGGGGAATTTTTTTAGCATATCAATTTTTATTTGTATTTAAACGCTTGTTTATCTCCAAGTATTTGATTTATAGCAAAAGAAGTCTGCATTTCAAGCGTTTAAAGAGGCCTTATTGTTGGGTATAGTTCTATAGAGCTATTTCAATAACCAATGGTTACGTGGAGAATCCAAAAATCTAAAAACAATAGACCTTTTGATCCCTAGCTTACGGAGTTTGTCTGAATATGAAATACCAAGTTGATTTTGAGCAGTTGGCCAACGCGATGGGTGATGGCGTTGTTATTTCAGATGCCAAAGGCGATATTGTTTTTTGGAATACATCTGCAGAAAGAATTTTTGGATACTCAGCTGCTGAAGCTCTGGGTAAAAGTTTGGACATCATTACGCCAGAGCGTTTTAGAGCGCGGCACTGGGACGGGTATAAAAAATCCATGGAGACGGGAACTACCCGCTACGGTTCTACCTTGCTCACCGTACCGGCCCTTCACAAAGAGGGGGGATCTTTATCAATTGCTTTCACAGTGGCAATGCTGACGGATGAAGATGGCAATGTAGGCGCTATTGCAGCGATTGTGAGGGATGATACGGAGCGCTTTCAGACGGATCGTGAACTCAAAAAACGCATTGCCGAACTAGAGGCGAAGTCGTAATTAAAGCAGATATGCCAAAGAAGACCATTCCGCTTTTTGCGCTAGGCTTTAGACCGTTTTATTTATTGGCGGCATTTTGGTCTGTAGTGGCTATTTTGGAATGGCTGATGGAGCTCAGTGGTTCAGGCATTCGAGGGATTGGCTCGATTCCTGGAATTCAGTGGCATGCGCATGAAATGATTTTTGGGTTTGCAACAACAGTTGTAGCTGGCTTCTCCCTAACTGCAGTTAGATCATGGACGGGGCTTGAGACACCTAAGGGCAGATCGTTAATGCTGCTAGCAATTTTCTGGATTGCGGGGAGACTTGGTCCGTTATTTAGTTCGTATTTTGTAATTATTGACATTCTGTTTTTGCCGATCATCGCAATGATTATTGGTAAGTTGATATTACAAAGAAACATGATGAGAAATCTATTCCTGCCCCTGATTCTTAGTGTTTTGGGAGTATTGAATGGGCTGTTCTATATGTCTGCCTATGGGCATATCAGCATTGATAGTAATGCCCCTTTGATTTCATCATTATTTTTAATTGTGATGATCGAAATCATGATTGGTGGTCGAGTGATCCCAAGCTTTACCGCAAATGCTATTGTTGGATTAAAGCAGTTTCGCAATAAATCATTTGCAGCTCTTGCGGTGGCATTAAGTGCCGCATCCTTTTTGCTTTGGACACTTTTTCCAGTCAGCGTTATTACTGCTCTTATATGCATTCTGACCGGCATATTACAGTTCATTTTGCTGTTAGGCTGGAAGCCCTTGGCTGCACGATCCAAGCCAATCCTATGGATCCTACACGCTGCCTATTTTTGGATTTCTTTAGGATTTATCCTTCTCGGCCTTTCATCTTTGGGGCTGGCCTCCATGTATATCGCTCTGCATGCTTTTGGTATTGGCGCTACGGGCGGCTTGATTATCGGCATGATTACCAGAACGGCTATGGGGCATACAGGCAGGCTGATTAAGGCAGGGGCAATCGAGGTGAGCTGTTATGTATTAGTGCAGGTGACAGCAGTGATTTGGATGGTTGCGCATTTAACAGTGGGCGTTTGGTTCCATTTTACGATTGGGCTAGCTGGCATCTGCTGGTGTTTGGCTTTCATTCTTTACATCTACAAGTACTTTCCTTGGCTTACCAAGCCCCGCTTGGATGGGCAACCAGGGTAGTGGCGCTATTGAGTTGATAGCGCATCTCTTATATGGGTATGCCAATGAATATGATGATTCCTTCCTTTTCAGGAGATCTACTAACTAAGAGCAGGATTGCACCGCTAGTCATCAAAGGCAAGACAATTCTTCCTATTGTGCAAGGCGGTATGGGTGTAGGGGTATCAGCTCATCGTCTTGCGGGCGCAGTTGCAAAAAATGGAGGCATGGGAACGATCTCCTCCATTGATTTGAGACGTTTGCATCCAGACTTAATGCAAGAGACCCAACACCTATCTCCTTGTTCGGATAGTCGAGAGGTCATTAATAAAGCGAACATTGAGGCATTAAGGCGGGAAATTACCCAGGCTAAAGTAGATTCTGAGGGATTTGGTTTAATTGCAGTAAACGTCATGAAGGCTGTGAATGAGTATGCCGCCTATGTGAGGTGTTCCTTAGAGAATGGAGCTGATGCCATCGTAGTGGGTGCCGGCTTACCGCTTGATTTACCGGATCTAGCGGCAGATTTTCCGGATGCCATTTTGATTCCAATTCTGTCAGAATCTAGAGGCGTTCAATTATTAGTAAAAAAATGGATGAAGAAAGGGCGTCTTCCTGATGCCATTGTGATCGAGAATCCTAGATTGGCTGGAGGGCATGTAGGGGCATCTAGCGTGGGGGATATTCACAACCCAAAATTTGATTTTGAAAATGTCATCCCTGAGGTGCTTACTTTTTTTAAATCCATCGGAATTGAAGGGCAGATTCCGCTAATTGCAGCTGGCGGAGTTTCTTCCTTACAAGACATTAAGCGCTTGCAGGCACTTGGAGCATCTGGCGTCCAGTTAGGCACTGCTTTTGCGGTAACTTGTGAGAGCGACGCTGACGAGGCATTTAAACATGTGCTGGCTAATGCCAAACAAAAGGATTTAGTTGAGTTTTTAAGTGTGGCTGGACTTCCAGCTAGAGCAGTCAAAACTCCCTGGCTTGGAAAGTATCTAAAGGTTGAGAGCATTCTGCAAGGTACGGCTCGCAAAAAACCACGTTGCACAATGATTTTTGATTGCCTTCATGATTGCGGCTTGCGTGATGGTAATAGTTCATGGGGTCAATTTTGCATTGATAAGGTCCTTGGGAGCGCCCTTACTGGCAATGTACAGAAAGGGTTGTTTTTTCGAGGGGCCGGCGCCTTACCTTTTGGCAATCAGATACGCCCCGTCATCGAATTAATTACCCAATTATTGTCAGAAGTGGAGCCAGAAAATTATGGTTATGCAGCCAATTAGTTTTGATGTATTAGCTGAAAAGTATTTAAAAAATGGTGAAAAAGATGAGCAAACTATTTTTGCAAGGGTGGCAAAAAGTCTCGCCTCAGTAGAAGAGCCGTCTCTACGCGAAGAAGTGGAGAAGAAATTCTTGGAGAATTTCAATGCAGGCGCCATTGGCGCCGGTCGCATTATGAGCTCAGCGGGAACTGGGATTAAGGCAACTCTAATTAATTGCTTTGTGCAGCCGGTTGGAGATTGTATTCAGGACTTAGATGAGGATGGTTACCCTGGTATTTATGAGGCTTTAAAGCAGGCTGCCGAAACTATGCGTCGTGGCGGCGGGGTTGGGTATGACTTTTCTAGAATTCGACCAAAAGGTTCCGAGGTCAAAGGAACCGCCTCAATTGCTTCAGGCCCTTGTAGTTACATCAATGTATTTGATCAATCCTGCTCCACAGTAGAAAGCGCTGGATCAAGACGGGGGGCTCAAATGGGCGTATTGAGAATAGACCACCCAGATATATTCGATTTCATTACGGCAAAAAGAACGCCGGGTCGATGGAATAACTTCAATGTCTCCGTTGGCGTTTCAAATGATTTCATGCGATCGGTTGAAAATGATGGGGAGATGGAGCTAGTACACAAGGCAAAGCCTGGTGAATTATTGATTGCGGATGGAGCTTACCAAAAATCGGATCAAATCTGGGTATACAAGAAAGTAAAAGCAAGAGATGTTTGGGATGCGGTTATGCAATCGGCCTATGATTTTGCCGAGCCTGGAATTTTATTTCTGGACAATATTAATCAGGATAATAATTTGTATTATTGCGAGAGGATTGAGGCGACCAATCCTTGTGGTGAGCAGCCCTTGCCTCCCTATGGTTGTTGTGACCTAGGCCCTATAATTCTCCCCAGATTTATCGTCAATCCTTTCGGGTTTTCAGGTGAACCTTATTTTGATTTCGATAAATTCTCTGAAGTAGTGAAGGTTCAAGTACGTATGCTTGATAACGTCTTGGATGCAACATACTGGCCACTTGAAGAGCAGGGATTAGAGGCCCACTCAAAGCGACGTATTGGCGTAGGCTTTACCGGTCTTGGAGATGCCTTAATTATGCTTAAGCTGGCATACAACAGCGCTCCAGCGAGATTAAAGGCCGCGGAAATATCAGAAAAGTTGCGTGATATTTCCTACGAGGCTTCAATTGCATTGGCTCAGGAGAAAGGGTCATTTCCAGATTTGGATATCGACCAATATCTTTCGGGTGGAAATTTTGCGAGTCGACTTGGTGAGGATTTGAAGAAAAAAATTCGGCAGTTTGGCTTGAGAAATAGCCACCTGTTGTCGATAGCGCCTACTGGAACAGTGAGTCTTGCATTCGCAGATAATGCATCAAATGGAATTGAGCCTCCTTTCTCATGGACATATACCAGAAAGAAAAGAGAGGCTGATGGCTCAACGAAAGAGTATGCGGTTGAGGATCACGCTTGGAGGATGTATAAGGAATTGGGTGGAGACGTCAATGTATTGCCAGAGTATTTCGTAACTGCCTTAGAAATGTCTGCTGAAGATCATATTTTGATGATGGAAGCAGTTCAACCATTTATTGATACCGCCATTTCAAAAACGGTAAATGTTCCGGCAGATTATCCTTATGAGAAATTTAAGGATCTATATCTAACGGCATGGAAGTCCAGACTCAAGGGAATGGCCACCTATCGACCCAATAGTATTTTGGGTTCGGTATTGCAGGTAACTCCTAGTCCAAACGAGAATCCCTTAAGCGCAGATCTAGATGGCGAGGATTGGAGAAATAGTCCGTCAAAAAAAGTGGTGGATCGCCGTCCTAATGGCGAATTACCTGCGGTGGCTGAGAAAATTAATTACTGGACTCAGGATGGGCAAAAAACGCTGTATTTAATTATTTCCTTTTTGACTGTTGAGGGGGTGGTTGCTGGCAAGAAAGCAAGTGTTGAGAGGGCAATTGAATTTTTTATGCCTGTAGGTCAAAGTGGAGAGTCTCAGCAGTGGATTACTTCGAGTATGCGAATGCTCTCTCTTGCAGCACGCGGAGGCTTCCTTGCAAGAGCTCTCAGTGATATGAGGAAGGTTGCTTGGGATAGAGGGGCTGTTCGATTAGGAACGAAGAAAAAGCAAGATGGTGCTGTAGCCCCAATGTGGCATGACTCTGAAGTGGCTGCTGTAGCTTTTGCTATTGAGAATATCCTAGCCAAAAGGGGAATTACAGAATTTAAAGCTGCAGAGGAGTTTACGATTGGTGAGCTTGATTCTCAAAAAAGCACGGGCGGGGGCCTAATGGCTGGGAAAAAATGTCCGGACTGTGGCGCTCATGCGATGATAAAAAAAGATGGCTGTGATTACTGCACAAGTTGTGGTTACGTCGGAGCGTGTGGCTAATCATCTGTGGATGCAGTGAGTTCAATATAGTTTTTGTTGAATCAACAAGATTATTGTTCGGGCTAGCAAAAATAGGACAAGCGCAGTAGAAATAGCAATTGCAATCGTCGCAGCTTGATGGGGCCAGCCTCCTCGTATAACCGCCTCAATGACGCAAGAGGTGGTTGCAGCAGCAGGGAATGCAAATGACCAAAATCCAAATGAAAAGGGGACCGCCGTCCAAGACCGCCATCTCGTGAGTACTGCAAAAATAGGACCTGATGCAATACCCAAACCTACCAAGATGGCATCAACTGGAAGGTTTGGCCAAATCGTAATGGCGGTGATGGTGCTAACTGCTGCTGGACCCATTTCAATTCCAATGGTTGGGCGAAATTGCGGTGGCAGAGGGCCTGCAAACAAGCGATGCAAAATGCGCATTTCTAATAACGCCCAACCTCCAAGACCCATTCCCCATACAAGATATCCAAATCCAGGCAATCCAATTGCAGCTAACGCAGCGCCTCCAACTAAGCCGCCAGGAACAATGGGTAGATACAGCGCTGGTGTTACTTGGTCAGTGGGCATATTACCCATTGAGAGCATATGAACCACTCGCCAAGCAATGGTGACTTGAATAATGAGCGCGATAGCAGTTAACGTATAAGCAAACGTAGAGTATTCCGGAAATCTGGGGAATAGTAGAGCGATAGCAAGCATTGTGCTAATAGGAAAATAAGCCATCATTGGGCCTAAAACCGGGTTTAAGAACTTCTCCCTAATCGCTTGAGGATAAAAAATCGCCTTAATACTCCAGAGTATTGTTAGAAAGCATAGAATGAAGATGCCGAGTACAAGAAAAAAACGTTCAATCCAAAAAGTTGAAATTGAAGTGACGTGAGAGTATTTACTCCATGCGAAGGAGAGGCTAAGTAAGCTTAGGGACATGCCAAATAGTCCTGGGTGTAGGCGATGAAGCCAATTGGGCTCTTTGTCTCTTTGTATCATTATTTATATATTGTGGAATGAAGAATACCGAATTTACCTTAAAAAAGAAACTAATGATCATTGGCACGACACTTTTGGTGTTGGCGATGATTTCTATTAGCTTTACTTTATGGGTTACTTGGAAGCTTGAGGGTGGCGCGGCAGCAATCAATGAGGCTGGCCGCATGAGAATGCAAACTTATCAGTTAGCCCTTCTGGTAAATGAGGGTGATGCTGCGGCAACAACTAAGCTAATAACTAAGTTTGACAACAGCATCATTACCCTTAAATATGGAGATCCAGCTCGGCCGCTATTTGTGCCTTGGAATCAATTAAATAAACAATTGTTTCTAAATATTTCTGGTCAATGGAGCAGCATCAAAGATGATCTACAGACGAGGAAGGCTACCAGTATTTCTGTATCGCGCATTGATAATTTTGTTGCGAATATTGATCGGTTTGTCGGGTCAATAGAAGTCGAGGTTGATTACTGGACAAATATGCTCCATCTATTCCAGTTTGCTATGTTGGCTATCTCTCTTTTTGCCACATTAGTCATCATGTATGTGGGGTATTCCGTTATTTTAGATCCAGTAGAGAAGCTGCGCATTGGTTTTGATGGTGTGAGATCCGGAAAATTAAATACACGAGTTCAAATCGAGGCAAAAGATGAATTTGGTGATTTGGCAATCGGCTTTAATTCAATGACTGAAACTATTAGTGACTTGTATAGCGGGTTAGAGGCAAAGGTCCGGGAAAAGACATTCCATTTACAAGAGCGACAAAATCGTTTGCAAGCGCTATATGATTTGAGTTCATTCGTTTCAACAGAAGATAATCTGGAAAGATTGGCTCAAGGATTTTCAAAGCGAATTTTGTCTATAACGGACGCTTCTGCCATCGCGATACGTTGGACAGATCAGGCAAATAAGAGATATTTTTTATTATCTGGCGCAAATTTACCCTCATCCATTGCCGAGGAAGAGCAATGTTTGGTTGCTGGAGACTGTTACTGTGGACAGTCTAGTGGTAATGCAGAAATTCAGGTAATTACATTTGATCCAAAGATAGAGGCGGATCGGCATTGCGTAAAGGCAGGTTATAACGCCCTTATTTCGGTTCCAATCCTATTTCAGCAAGATTTACTTGGCGAAATTGATATTTTTTATACTAAGGAGCAGTCGATAGATTCAGATCAGAGGGCCTTGCTAGGGACCTTGGCGCATCATTTGGCTGGGGCAATGGAGGCTTTGAGAATTAAAGCTTTGGAGAAAGAGGCGGCAATTTCTGAGGAGCGCAGTTTATTAGCAAGAGAGTTGCATGATTCAATTGCGCAGTCACTAGCGTTTTTAAAATTACAGGTTGGAATGCTCAGAGATGAGATCGTAGAGCCCGCTACGGAAAAGGCCAAAACTATCCTAGGTGAGTTGGATGAAGGCTTGAGAGAAAGTTATAGTGACGTGCGCGAGCTTTTGTTGCATTTTAGAACGCGTACTAATACCGAGGATATTGAACCTGCGATAAAGACGACTTTACAAAAATTCGAGCACCAATCCGGTATTCATACTGAGCTATCTGTTGAAGGGCAAGGACTTCCTTTAGCGCCAGATGTTCAGATTCAGGTAATGCATGTCATTCAAGAGGCCTTATCAAATATCAGAAAGCATTCGAAAGCGAGCATTGTAAGAGTCGAAGTAGCGCAATCGCCAAAATGGACGTTTAGAGTAATTGATGATGGGATTGGTTTTTCAACAGAGCTAAATACGGTTGATAGCACGCATGTGGGGATGAGTATCATGCAGGAACGTGCCAATAAAATTGGAGCCAAGCTGGAGTTGAGCTCGGAGGCATTGGCAGGAACCTGCATATCGTTAACTTTACCTACGTAGGTGATATTCTGTTATCTCAATATTGAAGGTGTGGAAAAAATTGGAAAAAATCCGGATTCTAGTTGTTGACGATCACACCTTATTTAGGCGAGGTTTGATCGCTTTAATTTCGCAGGCCAGTGACTTTGATGTTGTCGGCGAAGCTGGGGACGCTATTGAGGCGTTACGCTTATGTAAATCTCTAAAGCCGGATGTAATCTTGCTTGACAATCATTTGCCTGGCGCCAGTGGCATTCAATCGCTCCCTGATATTTTTCATGCATCCCCTGATTCGACTGTCATCATGCTTACAGTGAGCGAAGATGAATCTGATTTAATGCAAGCTTTGCAAAATGGCGCCCAGGGGTATTTGCTTAAAACTAGCGAGAAAGACGAGCTTCTACTTGGCATTCGGAAGGCGTTTGAAGGTGAGTCGGTTATTAGCAAGGAGCTGACTCATAAGCTAGTTAGCGCCTTTAAGACCAATACCAGAAAAGAAGATAAGCCCTCAAATACTTCTTTGGCGGCTACGTTATCACCCAGGGAGATCGATACTGTCCGCTTGATTGCCGTTGGGTCAAGTAATAAAGAAATCGCTCGGCAGCTTGGCATAGCTGAAACTACTGTCAAGATTCACGTACAGCATATTTTGAGAAAGCTCAACTTGACTTCTCGAGTACAGGTGGCAGTGTTTGCCAATGCTGAAGGCATTATTTCGTAAGTACTAGTCCTAAAGAACTATAAGCCACAGCTGCCTATAGTTCGACTGCTTTTTGAAAGTAGTCTTTTGGAGGATATTCTTAATCCCCGTTAGTTTTGATAATTAACTCATGACATTAAGGGGTATTCATGAGTTCGATAGCCAAAACTAGCGCTAAAGCATATTCAGTTTTGATTGTCAGCACATTTGCCTTCACCGTTTGCTTTATGGTGTGGATGATGTTCGGGGTGATTGGTATACCGATTAAAAAATCACTCGACTTAAGTGCAACTCAATTTGGTCTTTTAACAGCTACCCCTATTTTGACTGGTTCACTTGTACGTGTGCCCCTGGGAATCTGGACCGATCGATTCGGTGGTCGCATTGTGATGTTTTTACTGATGCTCTCTACAGTTATTCCTATCTGGATGATGAGTTATGCCAGCCAATATTGGCACTTTCTGGTTATTGGTCTATTCGTAGGCTTGGCTGGCGGATCGTTCTCTGTCGGCACTCCTTATGTAGCAAGATGGTTCCCAAAAAATCGTCAGGGTTTTGCAATGGGCGTCTATGGTGCTGGTAACTCTGGTGCCGCAGTTAACAAATTTATAGCGCCTGCCTTGGTGGTGGCATTTGGTTGGGCTGTAGTACCGCAGGTATATGCAGGCGTTATGTTGGGCGCAGCACTCTTATTTTGGATTTTTAGTGCTAGCGATCCTTCTCATTTGGTAACGAGCAATATTTCCTTTAAAGATCAATTAAAAGCCCTAAAAGACCCGAAAGTATTGCGCTACTGCCAGTACTACAGCATTGTCTTTGGTGGTTATGTTGGCCTCAGTTTGTGGATGGTGCAGTACTACGTCGGTGAGTTTGGTCTGGAAATTCGGACCGCCGCATTACTTGCTGCATGTTTCTCATTACCTGGTGGCGTATTAAGGGCAATTGGTGGATGGTTATCTGACAAATATGGTGCCCATCAGGTCACTTGGTGGGTAATGTGGGTAAGTTGGATTTGCCTTTTTTTACTCTCTTACCCCCAAACCGATTTCACTATCCAAACGATTAATGGGCCTGAGACTTTTCACATTGGCCTGAATATTTATTTGTTTACTGGCCTCATGTTCATCTTGGGCATTGCATGGGCGTTTGGTAAGGCCAGTGTTTTCAAATATATCGGCGACGACTACCCAGAAAATATCGGCACCATTTCAGGAATTGTTGGCTTGGCCGGTGGTTTGGGCGGATTCATTCTGCCGATTATGTTTGGCGCCATTTTAGATGTCACAGGGATTCGTTCAAGTGCATTCATGCTGATGTACGGCGTAGTGTGGGTATCGCTTATCTGGATGTATCTCACTGAAGTTCGTAAATCTGAAGTGATGGGTGCTAAATCCATTCCATCGCTTTCTTAAATATCGCAAAGAAAAGGAAACATCATGTCCTCGACCGTAATTTCGCGCTGGGAGCCGGAGAATAAGCAGTTTTGGGAATTTACTGGAAAGCCGATCGCGAAGCGCAATTTATTGATCTCGATCCCGGCCTTAACCCTTGCATTTGCAGTCTGGATGGTGTGGTCAGTAGTAGTGGTGAACTTACCGAATGTTGGATTTAAATTCTCGACGAATCAACTTTTTTGGTTGGCATCCCTTCCTGCATTATGTGGCGCTACTCTGCGAATTTTTTATTCTTTTGCAGTTCCAATCTTTGGAGGCAGACGCTGGACGGCATTTTCAACGGCATCATTATTAATTCCTGCTGTTGGCATCGGATTTGCAGTCCAGAATCCGGCAACCCCTTATGAGTTTTTTATCTTGCTAGCCTTGTTATGTGGGTTGGGTGGCGGAAATTTTGCTTCCTCAATGGCTAATATCAGCTTCTTTTACCCCAAAGCGCAAAAAGGCACGGCTTTAGGCCTTAATGCAGGTCTAGGTAATTTGGGGGTATCTATTGTTCAGTTAGTTGTACCGCTAGTGATTACAGCAGGCGTATTTGGTAGTTTAGGTGGTGACTCCACAATAATTTTAAAAGCCGGTAAAGAAGTTCCAATGTGGCTGCAAAATGCTGGCTTCATTTGGGTGCCTTTTATTGCGGTATCGGCAATTGCTGCCTGGTTTGGTATGAACGATTTGGCTGAGGCAAAAGCCTCTTTTGCTGATCAGGCAGTGATCTTTAAGCGCAAACATAACTGGCTCATGTGCTGGTTGTATTTGGGTACCTTCGGCTCTTTTATTGGCTACTCAGCTGGCTTTCCTTTGCTGATTAAGAGCCAATTTCCTGGCGTTAACGCGCTTAGTTATGCATGGCTTGGACCATTGGTTGGTGCATTAGCAAGACCTATAGGTGGATGGCTGGCAGATAAGCTAGGCGGCGCCAGAGTTACATTCTGGAACTTCATTGCAATGGGTGCTGGTGTATTTGCAGTCTTGAATTATCTGCCTCTTAAAGGCGCGGGTGGTGACTTCTACGGATTCTTGTTTGCATTTATGGTGTTGTTTGCAACATCTGGAATTGGCAATGGATCAACTTTCCGCATGATCCCAGTCATTTTCTTGACAGAGCGTCAACGTGCCGCTGGCAATACTCAGGCCGACAAGGACCAAGCAATTCGTGATGCCAATAAAGAAGCTGCAGCAGTGCTCGGTTTTAGTTCTGCAGTAGGTGCTTACGGAGGATTCTTCATTCCCAAGAGTTATGGAAGTTCTATTGCTGCTACAGGCGGTCCTGAAGCTGCCCTGTACTCGTTCATTGTTTTTTACGTTACCTGTACGTTCATTACCTGGTGGTATTACAGCCGTAAGAACGCACCAATGCCTTGCTAAGAAAATATTAAAGGATTGATATGAGTCACTTTTTAGATCGCCTCAAGTTTTTATCTGCAGATAAAGAAGAGTTTTCAGATGGCCATGGTGTGACGGTCGGAGAAGACCGCACGTGGGAAGACGCTTATCGTTCGCGCTGGCAGCACGATAAGATCGTACGTTCAACGCATGGTACCAATTGCACGGGATCATGTTCTTGGAAAATTTATGTCAAAGGCGGCATTGTTACTTGGGAAACTCAGCAAACTGATTACCCGCGCACTAGACCTGACCTGCCTAATCACGAGCCTCGGGGTTGTGCACGCGGCGCGAGCTACAGCTGGTACATGTACAGTGCCAATCGCGTGAAGTATCCAATGATCCGCGGCCGACTGCTAAAGCAGTGGCGTGAAGCAAAGTCGGTCGCCAAATCTCCGGTAGATGCTTGGGCAAATTTAGTTGAAAACACTGCTAAGCGCAAAGAGTGGATGGAGTTACGGGGTAAGGGTGGTTTCGTTCGCAGTTCGTGGGATGAGGTAAATGAAATCATTGCCGCAGCGAATGTCTATACGATTAAAAAGCATGGACCCGATCGGATTATTGGCTTCTCTCCGATCCCAGCAATGTCAATGGTGAGTTATGCAGCTGGATCGCGTTACTTAAGTCTAATCGGTGGCGTATGCATGAGCTTTTACGATTGGTATTGTGATTTGCCGCCAGCTAGCCCCCAGGTATGGGGTGAGCAAACCGATGTGCCGGAATCCGCTGATTGGTATAACTCTACTTTCATCATTGCATGGGGCTCTAATGTCCCTCAAACACGTACTCCCGATGCGCACTTTTTTACTGAGGTGAGATATAAGGGTGCTAAAACGGTGGCAATCACTCCGGACTATGCCGAAATTTCTAAATTAGCAGACATTTGGATGCACCCTAAGCAGGGTACAGATGCTGCGATTGCGATGGCCATGGGGCATGTCATTCTGAAAGAGTTTTATTTCAATAAGCGCACTGAGTATTTTGATGATTATGTACGTCGCTATACAGATATGCCAAATCTGGTGATGCTGGAAGAAAAAGTATTGGATGACGGCAGAAAAGTATTGGTTCCTGGACGCTATGCGCGTTCAAGCGATTTTGATGGCAAGCTTGGCCAGACTAATGGCGCCGACTGGAAAACGGTTGCATTCGATACAGCTGGCAAGCCGGTAGTACCGAATGGGTCCATTGGATTTAGATGGGGTCCGGAAGGACGTAAAGACCAGGGTAAATGGAATCTAGAATCAAAAGAAGCTAATTACGGTAATGATGTGAAATTGAAGTTATCACTAATGGAGGATCAGTCAATACATGATGTTGTCCCCGTTGGATTCCCATACTTTGGTGGTATTGATACACCATATTTTGATGCAAATAAGCAAAGTGATGTTCTTGTTCAGAATATACCTGCTAAGAAAATTATTCTTACTGAGAATGGCGTTGAAAAAGAAGTATTTGTAGCAACAGTTTTTGACTTATTGGCAGGTAATTATGGAATTGACCGTGGATTAGGTGGTGAATGCGCCAAATCTTATGATGACAATGTTCCCTATACTCCAGCATGGCAAGAATCTATTACCGGAGTAAAGCGTGAGCAAGTAATCGCAGTGGCTCGTCAATTTGCAGAAAATGCAGAAAAGACTAAAGGCAAGTCAATGGTCATTATTGGCGCTGCGATGAATCATTGGTATCACTGTGATATGAATTACCGCGGCATCATCAATATGTTAATGATGTGTGGCTGTATCGGCCAGAGCGGTGGTGGCTGGGCTCACTATGTAGGCCAAGAAAAATTACGCCCACAAACTGGTTGGACCCCCCTGGCTTTTGCACTGGATTGGATTCGTCCACCGCGTCAGCAAAACTCTACCAGTTTCTTTTATGCGCATACCGATCAATGGCGCTATGAAAAACTTGGTATGGAGGAGGTGTTATCGCCCCTAGCAAATAAAGAGGAGTACACGGGCAGCATGATTGACTTTAACGTCCGTGCAGAGCGGATGGGTTGGTTGCCATCGGCTCCCCAGTTAAAGACAAATCCCCTTGAGGTTGTAAAAGAGGCTCTTGCTGCAGGTAAAGATCCTAAGGAATATGTTGTTGATGGCTTGAAGTCTGGAGCATTACAAATGAGTTGCGAGGACCCAGATCATCCAAGCAATTGGCCGCGAAATATGTTCGTATGGAGATCTAATATTTTAGGATCCTCAGGAAAAGGGCACGAGTATTTTTTAAAACACCTACTGGGAACAAGTCACGGTGTTCAAGGCAAGGATCTTGGAGTTGATGAGGCAAGACCTTCTGAAGTTGAGTGGCATGATAAGGCGCCTGAAGGCAAGCTTGATTTATTAGTGACCTTAGATTTTCGGATGAGTACTACCTGTTTGTATTCCGACATTGTTCTACCTACTGCTACTTGGTATGAGAAGAATGACCTTAATACTAGCGACATGCATCCATTTATCCATCCGTTATCTACAGCCGTTGACCCTGCTTGGGAGGCTCGTAGTGATTGGGATATCTATAAAGGATTTGCGAAAAAGTTTTCAGAAGTGTGCGTAGGTCATCTGGGTGTTGAAAAAGAGATTGTGATGACTCCCTTAATGCACGATACGCCCGCTGAATTAGCTCAGGCATTTGATGTGCAGGAATGGAAGAAAGGTGAGTGCGATCTCATACCCGGCAAAACTGCGCCTCAAATTGCCGTAGTAGAGCGTGACTATCCAAATACTTATAACCGCTTTACAGCCTTAGGCCCACTGATGGACAAGGTTGGAAATGGCGGGAAGGGTATTGCCTGGGATACCAAGGTTGAAGTGGAGCAGTTGCGCGAGCTCAATGGTCGTGTTGAGCATGGTGAGATGAAGGGTATGGCAAAAATCTCAACGGATATTGATGCTGCTGAGGTTGTATTGATGCTTGCTCCTGAGACAAACGGACATGTAGCAGTCAAGGCTTGGGATGCATTATCCAAAATCACGGGCCTTGAGCATGCGCATTTAGCTTTGCATCGCGAAGATGAGAAGATTCGTTTCCGCGATATTCAGGCACAGCCAAGAAAGATCATCAGTTCGCCAACTTGGTCTGGACTGGAGAGTGAAAAAGTTTCTTATAACGCTTGTTATACAAACGTTCATGAGTACATTCCTTGGAGAACATTGACTGGCCGTCAACAGTTCTATCAGGATCACAAGTGGATGCGCGCATTTGGCGAAGGATTTGTTTCTTATAGACCACCGGTAGATTTAAAGACCATTATTGAGGTCAAGGGCATTAAGCCTAATGGTAATAAAGAAATTGTTTTGAATTTCATTACACCGCATCAAAAGTGGGGAATTCACTCCACCTACAGTGACAACTTAATGATGTTGACTCTGAATCGTGGTGGACCAGTCGTTTGGTTGAGTGAAGATGATGCGGTTAAAGCTGGCATTGTGGATAACGATTGGGTTGAGCTATATAACGCCAATGGAGCAATCGCAGCGAGAGCTGTCGTGAGCCAAAGGGTAAATCCAGGAATGGTCATGATGTACCACGCACAGGAAAAAATTATTAATACTCCTGGATCTGAAATTACAGGTATGCGTGGCGGTATTCATAACTCAGTAACTCGAATTGTTCTTAAGCCTACGCACATGATTGGTGGTTACGCACAGCTAAGTTATGGATTTAACTACTACGGAACCATTGGAACCAACCGAGATGAGTTTGTAACGGTTCGGAAGATGCGAAACATAGATTGGCTTGACACTGAAAATGCCAATTCAGTTCAGGCTTAACGGAGAATAAAGATGAAAATTCGCGCACAAATTGGCATGGTTTTAAACCTGGATAAATGTATCGGCTGTCACACATGCTCCGTTACTTGCAAGCAGGTTTGGACGAATCGTCCAGGGATGGAGTACGCCTGGTTTAACAACGTAGAAACAAAACCAGGAATCGGTTACCCAAAAAATTGGGAAGACCAAGAGAAGTGGAAGGGTGGCTGGAAACGTAAGAGCAATGGCAAGATTGAACCCAAACAAGGTGGTAGGTCCAAGATTTGGATGAACTTATTTGGGAACCCTAATTTGCCAGAAATCGACGATTACTACGAGCCGTTTACATTTGATTATGAGCATTTACAAAGCGCTCCCGAATCTAAGGCCACTCCGACTGCTCGCCCAAGAAGCTTGATCACTGGCAAGCGCATGGAGAAGATAGAGTGGGGCCCTAACTGGGAAGAGATTTTGGGCGGTGAATTTGCTAAACGAAGCAAAGATGCTAACTTTGATCAAATGCAAAAAGACGTATGGGGCCAGTTCGAAAATACATTCATGATGTATATGCCACGTCTGTGTGAACATTGTCTGAATCCTGCTTGTGTTGCATCTTGCCCATCAGGTTCTATTTACAAACGTGAAGAGGATGGGATTGTTTTAATTGACCAGGATAAATGCCGTGGATGGCGTATGTGCGTCTCTGCATGTCCGTATAAAAAGATTTATTACAACTGGAAAAGCGGTAAAGCAGAGAAATGCATTTTCTGCTATCCACGTATTGAGGCGGGTCAACCAACAGTCTGTTCGGAAACCTGTGTTGGCCGTATCCGTTATTTAGGTGTCATGCTTTACGATGCCGACCAAATTGAAAGCGCTGCCAGCGTTGAGAACGAAAAAGATTTATATAAAGCACAGTTGAAGGTATTTTTGGATCCAAATGATCCAGAAGTACAGAAACAAGCTTTAGCTGACGGCGTGCCTCCATCTTGGGTGGAGTCTGCCAAAAAGAGTCCTGTATACAAAATGGCGATGGATTGGAAAATTGCATTACCACTTCACCCCGAATATAGAACGCTTCCAATGGTTTGGTATGTTCCACCACTTTCCCCGGTTACTGGGGCAGTAGAGGCTGGTTATGTCGGAGTAAATGGCCATATTCCAGATGTGAAGCAGTTACGTATTCCGGTGCAATATTTAGCCAATATGTTAACTGCTGGAGATGAGGCTCCGGTGATATCCGCCTTAGAAAAAATGTTGGCAATGAGGGCATGGCAGCGAGATAAGCATGTGGATGGCACACGCAATCTAGAGGCATTGAAACAGGCTGGCATCTCTGAGGATCAGGTGGAAGATATGTATCAGACCATGGCGATTGCTAACTATGAAGATCGCTTTGTCATTCCAACATCGCATCGTGAGTATGCAGAAAATACATTCGATATGAAGGGAAGTTGCGGCTTTACTTTTGGAAACGGATGCTCTGATGGCGACTCTGAAGCAAGTCTCTTCGGCGGCACTAAGCGTCGCACCATTCCAATTAAGCCGGCTGTTTAGGAGAAATGATGAAACATTCACTACCATTACGAGCGCTTTCTAGATTTCTTCAGTATCCAGATGCAGAGCTTATTCAGCATTCAGCCGAAGTGACTAGTGCGCTATTGGCAATGCCAAAGCTCACTAAAAAGGTTCATGCCGGTCTAGTTGATTTTGTTAACCACCTGGAATCTGCAGATTTGTATGACCTGCAGGAAGAATATGTAGAGTGCTTTGATCGAGGTAGGGCGACATCCCTGCACTTGTTTGAGCATGTTCATGGAGACTCTCGTGAGCGCGGTCAAGCTATGGTCGACTTACTTCAAACTTATAAAGATGGTGGTTTAGAGTTAAGTGCTAATGAGCTTCCCGATCACTTGTCGGTAATTCTCGAGTTTGCCTCAACACTACCCTTAGATCAGTCCAAGCAATTTATTGGGGAAATGGCCCATATCTTGAATGCCGTCTACTCCACTTTAGTTGCTCGTAACAACCGCTACGCATGGTTGATAGCTGCAGCTATAGAGTTCTCCGGTGAAAAATTCAAAATTGTTGAATTGAAGATTGAGGAAGAGTCTATGGATGAAGAGTGGGCAGAGCCTCCAGCATTTGGCGGATGCTCAACCCGTGGCCAATCCAAACCTGGTGAAGAGCAACCGCTTCAATTTGTCAAACGTGCGAAAGAGTTCAAAGGAGTTCAACCATGAGCTATCTAGATACATTTATTTTTGGAATTTATCCTTACATTTGCCTTGCGGTATTTTTTGTAGGAAGTCTTATTCGGTTTGATAGGGATCAGTACACCTGGAAAAGCGACTCAAGCCAATTATTACGTAAGAAACAATTGCGCATAGGCAGCATCTTCTTTCATATTGGCGTACTCTTTTTATTCTTTGGCCACTTCTTTGGCATGCTGACACCACATTTCTTGTATGAGCCATTTATTACTGCCGGACAAAAGCAGGTTATGGCAATGGCAAGTGGTGGCATCGCTGGCGTATTTGGATTTATTGGATTAACCATTCTTTTACATAGACGTTTGACCGACGATCGAATCCGTATTACTTCAAAGCCAAGTGATATTTTGATTGTTGTAGTGCTCTGGTTGCAGTTATTGCTCGGTTTAGCAACCATTCCTCTATCTGGCCAACATTTAGATGGTTCGGTCATGATGAAGCTGGCAGGCTGGGCTCAACATATAGTCACCTTACGTGGTGGAGCTGTTGAGTTATTAAGTGGGGTAGATTGGGTATTTAAATTGCACATGTTCTTAGGTATGACAATCTTCTTAATATTCCCATTTACTCGCCTAGTCCATGTTTGGAGCGGGTTTGCATCCATCACCTATCTGGTAAGACCATATCAAATTGTACGTAGTAGAAAATTCGGTATGGGTCGTAAGTAAACGATGAGAGCAATTGACGATGCCAGATGAGTTATTGGATCGACTGCGCAAATTTCGGACAGAATATTTCCCGGCGCATCGCCAAGAATTTACAAGCCTTATTCAAAATGGGCAGACACCTAAAACCTTATTTTTAGGTTGTTCTGATTCCAGAATTGTTCCATATTTACTTACCGGAACGGGGCCTGGGGACTTGTTTATTTTGCGCAATGTAGGCGCCATTGTTCCACCTTACGATGGCTCCTATGGTATTCATGGGACGGCTGCAGGAATTGAATTTGCAGTAATGCAACTAAAGGTCAGTCGAATTGTTGTATGTGGACATAGTCATTGTGGGGCAGTCAGGTCAGCTTATGAAGGGGTGCCAGAAGAGGCGATTAATTTAAGTGCTTGGCTTGAATTAATTGATGAGGCACTTTTGCCGGTCTGCCAAACCCCTGAGGCACTCCGAAGGGTGGAGCAACGCTCAGTCATCTTGCAGCTAGAACGTTTAATGGAATACCCAATGGTTCGCTCACAAGTTGAAAACAAGGAGTTAACCCTTCACGGTTGGTATTACGTAATTGAAGAGGGTGAAGTGCAGGTATTTGATGTAACTGAAGGAAAGTTTATCCCGGCGCACCATGCAGATAACTGCGGAACTGGGCCTTACGCTGATGATCATTTTGATGGAGATCCAAAACATGTCGAATAACCAGACTGCAGAAATGGCGGCAGCATTAATTAGCTCAAGACAATCATTTTTGCCTAAAAGGCTATTTCAGCCTGGGCCTACCCCAGAGCAATTGGAAACTATTTTTTCGATGGCTGCGACGGCGCCTGATCATAATTTGACTCGTCCGTGGCGTTTTGTTATCTGCCCTCTTGAGTGCAGGGGGTTATTAGCGGACGCCTTTGCAAAATCATTGCTTGAGCGGGACCCGGGCGCAACTGAGCAACAAGTTCAGGACGCCATGGTTAAAGCCCATAGAGCACCTTTGGTAATGCTAGCAATTGTGAATGCTAGAGGTACGGATTCAGAAGTTCCACCTAGCGAACGAATTATTTCTGCTGGATGTGCCATACAGAACGTCTTTTTAATTTCCCATGCTATGGGATTTGGTGCAAGTCCAACAAGTGGTAAATCAATGTATATGAAGCCGGTAAGGGAGCTATTTGGCCTTCAAGATTACGAGGATCCATTGTGTTTTATTAATATAGGCACCCCAGATAGATCCACCCCTCCAAAGTCACGTATGGTCCCCTCCGAATTTGTGACTACCTTGGAGTTCTAAGCGCCTAATTAACTAATAACCTAAACAAATATAGCTTGAATATTGATTTCTGCTAAATTCTCTAATATATGAGTAATCGTTGGGAAAGCTATCTATCTAGACTTAAAAAGTACATCCCACCAGATCCTTATGGATTTTCTTGGTTAGAAATCCTTAGGATTTGCTTTGGGGTAGATGTGCTGATCATTGCTGTTGTGATGTTTAATGAGCTAGTTGGCGTACCTGAGCAAGCGGTGCCTATCAATGCTGCTTTTTTGGTGATGGCGCTGATGATTTTTCTAATGCCATCTAGCCCGATGTTTCATCCTAAGGCAATTATCGAAGGCAACGTGGTTTCTGCATTACTGGCTGCAGCCAGCGCCTCTATCTTCCCTTCGCCATTTGTGGGAATGCCAGCAGCGGTTGTCGCTTCAGCTTTAGCTATGTATAGTTTAAAGTGCTTTAGCCCAACAGCTTTATTACTGGCAATGTTTATCGCCGCTGGAAATATTAGTAGCTATTACTTTGCGATCTATCCTATTTTTGCGGACTCGTTAGTCCTGGTTGCCGCTGCATATCTGTACGGAAAATTAACCAAGAAACCCTACCCGATTAAGGAACTTAGCAAACAGGGTTAAAAGCAACGCAACATATGTAATTTAGATTAAGTCCTAGTCTTGGGATGCGCTTTAAATTACCTCAATGCAGTATTTTTGACTAAGTGGGGGTGTGTATGGGAAAGAAAGATTCTTGCCCGTTGGACGGAAGCTGGACTCGCGATCATTGCACGGCATATAACGATCGTAAAAAGCATCAAACTCTGTCTGAGTGTGTGCATAGAGATAATTGCACTAATTTTAGGAAAATTATAGAGTCTGATCTGGATGAGTCAGTATCAAGTTCAAAAAAAATTTTATTAAATGGAATTCCTAATATTTTTGAGGATTAATTTCTTTTTTGGAGGCATTAATCGATACACTTGAAAACGCAAAATCTCCAATCTGAAATTAAACTACGAGAACCTTTAAATTTAGTTGGGTTATTTATCTAGGCGTTGCTTTGACTAAGGTTTAAGCTTCAAAAGACTTCGCAAATACCCAAATCTACAATAGAAGGACAGCTATTGCTAGATTAAGCGATCACATATTGGCCATTGAATTCTTATTATCAATGTTGTGTTTTTTGGATTTATCTTCTGCTACCAATAATGCATTTTTAGTTTATTTAATTTTTTTACTGCCTGAAGATCATTATTCATTATATATTAATATATAATGAATAATGATCCAAGGAAAAGCAAAGTAGACAAAAAGCGAGAGTTAACTTTGATTGAGTTGATCTCCTATGAAATGGGTAATTAAATCGCTATTTGACAACCAAAAGGAGCATCATTAAGGGACACATCTCGTTTACTTAAGTTTATTGATGGTTCGCAAAATATAAACCTAGATTCAAATATGAATACCACCATTAAATTAAAAGAACTTTTTAGTTCACTGCTGCTCCGAATGCGTGAATTGAACATTACCCGCCGTCAATTACTGATGGGTCTCACGCTTACATTTTTATTAGTCGTATTTGGATTTGTTGTTCTAAATTCTGGGCCTTTAGCGTCCACAAAAGTGACGACTATTAAAGTTAGCGATCAATCGCTTGCACCCACACTATTTGGAGTGGGAACAATTGAAGCGAGGCGGTCATATTTGATGGGACCAGTAGTTGCTGGACGCGTTTCAAACGTATATGTAGATGTAGGCAATTTGGTTAAAGAGGGTCAACTACTTGCCGAGATGGATTCTATTGATCTGAATCAGAGAATGATTGCTGCTGAGGCACAAGTGACTGATGCAAAGGCACGCTTACTGCTGGCTTCTGAAACGTACAAGCGATATGTGGAGTTGGGAAAGAAAAATTTTATTAGCCCAATTGTTGTTGAAGGCAAGTCACAGGAACTCAATTCAGCAAAAGCGATTGTTCAAAAAACAACTGCTGATTTGGCTGGGCTTAAACAACAAGAGCTTAATATTAAATTAAGGGCTCCAGTAGATGGGATCATTACATCTAGAGATGCCGAGCCAGGCTCAACTGTTATTGCTGGTCAGGCGGTTTTAAAATTAATCGACCCAACGAGCCTATGGATTAAGACGCGTTTTGACCAAGGTAAGTCAATGGGATTAGCCGTTGGCTTAGATGCAAATGTGATATTGCGCTCTAATCCACATCACCCAATCTCGGGCAAGGTAGTTCGCGTTGAGATGCTCAGTGATAGTGTCGCGGAAGAACGCATTGCCCAAATTGAAATGATAGATATGCCCAAGACTGTTTCAATTGGGGAGATGGCAGAAGTGACATTGCAATTAGCCTCTAGTGAATATGGCCTTAGCTTGCCCAATGCAAGCATTAAAAAGAGGGGTGATGAAACTGGGGTATGGGTGCTCAAGGATGGCAAGCCCCATTTTGCTCGGGTACAAATTGGACAAAACGGCTTAAATGGTCAAGTGGTTATTCTGAGTGGACTTAAGAGTGGTGATGAAGTTGTTCTCTATAGCGATGCTGAAATTAAAGAAGGGCAGCGTATTAAGGTGGTTGATTCTTTATTGAAGAAAACGCCGTGATTAGCCTAGCGGGTCGTGACATTGCGCATTCTTGGGGTAAGTTTGCTCTAACGGGATTGGGTCTCGGACTGCTAATCGGTGTCACTCTAACAATGGCAGGGGTATATCGAGGCATGGTGGATGATGCCATGGCCCTACTAAACAATAGTGGTGCAGATCTTTGGGTGGTACAAAAAGATACCCAAGGCCCTTATGCTGAAGCATCCAGTATTCGAGATGATTACGTCAGGGGCGTGTTGGGGATGCCGGGCGTTGCACGCGCAGCTAACATCACCTATCTCACAATGCAGGTTCGTAAAGGGCAGAGTGACACTAGAGCCATGGTGGTTGGGGTGGAAAGTGGGCAGCTTGGTGAGCCGGCTTATTTGATTTCTGGTCGACACATAGTCCAATCACACTATGAAGCTTTAGCAGATATCAAAACGGGGTTTGAGCTAAACGACCTGATTCAAATTAAGCGCCATCAGTATCGGGTAGTAGGTTTAACTCGCCGTATGGTTTCATCGGGCGGCGATCCAATGGTATTCATTCCGATTAAAGATGCACAAGAGGCGCAATTTCTAAAGGACAACGATGCGATTCTGAATGATCGCGCCAGAAATACAGCTAATCCAAGTTTGAATCGCCCCATTCCTGGGTTATTGGATGCTATTACGGCATCGCAATCTACCAATCATAGCGTTAATGCCATCCTTGTTCAAATCCAAGAGGGAAGAACTCCGGAGGAGGTGGCTAAACCAATCCGTCGCTGGAAACATCTTGAGGTGTATACAAGAGCGCAGATGGAAGAAATCCTTGTTGCCAAGTTGATTGCAAATTCTGCGAAACAAATTGGTATGTTTCTAGTGATCTTGGCGGTAGTAAGCGCTGCCATTGTGGCTTTCATTATCTACACCATGACCCTAGGAAAGATAAGGGAGATTGCGGTGTTGAAATTGATTGGTACTCAAAATAGTACTATTGCCAGCATGATCTTGCAGCAAGCCCTTGGCTTGGGGTTAATTGGCTTTATTGTGGGAAAAACTTCCGCTACTTTTTGGGCGCCGCTATTTCCAAAGTATGTTTTATTAGAGCCTGTAGATGCAATCATCGGATTCATTTTAGTGATGGTCATTTGCGCTCTAGCTAGTACCTTGGCGATTAGAGCTGCTTTGCTGGTAGATCCTGCCCAAGCGATTGGAGGCTGATATGAGTACATACAGCATTCAATTAGAGGGGCTTCGAAAAACTTATGGGCAAGGCGACGCCGCTGTAGATGCCCTGAAAAATGTCAATATGCAAATTGCTCCAGGTGAAGTGGTGGGGCTTATTGGCCCATCTGGATCCGGAAAAAGTACGCTACTGAAATGTCTAGGTGCAGTCATTGAGCCCACTGCAGGTCGCATGACTTTGGGTGGTGAGGTGATTTACGAGAATGGCTGGAAGATTAAAGACCTAAGAGCCCTGAGAAGAGACAAAATTGGCTTTATTTTTCAGGCGCCATACTTAATACCCTTTCTGAACGTGACGGATAATGTGGCGCTTTTACCCATGCTTGCGGGAGTACCAAACAACATTGCTAGAGCGCGCGCTAAGGAGTTGCTAGAGGCTTTGGATGTTGCACATAGGGCTAATGCAAGCCCATCAGAATTATCTGGGGGTGAGCAACAACGAGTTTCCATTGCAAGAGCTTTGGCAAATAGACCCCCAGTGATTTTGGCTGATGAACCTACTGCGCCTCTAGATAGCGAGAGGGCTCTAGGGGTAATGGGAATCTTAAATCAAATGGCCAGTCAATATCAGACTGCGATTATTGTGGTTACCCATGATGAAAAAATCATTCCTTTATTTAAGCGGATTTACGCTATTAGAGATGGGCAAACTATTGAGGAATCTAGATAGGAGTTCATTACCAATTTACCGGTCACGAAAATCTGCTTTTGATTGAAATACTGTATCGATTATTTGTCTTAAATAAATCCGCTCCTTAGAGTTTGGGCTTTATAACTATTATGTGCCCCAAGATTCCAAAGCCCTCCAGCAAAAATGGACCGCCCGCATTACGCATGCGCGCGCTCACTGGGCAACCTTTCATAAGCGTGTAAGACACAACCGCAATACAGTAGCCGGCTTTAGCTGGAATGCCGACCCCACCGGCAAAGACTTCTATAGCCTAAGAGCTAACCTCATACACGGCACTATCTCAGCAGTCCTTCCCAATGTCTACGCTCGCAATCCAGAAATTTCAACAACCCCAACCCACTCGGGCGCGGATATCAAGCTCTTCTGTAAAACACTAGAGAAGGTCACCAATAGAGCGCTAGAACAGGCTCAGCTTAAGAATCGAGCGAAGTCCACCGTAAGGGCAGCGCTGACCTGTAGCTTCGGCATTCTGAAAGTGATGTATCAACGAGATCCCAGCAAGGATTCCTATGTCCAAGGTCGCATCAACGATGCCCAAGAAAACCTCCTGGCAATAGAGGAGCTAGCGCGAGACCTCCAAGAGAATGACCAACGTCATCATCATGATGCCAAGAGAGCGGAGCTAGAAGAGCTCATCAAGTCATTGCAGGAACAATCGGAAGTGCAATCTGCCGAAGGCTTAGTAATCGACAGAGTTCTTACAGAAAACCTCCTTATTGATCCATCCATCTGCGAGTTCTGGGACTACACCGATGCAGACTGGATTTGCCAAATCATCCCCATGAAACGTGGCCAGGCTGAAGCGCTCTACAAAAAGAACCTAGCCAATGCCAAGATCTACCAACCAGGCCAAGGCGAACTATCCCATAAGAAAGCCAAGCGCCTAGCCTCAATGCAGATGAATGCTGGTTCAGGCCCGGTCATTGATGATCAACAAATAGCAGTGCTGGAGATCTGGGACAGAGCTACCCAGCGTGTTTACACCATGGTGGAGGGCGCGACTGAATGGCTACGTGAACCCTACTCACCTCCAAGAGCAGGAGAACGCTGGTATCCATTCTTCCTATTACCGTACCAAGTAGTTGATGGCCAGTTTGTTGGTCCAAGTTTGGTAGATCTAACCGAGCGTCTACAAGACGAGCACAACGAAGCAAGAGATCGATTCAATCAACATCGCGACCTCTGTATACCGGGATGGGTAGCCTCTGCTGATATCAATGAGAAGACCATCAAGAAGCACTCGGACTCAAGATTTGGCGAGATCACGATTGTGGATACCGAAGGCAAACCCCTTAATCAAGTGATTATTCCTAGAGGTCATCCGAAGATCGACCCCATCGTCTATGACACCAGTGCAGTACGTTATGACTGGGAGCAAGTCACTGGCTTGCAAGATGCTGCGCGATCTACCGTAGTCAGGCCCAAGACAGCCACCGAAGCCAACATATTACAAAGAGCCTTATCGGGGCGCGTGTTTGAATTCAAAGACCAGATAGAAGATTGGCTACAAGAGATCGCGCAATACAGCGCCCAAGTACTTTTACAAGAACTGGCCAAAGAGCAAGTAGAGCGCTACATGGGGCCACCAAGTACTAAGACCACCATGGTCAATGGCGAACTAGTCATGACTATGGAGAAAACCTATGACTGGCCAGAACTCACCAAAGACCGAATCTTTGACATGGTTGATCTACGAATACGTGCAGGTACTACCGGCGCACCAGACGGGATAGAAGACAAAGAGAGCTGGCTCAAGGTTTTACCCATGATTACGAATCTATCAATTCAGATACAAAACCTACAAGCCAGAGGAATGGATTACGAGCATATCCGTAATCTCCTACACGAGACCCTCTTGCGATATGACGATCGTATCGATTCAAATCTATTTATACCGAATGTAGAAAAGCAAATGGAGGGATGGTCACGCGATGACGATCCAAACTTAGGAATGAATTGGTTTTCTGAACGAAGGCAAAAGACAAATGCTGAAATGCATTACGACAGCAACTTATTAAAAGAGGAGGCAGGCAATGACGCAAGTAGCAAATGAAGTGGAAGGCTTTAAGTCGGAGGTTCTATCCAAGGGTGGCTCAATTCAAAGGGAGCAGAATAGGGAGGCCAAGAAAGAGCGCGAGCGGCTTGAAAAAGAAGCCTATGAGAAGCACGCCGCCGAGAGCGCCGCAAGGCGCAATAAGGCAAGGGAAGAGCGTGCGCTTGAATTGATTGCACAAGCAAAAGCCAGGCAAGAAGCCGCTCAATTAGATAAGGAGCGTAGCGCTCAGGCGCAACAAACCCAAAAGGCGGAACGTAAGAGTCAGAGTCGGACCCAAGCAACCAACTTACTAGATGATTTAAGTAAGGCCCCTAATGCATCTCTTACCAAGTTATCTGAGGACATTGATGAGGGCGAAGTATTAGAAGAGGAATCTGAAGCTCTAGAGCCTGAGTCTATATTTACACCTGTAAGGGGCGAAGTGCATGTGCCAGCCTTTATGCCTGCTACAGAGGTTACGGCGCCACTACAAGCCCATGACCTAGGTGAAATATTGCCTGCACCAGTCGCCATTACCGTCGATACACTTCCAAAGACTGATATTCAAGCTGAGACAGCTGAAGAGCTAATGAAGCGGGCTTTGAACTCTGGGTCCGCGGTTTCGAGTCCCGATGCCGACCCTAGTGTGAATACAGAATCCTCTAGTAGCATCAAATCAAAGCGAGGGTGTGAACGTATTCAGAAAATGATTAATGAAAAACGCGACCTAGAAAAGCAGGTTGTTGATTTGCAATCTATGGTGGCCACTCTTCAGGATGCAGTTCGCAAATACGAAATAGAGGGCAAGCTTGTAGGCAATGTGATGACTCTCGCCAATAGCCAGAAAAAGCCTTCTGAATTGGTATCCGAAGCAAAGCTGCAAATGCTCAAGTTCTTAAATACCCGTTCAGATGAAATCGATCACACCGATAAGGCGATCTGCTTTAACAAATACATGTCAGACCCGTTCTACATGCAAGTCTTTGTGCAGAGCAATCAGCCAGAGCAGTGGCAGACCATGATTGAGTCTATCTATGAGGCAATAGGAAGGCCGGAGCCAAGCTTTGCAAGTGTTAAGCCTATGGCAATCCATAGCCCTCAACCGATTCGGGCGCGAACTTCAGCATTAGGAGCGCCGTTAGCTAGTGCAGGCAATCCCATGGATCGGATTGCGCAACACTTAGGCAATATGGGAATTTAAGGTGTTTTTTGACATGTCGCTCCTAATGGGTGACATGTCAATAAAGCTGCATATTTCTTGCTAAATTGCCCTGGAATGTCAATAAAACTGCTAATAATCGCAGTTATTGTTAATAAATCTGCCTATTCCAGGTGAATTTAGCTTTTGAAGCTAGTTAGCAAAAAATACTCAAACTGCTATTTCGTAAGAAAAAGTGAGGATATGTTTAAAAATGTAGGAATCTATTGAAATATGTAAGAAAAAGTGTGTAAATATGTGTAATCGTAAGAAAAAGTGTGTATATGTAAGAAAAAGTGTGGGAAAATAGCCATTCGAACGAAAAAGTGGGGCTTGGGGGAAATATGGGCGATATAGGCTATTCACAGGTAAAAAGTCAGCTTGATCTCAGTGCTTTTGACCCACTTGTACCTGCACGCCTTGCCTCGGTAACCAGTGTAACGCCCACCCAGGGCGCATTGTTGATACCCGCAAAGGTAGCTCCCAAAGATGATCGCCCACTAAGCCACCTGTTGTTTGCGCTAAAGCATGAAGGAGTTAATCTCCAATTGTTATCGCAGGCCTTAAGAAAAATCCCAGCCCAAGAGATGCTGGCCGCAATTAGCGAATCGCCAACAGGCGTTTATATTCGTACAGCTTGTTTTTTGTGGGAAGCCTTTAATAAGCAAGAGTTAAAGGGTGCGCCAGTAATTACGGGGCCAATGGTTAATTTATTTGACCCCAAAAAATACATTACAGGACCAAGCATACGCAATGCCAAATGGCGAGTTAACTTCAATGGCTTGGGTTCTTTGGATTACTGCGTAACTGTTGAGCGAACCACACGTATTAATAGCCTGCTTGAATCTAATATCCTCCAGAAAGCAAATGAATTTCTATCAGAGCTTGGTGGGGCAGCATCCGATAGGGCAATGTCTTGGGCTTATTTAAGTGAGACCAAAAGCTCTTTTGAGATCGAGCATGAGACACCGAGTGCCACGAAATCGGAGGCATTTGTAGAGCTTCTTAAAAAAGCTCATCTGACTACCCAGTTGGATGAAGAGTACTTGGTTGGCTTGCAAAATACCGCCATTACCAATCCTTTGGATAGGGCAGTTAACTATCGCCACCAACAAAACTGGTTAAGCAGTCCATTGCGTGGTGCTGCTGGCGTAACGTATATTCCACCGCCACCTGAAATCGTTAATGACTTGATGAAAGGTTTGGTAGATTTTGCCAATACCGCACCAAAGCAGATCGATCCCTTAATTGCTGCTGCGATTGTTTCATTCGGATTTGTTTTCATTCACCCATTCATGGACGGTAATGGGCGCTTATCGCGCTTCTTATTTCATCATGCTTTGTGCCAGTCGGGTGCCTTAAAGAATGGCTTGCTATTGCCAGTATCTATTGCGATGAAGCGCAATGAAGATTTATACCTAGCTGCTCTAAAGAGTTTTTCTGAGCCTGCTCGCAAGCGCTGGGAAGTCATTTGGATTGACGGTGATGAATATCAAATGACCTTCAAATCAGATGATTCCTTATATCGCTATTGGAATGCCACTGCCTGCGTTGAGTTTGGATTGGAGATGGCCAAGCAGGCGCTAGAAAAGGACTTAAGAGAAGAGACTGAGTTCTTGGCCAAGTACGACCTCATTTACCGTGCGATTGATGGGCAGTACGACATCAGAGGCAAAGATCTCAATTCATTAATTCTGGCCTGCATGGAGCAAAACGGAAAACTATCGGCTAACCGCCGTAAGAAATTTGCTGCAACAGTACCTGAAGAAATATTTGATGCAATTGAGGTTGAATATGCGAAGGTAGTGGGCTGATTCAAAAATCCCCAGAGTAATTCTGTCAAGGGCACCCCAAAGGGGTGGCTTGCGAACCCTTGACGGCCACGATTAAAGCAACGCTCTTTTATGCCCAAGGTGGCAGAAAGACACATTGGGCATAAAGACCCAAAGCGAGTTCATTTAGTAACTCAACAAAAACCCCACAAATATCCCGAGCCTATATCTACCGCCCCAATAATTGATCTCAGTGCTTCACGCCTATGTGTTAAAGCTAGAGTCGCGCCTAGTAGCGTAGCAATAGATGGGTTCACGCTCCATCACCAGGTATTGAAGCCACCAATTTATTAAATAACTATTGATGGGGTGGCATATGCCAATTTCAAATACAGACTTGCAAGAGTTAGCTAAGGTTTCCTTGGATGAGTACCTTCGCAATCTACCAGTCGATCAAATCGCTGTAGAGAGACCTTTCCTTAAGAAACTGATGGAAGGGCGCAAGAGCCTATTGGGCGCAAAGCAGAACGTAGTCGAGAACATCCGCAAAGAACACGGTAGTAACTTTAGCTGGGCCTTTGGAGAAGAGACGGTCAAGTTCAATAAACGTAATACGACTGAGCAAGCTTCCTTCCCGTGGCGCAGAGCAGTGGATGGTCTCTATATTGACTATGACCGCCTATTTAGCAATGGCATCAAAGTGCGTGAAGGCGGGGCTCGAGGTTTTCAGCTCGAATACAACGAGCGTGTACAACTCATCAACCTCTTGGATGAGCAACTTGAAGTCTTGAGGGAGGGCTTTCTGAATAAGTTGGACTTAGAGCTTCACCGCGACGGCTCACACGGCGCCGATGCAGTAG
>NZ_JACVOR010000008.1 GCF_018882295.1 Polynucleobacter sp. 80A-SIGWE
CACCGTGGAGTGGAGTAAGCGCTGCTACTTCCTCAACACCCGCTTTATGAAGCTAAGGGATGATGATCTAGATATCGTTGCCCCAATCCGTCCGCACGACACGTTAGCCATGTATGCCATGGTGAACTTACGCTGCGCCTTATCTATTTCACGTGCCAATGCCCATGCGGTATTGGCTATTCAATAAGGAGGAAGAAATGAATAACACCATGAACCATAAAGAACTCATTCATAGTGACTTCCAAATTAAAGAGGTGGAAGCGGTAGTGCGTAGAGATGCCTTC
>NZ_JACVOR010000009.1 GCF_018882295.1 Polynucleobacter sp. 80A-SIGWE
GAAGGCATCTCTACGCACTACCGCTTCCACCTCTTTAATTTGGAAGTCACTATGAATGAGTTCTTTATGGTTCATGGTGTTATTCATTTCTTCCTCCTTATTGAATAGCCAATACCGCATGGGCATTTGCTCTTGAGATAGATAAAGCGCAGCGCAGGTTCACCATGGCATACATGGCTAACGTGTCGTGCGGACGGATTGGGGCAACGATATCTAGATCATCATCCCTTAGCTTCATAAAGCGGGTGTTGAGGAAGTAGCAGCGCTTACTCCACTCCACGGTG
>NZ_JACVOR010000004.1 GCF_018882295.1 Polynucleobacter sp. 80A-SIGWE
AATGCCCATGCGGTATTGGCTATTCAATAAGGAGGAAGAAATGAATAACACCATGAACCATAAAGAACTCATTCATAGTGACTTCCAAATTAAAGAGGTGGAAGCGGTAGTGCGTAGAGATGCCTTCACAACCATCCATGTGTATGTACCGCCGTATGAAACTAATATCCTTCGTAATCTCTTTGGGCGCGAGAACGTCACGGTGTTCGAGCGCCCATCAAAGACCACTATTACTCCAGAGCAAGAGTACGACCGTCTATGCGCCAAGTATGGCCATGAGGTCGTAGCTAAAGTCTTTGGCGAGGATGATGGAGATCGCCTAATGGAGATCGTAGAAGGCTTGATGAAAGAAGGTCAGCTCCCAGCACAAGAGAAGGCATTAGAAGGAACTCTTGAGCAGGAGCCATCAGAAACCAAGGGAGCCAAGAAACGCTAGCAGAAGGGAAGACCACCGCTAGCAGCAGGTGTTTGGGTGCGGCTGCGGGTGTTGAAGTAACCATGGTGTGTGGGCGCGCGTAACTGCGCCCCACTGCCAACACCAATTAAAAGCCTAGGCGGTAGTGGGGCGGTGGACTTCCATATTCCAAGCATCAAGAAAAGAGCTAATGACATGCTTCCAATCATTACCTCTCTAGTACAAACCTTGGCCGTCAACGGCCTTGGTCTACTTGCGGGCGCGGTTCAAGCCAAAGGTAAGGAATTCATCGAGAGCAAGATTGGGGCGCGCATTCCTGACAACCCCAGTCAGGAAGATCTCATTAAGTTAAAGCAGTTAGAGATTGAGCAAGAGCAGTTACTACTGCAATACACCCTTAAGCAAAAAGAGCTCGAGATAGAGGAATCCAAGCTGCTAGCGGAGATGCATCGGGCTTCGCAAGAGAATGCCACTAATCGTTGGCAATCGGATATGGGTGGCGATTCAAAGCTATCTAAGAACATCCGCCCTGGAACGCTCGTATACATTCTGACGGCTTATTTACTTTTTGCATTGCTATCAGCTATGGGCATAGATATCAATGAGGCCTACGTAAAGCTCCTAGGCGAATGGGGGCAGCTTGTGATGCTGGCTTACTTCGGCGGTAGATCGGTAGAGAAGATCTTCGAGATGCGCATGAATGGCTTCAATAAAAAAGAAGAGCGGTTATGAGCGGATTGGTAGCGGAACAAGCTGCATTCTTAATTGATGTCAGTTGCCTCATTCAGTTTGCAACAGCAGAAGGGTGGGTAATTACGGGAGGTGAGCTTTGGCGCTCACCAGAGCAGCAGGAAATCTATTTCAAGAGCGGTAGATCAAAGACCATGAATAGTAATCACCTAAGGCGCTGCGCTATTGATCTGAACTTCTTCTGGAATGGAAAGCTTGTTTGGGATAAAGAGCTCATTTGCACAGTCGGCGAATACTGGGAAAGCCTAAGCCCCAAGAACAGGTGGGGCGGGAATTTCAAGGGATTTGTGGATGTTCCGCATTTTGAACGTGTCACATCATAGGGATGCCAAAGGTTTGGCTGGAGGTCGGAGGCCGGTTACTAGCACGCCTCCGAGTAGTACCTGTCATAACTGAATGGTCATTTGTTGACTAATAAGCCCAATATTATGTATATAATAATTGAAATTCTGCAAAAAAATGTCGAATTTTGATTACGGAGCCATTCAATGATCATCTCATTTGAGATCCAAAACTACCTATCCTTCTCAGGCGCGTCGACAGTCGACTTGTCTGTGGGCACCTCGGCGCCTGATAACTATCACTTCTTGAGCAATCTTAATGAGAAGGGTCGCATCGCTAAAATTGCTGGTGTATACGGTGCAAATGCATCGGGTAAAACCAATATCATCCGCATTTTGCCTGCGTTGGTTGATTTCATTACGGAGTCATTTTCCTACAAGCTGGACGAAGCTACGCCATTTCGTACGCATTTCTTTCATCGCGAAAAGCCAATCTCCGTGAGTATTGAGTTTGCGGCGCAAGATCAACAAAGTCAGGAAATAAAGCGCTATAAATATGATCTGAAAGTGATTGATCATGTCGTGCATTATGAGCGACTAAGGGTAAAGAGCAGCAAGCTCTATAGCCGCGTATTTGAGCGGCAATGGATTGATGGTCAGTACAAGGTTCAGGGTCTTGGTGAAAAGCAGGCAGCAAACTTGAGGCAGAATGTATCTTGGCTCGCTTGGCTTGGTCAATACAACGTACCAGAGGCTGTGAGTATCATTCAATACTTCAAGCGTATCAAGAGCAATATTTCAGTTGGTGGCCCTAGAATTCCTGGCTTCATAAGCACCCTTGGTGCCGTTGATGTTTACAGAAGTAATCCCCTCTTATCCGAGAGTATGGTGGCTCAACTTAACCGCTGGGATATCGATATTCATAACGTTGTGTATGAGCGAATTGACGGCACGGAGGATGGTCCGGGACACTGGATGGCGTACTGCATCCACAAGCTTGGCGACAAAGAGGCGCGACTATCAATCCTGAATGAATCTTCAGGCACCATGGGCTTGTTCTCATTGCTATCAATTGTCCTGCCGGTTCTTGAGCGGGGTGGCATCGCTGTGATTGATGAATTAGAGTCCGATCTACACCCACATATGCTCGAAGCAGTACTTAATCTTTTTGTGCAGCCAGAATCTAATCCACATGGAGCACAGTTATTGTTTACAAGTCATGCGGATTGGCTTATGAATATTTTGCATAAGACCCAGATCTTTTTGGTTGATAAGAAGGATGCCGGTAGTGAAGCTGTGCGACTATCTGATATTCGCGGCGTTGCAGCTAGAGAAAACTTTAGTGCTCGATACCGCGCGGGTTCTTATGGCGCTGTACCAGAAATCGATTAATTATGTCTAAGCAAGTACGCAAAACAGTATTGCTCTGCTGCGAGGGTAAATCTGACCAACTTTTTATTGTGCACTTGAAGACAACATATACCGCAGGACGACCAAGTGCACCGAGGGTTAAGGCCAAGCCAGCCGGGGGAAAGGGTAGCAATAACGTCATCAGCACACTATTAGGAGAGGCAAGATGCTCACAGCCAGATAAGCTGGTCGCCCTTCTGGATGGTGACTTTCCGCCTAGCGTGGCGAAAAAACGCGAGGCGGATCGTAAACGTGTCCAATGTATTGTTCTTATGCCTTGCCTCGAAGGTCTTTTCCTTAAGATATTAGGGCATTCGGTTCCAAGCACCAGTCAAGAATGTAAAGATCGACTGAGGAGAGTTGATAATCGCGATCCATTTGCTCCTGGGTTTTATTCGCAGCATTTCCCAAAAGCTTTGCTGGATCATGCCCGTAATAATGTGGACGAGCTAAATCAACTGCTCATGCTGTTTGATGATTGATATTTACAATGTGGAGGTCTTTTTGTATCGCCTCTTAACCTTGGTATTAACCTGATGGAGATGATTTTCTGAATTACTTGGGGTTGTCTGTAAGTGGCTACCCAGCAGGGTGGTTAATGCCTGTTATGCATCGCAAGCGGGCTAATGATCAACAAACTCCTCCCATTCGCTCATTAATTTAGCGCGCTTCTCCAATTGATCCTGCCTCCTATAAGCAGCCTCAGACTTATTCTTAATGGTGTGAGCCAGAGCAAGCTCCACAGTCTCATTTGGATAGTCAGTAGTTTCTGCCGCCCAATCCCTAAATGTAGATCTAAATCCATGGGGAACATATTGAGCATATGCCGGCATTCTCTTCATGATGGCAATGAGAGACATATTTGACATGTTGTCCTTGTTGTAACGCTTGCTAGGGAATAGAGCTTCATTTATGCGATGCTCAGAGAGGTATTCATATATCTCAATCGCCCGAGAATTTAGTGGCACTCGATGAGCTTTACCGGCTTTCATCCTCTCAGCAGGAATAGTCCAAACCTTATTTTCAATATCAAACTCATCCCATTTGGCATTGAGCACTTCACCCGTCCTTGTAGCCGTAAGAATTAAGAACTCAAGGGCAAGTACAGAGAAACCACTCTTTGTTCGCAGCTCTCTCATAAACTCACCAATCAGTTGGAATGGCAGGGCAGGATGGTGACTCTTCTTCTGGATCTTGTTGGCTTTAGGTAAGAGATGGGCTAGGGCGCCTTTAAGGCGCGCTGGATTGTCTCCCTTGATGTATTCATGAGCTTTGCACCAGTCAAGGATCACTTCAATTCGTTGTCGTACACGAGTAGCTGTTTCGGTGCGAACATTCCAGAAGGGGCCTTCAACTTCACCAGACTTCTTCTTGATTTCTTGTTCTAGAAGTTTGGCGATATGACCGGTATTGATTTGATCAACCCGCATCTTCCCAATTTTTGGATTAACAAAAGTAGCCATGGTGTTTACCCATTGATCAGCATGCTTCGCATTTTTCCATTCTGATCGTTTGGCTGCAATACAACGCTCTGCTGCAATTGAGAAGGTAATTCCATCCTCTGTGGCGGTTAGAGCTTCGGTCCGAACCCTATTGCGCAGATCTATCGGATCAACACCATCTAGAATTAATTTACGAAGCTCAAGCGTTTTCCGTCTAGCATCAGCAAGTGAGCGGACCTCAAGTGGGCCCAAACCCATATCTCTGCGTTTAAATGAAGTAGGGCTGGTATAGCGAAATATCCAACTACGCATTACTTTATTTACCCCTAGCATCACCTGAAGATATAGCCCCCTGGATTCTGAGTCGTGGTAAAAACCTGGTTCAGAGAGATTGGCAATGCGACGTGCCGTAAAGCTAAATTTATTCGACATTCGGCATCTCAAACTCAAGCAAAATTACCCCTTTTGTACTCATCATCAATCAACATATTTTATGGAATCTCAATGGGTTACACGGGAGTGTGGTTACATGGAGGCCATATCAATGATGGGTCTAATGATGGAGTTTGAACCCCCCTTTGTACCCACCATGCAGAAAAAAATTAGATTAAATAGATTAAAAAGTTAACTTTTTTTTTGGTTATTCGGCAGTCGAAACTCTCTGAGGTGCTAGCGATAATTTTTTCCCGTTTCTCACCCATCAGCAAGACATAGTCTCAGATGGATTTAGGTGGTTTACACGGGAGTAGGGTTACCCTTTAAAGCCATATAATTCATGGGCTTATGGATAATGGTAGAGTTCATTGGAGGGGCAAAATCTAGACACCTCTTCCGCCAA
>NZ_JACVOR010000005.1 GCF_018882295.1 Polynucleobacter sp. 80A-SIGWE
CGCTAGCTATCACTAATGCCACAGGTCTTGGTACTACAGCTGCCGGCACCACGATTGCTAGTGGTGCAACTCTTGATCTTCAGAACGTAGCTGTTCTCACAGAAGCAATCACTATTAACGGCGGTACCTTAGCCACCTCAACTGGCACAAGTTCCTTAAGCGGCACAATCACTTTAGGTGCAACCAGCAATACCTTCTCAGTAACGGGCACACAGTTAACTCTTTCTGGAGTGATTTCAGGGGCAAGCAGAGGAATTACTAAAGAAGGTAGCGGCATCTTGGTATTGAGCGCTGCAAACTCATATAGTGGCTCGACTACGATTAATGGTGGAGTTCTGTCAGTATCGTCAATCAATTCGAGTGGAGCTAATAGCGGTATTGGATCTTCTACTGATACCGCTAACCAATTGATTATTGATGGTGGAACTCTGCGTTTTACAGGGTCAGCTACAACGACGAATCGTTTGTTTACAGTTGGCGTTAATGGAGCAACAATCGAAGCTTCAGGTAGTGGTTTGCTTACATTTAGCAATACTGGACAAATAGTAACGGTTAGCGGTTCTTCTCCTGTATTAACTTTGTCAGGCAATGGAAGCGGATCCTTAGCGCCTTCTTGGTCGAACCCAACTTCTGGCACTTCTGCATTAAATAAATCTGGTAGTTCAACGTGGACTATTGCAAGCGGTAATACTAATTCGTACTCAGGTATTACAACCATTAGCGGTGGCGTTCTGTCCGTCTCATCTCTTGTGAATGGCGGATTTAACAGTGGTATTGGCAGTTCTTCAAGTGCTGCTAGTAACTTAGTCATTGATGGCGGCACGTTGAAATACACTGGTTCAGCTACTGGAGTTTCGATTGATCGTCTGTTCACTGTGGGCGCTAATGGGGCAACTCTAGATTCTTCAGGCACCGGAGGCACTCTAACATTTAGTGCTACTGGAAATTTGGTAACCATTACTGGGACATCTCCAACATTAACTCTGGCCGGTATAACTTCAATTGCCTTTAAACCTAAATGGACCGACCCATCTGGGGGTGTTGCATCACTCATAAAAGACGGTTCAAATACTGTAACAGTATCTGCTTTAAATACTTATAGTGGTATCACAACTATATCTACCGGAACCCTTCAAGCGGGAAGTGCAACAGCATTTGGTGCGGGTGATATCACTGTTGCTTCTGGAGCTGCGCTAGATTTATATGGTCAGACCATGACTAGTACTGGCAGATTAACAATCAATGGAGCTGGCGTTTCTACTAACGGGGCTTTAACAAATAGCAGCGGCACTGCAGCAACTTATGCAGGCCTATTAAATTTAGGAAGCGCTAGTTCAATCGGTCACACGACTGTTGGTGTTGGAGCAATAACGCTTAGCAACGTTGGAACAATTACAGGTCAATTCGATTTAACTTTAGGTGGAGCTACTGGCGGCACGATTAATTCCGTCATTGGAACCGGCGCTGGCGGAATCATTAAGAATGGCAGTAGTACGTGGACGCTTAGTGGGGCCAATACCTATGATGGTGCAACCACAATAAATGCTGGAACCTTGAGTATTACGAATGCAACTGGATTAGGTTCAACAGTAGGCGCCACCACTATTAGCTCGAGCGCTACATTAAAAATAGGTAATATTTCTGTAGGGAACGAAAATTTAACAATTAATGGTGGCGAGCTTTATTCGTCCGGCAGCACAAGTTCATTAAGCGGAAATATTTTGCTTGGAGCAAATAGTACTTTTAATACTGCCTCTGGTAATTTGACGCTATCAGGAAATATTTCCTCTGGGGGAAGTGCTTATGGTTTTTCCAAGGCTGGTGTTGGTACTCTTGTTTTAAGCGGGGACAATACATTTAGTGGTGTTGTTTCGTTTAGCGCCGCATCCGGGAGTACCCTTCGCCTGGGTTCGGCGACGGCTTTAGGTAATGCAAGTAAAGTAAGCATCTCTGCAATGAATGTCACTCTAGATGTTGCTGGTTGGGAGACTTCGAGGCCGATAGAGTTTACAAACTCCGGATATCTCACTAGTAGCACTGGTACTGGGGGGCTTATTTCCGGTGACATCACAACATCTTCTACTACGAACTCAAATATTCAAGCTGGCTCTGGTGCCGTTTTAACAATCTCGGGCGTAATTAAGGGTTCCGGAACTGGTTCAGTTGTTTATGGAAGCAATGCATTCAGCGCTCCATACGGCGTTGTTTTGCTTTCAGGCCCATCTTCTAATACGTATTCGAATGCCTCAACGATAGGAGCTTCATCTTCATATCCGGTAACGGTTAAAGTTGGTAAAAGCAATCCATTTGGTGCCGGAAATATAACAATTACTTCTGGGTCTGTTTTAGATTTAAATGGGCAAGCATTAATAAATACTGGCATTCTTACTTTAAATGCAACAGGTATATCTTCTGGTGGAGCGCTTATTAATAGCAGCACTTCGCCATCTAGTTATGACGGGCCAATAGTTCTAGGAAGTGCATCAAGCATTATTGGTGGGGCCGGTACTATAGCAATCACAAATACAACAAGTAGTATTACTGGAGCAGGGAATAGCTTAACTCTGGGTGGAGCTGCTGGAGGCTCTATTGTTTCTGTTGTTGGCACCGGTACTGGTGGTCTAACAAAGCAAGACGCTGGTACTTGGCTCTTATCTGGCGCCAACACCTACACCGGTACAACAACCATCTCCGCGGGTACATTAAAAGCTGGTAACGCAGCAGCTTTAGGACCTTCAACCGGTGCTGGTGCTGTTTCGATTACCTCCGGTGCTGTTCTTGATTTAAATGGTCAATCATTAACCAATAGTGGCGCTCTAACTATTCGTGGCACGGGCATATCTTCAGGTGGTGCACTTATTAATAGTAGTAGTACTGCGGCTTCTTATTCTGGTTTAGTTGCATTAGGCGCGGCATCATCTATTGTGGGTGGTTCAGGCAC
>NZ_JACVOR010000006.1 GCF_018882295.1 Polynucleobacter sp. 80A-SIGWE
GTGCCTGAACCACCCACAATAGATGATGCCGCGCCTAATGCAACTAAACCAGAATAAGAAGCCGCAGTACTACTACTATTAATAAGTGCACCACCTGAAGATATGCCCGTGCCACGAATAGTTAGAGTGCCACTATTAGTTAATGCTTGGCCATTTAAATCAAGAACAGCACCAGAGGTAATCGAAACAGCACCAGCACCGGTTGAGGGTCCTAAAGCTGCTGCGTTACCAGCTTTTAATGTACCCGCGGAGATGGTTGTTGTACCGGTGTAGGTGTTGGCATTGCTCAGGGTGAGAGTGCCAGATCCAGTCTTTGTGAAGCCGTATGCACCTGTTGATGAAATAACACCAGATATTTCAAGAGCACCTGTCGCAGAAATTGTTGAATTGGCAGCTAAAGAAACATTGCCACTCCAAATGCTTCCCAATCCAGACTGAGTTGAAAGGAATGAGCCATTTATTGTTAGATCTTCACCGGCCACACTCAAGCCAGGTGATAACAATAATTCTGCACTACCACCGTTAATTACAGTCCCGCCACTTGTTGATCCAAGTGCTGTTGAATCTCTAATAATCAGAAGGCTATCATTCACAATCATCTGACCGCTGAATAAGTTAGCAGCGTCTAGACTTAAGGTACCACCCCCAGAGAATGTAAGACCACCTGTTCCGGAAATAACTCCAGCTAAAGTTAAGTCTGATGAGGTATCAACATAGATAAAACTATCAGCAGACAATGTAATTGTTCCAGATACAGAGCTAGAGCCCGTGCTGACCTTTAATGTACCGCCGTTAATAGTGATTGCTTCTGTGAGAACAGCTACGTTCTGAAGATCAAGAGTTGCACCACTAGCAATCGTGGTGCCGGCAGCTGTAGTACCAAGACCTGTGGCATTAGTGATAGCTAGCG
>NZ_JACVOR010000007.1 GCF_018882295.1 Polynucleobacter sp. 80A-SIGWE
GAATACAACGAGCGTGTACAACTCATCAACCTCTTGGATGAGCAACTTGAAGTCTTGAGGGAGGGCTTTCTGAATAAGTTGGACTTAGAGCTTCACCGCGACGGCTCACACGGCGCCGATGCAGTAGTTGGCTTAGATAGCCTAGTTAGCCTAACGCCAGATGCCGGCACAGTAGGCGGAATCGATCGAGCCAAAGCGAGTTACTGGCGCAACTATGCAGTCAAGGACATCGCCTCAACATCGCCAGGGAACTTAGTAGGTGAGATGGAAACGGCATGGCGCCAATGTATTAAGCATGGCGGTAGCCCTGATTTCATCATCGCTGGGGGTAAGTTCATTGATACCTATCGTAAGCAGGTCACAGTTACACATATCGCTGGATCTGGTGAGACCAAGTACATCGATGCTGGCGTAGGTGCAGGTGTAAATACAGGGTTGGCCTTTAAAGGCGTAGAGATCATCTGGGATCCGCAGTTTGATGAACTCGATGCTATGGCTAATCGCACCGTGGAGTGGAGTAAGCGCTGCTACTTCCTCAACACCCGCTTTATGAAGCTAAGGGATGATGATCTAGATATCGTTGCCCCAATCCGTCCGCACGACACGTTAGCCATGTATGCCATGGTGAAC